>CACAIY010000001.1 GCA_902532675.1 uncultured SAR86 cluster bacterium
ATCTACTTCACCGTTCATCGCTCTATTAAGATTTTCTTTCATATAACGATAAGCAACCGCGGGACCATTAGCTAACCTGTTAGCTATCTCCATAGTCTTGTCCATTAATTCTTCAGGTTCACATATCCAATTAGCTAGACCAAGATCTAAAGCTTCTTCAGCAGAAACTCTATCGGATAACATATATAACTCCCTTGCTTTAGCTGAACCAATAAGCTGAGTCATGAAATAGCTACCTCCATAATCTCCTGAAAACCCTACTCTCGCAAAAGCAGTTGTCATAATTGCAGCTTTTGACATCACCCTTAAATCACAAGCCAATGCATATGAAAGTCCAGCTCCTGCAGCTGCACCCGGCAATGCTGCAATAGTTGGTTTAGGCATCTTAAATAGTTTCCCTGAAGTAGCCCTTTGATGAACTCTTTGCCTATGTATTGCCGCATCAATAGTATTTTGACCTACTGTTCCATCTCCTGAAGAAGCCATTCCTTTGACATCTCCTCCAGCACAAAAACCCTTTCCAGCTCCAGTTAACACGACGCATCTAACTTCAGGGTCTACTTCAACTTCAGCCAAGATCCTCTGCATTGCTTCATTCATTTCACCCGACATCGCATTTCTTGCTTCAGGTCGATTCATAGTGAGTACAGCAATTCCATCTCCTTTCTCTAAAAGAAGGTGGTCCGTACCAGTATCTATTTTCCCCATAATTTTCCCCCGTTAAGTATCTTTGTTATTCTATAGCTATATTATCTAAAAGATAAAAATAAACATTAAGTTATTATAAGAACAATTAGTAGGAAATTATTATGATGGGGCAAATAATCAGTTATCTTAAGAAAAATATTTTTGTTATAGCTCTTGTATTTAGTATTGGTGCTTACACAGGCTATAAAATACTTGAATCTGCAGGAATGGCAGCTTTACTAGCTAATATCCCAATCCCTGAAGGTTCTATTGCTGATAAAGATGCCTTTATTAAAAATTTACCTGAAGGAAAAACACTTGAACCGAAGGAGCTTGTTTCTGTTGATAAGAAGGCCAAGAATATCATTTTGTTAATTGCTGACGGAATGAGTATCAGTCAAGTTTCCTCATACAGGTTAATTAAAGGTGGCCCTAATGAAAGGTTAGCTGTTGATAAATTTCCAGTATCTGGAATCGTTCTAACGCATTCAGTAGATGCAATAGTCACTGACTCTGCCTCTTCTGCTACTGCTTACAGCACGGGATTTAAAACTAACAACGGAGCTCTTGGTTTAGATAAAGACTTGAATAATCTAGAAAACCTTACAGAGAAAATTGATAAGTTTGGTTATGTTAGTTCGTTGATATCAACTTCTGAAATAACTCATGCCACTCCTGCAGCTTTTGCTGCACATGTAGATTTAAGGTGGAAAACGGATGAAATAAGTAAACAGATGATGGATTCAGATGTTGTAACAATTTTAGGAGGGGGTAGGCATTTCTTTTTACCGGAAGAGATGGGCGGCAAAAGAGATGATGGTCTTAATCTATACGAACAAGTCGAATCCACCCAAACTTTGCTAACCCATAAAGATCAATTGGATAGTGTTGATTTAACTACAACAAAGAAAGTAATAGGTTTATTTGCAGATGAGCATTTAAGAGACATAGAGAAGCCAGATAACCATGCTTCTGAACCAGCAACCAAGGACATGTTGGATTTTGCTATTAAAAGATCAGAAGCTTTAATGCAAAACGGGTGCAGAGGATCTTTTATTATGGTTGAAGGATCTCAGGTTGATTGGGCAGGTCATGCCAACAGTATTGATTATCTTGTAAGGGAAATGGAAGACTTTGAAGAAGCAGTGGTATTGGCGAAAAGTTATGCTGAACAAAACAATGAAACTTTGGTTATTGTGACTGCTGATCATGAAACAGGCGGGTTGCTTATAGAACCGTTAAAACCTACTGCATACACGGCTCCTGAAGTTAAATTTTCATTTAATACCGGAATAGGATATGGATCTCATACCGGAGTCCCGGTTCCTGTGTATGCATATGGACCTGGATCAGAAAATTTCACTGGGACTATGGACAATACAGATATTTACAGATCGATGGTAGCTGCTTTGGATTTAAGCAATGAAACTGGCTCCTGTATAGGAGATTAGCTGCCTAGAAACTCATATGACTGATAAGGAATTATTGGAGCGAAGAACGCTCTCAATGGGTTCTTCTCCTCTATTTTATAAAGACCCTGTCCATCTGGTTAAAGGAGAAGGAATCTGGTTGTACGACGATTCCAATAATAAATATATGGATTGTTACAACAACGTTCCTTGCGTTGGCCATTGCCATCCTCATGTAATCGAAGCTTTAAGCAACCAAGCCAGTCAATTAAATACTCATAGCCGTTATCTGAGTAAAGTGGTTATTGATTATTCAGAAAGACTAATGTCTTTGCATGCTGATCCACTTTCAGTGTTGCAAATGGGATGCAGTGGAACTGAAGCCATAGAGGTAGCCATTAAGATGGCAAGACTTGCAACTGAAGGACAAGGCATTATTTGTAGCAACGCTACTTACCACGGGAATAGTCATGAAACAATTCGAATGACAATAGGACCCTTTGAACCTGACTTCAAACGCGTTCCTTTTCCAGAAAAGTTTAGACCTCTAAAAGAAGGTTTATCAGAGAGTGATCTTTGCCATTTATATCTTGAAGAAATTAAAAGAGCTATTAGTGAATTCTCAGAGGCCAATATCCCATTAGCCGGTATGTTGTTTTGCTCTATATTTGCTAATGAAGGTCTTCCAAACATACCAGAAGGATTTTTATCTAAAGCTGCAAAATTGATTAGAGATGCCGGAGGAGTGGTTATCCTTGATGAAGTACAGGCAGGATTTTGTAGAACCGGAAGCTGGTGGGGTTACGAAGTTAATGATTGCGTTCCCGATATAGTAGCGATGGGAAAGCCAATGGGGTCAGGTTATCCACTGAGCGGAGTAGGGACAAGTCCTGAAATAGCCAAGATTTTTCATGAAAAGAGTTATTACTTCAATACTACGGCGTCTACACCATTACAGGCAGCGGTGGGGAATGCCGTTCTTGATGTAATTGAGGAAGAAGATTTACTCGGAAACGTTAATTCCGTTGGCGATTATTTAAAAGATAAAGTGCAAGACTTTGCTGATAAATATGACATGGTCGGAGACGTCAGGGGGCTGGGTCTGTTTATAGCTATTGAATGCATTCAAGGTGATGGTAGTAGTGAACCCAATAAAGAGTTAGCAATTGAATTTGTGGAAAGGATGAAACAGAAAGGGTTTTTAATTTCGAACGCAGGGCAGTTTAGAAATGTTTTGAAAATTAGACCTCCTTTGGTGTTTCAAAAAGAACATGCTGACTCACTTTGTGAAATTCTTGAGGAAACTTTAGACGAATTTCATACCTAAAATTATGATCGATGAAAAGGCTCTTACTGATCTAGCAAAAAAGTCATTAAAAGAATGGGACTTAGACGTTCAAAGCATCAATCTTCATCTTCAAAGCGAAAACACAGTATTCAAAGTTGAGGATAAAGAAGGGAATGAATACGCTCTAAGAGTTCATAGAAAGGGATATCACGATCTAGACGAATTAAATTCAGAGCATAACTGGACTTCGTGTTTATCAAAAGCAGGCTTATCTGTCCCAGAAGCAGTACAAACTGCTAAAGGAGAAGCTTACGCAACCATTTTCTTCAATGACTCAGATGAATTTAGGTACGTAGGATTAGTTAAGTGGATGGAAGGCGTAATATTAAATGACCTAATTTTAGAACTTAAAGAAAAGGAAGTTAGCGACTTGTACAATTCTTTAGGCAAGGTTATTGCAAAATTTCACCAAGCAACTATGAATTGGGAGGTACCCAAAGATTTTAAAAGACATTCTTTTGATGTCGATGGATTTGTAGGCAGTGAACCCTTTTGGGGACGGTTTTGGGAAGCAAAGAATGCCTCTGATGAAGAACGAGAAAAGTTATCATTGATAAGAAAGAATATAGAAGATAGCTTATCTAAACTTTCTAGGGATATAAGCTCTTTTGGCATGATTCATGCTGATATGCATTCGCAAAATGTATTGATTCAAGAAGATAAACTTTCTGTTATTGATTTTGATGATGCTGGTTTTGGTTGGTATGGGTTTGATTTAGCGGTTGCTGTTTGGGATAGACTGGATTTCACAGCTACAGGCTGCCATTTTGATATAGCTTACGAGGCGCTGAAAGTAGGATACTTGGAAGAGTGCCCAAACACTCAAGATATAATTGATACCATTCCAACATTTTTATTGATGCGTACCATGATGATTATTCGTTGGATTGAAGATAGACCGGAAGCTGGCTATGAAGATTTCATTCCTGTATTAATTAAAGCTTCTATAGATCAAGCCAAAGATTTAAAATTACTTAATTAATCTTATGTATTCTATTGCCTTATATTCTCTATTTATTCTTTTTTGGATTGCCATTATTTATGATTTTTTCTCTAAACCAAAGAATGAAGATGATCAGCAATGGGAAGATTTTAGTTTTTTAAGAAAATTAGCTAGAGTTTTTTGGGTTTCCTGGATCATTTTAGTTTTGATATACACATTCATTGTTAGTTTTATATTGACCTAAGTGTCTAGTGGTTTTAAGGTTTCTATCAAAGATAGATAGGAAACTAAAATGAATCTTAAAACTGAAAAAAAAGAACAAGAAATAGGAAAAAAATCACAAGCTGTAAGAACTAAACTCATCAATAGAACTACTAAAAGCGGTGAAATGGCTCGTCGAGGTCACCCTTCATTAGCCATGGAAGTTGTTCAAACTGTTGATATGCCTCATCAACTCTATATTGATAAAGCTGAAGGACCATATCTAACTGATTTAGATGGAAATCAATACATTGACCTTACATGTGGTTTTGGTCCAAATGTTGTAGGTAACAGATTTGAACCGGTAGAAAAGGCACTTGCTTCACAAATTAAAAAAGGATGGCATTACGGGATTCCAGGAGCTGAACAAGCACAACTTGCTGAACTAATTAAGGAATCTTCTTCCGCTGTAGATGAAGTCATGTTTTGTAATTCTGGCAGTGAAGCTACTATGTTTGCTTTTAGAGCTGCTAGAGCTGTTTCTGGTAAAAGAGTAATTGCTTTATTTGATGGCTCATATCATGGAATTCATGACTATGCTTTAGTGAAGGCGGACCATAGGAGCGATCGTTCAGAACCATCCAGCGTTACATTAGGAGCAGGTATACCAGAAGAAATATCTAAAGATTTGATGATGATGCTGCCAAATCGTGATGAAAATGCCTATGAATTGATTAGAAAACATAAAGACGATCTTGCATTAGTTGTCATCGAACCAGTACAGAGTTCTAACCCTAGACTGGATAATCAGGAGTTTTTACAAGGTTTAAGAGATGTGTGCACTGAGTGCGGTGTTCTTTTGATGTTTGATGAAGTTATTACAGGTTTTAGAATAGAGTACGGTGGCTGTCAGCAATACTACAATATTAACCCAGACCTCGTAACTTATGGAAAAGCTGTAGGCGGCGGAATGCCAATAGGTGTTGTTGCTGGCTCTAAAAGGGTTATGAATGCATTTTCTGGCGCTGACGATAGTCCGGTCATCTTTGCAGGCGGCACCTTTAATGGTCATCCTCTTACAATGGTCGCGGGTATTACGATCTTAAAACATCTCAAGGAAAATCAAGAAGAGATATACCCATACTTGCATGAGCAAGGAAATAGGATAGCAAATGAAATTAATGAATTTTGTAGCTCAAATAATATTGCAGCTCAAATGATGAATGCAGGCTCTATGATGCACCTTATCTTTAGTGGTGACACCATAGACTCCGCAAGAGATATTGGCCGAAGTAAAATTGAAAAAGAGTTTTATCTTCATTTATTGGGCCATAATGTAATTGTTCCAGGGATTCATCTTGCTTTTATATCTTTTGCTCACAAGCCAGATATAGTTGATAAAGTCATAGACGCGTTCAAAAAATCATTTGAAGATCTTAGAGAAGACGGATATATATAATTCAATTTAAGCAATTTCTGGAGATTATATGAAACACCCACTAGAGCCAATAAGTGCAGACGAAATAAATATCGCAGTTGACCTATGTCGATCTTACGCTGGATTCGATGAGAATGCTTTGTTCATAAATATTAGTTTGGTTGAACCCGAGAAAGAATTTGTTAGGAACTATAAGCAAGGTGATGACTGCCCTAGGATGTTAAAAATTAGAGGAATTGACTCTAAAGAAGATGGTGGTTTTGTAGCTATTATCGATTTGAAATCTAATGAGGTTAATAGTCTTAATAGAGTTTCCGAGAAAGCTCAAGTTACTTACAGCTTGGCTGAAGTGTTTATGGCTACGGAGCTAACTAAGGCAGATGAGCGATATCAGGAAGCTCTAAAGAAAAGAGGCATAACTGATTTGGACATGGTTCAAATAGATCCTTGGCCAGCAGGTGGTGTTATTCATGAGAGTATTAAGCCAGGACACAGAGCACTTAAGACCATATCTTTTTTAAGAGAAAATCAGACAGATAATGCTTATGCCAAACCAATAACCGGAGTAATTTCCCATGTAGATTTGACCCTACAGCAAGTTACTCATATAGAAGATCACGGTGTGGTTGAAATGCCTAAAGCGCACGCTAGGTACGATGCAGACTCTCAACCAGAACTCAGAGAACAACCTAAGAAGATAGACATTACACAACCCGACGGACCAGGATTTGATATAGAAGGAAATCTTATTAGTTGGGAAGGGTGGCAGGTTAGAGTTTCAGTTAATCCTGATGAAGGTCCAGTACTTCATCAATTGTCTTTAGATGGCAGAGCAATTCTTCATAGAGTGGCCCTTTCAGATATGGTAGTTCCTTATGGAACTGCGGATCCAATGCATAGTTGGAAGGCTGTACATGATGGCACAGAATACGGTTTTGGAACTTTAGTTAATTCTTTAACTTTAGGATGCGATTGTTTAGGTGAGATCCATTACTTAGATGCAAATATGCTTATGTTTGATGGTTCTGTGAATACTATTGAAAGCGCTATATGTATTCATGAGGAAGATTATGGAATTCAATGGAAACATAATGATATGAATATGCTTGGAGCAAATGAAGTTAGACGCTCAAGAAGGTTGGTTATCAGTTCGATAGCCACCATAGGTAATTATGATTATGGATTGTTTTGGTATCTGTATCTTGATGGAACTATCCAATGCGAAGTTAAATTAACTGGTATCGTAGGCATCAGTGCTTATGACGAAAAGACGCACAGAAGTGATCAAGATTTCCGTATTACAGATGAGCTAGTTTCACCTATTCACCAACATTTGTTTTGCGTAAGGCTAGATTGGGATTTGGAAGGCGGTAATAATCAATTGTATGAGTCTAATGTTGAAGCTCTTCCAGTCAGCGATGAAAACCCTAATGGAATGCAGCTTAGTGCCGTATCTAAACATTTGAAAACAGAAAGTGAAGCTAAAAGAGATGTCTCATCTTCTTCAAGTCGAGTTTGGAAAGTAATTAATGCTAATAAAACTAATTCTTTTGGTCTTCCGGTTGGTTATAAGCTGCTACCCGGAAATACGCCTGCTTTGATTGCTCATCCAGATTCTCCTCCGGGAAAGAGGGCTTCTTTTTCTAAACATAATCTATGGGCAACCCCATTTCATGAAGATGAACAGGCCGCAGGTGGAGAATTTTCTGTAATGCATTCTGGAGAAGGCGGGCTAGATGATATTACTTCTTCAGATAGAGACATAAGCGAGTGCGATTTAGTAACTTGGCACACTTTTGGATTAACGCATACACCAAGGCCTGAAGATTGGCCAGTAATGCCGGTAGAATATTGTGGGTTTCATTTAATACCAGTTGGGTTTTTTGATCAGAACCCAACAATCAACCTTCCCCCATCATGTAATTCAAAAAGTAAATCTAATAAGGAGTAAGTGTGAAGAACTTAAAAAATAAAAAATGGCTTTTATCTTCTCGTCCTGTAGGAATGGTCGGAGAGCATAATTTTGAATTCTTGGAAGAAGAAGTAGCAGATATAAGGGAAGGTGAGTTTTTAATAAAGAATTTATACCTTAGTTTTGATCCTGCCCAAAGAGGGTGGATGGAAGACAGAAAGAGCTATGTTCCTCCAGTCGGGATCGGTGAAGTAATGAGAGCTGGTTCGGTAGGTCAAGTTATCGAATCAAATAACCCTGGGTACAAAGAAGGTGATTTTGTTCAGGGAACCTTTGGCTGGCAAGAGTATGCAGTATCAAATGGAGAAGGTATTTTAAACGCTACCGTGCTTCCTGAAGGTGCTTCCTTAACTGCTCCATTAAGTATTTTTGGCATAACGGGATTAACAGCATATTTCGGACTTCTTGATGTGGGAAAACCTAAAGAAGGAGAAACAGTTCTTGTATCTGGTGCAGCTGGGTCAACAGGCTCTATTGCAGCTCAGATAGCTAAAATAAAAGGTTGTCGAGTGATAGGAGTAGCCGGAGGAGCCGAAAAATGTAAATGGCTCACTGAAGAAGTGAAAATCGACGCAGCCATAGATTACAAAAAAGCTAATTTAAGTGAGGTTTTACCTGAACTTTGTCCTGAAGGAGTAGATGTAGTATTCGATAATGTTGGGGGCGAATTTTTAAACACCGCCCTTACAGTTGTAAATCAAGGCGCTAGACTAGCTATATGTGGAGCTATATCAGGCTATAACAACGAAACCCCAGCACCTGGACCTTCCAATTACATGGCTTTGATTATACAAAGAGCAAGAATGGAAGGTTTTATCGTGCTTGATTACATGGATAAATTTCCTGAAGCTATTGGCGAACTCATGCAATGGGAAAGTGAAGGCAAGATTATTTATCAAGAGGATATTCAAGAAGGAATTGAGAATGCACCTGAAACTCTTTTACGACTATATACGGGAAAGAACAAAGGAAAACAGCTCCTAAAGATAGCAGAGCCCGAATAAAATTGAGCGCTAAGAAGATTTTAAAGATGGGTAATCCTTTGCTTCGAAAAGAAGCAAAGCCTTTTACCGAAGAAGAGATTATTTCTGAAGAAACTAAGGTCTTATTAGAAGATATGTGGGATTCATTAGAAGAAGCTGGTGGTATAGGCCTTGCAGCTCCACAAATTGGTGTTTCCAAAAAGCTTGCAGTAATAAAACTTTCAGAAGAATCCGATAGATATCCAGATATGGAAACTTCAGAGGCTTATGTGATCTTTAATCCAATTATTAATGTAATAGATAGAGAACTACAAGGGTTTTGGGAAGGATGTTTAAGTGTTCCTGGGTTGAGGGGCTACGTTGAAAGGCCCAGAAAAGTTAGGATTGATTTTCTTGATGAAAATGCAAAAGAGAGAACAATTGAAGTGGAAGATTTCTTAGCTACTGTTTTTCAACACGAGCTAGATCATCTTATAGGCAAGTTATATGTTGATAGAATGGAAGACGTTAGTACTTTAATGTTTGAAGATGAGATGATTCTTCAAGAGGTTAGTGAAGAAGAAATAGTAGATTAAATAGGAGTTAAATTATGTCTAATCAAAAAGATACTATAAGAGCTGCTTGGCAAGGCCGAATCTCAGGCTGTTTGTTAGGAAAGCCCGTAGAAATGATTTCTATGAGAGAGGGTCCTGAAGGTCTAAATAAATTTCTATCTGACTCTGGTTCTTTGCCTTTAAGGAATTATGTAAATTATATGGAACATGAGATGTTAAGAGGTGCAAATATAAAGTGTTGTTTAGGAAAGATAGATAAAGCTGAGGTTGATGATGACATAACTTACCTTGTTCTAGCTTTAATGATGTTAGAGCGCCATGGGATAGATATTGATACTGATGACGTTGCTAGGTCTTGGATAAATCTTTTACCTGTGGGAGCTACTTTTACTGCAGAAAGAGATTCTTATCTTAAATTATTAGAAAGACTTGATATGTCTTATCAGTTTGGTGGTAAAAGAAATTTTGATCTTAATGAAATTAATGATGGAGAATATAACGATTGGATTGGTGCACAAATAAGAATAGACATGTACGGTTGGGTTTTACCAGGTAAACCTAAACTTGCAGCTGAATTAGCCAGAAGAGATGCTTTACTTTCACACCGAGGGTGCGCAGTGGAAGCTTCAGCTTACATAGCAGGATTGTGTGCTCTTATACCCGACTCTAATTCAAGGGAAGAAGCTGTAAATGCAGCTTTAGATTTGATTGATAAAGATTCTGAAGCTTATGAAGCAGTTTTATTAGGTATAAATAATGCTGGTAAACCAGCCTCAAACTTACACGCACATTATGGAGATATGTCTCCCGTTCATAGCTTGAATAATTTATCAGTAGTGGTTTGGGCGTTTTTGTCCTTTCAGGATTCATTTGATGAAGCAATAGGTGAAACTATTTGCTGTGGTTGGGATACGGACTGCACGGGTGCTACTGTTGGTGGTTTGATCGGATTAGACAAAGGTTCAATACCTGAGCTTTGGACTAAGCCTTGGCAAGGAAGAGTTAATACAGCTGTAGCAGGTGTGGGAGAATTGAATCTAGACGATTTGGTTGAGAGAACATGTGCTTTAGTAGATAAATTTTCTAGCTCCCCTGATTTACCTTAAATTCTATGTCTTCGCCCATCATAGTTTTTGGAAGCATTAATATGGATCTGGTTGTTTACAGCGATAAACAACCTGCAAAAGGAGAAACTATTTTAGGAAATAGTTTTGAAACTTTTCAAGGAGGAAAGGGTGCTAATCAAGCAGTAGCAATTTCAAAATTGGGATGTCCAGTTTCATTAATTGGTAAAGTAGGGGATGATGTTTTTGGAGATGAATTGCTAGAAAGCCTTAATAGCGAACAAGTTGATACTTCATTGGTTGAAAGACACGAAGGCCCTTCAGGGGTAGCTTTTATTTATGTCTTCGAAGAAACTTCGGAAAATCAGATTATTGTTATTTCTGGTTCCAACGAACAAGTTAAGTCTAATCAAATACCAGACAAAGAATTAAGTGCGACTGATGTTTTAATATCTCAACTTGAAATTCCGCCTTCAGAAATTGAAGATCTATTTATAAGAGCCAAGAAGTCAGGCATTTATAGAATATTAAATACCGCCCCAGCTTTGAAAATTAGTAAAAATCTAATTCATGAAACCGATTTACTTGTAATGAATGAATCTGAATTAGAAAATTTAACTGAGCAAACTATAGAGAGGCAGAATACAGACTCTATAGGTCAGGCTATAAAGGGTTTAAATCTGAGCACAACCCAAAGTATTGCGGTGACCCTTGGATCAAAAGGGGTTTATGTTTATGCCAATCAGAAAGGTCACTTTATTGATGGTCATAAGGTAGAACCTGTGGATACGACCGGTTCTGGTGATTGCTTTATAGGAGCCTTAGCTAGTCAATATCTAGAGAGTAATGATTTATTAGATTCGGTTAATTTTGCTAATAAAGCCGCAGCATTATCCGTAATGAAAAGAGGAGCTTCCTCCTCCATGCCCACCTTGAAAGAAGTTGTAAATTTCCAATAAATTACTTAACCTGTCCGAAGAGGGGAGACCATGGCAGGTGAATTCAACATTGAAATAGAATATAGGCATGTGCCTAGATTAGAGTCTGGATCTGAAGAGAGTACCCGCTACTTGGATGAATACGGTTACGTTGTGATTAAGAATGCCTTGACTGCAGAAGAAGCAGAAAAAACCATTGATTTATTATGGGATTATTTAGAAGAATTAGGTACGGGAATAGATAGAACAGATCCTACTACTTGGGAAGATGATAGATGGCCTACTTGTGCTCATGGAGCAATCTTACCTAGTTATGGAATAGGTCACTCAAAGGCTCAATGGTTTGTGAGAGGTGTACCTAACGTAAAAAAAGCATTTGCAAAGATTTGGGAAACGGAAGAATTGTTAACAAGTTTCGACGGAGTCTCTCTGTGGAGACCTTGGAACATCAATCCAGACTGGAAGACTGAAAGCGGGCAATCTTGGTTTCATATAGATCAACATCCAATTTCCAAGCCCGGAAAACATTGCGTACAAGGCTTAGTCAATTTATTACCTACTTCAGAGCAAATAGGGGGTAATGTAGTAATACCTAAGTCACATAAATTTTTCGAGAATATCCCTAATGAATATGAAGAAAGATTAGCTAGGCTACCTTTGAATATAGATCATTTTCGTTTTCCTAATGACGACCCTAAATTAACTTCTGAAAAGGCAGTAATGTGCCACATGGAGCCAGGTGATATGCTGCTTTGGGATTCAAGAACAATACATTGTAGTAATTCCGGATCTAAACTAGCAGAAGGCACTGATAGTCTAATTAGAGCCGCATCTTTGATATGCATGATGCCTAAACATCTAACCAGTGAAGACATCTTAGAGAAAAGAAGAGAAGCAGTGGATAAAGTCATTTCCACTACAAATTGGACTAACAGTTTTAGAAATGCAGATGAATTTCCGCTTATACTAGAAGCTAATGATAGAGATAAGTATAAATGGCCAGAAAAACCTATTCTTAACGACTATCAGAAATCTTTAATTGATTAAATTGAACACACTACAAGAATATGCAGCTGTTGGAATGGGTATAGCCTTCCACGCTAAAAATTTTTCTGAAAAGAAAGCCATAATAAGCGAGTATGGCGAAAGAACCTTCCAGGAATTAAACGAAAACAGTAATCGTTATGCCAATTTTTTATTGGACAAAGGACTAAGTCCTGGTGATGGGGTTGCTATAGTTTGTAAGAATCGTCCTGAATTCTTAGAGGCTCTTTTTGGTCCTTTAAGAGTTGGTCTAAGAATAACACCTATAAATTGGCACCTTACCCCAGAAGAGATATGTTATATCGTAGAAAATTGCGAGGCCAAAGTAGTGATCTGCGATGCTATTTTTCCTGAATTCATAGAGGCAATTAACCAACAGTCACCTGAAGTAATTATATTGTCAGCTGATGGAGAGCATCCGCTGGCCCTACCTTTTTTAGAAACTTTAAATAATTATGATGAATCAGATATAGCTGAACCTATTGCAGGTAGATCTATGCTTTACACGTCAGGTACGACCGGTAGACCAAAAGGAGTATTTAGGCATGAAAATCCACCGCCTTCAAAAACAGAACAATTAACTCTAGATACGGCAGCTTTTAATCCAGAAACAGATTTTAGTATTTGTCCTGGTCCTGCTTACCACGCAGCTCCTCTAGGATTGAATATCAATATATCTCTAATGGCAGGCGTAGGCGTTTACCTAATGGATAAGTGGGATGCCGAAAAAATGCTAGATCTTATCAGTCGTTATAAATGCACTCATACGCACATGGTGGCAACAATGTTCCATAGAGTTTTAAGGTTACCTGAAGAAATAAAATCAAAGTATGACGTATCCTCAATGAGGTGGATCTTGCACGGAGCCGCTCCATGCCCTGTGGAGGTGAAGAAAGCCATGATAGATTGGGTTGGGCCAATCATTTATGAATATTATGCAGCTACTGAAGGGGGAGGTTGTTTCATTCAACCAGAAGAATGGTTAAAAAAACCAGGTAGTGTAGGTAAGGCAAATGAAGGTACAGAAGTGATAGTTCTAGATGAAGAATTTAATCAAGTTGAACAAGGCAAAGAAGGAACTATTTATTTTAGCGCACCTTTAAAAGGAAGATTTGAATATTACAAAGCAAAAGAAAAAACTTCTGGAGCTTATTGGGGAGACTATTTCACGATGGGCGATATAGGTTATTGCGATGAAGACGGTTACTATTTTTTAACAGGAAGGAGTGCAGATACGATTATTTCAGGAGGAACAAATATATACCCACAAGAAATAGATAATATTTTACTGATGAACGATAAAGTGGCGGAAGTATGTTGCATTGGAGTTCCAAATGAAGAATGGGGAGAGGAAATTAAGGCAGTTATTAATTTAGAAAAAGGTGCCAATGCTGATGAAGTCTTAAAAGAATTACAATTAATGGCGGATGAGAAATTGTCAGGATTTAAAAAGCCTAAATCTTATGAATTTTGGGAAGAAGAATTACCACGGCTACCAACGGGTAAAATTCAAAGAAATCTAGTAAAAAAGAGGTTCTGGTAAATTACAAATTTATTAGATAATTTAAGACCCTTTCTTCAAATAGTTTATTAAAACCTTCCACATCAATATCTAAAGCCACTTCTGCATTAGGCTTTGGCTTGAAAACTTGCCCCATGATTGATTCATTAAATTCACAAACTGTTTCTCCATCCGTATATTCTCCTTTTGTTTCAACAGTCACATAAGCTTTTTTAAACTTAGCCAGCTCTGGGGAGAAACTCAGAGCCACTGCTAGTGAATCATAGAGATGAAGCCCTTGATCAATAATGTTGTGATTAGGATTAATTTTTAACCAAGGATCCACTGACTCATTTACAAATTGACAGAAAGGATGTTTATTTTTGCCGATAGACTCAAGTTGCTTTCTGCTGAACCTAGTTTTATGGCATACGTCTAAAGGAACCAAAGTAAAATCTATTCCGGCACTAAATACTTTTGCTGCCGATTCCGGATCGGCCCACACATTAAATTCTGCTGCTGGAGTTACATTTCCAGGCACCTTAGCAGCACCTGCCATCATGGTTATTTTCTTTATGTGTTTGGATAGGTCAGGATCTTCGTCTATAGCTTTTGCCACATTTGTTAGAGGGCCAATTGTTATAAGTTCTATTTCACCAGAATGCTCAACACAAGTTTTAGCAATAAAAGAAGGAGCAGATAGATCGTTTTCTGCTGGTTCTATCATTGGAGTAAGTTGCTCCATTTCTTTTCTTTCACTAAGCCATTTTCTTTTTTCATTCCTCTCAATGTCATAGGTCCCAGGAACACCGGTATGAACTGGTATGTCTTTTTGAAATGAATCAATCAAGTATTTAGCATTACTAAACCCTCTCTCCACAGGAACATTCCCTTGGACGGTTGTTATGCCTAAGATTTCTAACTCTGGAGAATTCATCGCAAGCATAATTGCAAAGCAGTCCTCTGGATCTCCTCCTTTAGTTCCCATAGCAGGGTCAGTATCTATAATTATCTTTCTAGTCATTTCGTGTCATTGATGTAATATTCGTAACCATAACAAGAAAGAAAAAAAAGATGAACAATAAAACTAAATCAATAACTATTTCTACACATTTAGGAGATGTTGTGGGAGTAAAAGAATCCAATGGATCTTATTTTAAAGGCATACCTTATGGGGCAGATACTTCAGGTAAGAACAGATGGCGTTCCCCGCAAGAACCTGAATCTTGGACCGAGGCTTTTGATGCATCTTCTTTTGGGCCTCAATGCCCTCAATTCAGGATGGGAGAAGGAGGTTTTAGAGGGAGTATAGCTAAAGCCTATGGTGTAGAAGTTCCTCCAGAAGAAACGCCAACTGAATCAGAAGACTGTTTGCGTTTAAATGTTTTTAGTCCCGATACAAATTCTAAAGAGAAGTTACCTGTAATGTTTTGGATACACGGAGGAGCTTTAAGATACGGTTCTGGTGACCCCTATCTTCCTGAAGGTATATTGAGTAAAGATATAGTTTTGGTGAGTATTAACTACAGGTTAGGAGAGTTGGGATTTTTTGCTCATCCTGCTCTAAAAGAAGAGGGCAATGTACCCACAACCAATTTTGGTTTATTGGATCAAATAAAAGGTCTTGAGTGGGTTCAAAAGAATATTGAAAATTTTGGAGGAGATTCTTCAAATGTAACAATATTCGGCGAATCGGCAGGAGGTCTTTCTGTGGCAGCTTTGCTAGTCTCCCCTCTATCAAAAGATCTTTTCCATAAGGCAATAGTTCAAAGTGGAGGTTTTGCAAGGATGGCTTTGAATGCTTATGAATTAAATGAAATGGGCGCGACTGGGAGCATGGTCGGTAAGTCATTTTGTAATGTATGCGGAGTCGAGGATGGCCCTGATCAGATAGAAAAAATGAGAGATTTACCAGTTCAAGAGATAATACAAAAGGGCATAGGGTTTCCTTCTTCTTTATATGTGGATGACATTTCTATGCTATCTCCGGTAATACAAGGTTTTGAAGAAGGAATAAATCATAAAGTTCCTACCATCATAGGCACTAATGCCGATGAAGGAACAGCTCTTTATTGGGGCAGTCCTTTAGCTGACGAAGCTCCGCCAGTTAATTCGGTAGAGAAGTATTTAGGTATTATTAAAGAAAGGTTTGGAGATGACGAAGAGAAAATACTTTCTATTTATCCAGCTTCTGACAAGGAAGAGATGATAGATTCAAGTAAAAGACTATTGGGCGATTCACTGTTTGGTGCGCCTTCGTATTTTGCAGCAAAAGCAATGGCCGAAAGGAGCGAAGAAATTTATTTTTATCACTTTAACCAAAAACCGTCAGGAGAAGCTGGAGAAGTGCTAGGTTCATTTCATGCTTATGAAATTGGATATGTCTTCGGAGTGGGTGGCTTAGGTCCTATTGAAAATCAAGAATTATCAGATTGCATGCTTTCGTACTGGACAAACTTTTCTAAAGGAGGAGACCCAAATGATTCCAGTTTACCTAGTTGGGAAAAAATGCAATCCGAAAGGGATACTTGGCATGAATTAGGACCTTCAATTGGAGAGAATGATATTTCTAGATTAGAAATTTATGATCTTTTAAAAAAGGTAGTCTAATTTAGTTATTGTTTTCTAGATTCTTCCCTTATTAACTTGAATTCATTACCTTCGTACCATTCTGGCCATTCCTTTGTATTAGCTAGTTTTTTTGCCATTTTACTTGTAATGACTAGGTGTTCTTGAAATCCGCTTAGGTCCCAGGAATCATCATATTCATCTGAAGGCTGATGGTAGTGATACTTGGTGTAATCAATAGATAATTTTTCTCCTGCTTCTATATCTCCATCAGTCTTATCAATGCCGCCATCGGCATAAAGCATAGGGACACCTTTTTTAGCAAAACTGATGTGATCAGAACGATAAAAGAAACCCTTCTCTGGAAACGGATCAGGTGTAATGTATTTTCCTACTTTGTCTAATTCTTCTTTAAGTATATCTTCTAGATCAGATGCTCCGTATCCTACTACGATTACATCGTTAGTCTTTCCTACAGGGAGAACTCCATCAAAATTATAACCAGCAACAATATTAGATAGCTGTATTGGTGGGTATTCCGCAAAATACTCAGAACCTAATAATCCAGATTCTTCTGCAGTTACTGCTAAAAACATAAGAGACCGATCTGTTTCTTCTGTGCTGAAGTAATTGGCTAATTCAAGTATACCCGCAACCCCAGTGGCATTATCAACCGCGCCATTATAAATTTGATCATTTATTGGTGAATGGCCTTCCTTAATACCTAAGTGATCCCAGTGGGCTATAAATAAGATGTATTCATCAGGTCTAACAGCACCTTGCTTTACTGCAGCCACATTATGTGATGAAGAGAAGTTAATTTTATTTATAAGTTGTGCATTTAATTTAAGACCTTCCATTGGGACTGGTTTGAAGTCCTTTTTTAGTGCATTCATTTTTTGCTCTTCAAGGTTCAAACCTGATTTCTTAAAGAGTTCAGAAGCGACATCGTATGTTATCCAACTCTCTACTTTAATTCTGTTTGCACCTAGATCTTCTCTTTTTAAGTCAATCTGGGCACCAGACCAACTAGTTTCGACTACTTGCCAAGGATATGCTGCAGGCTCAGTATCATGAATTATGATTAATGCTTCTGCCCCTTGTCTGGCAGCTTCTTCAAATTTATAAACCCATCTTCCGTAATAAGTCATGGCATTTCCATTAAATAAATTTGGATCTTGCGTTGCAAAACCAGGATCGTTTATAAGAATGACTAATGTTTTTCCTCTGACGTCTACTCCCTCATAATCGTTCCATTCGTATTCGGGAGCAATAATTCCATAACCCATAAATATTAAATCACTGCCATTAATATTTATCTTTTCTTCTACTCTTTTAGACCAAAAGACTGTTTCTTTTCCAGGACGTAGATTTCTGGCTTTGCTATTTATTTCAATTGATAGAAAGGACTCAGAAAGATCAACTTCCATTTTAGCAAGTGGAACTTCAAGAAGATATTCATCTTTTACTGGTTTAAGACCGTATGATTTGAATTCATTTTCAATGTATCTTTTTGTTAATTCACCACCAAAAGTACCTGGTTCTCTTCCACCAAATTCATCGGAAGAAAGAATTTTGGTGTGCTTATGAAGGTTATCTTCTTGAATTGTGTGTTCATTAGAACATCCAATTAACAATAAAAAATTAAAGAGTAATAAATATTTAACTAATTTCATAAATTCCTCCTTAGGCTCTTCTAATTGATAGACCTCCATCAACAGGTAGGGCTACTCCATTAATATATGAAGAAGCTGGAAGGCATAGACTTAACGTGGCATGAGCCACTTCTACAGGCTCTCCATAACGTTTAAGTCCTACTCTACGTCTTGCGAAGGTTTCCTTGTCTTTTTGATCGATTGCTGCAGTCATGTTGGTGTTAATCGGCCCTGGGCATATGCAATTAACCGTTATTCCTTGTGGTCCAAGTTCTAAAGCTAATGATCTTGTTAAACCTATCACCCCATGCTTAGCAGCGGTATATGGGCTATGAGTAGGAGTGGCTCCGAATCCTTCAGTGGATGAGATATTCACTATCCGAGCTGCATCAGATTTAAGTAAATGTTCCAAACAAGCTCTAATCATTCTTGTTTGGCCTGTTAAAAGAACTTCCAAGGTTGTTTGCCACACATCAGGATAATTCTCATCATCAATACTGACGGGAGAAGCAATTCCTGCATTGTTTATCAGATAATCTATCTGTCCAAAAGATTCTATACTCTTGGAGATGCATTCTTTTATTTGCTCTTCACTTGTTATATCTAAAGATATCGGTAAAGCCTCTCCTCCGTCTGATTCAATCTGCTTACTGACATTCTTAGCTTCATCCTCATTAATGTCAGCAACAATCACTCTAGCTCCTTCTGCAGCAAAAACTTGAGCAGTTGCTTTTCCCATTCCACTTGCTGACCCTGTTATTAGAGCAACTCTTCCTTTAATTGATCTTGATAGGTTATTAAATGATTCCATGATATTTTATTTGTGTTCTCAACTTAGATATAAGAATATAGATTTCCTGAAAAACTAACAATAAGGAAAAAAAATGACGGATCAACTTGCTACTTTAACCACAGAAGGTGATGTATCAATAATTACACTCGATGATGGGAAGGCTAATGTTTTTTCAAGTGCTATGAGTTCAACCCTAAACCAACTTCTTGATGAAGTTCCAAATGACAAAGGCGCTTTGTTAATAACTGGAAGACAAGGGTTACTGTCTGGCGGTTTCGATTTAAAAACAATGACTGGTGGAGAGGCTAAAGATGTTATTGAGATGACAGTAAATGGATTTAAATTACTGGCAAGAATATATGGATTTTCAAGACCTGTAGTCGTTGCTGCTAGCGGTCATGCAATTGCTTTAGGTGCTTTTCTGCTTTGTTGTGCAGATTACAGAGTTGGAGCTAAAGGCAAGTACCTTGTTCAGGCTAATGAGCATAGAAATAACATGTCTATACCCATTCCTATATTAGAGATATCTAAATCAAGAATTTCTAAAAGGCATTGGCATAGAGCTATTCTTAATGCCGAAGCTTACCCTATAGATCAATCAGTAGAAGCGGGCTATTTAGATGAAGTAGTTGATGAAGGAGACTTAATGAAAAGGGCAATGGAAGTCGCAACTGATTTAGCAACCTTAGGTCATCCACATTACCAAATGACCAAAGACTTAGATCAGAAGGATATTCTTGAAAGAATTAATGCGGGCATAGAAGTTAGGGAAAATTCATAATTTTTAAAATAATTGTTTCTAACCTGTTAGTTTTTGGTAATCTACGCAACCCTAAGTGGGGCCATAGCTCAGCTGGGAGAGCGCATCCCTTGCACGGATGAGGTCGTCGGTTCGATCCCGACTGGCTCCACCATTTAGAATCTAATGAAAAAAATAATTTTTTCTTTTCTCCTCCTCCTAACAGCATCTTTGTCTTTAAAAATTGCTTCTCAATCAATGGATCATGACCATCAAGCTATGGCCAATGATTCGATGTATCATTCAGTTTCGACTATTCCGCTTTCAATAATGGAAGCTGGGACTCATAAGAAGTTCAGGTGAATCTGCAATCATCCTTTTAGAAACTCACGAGGGATAGCTACACTACTTAACCCAGCCCAACCACAGAAATCAGGTTGAGATGGATTTCCTGGTTCTGCTTTAAGAGGCGATAAGTTCTCCCAGAAAGTCTTTGTTTTTTTAAACAAAATAAGATTTGCATTTACGCAACTTATTGATATTTCTTCAGCTTTCTTTCTAAATCCATTTTCTTCAAGCCCTTTGATAACCATATAGGTAGTAGGGTGCCAACTGCTTCCTCTCCAGTATTTGCCATCACTAGAAAAATCTGGATCATCAACTGCCAGGCTTGGAACTGGGACTTCAGTGTTAAACTTTTTAGTATCTGAAAGATGGGAAACAAACCCTTTTTGTCTGGATTTTGGAACTATTCCTGCTAATAAAGTCCAATAGCTCCCTATGTGGTACCTAATGGTCTGTTTTCCGTAACCTAAATCAAAATAAAATTGATGCTCTTCGTTCCAGCATAAATCATTAATAATTTCTGCTAGTTTGTGATGTTTCTTTCTGTAGTGTTCTGATTCTTCTTCTAAATTTATTAGTTTTGCCATTTCACTAAGACATTTGGCGTCAAACGCCATTTGAGAAGATAGGTCTATCCATCTTCCTTGAGAATTCCATGTGAATTGATGACTTGGGCCTAATTTATCCATATGGGGGCGGTACATAGAATGCACCCACTCCGGTTTTAATTCGATTCCGTCGTTATCGAACTTCCACCTGTTTGGATATCTCTTTAGATTATCCATACCACTTCCCAAAGCATCACCTATAAAAAGTCCATCAGAAGCCTGATACTGTTCAGTACAGAAATCATGATGTGCTTTTAAATAAGGAAAAACTTTCTTAAGTCTAGAGATATCAGAAGTTAGTTCAAATAAAGAAAGTTCAGCCCAAGTTAAGAGGGGAGGAGCAAATGCAATCGGATGGTCATGTTTCCAAATAGGTTCCCCAATTGAATTGTATTCTCTTGAAATAAAACCTTCTTCTGTTCTGGCGGCATATAGATTATCTAAAGAATTTTCAATTGGCAAAGAGTCAAGAAAGTAGCGACCCCATATCGCTGTGAACGCTGTATCCCAGAAAAAAAAATTATCAAATCTTCCGCCAGTTCCCATTCTCATTAATGGTTTTCCTTTTGAATCTAAGATAATACTGGGAACTATTTTCTTCTTAGCTATTTCTAATGTGGCTTCTTCTAGATCAGCTAAGTCTTCAGAATTGAAATCCATTTACTAAGAATATTTGTTGGCAATAAAGTTAAGCGAATTTTTTACTGCGCTTACCATCAAGTCAATTTCTTCGTCCCCAATGGTAAAAGCTGGACCCAAGCAGATAATGTCTCTAAATTCTCCCGTACCTCCAGGATAAAGAAAAACTCCATCTTCCAATCCTTTCATCATAATTTGAGAAGTAATTTTTTCATTTTCATCGAAACAGATTAACCCTTCCTTTTCTTTGACTACTTCTATTCCGATTAATAAACCTTTTCCTCTAATCTCTGCAACATTAGGGTGTTGTCCAACTTCTGAATTTAATCTATCCATAATCTTTTCGCTAAGTGGATTTACTCGATCACATAGCTTCTCTTCTCTAAGAATCTTAAGAACCGCTGAGGAGGCAGCACAAGATTGGGGTAGGGCAGCAAAAGTATGGAACATTACTTCATAACCAGCCTCCATTATCGAATCAGCTATTTCGTCCGTACTATAAGTTCCTCCAATAGCGGCGTAACCTCCACCCATGCCTTTTCCGGCTACCAATATATCTGGTTTTAGATTGTAAAGGTTGCTGGCAAAGTCATCTCCAACTCTTCCAAATCCGGTCATGACTTCATCGGCAATTAGTAGTATGTCATTATCAATTAAAATTTTATGGGCTTCTTCCCAATATCCTTCTGGAGGACTTATTGCTCCTCCGCTTGATCCGTTAACTGGTTCCATTAATAAGCCTGCTATATTTTCTGACCCTATTTTTTTTATTACCTCTTTTAGGTTATCGAGATAATAATCTTTAGCATCGGGATGGAAGCTTCCTAAAGGACATCTTAAGGGGTAAGGAGTTTCTATCATGGGAGCTTTAGGAACATAACTTTCTAAGCCCCTTTTTCTTGCAGCATGCCCGGAGATTCCTGACATATTTAAAGTCGTGCCGTGATAAGACAAGGTTCTAGTTAAAATAATATTCTTTTCAGGTTTCCCTCGGCTTGCTTGATATTGAATGGCAAGCTTAACGGCAGATTCATTAGCTTCAGAACCCCCAGAAGAAAGATGAATCCTAGTCAAGTGTGGTGGAAGCCAGTGCTCTCTTAATTCATCTAATAAAGTTTCCCTTTCTGGTGTTAAGAATGGTGGAAGGACATATGAATTATTTTTCGTGGCTTGTTTAATTGCTTCAGCTACTTCTTCTCTTCCGTAACCTATATTGCTAACTATGGCGCCTCCTGCGGCATCAAGTATTTTCTGACCTTCTTTGGTATAAAGGTATGGCCCTTCAGATCTGACCACTTCCATGCCCCAGCTTTGTTTTAGAAAGGGCCATTTAATTAAATCCATCTATAAACCTTAATTTTAAAAACCGATGGTCATATCATAAATGATTAGAAGAGCCATGGTAATTTGAAGCATTAAACTTAACCAAAGGATAGTTTTCGTACTTTGTTTTGGGTGTAAATCTTTATCTAATTTACTGATTAGATAAAGGGCGCCTATATTCACTATGGGCAAACCCATGGCAGCCCATATCCCTGCAATGATCAACAAAGTTATTGGATTGGGTAATATGAAATAAAACACACCTGAAAAGAAAGGTATAAAGAATGCAATTAGTTTAATTAAATAAGATCGCGTTTCTTTTTGTTCCAAAACCAGTCCAGTAGAAATGAGATAATCAGCGATAGTTCTAGTAAAGGCTGCAGTACCAGATAACAAAGTAGAAAATAAAACAAAGAAAGCGAGTATTACGAATAACCATTTAGCCCATCCTCCCAACACGAGAGAGAACATATTTTGAAGGGCTCCTATTACATCAACATCCCAAAAAGAATTATTTGCCAAAGACTCTTGTAACTCAGGTACATGATGTAGAACTCCAGCCCCTAAAAAGAAGAAAGGTAAAGTGCCTATTGTGATAAACAAAACAGTTACCCACACATCGGTTTGCATGGTCTTAATCCAAGCCTTGGTTTCTTCGATGTTACTCGTATCTTGTGCATAACCCTTTTCAAGACACCAATAAGTGTAGGCCATAATTTCACCATAACTTATTCCTGTAAAACCAAATACAGCTAAAGCTAAGGGTAAGAATTCGGTAGGAAAATTGAAAGTTAATCCCTGTGAGATTTGACTAAAGCTCACCTCGTACTCTGTGGTTTGCATTGAAAAGGCTATAACAATTGTTATGAAAGAAAACAACAGCACCATCGCCAACAATATATTTTCTAAACTTTGATAAGAGCCCCAGTAAAGAATTAACCAAGTAAACAAACAACAAGCTACGACCCATATCTCAATACTTACACTCGGTAACATTACATTGCCAGCTTCTGCCACTGCACCTGCCAAGCCTCCCATTCCTGCAACCGACGGAATAACCCCTATAAACATAAACCAAACCAACCAGGAGGTGGTCTTTCCATTTATGGTCGTTTTAAAACCTGGCATGTCAGAAAAAGCTTCTAAGAATGTCTTTCTAGTAACGACAATGTATCTACTGATCTCTGCTTGGATAATAGGCTTACTCCACATACTCAATAGGAGCCACCATAGCAATACGAATCCAGCTGCCGCACCGAGTAGGGGGGTCATTACTATTGAACCACTACCAACCACACTGCCAGTCACTATCACACTAGGACCTATATATTTGAGTCTATCGAAAAGAGTCTTTGGAGCGGTTGTCATAAAAAATTTATTTCTTTTCTAGATTTTCTCATTAATTGTGGAACAATTCCTTACTTCTTTTTCCAAAAATAAAGATTTCCATGAAATTTAAAGTTAGTTCTGGTTTAAATATTGCAGCGAGTTCCTGGGGCTTGGAGTCAGACCCTCTAGTTGTTTTATTGCATGGAGGAGGGCAAACACGTCATGCTTGGGGAGAGACAGGAGAGAAATTAAGTAAAAGCGGATTTCATGTTTTAGCGCTAGATCTTAGAGGGCATGGAGATAGTGATTGGCATCCTGATGGAGAATATGGTGTAGATAACTATAAAAAAGATATTGTTAGTATTTTACGAGAACTAAAAAAACCAGCTGCTCTTTTAGGAGCTTCTCTGGGAGGCATGACATCTTTATCCATTGCTGGTGATCAAGAATTAAAAGAAATGTGCTGGGCTTTGGTAATGGTTGATATAGGTCTTTACCCCAATCTTGAAGGCTCTCAAGAAATAGTTGATTTTATGCATTCTGGTAGTGATGGATTTGAAAGTGTTGAAGCTGCAGCTAAATCAGTCTCAAATTATTTACCTCATAGAAAGAGACCTAGAGACACTAGAGGTTTAGAAAAAAATTTGAGGCTTAAGGATGATGGAAGGTACTACTGGCATTGGGATCCTAGATTTTTAGATTCTAGACCCAAAGACATGCCAGAAGATTATAAAGAAATGCAAAAGGATTTTGCGGAAGGTGTTGAAATCCCTACATTGTTAGTTAAAGGAGCCATGAGTAATATTCTTACTGAAACAGAAGTAAATGATTTTCTTGAGGCGATAAGTCATTCAGAGTTTGTTGAAATCAAAGATGCTGCGCATATGGTAGCTGGAGACAGAAATGATATTTTTGCAGCGGCAGCAATAGAATTTTTAGTGAATCACTCACCGCTTAAAGAAAATTAAATAATCTTCTGATAATATCTCTGAGATGATTGTTGGTTTAACAGGTGGAATAGGAAGTGGAAAAACAGCCGTCTCAGATCTTTTTCAAGATCTCGGGATAACTATCGTTGATGCAGATCTGGCTTCTAGAGTAGTGGTTGAGAAAGGCAGAGAAGAGTTAAACAAGATAGCTGAACATTTTGGCGAAGATATTCTCACTTCAAACGGAGATTTAGATAGAGCTAAGTTACGAGAAGTAATTTTTAAATCAGAAGAAGAGAAGTTGTGGCTTGAATCTTTACTGCACCCTGCTATCGCTTCACAGATTCAGAGAGAACTAGATTCATCTAGCAGCCCTTACACAATTTTAGTCTCGCCCTTACTTTTAGAAACAGATCAAAAAAATTTTTGTTCTACAGTTTTAGTCGTAGATGTTCCTGTTGAAACTCAAATTGAAAGAACTAGCCAGAGAGATAATGTGTCTGAGGAGCAAATAAAATCGATTATCGCATCCCAAATAGACCGAGATTCTAGATTAGAACAAGCAGATGAAGTGATTTTAAACGATGGCTCTATCCAGAGTCTTGAAAGTAAAGTTCAAGAGCTGCATAAAAAATTCTTATCTTCATGAATAAGATAGTTAAATGTCCTGAATGCGGCAATGATTCCGAATATTCTCCGAAGAATGAACATAGACCATTCTGCTCTAGAAGATGCCAGCTCATAGATTTAGGTGCTTGGGCGAGTGAAGATAGAAAGATAGCCGGACAAGAAGTTTTTGATATAGAGGAAGACGAAACTTTACACTGACTGAAAGTTCAGTTGCTTAACTTCTGTAGTCGCTGTTTATCAATACGTAATCTTCAGATAGATCTGAAGTCAGTACTTTAAAATTGGCCTTTCCTAGTCCTAGCTTGATATTAATATCTATATCTTTCTTTTTTACAGCTTTTGTAGCTAATCCTTCAGAATGTTTAGGGTCTAAATTGCCTTTTTTAACCATGGGTTGTCCATTAATAGATATAGATACCTTATCGATGTCATTAATTTCGGGATCTCTTCCTATGGCTGAGAGTATCCTTCCCCAATTCGCGTCATTACCAAACATAGCTGTTTTTACTAAAGGTGATTCTGCAACCGTAAATGCAACTGATTTAGCTTGTTTCAGGCTTTTGGCTTGAGAAACATTAACAGAAATCCTTTTCGTGGCTCCTTCGGCGTCCTTTGCCAATAAATTAGCCAGTTCTCCAAAAATCTCTTTTATAGCCTTCTCAAGCTTCTTTTCTTCGCTTGAATTTTTCTTGATTAGATTTTCTTGATTACCCGAAGCAACCAGTAAAGAAGAATCATTTGGTGAAGTATCCCCATCAACCGTAAGTGCTTCAAAACTTTCCGATAGGGCGTTTGAGTGTATTTTTTCTAAGCTATTTGAATTCAGTTTTCCATCTATAAACACGAAGCTGAGTAAGGTGGCGAAATCTGGTCTTATCATGCCCGATCCTTTTGCAAATCCTGTTATGGCCACTTTTTTCTTGCCAATCCTAATTTCTCTAGAAATTAATTTTGGTTTAGTATCAGTAGTTAAAATTGATAGGGCAGCAGGCTTCCAATTTTTCTTATTCAATAAAGGAATAGCTTCTTTAAAAGCACTTAAGTATTTAGACGTAGGAAAAGGTTCTCCAATCACACCTGTTGAGAAAGGTATAACGTTTGAGGAGCTAATTCCTAATAGAGTACTTATCTCTTTGCAGTAATTTTTAACGTCATTTAATCCTTTTAATCCTGTAGCAGCATTGGCATTGCCAGCATTTATCAATAAAGCCTTTCTCCCTGGTACTAAAGCGGTAAGGTTTTTTAGTGCAACTTTTATTGGTGCAGCTTTAAAACTATTAGAAGTAAATTTACCACTGATTGTACTTTTCTCGTCTAAAGTAATAACGAGTGAATCATTTCTTTTCCCATATCTTGTATTGCTAGAAGCGCAAGCAAGCTCTATACCCTTAATGTTATAAACTTTAGACATCTTTATTTTTTCTTAGCGTTCTTTCTTGCTAGTTTAGCTTCAGCTCTTCTTAATCTTCTATTTCCTGAAGCCTGTGCTTGATTATTTTCCTGATTACTTTCTCGTTGAGGCATAGACAAAGCTGATTGAGGGTCTTGATGATCAAGTGTTTGTTTTTGATCTTGCTTCGGTAGGTTTAATTCTCCAGAGTCTTCCAATTCTATTTCTACTCTAGAAAGAAATCTTATGCCTTCGAGCCTGATCTTATCAAGCAAGCTCTCGAATAATTCAAAAGACTCTCTTCTAAATTCTAATTTAGGGTTTTTAGCACCATAGCTCCTTAAGCCTATCCCTTGCCTAAGAGCATCAACTTCAGCTAAATGGTCTTTCCAAGAAGCATCAATTATCTGAAGAAGGATTTGTTTCTCAAAATCTTTCATCACAGGACCTATAGATTGACCCTTATTCTTGTAGGCATCTACGGTTAATGAAACCAATCTATTTTGCACTTCTTCGGTTGTAATATTTGGATTTTCCTTAACCCATTCTTTTATAGGAATCTGAAAACCAAATATATTAAAAATTGAAGCTTCCAAAGGATCTATATCCCATTCGTGAGGGTCTAATTCTCCTTGTGCAGCAGAATCTATTTCATCGGCAATAACGGTTTCTCTCATTGACTCTACGAGATCTGTAATTACATCTGATTCCAGAATAGAGTTTCTTTGAGAATAGATAATTTGCCTTTGTTCATTTGCCATGTCATCGTATTCAAGCAAAAGTTTTCTTATGTCAAAGTTTCTCCCCTCAACTCTTTTTTGAGCTCTTTCAATGGCACCGCTTAACATCCTGTGTTCTATGGCTTCTCCATCCTCTAGACCAACTCTTTGCATAATATTCTTGAATTGGTCCGACGCAAAAATTCTCATCAGACTATCTTCTAAAGAAATATAGAATCTAGATGAGCCTGGATCTCCTTGTCTCCCGGAACGACCTCTTAATTGGTTATCCATTCTTCTTGATTCATTCCTTTCTGTTCCAATCACATGAAGGCCACCGGCTGATAAAACTTTTTCATTTAAATTATCCCAATTTTCCTTCAATGCTTTCTTTTTGCTTTCGTCTTCGTTTCCTAATTTCTCATATTCTGCTTCCCAGTTTCCACCCAAAACTATGTCTGTTCCTCTTCCGGCCATATTAGTAGCAATGGTCACTACACCAGGTTTTCCTGCTTGAGAAATTATTTGTGCTTCTTTAGCATGATTCTTCGCATTTAATACCTGGTGATCTATATTTATTTGATTTAACAGCCCTGAAAGCATTTCAGAACTTTCTAAAGAAGCCGTGCCTACTAAAACGGGGTTTCCTTTTTCTTTATAAGCTTGTATTTCATTTACAACAGCTTTGTATTTTTCTTTTTCAGTCAAATACACCTGATCATTTTGATCATCTCTAATCATTTTTTCATTAGTAGGGATTTCAACTACATTAAGTCCATATATTTCAGCAAACTCCTCTGCTTCTGTGGAGGCAGTACCTGTCATCCCAGATAATTTTTCGAATTGCCTGAAATAGTTTTGGAAGGTACAAGATGCAAGCGTTTGACTTTCCATTTGGATAGGCACATTTTCTTTTTGCTCAATAGCTTGATGCAATCCATCAGCTAATCTTCTGCCAGGCATAGCTCTACCTGTATTCTCATCAATCAAAACCACCTGATTTTCTTGAACCATGTAATCAACATCTTTCTTGAATAAAAAATGAGCCCTTAGCGAGGACTGGATAAAATGAAGCATTCTAAGGTTTCCTGAAGAGTAAAGGCTTTGATCCTGTTGTAACATATTGGAATCTTTTAGTAACTGCTCAATATAATCATGACCCGAATCAGTTAGTTCAATTTGTTTAGATTTTTCCTCAATAATAAAATGTCCTTCTTTAACCGTTCTTGATTCCCCTTCTTCATTTTCTTCTGAAACTTGTTCATCAAGTTTAGGTATGAATTTACTAATTTTTTGGTAAGTCTCTGCTGTATTCTCGGTAGGGCCGGAGATAACTAGAGGCGTCCTGGCTTCATCGATTAGAATAGAATCCACTTCATCAATGATTGCAAAATAATAATCATTCATGACCCTATCTTCTGTATTTACGACCATGTTGTTTCTTAGGAAATCAAATCCTAATTCATTGTTGGTAGCGTAAATAACATCAGCCTTATAGGCTTCTTTTCTTTCGTTAAGATCTTGTCCTGAAGTAATAAAAGAAACTCCTAACCCTAGATTTTCATAAATGGGTTGCATCCATTCAGCATCTCTTTTCGCCAAGTAGTCGTTCACGGTTACTAACACTACTTTTCTTTCCGTTAGTGAATTTAAATAACTAGGAAGGGTAGCTACCAAGGTTTTGCCTTCTCCGGTTGCCATTTCAGCTATTTGACAGTTATGTAGAGCAACACCTCCTACTAGCTGACAATCATAATGACGTAAGCCCAGCTGTCTTTTGCTAACTTCTCTGACTACTGCAAAAGCTTCCGGAAGTAATTCGTCTAGAGACTCTCCTTCAGAATGCCTCTTTATAAATCCATTTCTTTTATTCTTTAGGTCTTCATCTTGTAGGCGAGAATAATCCTCCTCTAGGCCATTAATGGCTCTAACTAGAGGTTGAACTTTCTTTAATATCTTTTGGTTTTTTGAACCAAATATCTTATCTAATACACCCATAAACTTCTCATAGAGTGGATTCTATCAATTTGTTTCATGATATTACTTAATAAATGTGAAATTTTATCCCGAACTGGGATCAATGATTGGATCCAAATAGGTAATTGGTGAGTTATCTGGATCGTCATAAGTGGTTACTTCCCAGGTCTCAGGCCTGGCAAGTAGCTCTCTCAATAAAGCATTATTAACTGTATGACCTGACTTATAACCTTCAAATGAACCAACTAAATTGTGTCCTAGTAAATAAAGGTCACCAATGGCATCAAGTACTTTGTGTTTTGTCATTTCATTTTCTAATCTCAACCCATCTTCATTTAAGATTGCATCATCACCGATGGCTACGGCATTCTTTTGGCTAGCTCCAAGAGCTAAGTCATTCTCTTTAAGTTCCTCTAAATCACTCATAAAACCAAAAGTTCTTGCTCTACTTACTTCTTTAACAAAAGAAGTACTATTAAAATTTATAGAAGCTTTGGTTCCGTGCTGTTTATGCACTGGATGATCCCAAACGCCCGTGAAGGCAACTTTGAATCCTTCAAAAGGCGAAACTTGGGCCCAAGCATCATTATAAGGGACTCGAACTTTCTCTTTGATTCTAATAAATTTCTTTGGAGCGTCTTGTTCATGCAATCCGGCTGATTGGATAAGAAATACAAAGGGTCCAGCGCTGCCATCCATGATGGGTATTTCAGCGGCATTAACTTCAACGTACGCATTATCAATCCCTAGGCCTGCCATGGCTGATAGTAAATGTTCAACAGTAGAAATTTTTACGTCTTTCCAAGTTAATGAAGTCGACATGGTTGTATCACCTACGTTTTCAGCTCTCGCTTTTATTTCTACTACTGGGTCTAGATCAACTCTTCTGAAGATTATCCCTGTATCAGGAGGTGCAGGTAGTAATTTGAGGGTTATAGGCTCTCCGCTATGCAAGCCAATTCCAAATGCTTTTATAGAATTTGAGAGAGTTCTTTGGGCTAGCATTGATGTATTTTACTAAATTTTTTGGTTATTGTTGATTGATCATTTGAAATAACATGATGCCAGTACTAACAGATGCATTTAAGCTTTCAATTCTTCCAGGCATCTTAACTTTGATGATTTCATCACAATTTTCTAGCGTTAATCTTTTTAAACCTTTGTCTTCAGATCCAATGATTAGAGCAGACTTATCACCATAAGTTATCTCATTATGAAGTTTGGAGGCCTTCATATCAGTACCGTAAATCATCACTCCTTCCGACTGCAATTTATTTATTGTTCTAACAATATTTGTGACAACAATAAAAGGAATAAGTTCCGCTCCTCCCGAAGATATTTTTCTAACTGTCGGAGTTAAATGACATGACCTATTTTTTGGAACTATAATTGCATCAACTCCAGCAGCTGCAGCAGTTCTAATACAAGCCCCTACATTATGTGGATCAGTAATGTGCTCTAGAATCAAGAGTAATAAATTTTTCTTTTCGAATAAGTTTTCTAAGAAGTTTTCATTTTCTTCCAATCTCTTGTGACAAATTATTGCAACACTTTGATGGTTCATCTCGGAGAAGTTTTTTTGAAAGAAAGATGAATCTTGTAAGACCACTTCAATATTGTTCTGTTTAGCCAATTGATCCAGTTCCTGTATTCTTTTTCCTTTATCTTCTTCAGTGAATAAAGTTGTAACTGAACTAGGCCTAATTGAGATGATTTCATTTACTGCGTTGATTCCGCAAACAAGCTCTTGGTCTTTAGTTAAGTTCATTTTAATATTCTAAGGTCTACTCTCTGAGAAAACACATCTACTTTTTCAATTTTCACTTTTAAAAAGTCACCTAGTGAATAAGAATGCTTTGAGCTATTGCTTTGTAGCATTTGTGAAGGCTCGTCGTAGACATAGTATTCGTTTTTTGGCAGATGTTTGATGTGACATAGACCTTCTATATTGACTTCCAGTAGGTGAATGAATAACCCGAAGTTAGTCACTCCAGTTATTTGACCTTTAAAGGAATTTCCTATGTTTTCATTAGCAAATTCACATTTCAGATGATTTAAAGCATCTCTTTCTGCTTTTTCAGCGTTTCTTTCTTTTGTGGAGCATTCTTTGGCTAATTTTTCTAGGTTATCTTTAGAGTAGGATTTCTTGGGATTTATGCTGTCCTTAATAGAAATAGATCCATTATTGGCTTTGATTAATTTCTTTATGGTTCTATGAACGATTAAATCTGGGTATCTTCTTATTGGTGAAGTGAAATGAGAATAAGCTTTATAACCTAAAGCAAAATGTTCTGAAACTTCTGCTTCATAGGTTGCTAAACTCAAAGATTGAAGAATCTGTAAATGCATTATTTGTTTATCTTTCCTATCCTCCACCATTTCTACTAGTTTGGATAATTGGCTCACAGAATTTCCTTCGTCTAGCTTTATATTAATCTTTCTACTCCTAACAAAATCTTTTAAATGGTTTATTTTAAGAAGATCAGGCTTGTGATGAACTCTATATATAGAAGGCATATTTAATTTAAGGCAAATCTCCGCTGTTGCTATGTTTGCTGCCAACATGAATTCTTCGATCATCATGTGCGTTATTGATCTTTTCGAACTGATAAATTTAGTAATCTTGTTGTCGTTAAATTTAGGCACATAAAAGGGAACTTCTAATTCCAATGCCCCTCTGTTTTCCTTGTTTCTTTTTAATCTTTCATAAATCTCAAGGAGATTTTTAATTGATTTAGAATAAGTCTTATTTAATTGACCTTTCTCTATCTCTTCAGAGAGATTTTCATAGGTCAGTCTTGCTTTAGAGTTTATTTGTGCTTCAAAAAAAATGGAGTCCTTTAACGTTCCTTTCTTATCAACAACTGTTTTACAGACTAAACAAAATCTATCCTCATTAGGCCTTAATGAGCATAAGTCGTTACTTATTATCTCGGGCAACATGGGCACAACCCTTTGAGTGAAATAAACTGAAGTTCCTCTTTCTGCAGCCTCTTGATCAATTACACTTCCTTGCTTAACAAATCTAGCTACGTCTGCTATTGCAACATATAAAATATAGTTACCATCTTCGTCCTTTTCTCCCAATACAGCGTCGTCAAAGTCTTTTGCGCTTTTTCCGTCTATGGTTACGAATGTTTTATCTCTTAAATCTTCATAATGACCATTACCTTCCTCAAGGAGCTTTAATTTATTGGCTTCATTAATTACTGATTTAGACCAATCAGTTTTAATTTTATGATTGGAGATAGCAATTTCATAAGCTAATTCAAGGCCGCTTGTAAATGTTTTTTCAATATAAGCTTCAGCTAGCTGACCTTCTTCTGGCTGTTTAGTCATTTTTACTTTGACAAGAGAGCTTAGATTCATTGTTTTCGGAACATCCCCACTAATGGCTACCCTTATGTCATTTTCAAATCCAATGGGACTGCAGTAGAGCTTTTTACCTCTTGTGAACGTAGAACCTATGAATTCTTTGGTATTTCGTTCTACTACCTCTTCAATAAAAGCCCATTCTTTCTTTCCCAAAGAGAATTTAACTAAGTCACCGGGCATAATTTTATAGACTTCCTTTTTCCCAAGTTTGAATTGGGATTCACGATTGTCTTCTACATAAAAACCTTTTGATTTCTTGGATTTTTTAACTATGCCTATAGAGGTTTTAATTTTAGGCTTGGATGACCCTCTCATTTACTTATTATATATCTTAAGAGGCTCCAAGATTTTATTTACTATATTAATTTAATTGATACAGAGATCTGAATATGCCCAAAGGACAGGCTTGCGGGCAAAAGGTTTAGTCAGTAAAGTTAATAATATGCATATAGGTGTTATTGTTTTGCTCTTGTTCACAAGCGCTCTTTTCTTTCTTTGGCAGTTCTCAAAGGGAGAACAGGTCGGAAGAAGAATTGGTTTTCTTCTGAATATTTGGGGAGCTGTAATACTTTTTTATTTAATCATGATTGTGTTCTTGTAACCAATTAAAAGGAAGTAATAATGACAGTTCAGCACTATGATTGGTCTGCTTATCATTCAAATGTTAGGCCTAATAAGATAGCGATTAGGGACTTAAGCAATAATCAGAACTTAACCTACAAAGAGTTGGACGATAGGGCTAACCAGTTAGCCCATTGGTTACAAGCTAACGGAGTAAAAAAAGGGGATAGGATTGCTATCCTTTCTCAGAATTGCGCGGAATTCTTCGAATTAGAATTTGCTTGTGCGAAAACAGGTTCAGTAGAACTACCACTTAATTGGAGGCTAACAAAACCGGAATTAGAATACATATTAAACGACAGCACTCCACACACTCTAATATATGATGAATCCTTCTCTGAAATAGCTATTGATTTAGTAAAAGATTGCAACATCAAATGTTCTCTTCAAATCGATAAAAAAGATGCTTCTAGTCAATACGAGCAAGCAATAAAAGATTCTGATAGTGATTATGAGAAGGTTGATTGTACTCAAGAAGACTTAATCATGATTATGTACACTTCAGGAACAACTGGACATCCAAAAGGTGCGATGATCAATCATCAAATGCAACTTTATAATGTAATTAACCTAGCATCTCCTGCTTTCGTAGGGCCAGACACAGTGCAATTGGTAGTTTTGCCTTTATTTCATACCGGAGGAATGAATTGCTATGCCAATCCTGTACTACATGCTGGAGGTGAAATAATTCTAATAAGAGAATTTGATCCTGGATTAGCTCTTTCTATATTAGGAAACTCTGATTATGGGGTTTCACATTTCTTTGCTGTACCAGCTCCGTACCAATTTATGATGAACCACCCAGATTTTGATAAAACAGATTTATCATCTTTAAGAATTGCTGGCATAGGAGGGGCTCCTTGTGCTGAAGCAATCCTAAAAACTTGGTCAGATAGAGGTGTCTCGATGATACAAGGGTGGGGTATGACCGAAACAAGCCCCGGAGGAATAGGATTGGCAGCTGAAGACTCTGAAAGGAAACTTGGATCCGCAGGAAAAGCTCTTCTTCACACTGAAATAAAGATAGTAGATGATAAAGGCAAAGAGCTAGGTACAGAAGAAGTGGGCGAATTGTATATAAAAGGTCCAAACATAACACCAGGCTATTGGAACAATAAAGAAGCTACAGAAGATTCATTTGAGGACGGATGGTTGAAGACAGGTGATGCTGCGAAATTTGATGACGAAGGTTTTGTTTACATAGTTGATCGCTCAAAGGATATGTATATATCTGGAGGGGAGAATGTTTATCCGGCTGAAGTTGAAAATGTTCTATACCAGTTACCTCAAATAGCTGAAGCTGCAATTATTGGTGTACCTGATGAAAGGTGGGGAGAGACCGGAGTCGCTTTTATATCTCTGAAAGCTGGTGAGAGTCTGGAAGAAAAAGATCTAATTTCTCATTGCATAGAAAACCTTGCAAAGTTTAAGGTGCCAAGTAAAGTTGAATTTATTGAAGCGCTGCCTAGAAACGCTACAGGTAAGGTTTTAAAAAGAACGCTAAGAGAGGATTATATTGGAAGTGATGCGCCTGCTATTTCTTAAACCTTATGAAACTTTATGATTTTTCCGGAGCACCTAATCCAAGGCGTGTAAAAATATTTGCTCATGAGAAAGAAATTGATCTTGAGCTAGTTAACTGCGACATGCTCAAGAGAGAGCATAAAACACCAGAGTTCCTAAAAAAAAGCCCTAGTGGAAAGATACCAGTTCTTGAGCTAGAAGATGGTCGATGTATATCTGAATCTATAGCAATCTGTAGGTACTTGGAAAGTATTGTTCCGGAACCTAATTTATTTGGAGAAGACTCTTTCGAAATTTCTTACATAGAAAGCAGAAATAGGCACATTGAATTGGAATTATGGACGCAAATTGGTATTTCTTGGGTAAATGGCCCAATAGTTGGAAGTATGGGTCTTTTTGAACAAATCCCTGATGCTAAGAAAGCGAGTGATTCGAACGTATCTGCATACTATAAGAGACTGGATAGAGAATTTTCATCTTCGGAATACGTTGCTGGGAGTAGATACACAGTAGCAGACATAACTTTATTGTCTGCAATAGATTTCGCTTCTAGTATGGTAGACCTTAAGCCTTCTGAGAGTCTTAAAAATTTAAATAGATGGCATGAACAAATAAATTCTAGACCTAGCTCTAAATTATAAATTTATGAATCAAAGAAGTACCAATGACCTAGAGTTGAATGAAAGAGCCCAAGGCTGGCTCAATTTTCTTTACCAGAAGGCCACAACTCCTGACGATTGGACAGAAGATGGAGAACCTGAAGAGTGGTGGGATAAAACATCTACCCCTCCGATGTGCTCTTTCCCTCGTTTTGATTTACAAGAATCAACTTACGCCCTGGGACTAATGTCTGATAGAACACCTGCTTGGAGGGAAGTATATTCTGAAATACTAGATGAAATAGCGGAACGCTCTATAACTTATTGGGCTGCAGTAGATTGGTTATCTCAATTTGGTCACGATCCTGACAGACCTAATTACCCAGATTTATGGAAAGGTACTCTAATACCTGAAGAGTTTTGGGGCGAATACGATGCTCCTGGATGGACCGCTAATGGCGTTGCGCCATGGGGTCTGCAGATGGACCCAATAGGAGCAGATGGAAATTTATTTTTTAAAGGTTGGCTTAACCTTACGCAAGCTCTACACACTTATGTCAGTGGATATGACAAGTGGGCCTCTCCGTTCGATCTAGCTGGAGTAAATAGAACAAGATTCGAATGGACTCAACATCAATTGGTTGATCACCTCTATCAACAATGGACGAAGACACCGATGGGACCACATTGTGAAAATACAAAAGCTTGGCCTTTTTGTCTTTCGGCTGCAGGTTTAGGACTGCAAATGTATGACAACGTATTCAATAAAGAATCTCACTCCGCTTACAAGAATTGGCTCGATCACACAAAGGATAAATACTATGGTTTTGATAAAAATGGTGCGTTGGAATGGGTGACTATGTATTTTGATGGCTTAAAAAATCATCACCATAGAACCGCACCTTTGCACGGTCTTGCCATAGCTTTCTATGCCAAACCTCAAGACCCTCATTTTGCTGAATTACTATATAGAGGAGCAATCAATTTTGTTGGTTGGGGAGACCCTTCAATCCCTATTTCCAATGAATTCATAGCAGACCCTCGAATGTTTGCGTTAGGCTTAACCGTATCTAAAGAATTTGATGACCAAATCACCTACGAGAGATTAAGCAAGCATGCTGAAGAAAATTTTGAACCCAGGTATTTCGGATTAAACGATAGTCAGTTTGGTTTTTGGTTTAATCTTGGAGAGAACTGGCCAAGAGGGCAATTGTCCGCTTTAGCTATGTGTGCTGAAGTTTGTGATCCAGGAGCTTGGGAAAAATTATTTAATCAACCTAATTTAACTAAATATTACTCGCCTTCGGTAGAAGGAATTGATTACCCGGCAGTGACTGTGCAAAAAGCTTTTCACGATGACGATAAGGGAAAATTATTTCTAAAAATAAATGACGGCAATAAAACGAAAACAAATAGCGAGACCAGTTTCAAGATCACTAACCTGCCAGAACCAGAAAAAGTAACCATATTGAAAGATGGTAAGATCTATAAAGATTTTAGTGTCCAATCTTCAGAAGTTGTTGTTAAGACAAATGTTGGGAGTCATGAATTTGAAATTGATACTGGTTATTTCCTATCTAAAAAGGATTCAAGTAAGCTGAGTTTAAAAGTTAACGAAGATAATCTAAAGAATGTTTCAAATTCAAAAAAATCCAGTGGTTCTACATCTAGACTACTTATTTCTTCCCTATATAAAAAACCTTGTAGTTGTTGTTAATTTGATATGTCATTAAGTAGTTTCTCCTTAGAAGGAAAAAAAGCGCTAGTTGTTGGCGCAAGAAGAAATATGGGAAAAGGTTTTGCTTTAGGGCTGGCTGAAGCAGGAGCTGATGTTGCAGTGACTGACGTAAATTTAGAGTCAGGTCAGCTTCAAGCCGTAGCAGACGAGATCAAAAAAATGGGACGTAAATCATTAGCTTTAAAAGCAGATATATCGAGCCAAGAAGAGGTAAAGAAATTAGTAGAAAATGTGGTTAAAGAATTTGGAACCATAGACATACTAATGAATGTGGCTGTGATGTATCACCCCAAGTCAGTAGTTGATTTAGATGAAGAGTCTTGGGATAAACTAACAGACGTAAATCTAAAAGGTTACTGGTTAATGATTCAAGAAGTCTCACCAATAATGATGAATCAGAAAAGTGGAAGCATAATTAACTTAACTTCAAGAGGAGGGCTTAAAGCTCATGCAGATAAAATGATGGGAAACTACGCAATTGTTAAATCTGGAATTGCCATGATGACACGACAATATTGTAGATACCTCGGACCTTACAATGTAAGAGTTAATGCGATAGCTCCTTCATTGGTTGAATGGGAAGAATTTCCAGGCCAAGAAAACATAAAGAAAAAGAGCAGCCCTTCAAAGAAAGAGAATAGGGAGATAACTGATGAAGAGAAATTCGAATCCTGGCTTACTGGACCAGAAAACCTTCCTTTAGGAAGGGTTGCAACTTTTGAAGAGATGGCAAATGCAGCTGTCTTTCTAGCATCTGATGCATCAAGCTACGTAACCGGGACTATTCTTAATGTTGATGGCGGTTACATGGCATGAGCGAAGATTGGACTCTCAACCACCTAGGCATGATGGTCACGGACAAGAATGCAGCGCTTAATCAATTTCAAGCCTTTGGCTTGGGAGTTAGTGTAGGACCTCAACCTTTGCAACCTTATGAAGAAGGGGTTGGCGAACTTATGTATTTCGAAACTCTAGACGGAGATCCGGTAACCCATCAATATAAAACTGGAGGGATTCATAATTTTAGAGATGGCAATTCTCAAATTGGAGATTGTCAGCTAGAGGTTTATCCAATGAAGCCAGGACCGGGCATTTTTATTAGTGAATATTTACAAAAGAAGGGACCTGGGATTAATCACATAGCATTCAATACACCTGATATAGAAAGAGACACAAAGAGATTCTTAGAAAAAGGTTGTGACTTAGTTTTTAATGCAACTGTTAACGGTAAGACTATTGAAAATTATCTAGATACTCGTAAATACGGAGATGTAATGATTTCCCTAAGACCCCCAGCTGATGAATGGGAAATTGCATGGAGAGAAAATAACAGATCTCATCCATTAACAAAGGATTGGAGTTTTTTTGGAGCTGGCGTAGTGGTTGAGGATTGTGAATTAGCTACTGAATATTTTTTAAATTTGGGCTTCAGCTTAAAAAAGGAAGCTCATGAATCTCAAGAGCTTGGCATTAAATTAAGTCATATAAGAGTTGGTTCTATGATGTTTGAGCTTATTCAACCAATTGCTAACAATTCAATTTACAAAGAATGTTTCAATAAAAGAGGAGAGGGCATTGCCGACATGTCATTTATCGTAAAAGACTTGCCTTCTGAAATTGATACTCTTGTGAGTAAGGGCGCAGATCTTCTGAATTCAAATGATGAAAGTGCAGTCATCGATGTGAGAAAAGATGGAAATATCATTATTAGACTTCTGCAAACATGAAACGCCTAACCGTCACATTGCATACCTTGAGAACTTATCGCAACATTTTAGGTATTTCTAAATAAGTCAATAAACGCCATAACCATTCAATTGGACCAAAGTAGAAATACTTCAACCACAATGGACTTATATATAACTGAAGTGCCCAAATTAGCGCTACGACTAGATATAATTGACTCCAAGAAAATTTTCCTAATAAACCTAAACCAGCTCCTGAAAATATGAAAAGGGCTATTACCGAATGCATTAAATAATTTGTTAATGCCATTCTACCTACACAAGCCAATCTAAATTTTAAAGAGCTAAATTTCCTAAGCTTAATCAATACGATAATTAAGCCTAAGTAACCTAAGGCAATGAATAGTCTCCCAAAGTGATAAGTAAATCTTAAGTATCCATTAGTTTCAATAATACCCATATTTGAATTAGTCATGAGTAAAACCTCATAGGTATTTATAGAAAGGCCAATTAGAAAGCCTATGCACATCATTTTTATATAGAACCCAATTTCTCTTCTTCCATCCAGAATACCAAGCTTGAATAATGCCATGCCAACTACCATCATCATTAGAGCATCTAGAAATAAAAAAAATGGTATAAAAAAATAAATCGTTTCATTTGCTTTCTCTAGATTGTATTCATAAGCCGAGGCGTAACTGCTTGTCTTATTTTTTATTTCATTGGGGATGTTATCTCTCTCGGTTTGATAATCATTTTCATGCTCTATCCAAACTTGTGCCCATGTGGCAGTCTCTTCACTTACCTCTTCACCTTTGCTGATAGATATTTTCATTCCTTCAGCAGCATCTCTGGCTATTTCAAGAGAGCTCTTCAAAGCAAAGTTTTGAAGACTACCAATTAAAATAAGAAAGGTTGCTAATATTAATAAATTTCTGGCTTTCCAGTTTCTAATGAACCAAAGCACGAAGCTAGATAATGCATATGTTACGAGAATATCTCCTGGCCAAAGAAAAATGTATATATTGATTAAGCCAAATACTAATAACCAAAAATTTCTTCTATAGTGCAACCATCCACTTTTCGCAGTCGAACCCGTTACAAAGAGAACAACACCAGCTCCAAAGAGTATTGAAAATAATGTACGCATAGCACCTTCGCTTGAAAGTTCTACGAAAGCCCAAACCGCGTAATCGATTCCTCCAATAGGGGATAGATAAATACCGGGGTCTAAAAAGGCTGCTGAAACAAGACCAAAACCTAAAATATTCAGAAGCAAGATTCCAAGTAAAGCAAAACCCCTCAATACGTCCAGAGATTCAATTCTGTTGATTTCTTTAGTTGCTTGCATCAGTTATTCCGGCAACTCATTAATAGGCTGCAAGTTATATATTAATTTCTTCTGCTCTATCCTAACAATAGTTTTATGAGCTAAACAGAAAAAAGCCGTATCTGATATAATAGAATTTATGACATTCTTAACCATCTCCTCACTAACCCAGACTGGCTGACACTCGTTAATTTTGTATTTTCATAAAAACAATGATAAAAAGCTTGTGCTAATTTTAAGCACAGGCAGAACAGGCACTAAGTTTTTTTCTGAATATTTCAGGAGACAAAAGCTTCTATCTTTTCACGAGGCGTTTAGAGGATCTTCTGCTTTGGAATACCCAAAAATAAGTAATATTCACGCTGATAACGAAATAAACGCCCTCGAAATTGACAGAGAAAAAATTGAGGAAGTTGTTTCTGACTACCTAAATAATTTCTTCAGCATAACTGACTCAAATAAAATTGTGGCAAATTTTTCACTAGGAAATGGAGTTTCTACCTTAAAACAAAAACTATATTACATAAAGAAGGCCTTTCATTGGCCGATGATTGTTTCGAATAATCATGTGATTGACTGTAATAATGGCATAAGCCTGCTATTTGAAATTATATTTAAAGCTGCAGAAGAAAAAGAAATTTCGACGCTCCCAGTAATTTTATTTAGAAACCCTATTAAAACTATTCATGCAATTTATCAGATTGAGTCCCAGTCTTCTTATTATATGCGTCCTAAAAGTTTTCTTGAAAAAAAAGAAGGCCTGATAGCAGCAGCACTTATCTGGAAGAATACTTATAATTTTTTCTTAGATCGAACAAAGAACGATGTTCTCAAAGTAGATCTAGAAAATTTTAAATCTAATGATTTACAACCTTTATTTAATTTTTTAGGTGAGGAAATTGATTTCGAGGCTTCGAAAGTAATTAAAAGAATTATAAAAAATAAGCCATTTAGAAGCTCCAAAGTCGAAGACATTAGAAATTCAGATCTTTATAAGGATAAAGATTTCTCGCTTAGTGCATCTCAAATAGATCTTATAATTCCTTATATATCTGATACAGCATCAAGATTAGGTATAGATATAGAAAAATCTATTTCCTCCTATAATGACTTCCACTCAAGAGTTAAAACTAATCAAGGTTTCACCCCATGAAATGGAGCTGGCGATAGGATTTGAACCTACGACCTGCTGATTACAAATCAGCTGCTCTACCAACTGAGCTACGCCAGCGCGGCCTGCATTATAGTTCTCTTATTGAAACTTCGCCATAACGAAGATGTTGGATTTCTCCATTTTTTTCAAGTAGTAATTCACCCACTTCATTTACCCCTAGTACTTTACCTTCATAAGTTTCTTTGTCAGTTTCAACTTTACAAAGTTTATCTTTAAGCAAGTTATGGGTTTCAAAAACATGATGGTATTTTTTAAATCCTGAAATGGGGTAGCCTTTAAACAATTTATACATCTCTGTAACAATACTTACGATAATCTTATTTCTATCTAACTTAAATGTAGGATTTTCTTCAAGGTTTCCCCAAGACTGATCAATCTCTGATCCTTCTGATTCATCCATATGAACATTTATTCCTATTCCAATGACAATATCTAAGCCATCCTCCGAATCAGTTGTTTCAATTAAGATGCCGGATATTTTCTTTCCGTTGATCAATAAATCATTAGGCCATTTAATTCTTAAATCACCTGTAGTGAATTCTTTTAGTGCAGAAATCAAGTTGGTTGCTACAGCAAGGCTTAATCCTTCTAATTGAGAATGTAGGAGTGTCGATTTCCAGGCCAAAGAGAGATATATATTCTTTCCGTGGGGACTAACCCACTTTTTATTATTTCTTCCTCTTCCTGAAACTTGTTGTTCAGCTAAGTGAACAGAAAACAAGTTTCGTTGAGTTTTTAGGTGTTCTTTTGCATTGTCATTTGTAGATTCAGTTGAATCTTCAATAAAAATAGAATCTATATCGTTTAAAAGAGCCTTTGATAGACTGCCTTTAATTGATTTCTCTGAGAGATTGGCATTATTTTCTGACATTAGATATATATAGATTAGCAAATTATATAAATTAAGTTGACATAGTAAGCTAGCAGTAACAGAATTGCGCGCTGTTTAGTTTCTCTTAAGGAGGGGTTGGGGAGCGGTCAAACCCAGCAGACTGTAAATCTGCCGCCTCGTGCTTCGAAGGTTCGAATCCTTCCCCCTCCACCACTGATTAAATGAACTAAATTTCTATCTATTTTTAAGGAATAAAAATTGTTAAAAAGTCGCGAAAATGCTTGCATTAGAGCTATAAAAATACTTTAATTGCGCTCCGAGCTTTGGGTTGTGGGTTTTTGTTACTAAATTTTTTATCAATTTATTAAGTTTTCTGTATATGCAGGAAATACTCTACTTCCCTGAAAAGCAGCAAAAACATAGTTTTTTTGCTCATATAGCTCAGGTGGTAGAGCACTTCCTTGGTAAGGAAGAGGTCACCGGTTCAACTCCGGTTATGAGCTCCAGTTAAATAATTAACTAAAATTAGGAAAAAAAAATGGCTAAAGAAAAATTTGAAAGAACCAAACCCCATGTCAACGTTGGAACTATTGGACACGTTGATCATGGTAAAACTACTCTAACGGCAGCTATAACTAAAGTTCAAGCTGAAGCGCAAGGTGGTGAAGCTATAGCTTTTGATGGAATTGATAATGCTCCTGAAGAAAAAGAGCGTGGAATCACAATCTCTACTTCTCACGTTGAGTACGATTCTGAAACAAGACACTACGCTCACGTAGATTGTCCTGGTCACGCAGATTATATTAAAAACATGATTACAGGTGCTGCACAGATGGATGGAGCAATTTTAGTTGTGAATGCAGCTGACGGTCCTATGCCTCAAACTAGAGAGCATATACTTCTAGCAAGACAGGTAGGAGTGCCTCATATTGTGGTTTTCCTTAATAAAGCTGACATGGTAGATGATGCAGAGTTAATCGATCTTGTTGAAATGGAAGTGAGAGAGCTTTTAACTGAATATGACTTCCCTGGAGATGATACACCCGTGATTGTTGGATCAGCACTTAAAGCACTAGAAGGTGATGCTGAGTACACTGCAAAAATTTCAGAGCTTGTCCAGGCTCTTGATGACTTTGTACCAGAGCCGGTTAGAGACACTGATAAACCTTTCTTAATGCCTATTGAAGATATTTTCACAATTCAAGGACGTGGAACTGTTGTAACAGGAAGAATTGAAAGAGGAGAAATTAAGGTCAACGAAGAAATTGAAATAGTTGGAATCAGAGAAACTCAAAAGACAGTTTGTACTGGTGTAGAAATGTTCAGAAAACTTCTTGATGAAGGTAAGGCCGGTGAGAATGTTGGAATTCTGCTTAGAGGAACTGAAAGAGATGAAGTAGAAAGAGGACAAGTTCTAACTAAGCCTGGAGCAATTAATCCACACACTAAGTTTGAAGCAACTGTTTATGTTCTGTCTAAAGAAGAAGGAGGGCGTCATACTCCTTTCTTTAAAGGTTACAGACCTCAGTTCTACGTAAGAACAACAGACGTAACAGGTGCCGTTGAGTTGCCTGAAGGCGTAGAAATGGTTATGCCTGGAGACAACATAGACATGTCAGTTGAATTAATTTCTCCAATTGCAATGGAAGATGGAATGAACTTTGCAATAAGAGAAGGTGGAAGAACTGTAGGGTCAGGAGTAGTAACTAAAATTATTGAATAGGCCAGTAGCTCAATTGGCAGAGCGACGGTCTCCAAAACCGTAGGTTGGGGGTTCGATTCCCTCCTGGCCTGCCACTCAGCCAAAAAGCTTAGCCTAAGAATATGGTTAATAAGAGTATAGATATGCAGAATTATATCCGTTGGTTTTTGGGTATAGCCATAATAGGATTGGCAGTCTATGGAAATTCGTATTTTTCTCAAGAAGCTCTTCTTTATAGGGTACTAGGTGTTATTTTAGTTTCTGGGTTAGGACTATTTGTTATGTCCACAACGATAGAAGGCAAGGAATCGTTAAAAATAATTTTAGAGTCGAGGACAGAAATTAGAAGAGTTGTTTGGCCAACTAGAACTGAGACCACTCAAACTGTTCTAATAGTTGTAGTGGCAATATTCGTATGTGCTTTATTGCTTTGGGGGCTTGATTCTTTATTTGGTTGGGCTATGGCAGGATTATTGGGTTAATTATGGATAAACAATGGTATGTCGTACACGCTTATTCAGGATATGAGACTAAAGTCCGTGAAGCCCTTCTTGAAAGAATTGAAAGACTTGGAATGAGCGATTTGTTTGGAGAAATCATGGTGCCTTCCGAGGAGGTAGTTGAGATGAGAGGCGGGCAAGAAAGAAAGACTCAACGTAAATTTTTCCCTGGTTATGTTTTAGTAAACATGGAGCTAAATGATGACAGTTGGCATTTAGTTAAAGACACCCCTAGAGTCATGGGCTTTATTGGCGGAACTAAGGATAAACCTTCTCCTTTATCAAATGTAGAAGCTAAAGGGATTATGCAGCAACTTGAACAAGGCTCAGATGTTACAAAACCTAAGGTTTCATTTGAGCCTGGAGAAATGGTTAGAGTGGTAGATGGACCATTTAATGATTTCAGTGGGGTTGTTGAAGAAGTCAACTATGAAAAAAGTAAAGTAAGGGTAGCGGTTTTAATTTTTGGAAGATCTACACCTGTTGAATTACAGTTTAATCAAATAGAGAAAGGGTAATGGCAAAAGAAATAGAAACTTATATAAAGCTTCAAGTGCCAGCTGGAGCTGCCTCACCTAGCCCACCTGTTGGGCCTGCTTTGGGTCAGCATGGCCTTCCATTGATGGACTTTTGTAATGCTTTCAATGCAAGAACTAAGGACGTAGAACCTGGAATGCCTTGCCCAGTAGTTATTACGGTTTACGAAGATAAGAGTTTTGATTTTATTATTAAAACGACCCCAGCTTCAGTGTTGATAAAAAAAGCAGCTGGAGTTCAATCAGGAAGTGGCACACCTAACAGCGTAAAAGTAGGAAAAGTAACGAGAGCTCAATTGGAAGAAATAGCAAAGATAAAAGATCCAGATTTAACAGCGGCTGATATGGATGCAGCAGTTAGAACGTTATCTGGTAGTGCCAGAAGTGCTGGAATTGAAGTAGAAGGATAGAAATGAGTCAAAGTAAAAGAAAAGAATATATAGATACATTAGAAGAAAGAAAATACATGATTTCAGAGGCCATGGAATTTCTTCAATCAGCTCCCAAGGTGAAATTTAATGAATCAATTGATGTTGCCATAAATTTAGGAATAGATCCTTCTAAGTCAGACCAAAACATGAGAGGAGCTACCTTATTACCGGCTGGTTCCGGAAAGCCTTGTAAAGTGGCTGTGTTTGTAGAAGGTGATCAAGCAAGCGTTGCTACAGAAGCAGGAGCAGACGCAGTTGGGATGGATGACCTAGCTGAAGAACTAAAGAAAGGTGAAGTGGATTTCGATGTTGTTATTGCCACTCCAGACACTATGAAGATAGTTAGTCCTTTAGGAAAAGTTTTAGGTCCTAAAGGCATAATGCCCAATCCAAAAACAGGAACAGTAACAAAAGACGTTGCTACTGCAGTAAAGAATGCTAAAGCAGGTCAAATAAGGTATAGATCAGATAAAGCAGCGATAGTGCATGGCAGAATAGGAGATATAACTTATTCAGCTGATCAGATTACGCAGAATTTAGAGACTCTTTTAGATGATTTAAAAAGGAATAAACCCCCTTCAGCTAAAGGAGTTTTTATACAGAAAGCAACTCTTTCTTCCACTATGGGAGCAGGAGTTGAAATAGATTTATCCTCTTTAAACTTTTAGGAGTTAGAAGTAAGGATAAAGGTTTCTTCAGTATGGTGCGATCTAATCGCTCATCGAAGACCGTAGGTGCAAGGAGTAGGTTCCTTGCTTAATAGTTTCAGCCTACGCAGATGGTATATAACTATTTTTTAGTTATATCCGAAAGAAGGTATTGAACATTTGTTTGATACTGGGAGGATAGGAAGATGCCAATGCGCATTGATGACAAGAAAGTTGCCGTTGAAGGACTTCAAGAAATAGCCAATAAGGCTGTTTCTGCTGTTGCAGCTGATTATCATGGAACTTCAGTTTCTGAGTTAACTGCTTTAAGACAGGAAGCAAGAGAATCCGAAGTTCATTTGAAAGTAATACGTAATACTTTAGCTAAAAAGGCTTTAAGTGATACTAAATTTTCTTGTTTTGAAGATCTATTAGTCGGCCCAACCATGTTGGCTTTCTCTTTAGGAGATCCAACTAGTGCGGCTAAGCTAGTAAATAACTTCACAAAGGTTAATAAAAATTTCCAAGTCAAAGGTATATCTTTAGGAGATACTTTATTAGAGCTTTCTAAATTATCTGCTTTAGCAAATATGCCGAACAGAGAACAAGCTCTATCTCAATTGGCCGGGATGTTGAATGCGCCTATGAATCAATTTGTATCTATTCTTAATCAAGTACCTTCTACATTAGTTAGAACGTTGCAAGCGGTTAAGGAACAAAAAGAACAGGCGGAATCTTAAATAATAAAAAAATTGGAGAATAATAATGGCATTAAGTAAAGAAGAAATTTTAGACGCTATTTCAGAAATGAGTGTAATTGATATTGTTGATTTAATTTCAGCGATGGAAGAAAAGTTTGGCGTTTCAGCTGCTGCACCTGTAGCTGCTGCTGCACCTGCTGCAGGTGGAGGAGATGCTGGAGCTGAAGAAGCTGCAGATGACGCACCTGTTGATATTCACTTAACTGACGTTGGAGATAAAAAAGTAGATGTTATAAAAGCTGTTAGAGCAATAACAGGATTAGGATTAAAAGATGCAAAAGCCTTAGTTGATGAAGCACCTTCTGTAATAAAGGAAGGCGTGGATAAAGCTGAAGCTGAAGAGCACGCAAAAGCTCTAGAAGAAGCTGGAGCTAAAGCAGAGCTTAAATAATAAACCCTAATTCATATAAATAATTTAAAGAGGTCTTTATGAGTTTTTCGTACACTGAGAAGAAGAGAGTAAGAAGAAGTTTTGAGAAAATTTCTAGCGTAATGGAACTTCCCAATCTTCTAGCTACACAAGTTCAATCGTATGATGCTTTTCTTCAAAGGTATGTTGATTCTGATAAGAGGCTGAATGCAGGCTTAGAGCAAGTATTAAACTCTATTTTTCCCATAGAAAGCCATAATGGCTTTGCAAGAATGGAGTATTCAGGTTACTCATTAGGCGAACCCGTATTTAATGAAAGAGAATGTAAGCTTAAAGGAATAACTTATGAAATACCTTTACATATCAATTGTGACCTTTTCTTTATAGATAAAGATTCTGGGAAACTTAAAGAAGGAAAGTCTCAAAATGTTTATATGGGAACAGTCCCTTTAATGACAGAACATGGAACTTTCATTATTAATGGAACAGAAAGGGTTGTAGTCTCTCAACTTCATAGATCTCCTGGTCTATTCTTTGATCATGATAAAGGAAAAAGCCATTCATCAGGCAAGGTTCTTTATGGAGCAAGAGTAATTCCTTATAGAGGTTCTTGGCTGGATTTTGAGTTTGATGCTAAGGATTTAGTTTATGTTCGAATAGACAGAAGAAGGAAGTTATTAGCGACAATACTCCTGAAGGCACTAAAGTTAACTAACCAACAAATTCTCGAAAAATTTTATGAAACTGAGATCTATAAAATTAAGAATAATGAAGTCTTTCAACTACAGGTTATTCCAAGAAGGTTAATGGGAAGGGTTTCTCCAGTTGATATAGAAGCAAAAGGAGAAGTGGTTGTTAAAAAAGGTGAAAGAATAAGTGCTAGGCATATAAGAAAGATAGAGAGTGCAAGGATAAAGAATCTAGACTTACCTAAAGAGGCAATCTATGGGCAAGTATTAGCAAAAGATCTTCTAGACAAGACCACAGGCGAGATAATTATTGAATCTAATACTATTATAGATGAAGAGAATTTACCTACTATTGAAGACTTAAAACTTACGGAACTTGAAACTCTTTATATTAACGATATTGAATCAGGACCTTATATGGCTGATACCTTAAGAGCGGATACAACTACTAATGAGATAGAAGCATTGGTAGAAATTTATAGAATGATGAGGCCAGGGGAACCTCCTACGAAGGAAGCAGCAACAACACTTTTTACTAACTTATTTTTCAACCCTGAAAGATATGACTTATCTGCGGTTGGAAGAATGAAATTCAATAAAAGATTAGGTTTCGAAGACTTCACAGGTAGTAATATTCTCGCTGATGATGATATTCTCAACACACTAAAAACATTGGTTTCTATAAGAAATGGTAAAGGCAATGTTGATGATATAGACCATTTAGGAAATAGGAGGATAAGATCTGTAGGAGAAATGGTTTCAAATCAATATCGTATAGGTTTAGTTAGAGTAGAGAGAGCCGTCAGAGAGAGGTTGGCAACGGCTGAAGCAGATGACCTTGGTCCACAAGACCTGATTAATGCCAAACCAGTTTCGGCTGCTGTGAAAGAATTCTTTGGTTCAAGTCAACTTTCCCAATTCATGGATCAAAACAATCCTCTTTCTGAAATTACACACAAAAGAAGGATTTCTGCATTAGGACCAGGCGGTCTTACCAGAGAAAGAGCTGGGTTTGAAGTTCGAGATGTCCACCCAACACATTATGGAAGAGTCTGTCCTATAGAAACTCCTGAGGGACCCAATATTGGATTAATTAATAATTTAGCAGCTTATGCTAGAACCAATGAATATGGTTTTCTTGAGAGCCCTTTTAGAAAAGCTAAAAACGGTAAGGTTTCTGATGATTTTCATTATTTATCTGCAATAGAAGAAGGTGACTTCGTTATTGCTCAAGCAAGTGCCTTATTGGATTCAAATAACAAGTTTACTGAGGAGCTAGTGCCTGTCAGATTTAAGAATGAATTCTCTTTCATGCCTCCTGAAAGGGTAGATTTCATGGATGTTTCCCCCCAACAAGCTTTCTCTGTTGCAGCTTCTTTAATTCCCTTCTTGGAACATGATGATGCGAATAGGGCATTAATGGGATCTAATATGATGAAACAAGCAGTTCCTACTCTTCAATCAGACAAACCTCTTGTTGGGACTGGAGTTGAGAGACTTGTGGCTAAGGATTCGGGCTCTTGCGTTATTGCTAATAGAGGGGGGTCAGTCGAGAGTATTGATGCAAGTAGAATAGTAATTAGAGTTAATGAAAAAGAGATTAAAGCAGGAGATTCTGGTGTAGATATTTATAATCTTATTAAATACACAAGATCAAACCAGAATACATGTATAAATCAAAGGCCTATTGTTTCTATCGGTGATAAAATCAAGAAGAATGATATTTTAGCCGACGGTCCTTCTATAGACTTAGGAGAACTGTCTTTAGGGCAGAATGTAAGAATTGCTTTTATGCCTTGGCACGGATATAACTTTGAAGATTCTATCTTAATCTCAGACAAGCTTGTACGCGATGATAAGTTTACGAGTATCCATATACAGGAACTGACTTGTGTAGCTAGAGATACCAAATTAGGACCAGAAGAAATATCGGCAGATATACCTAATGTTGGTGATAATGCTTTATCAAAACTAGATGAGCATGGAATTGTGCATATTGGTGCAGAAGTTAAGGCAGGTGATATTCTAGTTGGCAAGGTCACCCCCAAAGGAGAAACTCAACTTAGCCCTGAAGAAAAATTACTTAGGGCTATTTTTGGAGAGAAAGCATCAGATGTAAAAGATAGCTCTCTAAGGGTATCTTCTGGAGCAGATGGAACCGTCATAGATGTGCATGTATTTACAAGAGACGGTATTGAAAAAGATGGTAGGGCAGTTTCAATAGAAGAGTCACAACTAGTAGATATAAAAAAGGACATTGATGATGAATTAAAGATTTTAGAAGAAACAGCTTATTCTAGGCTTGAAAATATTCTTTTAGGTAAGAAAGTTGTTTCAGGAAAAGGAATGAAAAAAGGAGCAACAATTAAATCAATAGATTTAAATGAATTGCCAAGAGAAGATTGGTTCAAAATAAGAATAGACAATGAGTCTTCTAACAAACAAATTGAGAATATAGCTAAAAGCTTAAAAGAGTATAAACAAGATCTAGACTTAGCTTTTGATGAAAGGAAATCTAAAGTCGTAGGCGGTGATGATCTTGCTCCTGGGGTCTTAAAGATTGTAAAAGTTTACTTAGCTATTAAAAGGAGAATTCAGCCAGGTGACAAACTAGCTGGTAGGCATGGAAATAAAGGTGTTATATCAGTGATTATGCCAGAGGAAGATATGCCTTATGATGAGAATGGCCAGCCAGTTGATATTGTTCTTAATCCTTTAGGAGTGCCCTCAAGAATGAATGTTGGTCAGGTACTTGAAACACACCTAGGCTGGGCTGCTAAGGAGCTGGGAACTAAGATTGGTAATATGCTTGATACTGGTTCTAAATCTTCTGAAATTAAGGATTTTCTTTCTGAAATATATGAAAAAAATGGCTCGCAAGATTTAAGCTCTTTAAAGGAAGGAGAAATAATTGAATTAGCTACTAACTTAAGAAATGGTGTTCCAATGGCAACGCCAGTTTTTGATGGTGCTAAAGAAAGTGAAGTTAAATCTATGCTTGAGCTAGCTGAATTGCCAAGTAGTGGACAAACTCAACTCTTTGACGGAAGAACAGGTGATAAATTTGATAGAGAAACAACTATTGGTTATATGTACATTCTTAAATTAAATCACCTAATTGAAGACAAGATGCATGCTAGGTCTACTGGAAGTTATAGCTTGGTAACTCAACAACCTCTTGGAGGTAAGGCTCAATTTGGAGGTCAAAGATTTGGTGAAATGGAAGTTTGGGCTCTCGAGGCTTACGGTGCAGCGCATACACTGCAAGAGATGCTAACTGTAAAGTCAGATGATGTAGCAGGAAGAACCAAGGTATATAAAAACTTAGTGGACGGAAATTTTGAAATGGAAACTGGTGTTCCTGAGTCATTTAATGTCCTTACAAAAGAAATAAGATCTCTTGGAATAGATATTGATTTGGAACAAATAGATTAGGAGTAAAAGTTGAAAGATTTAGTAGATTTATTAAAAACGCAAGGTCATGGGGTTGAATACAACTCTATAAGAGCTGGATTGGCTTCTCCTCAACAAATTAGATCTTGGTCTTATGGGGAAGTGAAAAAGCCTGAGACTATTAATTACAGAACCTTTAAACCAGAAAGAGACGGATTATTTTGCTCCAAGATATTTGGTCCTATTAAAGATTACGAATGCATATGTGGAAAATATAAACGTATGAAACATAGGGGCGTTGTTTGTGAGAAATGCGGAGTTGAAGTAACCCTTTCTAAGGTCAGAAGAGAAAGGATGGGACATATTGAACTTGCCGCCCCGGTTGCCCATATTTGGTTCTTAAAGTCATTACCTTCTCGATTAGCGCTTGCTCTTGATCTGACTTTAAAAGATTTAGAAAGAGTTTTATATTTTGAATCTTTCATAGTAATTGAACCTGGAATGACTGATTTAGAGGTAGGTCAACTATTAACTGATGAAGAATATTACGAGGCTTTAGAAACTTGGGGAGATGAATTCGAAGCAGGTATGGGAGCTGAGTCTATTCAAACTCTCTTAAAAGAATTGGATTTAGAATCTGCTATAAAGGACATTCAAGATGAGATGCCTTTGACAAAATCAGAAGCTAAGTTAAAGAAGTTTGCTAAAAGATTAAAATTACTTAAGTCTTTTAATGAATCTGGAAATAGACCTGAATGGATGGTTCTAGAAGTTTTACCTATTCTACCACCCGATCTAAGGCCTTTAGTGCCATTAGAAGGTGGAAGGTTTGCCACTTCTGATTTAAATGATCTATATAGAAGGGTCATAAATAGAAATAATAGGCTTAAGAGGCTCTTGGATTTAAATGCTCCAGAAATAATTACTAGAAATGAAAAAAGAATGTTACAGGAGTCAGTTGACGCATTATTAGATAATGGAAGAAGAGGAAGGGCGGTAACAGGCTCAAACAAGAGACCTCTTAAATCTCTAGCTGACATGATAAAAGGGAAACAGGGAAGATTTAGGCAGAACCTTTTAGGAAAGAGAGTGGACTATTCAGGTCGTTCAGTGATCGTAGTAGGTCCAACTTTAAAGCTTCATCAATGTGGATTACCTAAGAAAATGGCTCTTGAACTATTTAAACCATTTGTCTTTGGTAGATTGCAGCAACTTGAGCTTGCTAATACTATTAAGCTTGCCAAAAGAATGGTAGACAGAGAAGAGCCTGAAGTTTGGGACATATTGGATGAAGTTATTCGAGAACATCCTGTTATGCTTAATCGGGCACCAACTCTACACAGGCTAGGAATTCAAGCCTTCGAACCTGTTTTGGTTGAAGGGAAAGCTATTCAACTGCACCCCTTAGTTTGTAAAGCTTACAATGCAGATTTCGATGGAGATCAGATGGCTGTTCATGTGCCCCTTACTTTAGAAGCACAAATAGAATGTAGAGCTTTAATGATGGCTACCAATAACATACTGTCTCCATCAAACGGAAAACCAATAATTGATCCTTCTCAGGATGTTGTCCTGGGTTTGTATTACATGACTAGAGAAAAAACTAATGATCTAGGTGAAGGGAAGATTATGTCTTCTCCTGATGAAGTAAATAGAGCTTATTATTCTGGACATGTTGGGTTGCAAGCTAAGATTAAAGTTAGATTAAAACCAAAAAAACTAGATGACGAACCTGAACAGATTGTAGAGACAACTGTTGGGAGAACTTTACTTTATGATCTTCTTCCAGAAGGCATGTCATTTGATCTAATAAATATTACTTTAGATAGCAAGCAAATATCTTCTTTAATTGATGTTTGCTATAGAAAAGCTGGTCTTAAAAGAACAGTAATTTTTGCTGATAGGTTAATGTACACGGGGTATGAATTTTCTACTAAGTCCGGATCTTCTATAGGTATTGATGATTTCGTTATACCTGAAGATAAACAAAGAATTGTTGCTGAGGCCGAGAAAGAAGTAAAAGATATTGAAACCCAATTTGCTTCGGGTCTTGTAACTAAAGGAGAGAAATATAATAAAGCCATTGATATTTGGACTAGAGCAAATGAAATGATAGCAAAATCAATGATGGATAATATATCTAAGGAAGAAGTCGAAGAAGCAGATGGTGGTATTGCGCTCTCAGATTCATTTAATTCTGTTTTTATGTATGCTGATTCAGGTTCAAGAGGTTCTCCAGCTCAAATTAGACAATTAGCGGGAATGAGAGGACTATTGGCAAAACCAGATGGTTCAATAATCGAAACACCTGTTACTTCTAATTTTAGGGAAGGCTTAACTGCTCAAGAGTATTTCATTTCTACTCATGGAGCTAGGAAAGGATTGGCAGATACAGCGCTAAAAACGGCCAATTCTGGATACTTAACTAGGAGATTGGTCGATGTTGCTCAGGATATGGTAGTCAGTGAAGAAGATTGCGGCACATCTGGTGGTATTCTAATGAAATCAATTATTGACGGAGGTCAAGTATTAGTTCCTCTTGGTGATAGGGTCTTAGGAAGGACCGTAGCAGAAGATGTTAAATCAATAGATGGAAAGGAAACTCTTCTTAAAGCTAACACTTTAATTGATGAAGATATTGTTGATACCTTAGATGAAAAGAATATATATGAGATAAAAGTTAGATCACCTATTCATTGTGAAACGATTCACGGTATATGTTCTAAATGTTATGGAAGAGATTTAGGAAGAGGGCATAAAGTCGATATAGGGGAATCTGTTGGGATAGTAGCAGCTCAGTCTATTGGCGAACCAGGTACTCAATTAACAATGAGGACATTCCATATTGGAGGAGCTGCTTCAGGAACTTCTGCTGAAGACAATATTGAAACTAATTTTTTAGGTAAGGTTACTTACGATACTAGGACAGTTAAAAAGAAGGATGGGACTTACATTTCTCTATCCCAGTCTTCTGACATAACAGTTGTAGATGAAAATGGAAGGATAGTTGAAAGTTATAAAGTACCTTATGGAACTGTATTAAATTTTGCTAACGGAAGTAAAGTTAATCCTGGAGATATTCTTGCGAAATGGGATCCTCTAACAAGACCAGTTATTGCTGAGGTTTCTGGTAAAGCAAAATTTGTTGATATTGAAGATGGCATTACGGCTAGAGTAAAACAAGACGACTTAACAGGCTTAAGTAATATTGAAATAATAGATGTAACTGAAAGACCAAAAGGTGATGCTCAAGATAAGAGGCCAGCTATTCACATAGTGGATGGTAGAGGTAAAGATAAGAATTTACCAGATTCCGAAGCTCCAGCAATTTATTCTTTACCAGGTAATGCTTTTATCCAATTAAAAGATGGTCAAGATGTTGGGGTTGGCGAAGTAATTGCAAGAATTTCACAAGAGTCAGCTAAAACAAAAGATATTACAGGTGGTTTACCTAGGGTTGCAGATTTATTTGAAGCTAGAAAACCAAAAGAACCTGCTATTCTTGCACAAGCTTCAGGAATTGTGTCTTGGGGTAAACCAACTAAAGGAAAAGAAAGGCTAGTTATTACCGATGAAGAAGGTAATGATCATGCAACTTTAATCTTAAGAACACGACATATTAATGTTTTTGAAGGAGAGAGAGTTGAAAAGGGTGACATAGTTTCTGATGGGGCAATGAGCCCTCATGACATACTTGCTCTAAGGGGTTTAGAAGAATTAACTGAATACATCGTAAATGGTATTCAAGAAGTTTATAGACTTCAGGGAGTTAGTATCAATGATAAGCATATAGAAGTAATCTTAAACCAAATGCTTAGGAAGGTAGTAATAACTGAGCCAGGAGATTCAGAATTCATTATGGGAGAGCAGACAGAATTCTCAAGAGTAAAAGAAGCTAACTTGGCTTTACGAGAAGCTAAGAAGGCTGAAGTTAGATACGAAAGGATTTTATTGGGCATAACAAAAGCTTCCCTTGCAACTGAATCATTTATTTCTGCTGCATCTTTCCAAGAGACGACGAGGGTACTTACTGAGGCTGCTACAACTGGAAGAGTAGACCATTTGAGGGGATTGAAAGAGAATGTTGTGGTAGGCAGATTGATACCGGCTGGTTCAGGTTTAGCAACATTACAAAGTGAAATGGAGAATGTAGAAGAAGATTTTGAAATTGATCTTGAGAAAGCTTTAAGTGAGGCACTAAATGAAGAAGAGTAATTCGTTGACCTTGGTACAAGGTCTCTTTACAATTCCGCACTTTTAAAAGAATTAAACTATGGCAACTGTAAATCAACTGGTAAGAAAACCTAGAAAAAGAAAGGTCATGAAGACAGATGTGCCTGCCTTAAAAGGATCTCCTCAAAGGAGAGGAGTCTGCACCAGGGTTTATACAACAACTCCAAAGAAGCCCAATTCCGCATTAAGAAAAGTATGCAAAGTAAGACTTACATCTGGCTTTGAAGTTATTTCATATATAGGCGGTGAAGGGCACAATTTGCAAGAACACTCAGTGGTTCTGATAAGAGGAGGAAGAGTCAAGGATTTACCTGGCGTTAGATATCATACCGTAAGAGGAACATTAGACACTTCAGGTGTTGATGACAGAAAACAAAGGCGTTCGAAATACGGCGCTAAGAAACCTAAATAATAATGTCTAGAAGAAAAGCAGCACCAAAAAGAACAATATTACCAGATCCTAAATTTGGTAATCTAAAAGTTGCTAAATTTATGAATCAGATCATGACAAATGGTAAGAAGTCGGTGGCAGAGAAGATTATTTATGGTGCATTTGATGAGATTGCTAAAAAGTCTGACAAAGAACCAATTGAAGTATTTGAAAAGGCACTAGACGAAGTAGGTCCAATGGTGGAAGTGAAAGCAAGAAGGGTTGGAGGTGCTACCTATCAGATTCCTATGGAAGTTAGACCTGCAAGAAGGAGTGCTTTGGCGATGAGATGGATAGCAACATACGCTAAGTCTAGATCTGAAAAGAATATGACACTTAGGCTTGCAAATGAATTGCTAGAAGCATGTGAAGGAAAGGGCGAAGCAGTTAAGAAAAAAGAAGATACTCATAGAATGGCGGAAGCTAATAGAGCTTTCTCTCATTTCAGATTTTAATAATAAATTTCATAAATAGATTATGGCCAGAACTACACCGTTAGAACTGTATAGAAACATTGGTATATGTGCCCATGTTGACGCTGGGAAAACAACAACTACAGAAAGGGTTCTTTTTTATACCGGAATTTCTCACAAAATAGGTGAAGTCCATGACGGGGCAGCTGTTATGGATTGGATGGAGCAAGAACAAGAGAGAGGAATTACTATTACTTCAGCAGCCACTACTTGTTTTTGGGAAGGTACTGCAAAACAATACAAGCAACATAGGTTTAATATTATTGATACACCTGGTCACGTTGATTTTACGATTGAAGTGGAGAGGTCATTAAGAGTCTTAGATGGCGCTGTAGTTGTATTTTGTGGTAGCTCTGGAGTGGAACCACAATCGGAAACTGTATGGAGACAAGCAAACAGATATGAGGTTCCAAGAATAGCCTTCATAAATAAGATGGACAGAGCTGGTGCCGATTTCCTTAGAGTAGTAGATCAAATGAAGACGAGACTGGGCGCAAATCCTATCCCTATTCAGCTAGCTATTGGTGCTGAAGATGATTTTAAAGGGGTAGTTGACCTGATAAAAATGAAGGCAATATATTGGGATGGGGATGATATGGGGACAACATTTGAGTTAAAAGACATTCCTGATGATATGCAAGATATCGCTAATGAGTGGCGTGAAAAGATGGTTGAGTCAGCAGCTGAATCTAATGAAGAAATTATGGATAAATATCTAGAAGAAGGAGATTTATCTGAACAAGACATAATAAAAGGTTTAAGAGAGAGGACTTTAAATAATGAGATAGTTCCTTGCCTCTGTGGTTCTGCTTTTAAAAATAAAGGCGTACAAACAATGCTGGATGCTGTTATTGACTTTCTTCCAGCTCCTAATGAAGTAAAGGCTGTAACAGGAGTCTTGGAAAATGAAGAAGAAGGAGCACGAGAATCAGATGACGACGCTCCTTTTGCCGGAATAGCTTTTAAAATTGCTACAGATCCTTTTGTTGGTTCTTTAACTTTCGTAAGAATTTATTCAGGAACCTTAAATACAGGCGATTCTGTTTTCTTGCCCATAAAAGGAAAAAAAGAAAGAGTTGGAAGAATGCTTCAAATGCACTCAAATAAAAGAGATGAGATTTCTGAAGCAAGAGCAGGAGATATTTGTGCAGTAATAGGTTTAAAGGATGCCATAACAGGCGAAACCTTGTGTGATGAAAAGAACAAGATAACTTTAGAACAAATGAATTTCCCTGAACCAGTTATTTCCGTAGCTGTAGAACCAAAAACTAAAGAAGACCAAGAAAAAATGGGAATTGCTTTAGGAAGGTTAGCTCAAGAAGACCCTTCTTTTAAACTAAGAACTGATGAAGAGTCAGGACAAACTATTATTTCAGGTATGGGAGAGCTCCATCTTGATGTTTTAGTGGACAGAATGAGGAGAGAGTTCAATGTTGAAGCTAATATGGGCAAGCCTCAGGTGGCTTATAGAGAGACTATTAGAAAACAAGTAGAGCAAGAATCCAAATTTGTAAGACAATCAGGTGGAAGAGGTCAATATGGACACGTCTATATAAGAATCGAACCTCTTGTAAATGATGAGGACAGTGATGAAACATATGAATTTGTAAATGAAATAGTGGGAGGGGCTATTCCTAGAGAATTTATACCTGCTGTTGATAAGGGTTGTAGAGAACAAATGGAAGCGGGAGTAATAGCTGGCTATCCTCTTGTTAATGTTAAAGTTTCATTATATGACGGTTCATTCCATGACGTCGATTCTAGTGAAGTGGCATTTAAGGTTGCAGGTTCCACTGCCCTTAAAGAAGGAGCACAGAAAGCTGACCCTGTAATTTTAGAACCTGTAATGAGTTTAGAAGTAGTCACTCCAGAAGAATATATGGGTGATGTAGTAGGAGACCTTAATAGGCGCAGAGGAATAATTCATGGCATGGAAGATGGACCTTCTGGAAAAATAGTTTCCGGTGAAGTTCCTTTAGCTGAAATGTTTGGATATGCAACTGATCTTAGATCTTCTTCTCAAGGCAGAGCTACATTTACAATGGAACCACTAAAGTATGCTGAAGTGCCTTCAAATGTTGCAGAAGTTATCGTTAATAAAAACGATTAAGATTTGAAGCTAAAAATTCTTTAGAAACCCTTTTATTAAAGGTTTTTTGCACTTTTTTGTTGACACATGAAGGTCACAAAATTAGAATTGCCGCTCGTTTTGTTTTAGGGGCCTTAATCTAGAAATTTTATAGGTATAAGGCGGTTTTTTATTAAAAATCCAACATACTTTGTAGGGGGATTTTTTTACGCTATTTATTTGAAGAAATAATTAGAAGATATATGCAAGATCAGAGTATTAGAATAAGGCTAAAAGCCTTCGATCATAAGCTTATTGACCGTTCTGCTAGAGAAATAGTTGAGACGGTTAAACGTACTGGCGCTAAGGTCAAAGGACCTATTCCAATGCCAGTCAAAAAACACAAAACGACCATCCTCATTTCCCCCCATAAAGACAAAGACGCAAGAGACCAATACGAAATTAGAACCCACAAAAGAACCTTAGATATCCTAGAACCTTCAGAGAAAACCCTAGATGCCTTAACAAAACTTGAATTATCAGCAGGTGTAGTAGTTCAAATAAGCCTAGACGAGAATATATAGTTATGTCAATTGGATTAATAGGCAAAAAGCAAGGAATGACAAGAATGTTCACTCCTGAAGGTGAAGCATTTGCTGTTAGTGTTGTAAGTATTAGTCCTAATATTATTACTCAAATTAAATCCCAGGAAACTGATGGCTATTCTTCAATTCAAGTAACGACAGGCGAAAAAAAAGAAAAGCATATAAGAAAGCCTATATCTGGTCACTTTAAGAAAAATGGAGTTAATCCTGGAGAAGGGCTTTGGGAATTTAAAGTAAATCCTGAAGCATTAGAAGAATTAGAAGTGGGAAGCAAATTGTTTTTAGAGCAATTCGAAGAAGGTCAAACGATAGACGTTCAAGGGAAGTCAAAAGGAAAAGGCTTTGCAGGAACGGTTAAGAGATGGAATTTTAAAATGCAAGACGCAACACACGGTAATTCTATTTCTCATAGAGCTCCAGGATCTATTGGTCAGTGTCAAACTCCTGGAAAGGTATGGAAAGGTAAAAAGATGTCTGGCCATATGGGAGATCAACAAAAGACGGTTCAAAATCTAGAAATAGCTTCAATTGATTCTAAAAATAATTTTCTACTTATAAAAGGACCCATTCCTGGGCCCACAGGTTCCAACGTAATATTAAAACCAGCTGTAAAATAATAATGGAAATTAAAGTTCTAAATCAAAACGGCTCTGGAGATTCAAACGTTTCTCTTCCTGAATCTGTATTTGGTCAAGAGTTTAATGCTGATTTAGTACATCAGCTCTTAACAACTTATACAGCGAATGGACATCAAAATACTAAAGGACAGAAGAATAGATCAGCTGTAAGAGGAGGAGGAAAGAAACCTTGGAAACAGAAGGGAACTGGTAGAGCTAGAGCCGGAACCATTCGTTCCCCTATTTGGAGGGGTGGAGGCGTAACATTTGCCCAAAAATTTAAGAAAAATAACCCTAAAAAAATAAACAAGAAAATGTATAGATCTGCCATGCGTTCTATTTGGTCAAAGTTAGCAGAAGAAAATAGAATCATTGCACTTAATGAAATCAATATCGATGAGCCTGTAAAATCTTCACAAGTAAAGAAAATTTTATCAGATATAGGTATTTCCAATGCATTGGTAGTTCTTAATAAGAATAATGAATCACTTAATAGGGCTTCAAAGAACCTTAAAGAGTGTGATGTATTGACTATAAGTTCTATTAATCCATCTTTGCTTATTAATGCAGATAACGTAGTAGTAACTTCAGAAACTATAAATTCACTAACGGAGGTTTTGTCATAATGAAAGCAGAACTTTACTCAGTCATCAAGTCTCCGTATTTAACAGAAAAAGTATCTTCGTTAATGGGAGAAGCAAATCAGTATGCATTTAAAGTTGATGTAAATGCTACAAAGTTACAGGTTAAGAAGGCAGTCGAAGGTTATTTTTCTGTCGATGTTGAGAATGTGAATGTAGTAAAGGTTAAGGGAAAAAATAAACGTTCGAGGTATAGAATAAAGAAAAGACCTGACTGGAAGAAGGCTTATGTCAGGCTTGCAGAAGGTCAGTCAATTGAAGTAGGTACAGAATAATGGCGGCCCAAATAAAGAAATCAAAACCAACTTCTCCTGGACGTAGATTTAGATCTTGGGTGTCTAGAGATGATCTTCATAAAGGAGATCCTTATGCTGCACTTCTTCAACCCAAGAAACAAAAATCTGGAAGAAACAACCAAGGTAGGATTACTTCTAGGCACAGAGGTGGAGGACATAAGAAACATTATAGGCTTATTGATTTCAAAAGAATTAAAGATGGAATTCCTGCGAAAGTAGAGACTATAGAATATGACCCTAATAGGTCTGCAAATATAGCACTTCTTTTGTATAAGGATGGAGAAAGAAGATACATAATCTGTCCAGAGGGGCTATCCCTTGGAGATGAAATAATTTCTGGAGAAGAGTCTCCAATCAAAACGGGCAATGCTTTGAGCTTAAAAAATATGCCCCTAGGTACGGTTGTTCATTGTATTGAGTTGTTCCCAGGTAAAGGCGCTCAAATGTCTAGAAGTGCAGGAACATCGGCCCAAATCTTAGCCATTGAAGGAAGGTATGTAACTTTAAGGCTGAGAAGTGGTGAAGTGAGAAGAGTGTTATCAGATTGTAGGGCTACCATTGGAAGTGTCTCTAATCCTGAACATTCTTTAAGGTCAATTGGAAAAGCTGGAGCGAAGAGGTGGATGGGAATAAGGCCTAGTGTGAGAGGAGTTGCTATGAATCCAGTAGACCACCCTCATGGAGGCGGTGAAGGTAAGACCTCTGGCGGAAGGCATCCTGTAACACCTTGGGGAGTTTCTACCAAAGGCTATAAAACTCGTAAAAAGACTAAAAGTAGCAATCGTATGATTGTAAGAAGAAGGAATTAATTGAATTATGCCTAGATCATTAAAGAAAGGACCGTTTGTTGATTTGCATTTACTTAAGAAAGTAGAAAAGGCAGTGTCTACTAATGATAAAAAACCAATAAAAACCTGGTCTAGAAGGTCAATGATAACTCCTGACATGGTAGGTTTAAATATTGCGGTCCACAACGGAAGACAGCATATGCCTATATTCATACAGGAAGATATGGTTGGACATAAGCTTGGAGAATTTGTTTTAACAAGAACATTTAGGATGCATTCAGGAGACAGAAATTAACAATATGAGTCAGTCTGTAGCGAAATTAAGGAGTGCAAGAGTTTCTAGCCAAAAAGCTAGATTGGTTGCAAACCAAATTAGAGGGAAGAATGTAGAAGAAGCTTTAGGCATCTTAACTTTTGCCCCTCAGAAATCTGCTCATATTATTAAGAAGATTTTAGAATCTGCAATTGCAAATGCAGAGCATAACCAAGGCTTGGATGTAGATTCTTTATTTGTTTCTACAATTGCAGTAGATGAAAGCTTCACTATGAAACGCATTAGAGCAAGAGCTAGAGGAAGAGCAGATAGATATTTTAAAAGAAGCTGTAATATTTCATTAACTTTAGAAGACAAGGGTAAATAATGGGACAAAAAGTACATCCAATAGGTTTTAGGTTAGGTATTACTACTCAACATACTTCTAACTGGTATGCAGAAAAATCTCAATATACTGAGAATTTATTAAAAGATATAGAAGTAAGAGAGCACTTAGAAAATAAACTTTCTCATGCCTCTGTAAGTAGGATTGACATTGAAAGGACTGCTGATAATGCGAGGGTTTTAATTCATACAGCAAGACCTGGGATTGTAATAGGAAAGAAAGGGGAAGACATAGATAAAATGAGAGAGGATATAACTCAAAGAATGGGAATCCCTGTCACATTAAGTATACAAGAGATTAGGAAGCCAGATCTAGATGCTAAGTTATTAGCAGAAAGTGTAGCCCAACAACTGGAAAGAAGGGTAATGTTTAGGAGAGCTATGAAAAGGGCTGTTCAGAACGCAATGAGGCAAGGAGCGGAAGGAGTAAAGATTAGAGTTGCAGGCAGATTAGGTGGCGCAGAAATAGCTAGAGCAGAAATTCAAAAAGAAGGAAGGGTTCCTCTACATACCCTCAGAGCAGATGTTGATTACGGCCTAGCAGAAGCTAACACCACTTATGGAGTGATAGGCGTTAAAGCTTGGGTTTTTAGAGGAGAAGTTCTGGATAAACCAAATAAGGATTTAGAATAAGGTATAAAAAATGTTTCAACCTAAAAGAACAAAATATAGAAAACAACAAAAAGGCCGAAATACTGGTAATGCTCAAAGAGGAGCAACTCTTAGTTTTGGAACTTTTGGCCTTAAAGCGACCGAAAGAGGTCAATTAACTTCTAGGCAGATAGAGTCTGCAAGAAGGGCTATGACTAGACATGTAAAAAGAGGGGCTAAAATATGGATAAGAGTTTTCCCAGACAAGCCTATAACAAAAAAACCTTTGGAAGTGAGACAAGGTAAAGGGAAAGGCAATGTGGAGTATTGGGTATGCCCAATAAAACCAGGCAAAGTTTTATACGAAATGGAAGGGGTTGACGAAGAGCTAGCTAAAGAAGCTTTTGCATTAGCTTCAGCTAAGATGCCGATAGCAACAACTTTTATAAGGAGAGTCTAATGGCGAAGGAAACTTTATTAAGCAGATTAAGGAGTAAGTCGACTGACGTTAGTGATGAAGAAGGAAAGCTAAGAAAAGAGCTTATGGAGTTAAGAGTTCAACACTCTTCTGGGCAGCTCAAAGAGACTCACAAAATAAGAGAAATACGTAAATCAATTGCACAATTGAAAACTTTAAATAATGAAGTTAAAGAAGAAATAAAAGATGACAGAAATTAGTACAAGAACTCAAACAGGCCTGGTAGTAAGCTCTAAAAGAGATAAAACTATTACTGTTATGGTTGAAAGAAAGGTTAAACATCCTTTATATAAGAAAATACTTAGAAGATCATCCAAACTTCAAGCACATGATCAAGACAACACATGCAGTAAAGGAGATTTAGTAACTATTCAAGAGTGTAGACCGCTATCCAAGACAAAATCTTGGAAATTGTTAAAGGTAGAAAAGAAGGCTCAAGAAATAAAGTAGATTAGAGAGATGATACAAGAACAAAGTTATTTAGAAGTTGCTGATAATAGTGGAGCTAGGAAGCTTATGTGCATTAGAGTTCTTGGTGGTTCAAGAAAAAAATTTGCTAGAATTGGCGATGTTATAAAAGTCAGTGTAAAGGAAGCTATACCTACTGGAAGAGTAAAGAAAGGTGAAGTGCTTGATGCTGTCATAGTAAGAACTAAGAACAAATTAAGACGATCTGACGGGTCTGCAATTAGGTTTGATGATAATGCAGCTGTTTTGATAAACCCTCAGAAACAACCTATTGGTACAAGAGTTTTTGGTCCAGTTTCAAGAGAACTAAGAAATGAAGATTTTATGCGAATCGTTTCTTTGGCTCCGGAGGTGCTTTAATCATGAATAAGATTAGAACTGGAGACCAAGTGATAGTTATAGCTGGAAAAGATAAAGGCAAACAAGGTTCAATTACTAAAATCCTTCCCAATGGCAGATGTTATGTTTCAGGAGTACAGATTGTTAAAAGACATACTAAACCAAATCCTAATGCAGGCATAGCAGGTGGAGTAGTGGAGAAAGAGGCCTCAATAGATATGTCTAATATCTCAATATACAACTCTTCTACTAAGAAAGCAGACAAGGTAAAAATTAAGTCTTTAGAAGACGGAACCAAAGTTAGAGTATTTAGGTCATCAGATAAGGAGATAAAGTAATGTTGCCTTTAAAAGATCATTATATAAATACAGTAGTTCCAGAACTAAAAGAATCTTTGAACTTAGACTCTGTCATGGCAGTACCTAAAGTCACTAAAGTAACTTTGAATATGGGTGTTGGCGAAGCCATGAATGATAAAAAATTACTTGAGAAGGCTGTAGAAGACATGACACTTATTGCTGGGCAGAAGCCTTTAATTACTAAAGTAAGAAAGTCTGTTGCTAATTTTAAGATAAGAGATGGCATGCCTATAGGATGTAAAGTTACTTTGCGAGGTGACAGGATGTATGAATTTTTACAAAGACTCATAACGATAGCAATTCCAAGAGAACGAGACTTTAGAGGGCTTGAAATTAAGTCTTTTGATGGAAGGGGTAATTATTCTTTAGGAATTAAAGAACATATTATTTTTCCAGAAATTGATTATGACAAGGTAGATAAAATAAGAGGGCTTGATATTAGTATTTCAACTTCAGCTGAAGATAATAATTCTGGAGAAGCTTTATTACGAGCAATGAAATTCCCATTTAAGAATTAAGGAAAGATATATGGCAAAGGCATCAATGAAAGCAAGAGAAGAAAGAAGAAGAAAGACCGTTCTTCGTTTCGCAAAGAAAAGAGCTGAACTAAAAGAAATCATAAGAAGCCCTAAATCTTCTGATGAAGAAAGGGAATTAGCTCAAATTAAACTTCAAAAGCTACCAAGGGACGCAAACCCCATAAGGATGCAAAGAAGATGTGCTATCACTGGAAGACCTCACGCTGTTTATAGGAAGTTTGGATTGGGTAGAAATAAATTAAGAGAATTAGCTATGAAAGGTGATATACCCGGTTTAGTTAAATCAAGTTGGTAAGGATTGTTTATGAGTATGCAAGATCCCATAGCAGATTTATTTTCTAGGATAAACAACGCTCAGGCTCGTGGAAAAGTAAGTGTAGTTGTTCCTAGCTCTAGTAAAAAAATTAGTCTTGTTTCTCTTTTGAAAGATAAAGGCTATTTAGATTCATTTGATGTGTCTGATAGCCCTATGCCAGAAATAAAGATTAAACTGAAGTACTTTGAAGGTGCTCCAGTAATTAAAGAGCTTAAAAGAATAAGCAAGCCCGGCTTAAGGCAATATTCAAATAAGAAAGAAATACCTGAAATTAACGGCGGTCTAGGCATAGCTGTTGTATCAACCAATAAAGGATTAATGACTGATAAAGAGGCTAAAGAAGCAGGACTTGGCGGAGAATTAATCTGTTCAGTTTTTTAAAAGATAAATTATGGCAAGAACATCGTTAAAACCAGTTGAAATACCAGAAGGTATTTCACTAGAAAATAAAGATAAGAACTTAGTTTTCTCAGGGAAGCTAGGGGAGATGTCTTTGCAGGTTCATGAAGATGTTGATATTAAACAAGAAGATAATTCCATTAGTTTTGCTCCTAATAAAGAAACTAAAGAGTCTATAGCTATAACTGGGACAATGAGAGCTTTAGCTACAAATATGATTCAAGGAGTTGAAGTAGGTTTTGAGAAGAAGCTTGAAATTAACGGGGTAGGCTATAGAGCTACTTTAGAAGGTAATGCCATTAATCTAAGTTTAGGTTTTTCGCATCCTATAAAACACGATCTACCTGAAGGTGTTACTGCTGAGTTACCAAGCAATACAGAGATAATATTAAAATCAATGGATAAGCAGTTGGTTGGTCAAGTAGCAGCTGAAATAAGAGATTACAGACCTCCTGAGCCTTATAAAGGAAAAGGGGTTAAGTATTCAGACGAAAGAATTATTAGGAAAGAATCTAAGAAAGCGTAGACATGGCAATAAAAAACGTTAAAAGACAGAAAAGAGCTCTAAAGACTAGATCTAAGATAGCATTAACTGAGAATAATAGACTGACAGTGTTTAGATCTAATGCTCACATTTATGCTCAAATTATAACTAGCAAAGGTTCTGAAATTCTTGTTTCAGCTTCAACTACTGAATTAGATCTAAAATCGGATAACAATGGAAATATAGAGGCAGCTTCTAGAATAGGGAAAGTTATTGCAGAAAGAGCTCTAGAAAAAGGTATAGATAAAGTTTCTTTTGATAGATCTGGATATAAATATCATGGACGGGTAAAGGCTCTTGCTGAAGCAGCTAGAGAAGCAGGTCTTTCTTTTTAGGAAAAATTATGAATATGAATATGGCAACAGATACTTTAGGTTCAGAAGTTTTAGAAGAAAAACTAGTCCAAGTTAACAGAGTAGCGAAAGTAGTCAAAGGCGGAAGGATATTTGGCTTTACTGCAGTAACTGTAGTTGGAGATGGAAACGGAAGGATTGGTTTCGGTAGAGGGAAGGCGAGAGAAGTTCCTATAGCTATTCAAAAAGCTTTAGATCATGCAAGAAGGAACATGTTCGACATAGAATTAAAGGGAGATACTATTCAATATCCAATTAAGACTAAATACGGAGCTTCTGTAATTTTTATGAAACCAGCCGCACCAGGAACTGGGATTATAGCCGGAGGAGCAATGAGAGCAGTTCTAGAATTAGCTGGAGTTAAAGATGTGTTAGCTAAGTGTTATGGATCAACCACTCCTGTTAATGTAGTAAGAGCCACTTTAAAAGCTTTGAGAGATATGGAGTCTCCTGCACGAGTAGCAAAAAGGCTTGGCAGAGGTTAAGAGATGGCTGAAAAAGTATTAACAATAAAGTTAAAAAAGAGCTTGATTGGTTCAAAAGATTACCAAAGACAAAGTGTTAGAGGTTTAGGACTATCTAAATTAGGACAAGAAGTTTCAGTAAAAGATACTCCTGAGAATAGAGGCATGATAAATAAAGCTATACATCTATTAGAAGTTAATTAAATCGGATAACTGAAAATGAAACTAAATGAACTAAAACCAAACCCAAAAAGAATTAAGGCTAGTAAAAGAGTTGGTCGAGGTACGGGGAGTGGATCTGGTAAGACTAGTGGCAAAGGACATAAAGGACTTAAATCTAGATCTGGAGGAAGAGTCAGAGTGGGCTTTGAGGGAGGACAAATGCCTCTTCAAAAAAGAGTTCCTAAATTCGGATTCAGCTCCAGAACTAATAATAATACTGAACAGCTTAGATTAAGTACATTAGTCCAATCAGGGATTTCAGATGTAAGTATAGAATCTTTGATGGACGCAGATTTAATTAAAAATTCCACCAAGAAGGTTAAAGTATTTCTTGATACTGATAAATGTTCAAAGATGAATCTTAAGGGGATTAATACTTCTCTTTCAGTCAAGAAAGCAATTGAAGGTGCTGGAGGTTCAATAGAAGAATAGATATGGCAGTTAATCCATCAGCTTTAGGTCAAAATAAAGGTCTTTCAGAATTATGGAAGAGACTTAGGTTTGTTCTTATGGCTGTGATTATTTATAGAATAGGAACTCATATTCCTATTCCAGGCATAGATCCTGATAAGTTAGCTAATATATTCCAGCAGAATCAAGGAACATTGCTGGATCTATTCAATATGTTTTCTGGAGGTGCTCTAGAAAGAATGAGCATTATGGCTTTAAACATAATGCCATACATAACAGCTTCCATCATAATGAGCCTCCTTGAAGGTACGACACCTTCTTTGAAGAAAAGGTTTAGAGAAGAAGGCGAAGAAGGCAGAAGACTAAGAACTTCTTATGTCCGTTATGGAACAGTTCTTTTAGCATTAATCCAGGCTAGTGGACTTGCACTTGGATTGCAAAATCAAGGTTTAGCTCTTGATCCTGGTTTAATGTTTCAAATTGTAGCCGTTACTTCTTTGGTATCTGGAACAGTATTTCTTATGTGGTTAGGAGAGCTAGTAACAGAAAAAGGTATAGGGAATGGTATCTCGATAATAATCTTTTCTAGTATTGTGGCAGGACTTCCTAGAGCTGTAGGACAGGCTTTTGAAGGGGCAAGACAAGGCGATATTAATCTAATTATGCTTCTTTCTATTGCACTAGTAGCTGTCGCTGCGATAGCTTTTATAGTATGGATAGAGAGAGGTCAAAGAAGGATTACGGTAAATTACGCCAAAAGACAACAAGGAAGAAAGATGGTCCAAGGCCAGGCTTCTTACCTTCCTATGAAGATCAACCAAGCTGGTGTTATTCCTGCTATATTTGCTAGCAGTTTACTTTTATTTCCTGCTTCAGCTTCTACATGGTTTGGACAAGGTGAGGGGTTTGAGTGGCTTCAAGAGATAGCTTTGGCTTTAGGGCCAGGCCAACCTTTATATGTAATCCTTTTTTCTGCACTTATAGCCTTTTTCTGTTTTTTCTATACGGCTTTACAATTTGATCCTAAAGAAATTTCTGAGAATCTAAGAAGGTCGGGGGCTTATATGCCCGGAATAAGACCAGGCGAGAATACGGCAGAATATATTGACGGCGTAATGACAAGATTGACTGTATGGGGGTCAGGTTATCTTATTCTTGTTTGTTTAATGCCGCAGTTTTTAATTGTTTCAGCTAATGTCCCTTTTTATCTTGGAGGTACTTCATTGTTAATTGCTGTTGTAGTTGTAATGGACTTTATGGCTCAGGTTCAATCCCATTTAATGTCTCATCAGTACGAATCATTATTAAAGAAGGCAAATTTAAAGGGTTATGGTAATAATCCCTTAGGTGGTAGATAAATTATGAAAGTAAGAGCTTCAGTTAAAAAGATTTGCAGAAATTGTAAAATTGTTAAAAGAAAAGGAACCCTTTATGTGATTTGTTCTACGGAACCAAGACACAAACAAAGACAGGGATAAAGGAGATAGTAATGGCCCGTGTAGCAGGTATAAATATTCCAGATAATAAACATGCAGAAGTTTCTCTGACTTATGTTTTTGGCATTGGAAAGACAAGAGCTAAGAGCATATGTGAAAAGGTTGGAGTTTCTCCTTCTACTAAGATTCAAGATTTAAATGAGGATCAGCTTGAATTAATTAGAACTGAGATAGGTAATTTTATAGTAGAAGGTGATTTAAGAAGAGAAGTGGCAACAAATATAAAAAGATTGCAAGATCTTGGTACAAATAGAGGCATTAGACATAGAAGACACTTGCCTGTAAGAGGTCAAAAGACAAAAAATAATGCAAGAACAAGGAAAGGACCAAAACGTCCAATAAGAAGGTAAAAGTATGGCTACAAAGAAACTAAATAAAAAAAGAGTAAGTGAAGGAATAGCTCATATACATGCTTCATTTAATAACACACTCATAAGTATTACTGATAAGCAAGGTAACGCTATCGCGCAATCTAGTTCAGGAGCACAAGGATTTAGGGGTTCAAGAAAAAGTACTCCTTTTGCTGCACAGAAAGCAGCAGAAGCTGTTGGTGATAAAGTAAAAATGGCCGGTTTAGAGAGCTTAGAGATACAAGTAAGGGGACCAGGCTCAGGAAGAGAATCTGCCATAAGAGGATTAAACTCAAAAGGCTTCAAGATTACAAAGATAACTGACGTCACTCCAATCCCTCATAATGGATGTAGACCGCCAAAAAGAAGGAGAGTTTAAGTGGCTAGATATATAGGACCTAAATGTAAGCTTTCTAGAAGGGAAGGAAGAGATTTATTGTTGAAAAGCGGGATTAGGTCTCATGATTCGAAATGCAAGTCTGAAACAGTACCAGGGCAACACGGAAGAACTAGACGTCCGAGAATCTCTGATTACGGAATTCAATTAAGAGAAAAGCAAAAGGTTAGAAGGATTTACGGTGTAATGGAGAAGCAGTTTAAGACTTATTACAAGCAAGCAGCTAGGAAAAAAGGCGTCACCGGTGACAACTTGTTACAAATGTTAGAAAGTAGATTAGATAATGTTGTTTACAGGATGGGATTTGCCTCAACTAGAGCAGAAGCCAGGCAACTAGTTAGCCACAAAGCTATCTTAGTAAATGATAAAAAAGTTAATATACCGAGTTATCAATTAAATCCAGGTGACAATATATCTTTGACTAATAAAGCTCAGTCTCAGAGCAGGGTTAAACAGTCATTAGAAATAGCAAAAAACAGAGAAGAATGCGATTGGGTTGATGTTAATGAAGGACTCTTTTCTGGAATTTACAAAGCTATACCTGAAAGAGATTCACTTGATACAGATATCAATGAGAATTTAATCATTGAGCTTTATTCAAAATAATATAGAGGAAAAAAATATGACAGATAATTATGACATTATTAAAGACTTTTTAACTCCAACTGAAATACTTGTTGAAGAATCTGGTCCTAACAGATCTAAGATAGTTCTTGAGCCTCTAGAGCAAGGTTTTGGGCATACATTAGGAAATGCACTCAGAAGAATTATATTATCTTCAATGCCAGGGACAGCAGTATCTGAAGTAAAAATTGATGGCGTACTTCATGAATATAGTACTATTGAAGGAGTACAAGAAGATGTTATTGATATCCTTTTGAATTTGAAAGATTTATCAGTAAGGCTAACGGAAGTTGAAGACGCCGAGTTAATTCTTAGTAAGTCTGGAACCGGCACTGTAACAGCTGCAGATATAGAATTACCTAATGGAGTAGAGATTATAAACCCCGATCATCACATAGCTACGTTAAATCAAGAAGGATCATTAAGTATGACTATGCGCGTTACTAGAGGAAGAGGTTTTGTTCCTGTTAAAGCTTTGGCGGAAGATGAAGGACAAGAGACTGGTCTTTTAAGACTTGATGCTACTTACTCTCCAATCAACAGGGTAACTTATCAAGTAGATAATGCGAGAGTAGAGCAAAGAACTAACCTAGATAAGCTTACTGTAGATATTGATACCGATGGCAGTTTAGAGGCAGAAGAAATCTTGAGAATTTCTGCAACAATACTTCAACATCAATTATCAGCTTTTGCTGAATTAGGTAGATTAGAAGAGGTAATTGAAGAGAAGGAAGAAGCTAAAATTGACCCTATTATGTTAAGGCCAGTTGATGAATTAGAGTTAACTGTCAGGTCAGCAAACTGTCTAAAAGCAGAGAATATTCATTACATAGGTGATTTGGTTACCAGAATGGAATCTGACTTACTAAGAACACCGAATTTAGGTAAGAAATCACTAAATGAAATTAAAGAAGTTTTACTTTCAAGAGGTTTATCTTTAGGTCTAATATTGGATAATTGGCCACCTGAAACAAATTAAATATAGATATGAGACACAGAAAGACGGGCAGAAAATTAAATAGAAATAGCCCTCAAAGAAATTCTTTAAAGAAGGGTTTAGCTATATCGATAATAGAGCATGAATCTGTTAGCACTACTCTTGCCAAGGCAAAAGAGATAAGAGGATTCTTAGAGCCTTTAGTTACTTTGGCGAAAGAAAACACTGTAGCAAATCAAAGATTAGCCTACTCGAAGCTAAGATCTAAAGAAGCTGTAGCAAAACTATTTGATGAGTTGGGCCCACGTTATAAAGACAGACCGGGCGGTTACTTAAGAGTTATTAAAAGTGGTTTAAGAAATGGTGATAAAGCACCTTCGGCACAAGTGGAATTTGTGGACAGACAAGAACAAGCATCTACTGAAGAGATAACAGAAGTAGCTAGCTCTTAACCTTCAATTCCTTTTTTAGGTGTTTCCCTGTATGAGAACCCTTTATTTTTGTAATCTGCTCTGGGGTTCCGTTGGCTATTATTTGTCCTCCTTCAGAACCTCCTTCAGGACCTAAATCAATTACCCAATCCGACGATTTTATTACTTCCATATTATGCTCAATAACAACAACACTATTGCCATTGTCTCTTAATCGCTTTAGTACCTTTAATAGTAATTCAATATCATAAACATGAAGACCTGTTGTGGGCTCGTCTAGAATATACAGAGTGTGATTAGACGGGCTTTTCGATAACTCTTTAGCTAATTTTACTCTCTGAGCTTCCCCTCCCGAAAGAGTAGTTGCTTGTTGGCCTAATTTTATGTATCCCAAACCCACATCATGCAATGTGCTTAACTTCTTTTTAATAGAAGGTATTGAGTCGAAGAAAGCTATAGAATCTTCTACCGTCATATTTAACACTTCATATATATTTTTACCCTTGTATTTAATATCTAATGTTTCTCGGTTGTATCTGTGCCCATCACAAACATCACATTTAACGTAAACATCTGGTAAGAAATGCATTTCAACCTTTATAACTCCATCACCTTGACAAGATTCACATCTTCCGCCTTTCACATTAAAGCTAAATCTACCAATCTTATAACCCCTTGATCTAGCTTCTTGTGTACCAGCAAAGAGTTCTCTTAATGGTGTGAATAATCCAGTATAAGTTGCAGGATTTGACCTAGGAGTTCTTCCTATAGGGCTTTGGCTAATTTCTATAATTTTGTCTATATCACTTATTCCTGATAAATCTTTAAAAGGCTTAGGGTCTCTTCTTTCTGCTCGTGATACTTCATTGGAGATAGCTGGAAGGAGAGTTTGATTTATTAAAGTAGACTTTCCTGAACCTGATACACCTGTTACACAAACAAATAAGTCTAAAGGTAATTCTAAATTTACATCCTTTAGGTTATGTCCACTAGCCTTTGTAAGCTTTATCAATCTATCCTTATTAAATTCTTTCCTTTTCTTTGGAATGGATACAGATCTCTTTCCGGAAAGATATTCACCTGTTATTGAGTTTTTTGATTTTGCTATCTCCTTGGCAGTACCTTGGGCACATACTTTGCCTCCATGAACACCAGCCCCAGGTCCAATATCTACAATGTGGTCAGCGTACATCATTGTTTCATGATCATGTTCAACAACTATTACAGAGTTCCCCATATCTCTTAATTTAGTTAGTGTCTTAAGAAGCTTCTCGTTATCTCTCTGATGCAATCCAATGGACGGCTCATCAAGGATATAAGTAACTCCAACCAGGCCTGCTCCTATTTGACTTGCCAGTCTTATTCTCTGAGCTTCCCCTCCACTGAGGCTTTCAGCACTTCTTTCTAAAGTTAAGTAATTCAGACCAACATCAATTAGAAATTCTAACCTTTCCTTTAGTTCTTTAGTTATCCTGTCCGCGATTTCTTTTTTTGATCCAGTTAATTTAAGTTTCGAAAAGAATTCAAAAGCTTGGTCAATTGTGAAAGAAGTTATTGCAGGCAAACTTGTATCATTAATAAAGATATTTCTAGCTTCTTTTCTTAGTCGTGTACCAGAGCATTCTTTACAATCTGAGAGGCTGATTTGCTTCGAAAGATCTTCTCTAATATAATTTGATTCAGTCTCTTTATATCTTCTATTTATGTTGTTTATGACTCCTTCAAAGGGGAATCTTCTATCCACTAGCCTTCCTCTTTTTGTTCTCCAGCTAAAGTCAACTGGTTTACCATTACTTCCATTCAATATAAGGTCTTTAGTTTTGGTATCAAAATTCTCAAAAGGTTCCTCTAAAGAAAATCCATATTCTTTTGAAAGGCATTTTAATAAATGAAAATGATATTTATGGCTCATGTCCCATCCTCTTATAGCCCCTTCACTTAAAGTGGCTGTAGGCTCATGAATTACTTTTAAGATGTCTACATAAGGCTTAACTCCTAAACCTTCACACCCAGAACAAGCACCTGCAGGATTATTAAACGTAAACAGTCTAGGTTCCAGATCTGGAATGCTATAACCGCATTTAGTACAAGCCATTTTAGAACTAAAGGTTTTATCTTCTTCTTTATCAATTAAAAAAAGAATAAGACTGCCTTCACCTAAGTTAAGTGCATTTTCAACGGATTCAGAGAGTCTAAGCTTAAAATTGTCGTCTATCTTCCTTGGCATTACTAGCCTATCTATTACCGCTTCAATAGAGTGCTTTTTATTTTTATTTAATTTAGGAATATCGTCTACATCTACTGTTATGCCATTAACACGCATTCTGACATATCCCTGAACCTTTAATTCTTCAAATACATACAAGTGTTCACCCTTTTGTTCTTTTATCATGGGCGCAAGAATCATAAATCTTGTTTCTGGATCTAGCTCTAGAATCTTGTCACAAATCTGGTTAGAGCTTTGACCTTCTAAGGAGATATTATGATCTGGACACATCGGAGTTCCAGCTCTAGCAAATAGAAGTCTTAAATAATCATATATTTCAGTAACTGTTCCTACAGTAGATCTAGGGTTATGAGAGGTTGTCTTTTGCTCAATAGATATAGCTGGAGACAATCCTTCAATATGATCTACGTCTGGCTTTTCCATCATGGAAAGAAATTGTCTAGCGTACGAAGATAAAGATTCTACGTATCTTCTTTGTCCTTCAGCATAAAGCGTATCGAAAGCTAAAGAGGACTTTCCAGAACCTGAAAGGCCTGTAATTACAACAAGATTATCTCTAGGTAAATCTACATCTATATTTTTAAGATTATGTTGCTTGGCACCTCTAACTTTAATGTGCTTCATTTTTAAAAGAATTAATAATTTTGGAACTTTAATTTTGAAAAGTGATTATAATCTTAGTTGCAAAGATTAACTAAACTAAAAAACAATATGGCAAGAAGTGGAATAAATAAAGTGATTCTCGTAGGAAATTTAGGACAAGATCCTGAAGTAAAATATACAGCTGGCGGGGCTGCGGTAACAACATTAAGCTTAGCAACATCAGATTCGTGGAAAGATAAAGAGACTGGAACTGATCAAGAGAGAACTGAGTGGCATAGAGTGGTTTTATGGAGAAGACTGGCCGAGATTGCTGGAGAATATCTAAAGAAAGGCTCAAAGATTTACATTGAAGGACAACTTCAAACTAGGAAATGGGAACAAGATGGCCAAACAAGATATACCACTGAGATTGTTGCTAGAGATATGCAATTTTTAGACAGTAGGGGCTCTTCAGATTCTTCGTATGAAGATGCTAGCCAAGACTCTCAAACAGAAGAAGTACCTGAAAGCGGAATAACTGATGATGATATACCTTTTTAGGAAATAGGTTTTTCAAAAATTAGCGAAGCGTTAGTACCACCAAAACCAAAACTATTACTTAAAACTCTCGTTAAGTTATAAGACTTATTTTTTTGTATTATCGGGAAGTTTTTTGCTTCTTCGTCTAGGTTTTCTATATTTGCAGAACCAGTAACAAACCCATTCTCTAACATTATTAGGCTATATATAGATTCATGTACTCCTGCCGCTCCTAGTGAGTGGCCAGATAAAGATTTTGTTGAGCTAATCATTGGGATTTCACTATCAAATACATTTTTTATAGCATTAAGTTCAGTTATATCTCCAGCAGGCGTACTAGTGCCATGAGCGTTTATATAATCCACCTTCTTTTTTCCGCACATATCCCAGGCCAGCTCCATACATCTCTCTGCCCCTTCTCCAGAAGGACTAACCATATCTTGCCCGTCTGATGTAGCAGCATAACCTGTTAATTCTGCATAAATCTTTGCTCCTCTAGATAAAGCATGTTGCTTTTCTTCAAGTATGACCGCTCCACCTCCACCAGCTATAACAAAACCGTCTCTATCCTGATCAAAAGCTCTTGAGGCTTTCTCCGGTGTATCATTATATTTGGTTGATAGTGCTCCCATGGCATCAAACAAGCTTGTCATGCCCCAATGTTCAGCTTCTCCGCCACCAGCAATAATTACATCTTGTTTATCTAATTGGATTTGTTCCATGCCGGCTCCAATACAGTGAGCACTTGTTGAGCAAGCAGAAGAAATTGAATAATTAATTCCTTTAATTCCAAATGAAGTTGCAAGGCAAGCGGAAACTGTACTTCCCATCGCTTTAGTTACCCTATAGGGACCTATCCTTTTTAATCCTTTAGTTCTCAATATATCTGCTGAGTCAATTTGATCCTCTGAAGAGGCTCCTCCAGAACCCATTATAATTCCTGTTCTAAAATCCTTTAAAACTTCATTAGAAAGATTTGCATTTTCAATAGCTTCTTCTGCACTAAGATAAGCAAAAGCTGCAGCGTCCCCCATAAATCTATAGAGCTTCCTGTCAATTTTTTCTTTGGGATTTAAGTCTGTTATGGATCCGGAAATATAACTTCTTAATCCTAACTCTTTATTAATTTCATTTATCGTTATACCGGAATTTAAATTTTTTAGAGATTCAGTTACTGCATCAATGTCATTCCCTAAAGAAGAAACAATCCCATAACCTGTAACAACTACTTCTCTCATTTTTAAAAACTAGAAGTATCTTGAAAGAGTCCAACCTTAAGTCCTTTAGCGGTATAAATCTCTCTATCATCCACTAACATTGAGCCTTCACCAATTCCTACAGTTAGATCTAAGTTCAATACCCTTTTCATATCAATTGTTAAAGTTACTTTCTTAGCGGTAGGCAAAACTTGCCCAAAGAATTTAACTTCTGATGCACCTAATGCCCTTCCTCTTCCAGGATTACCTAACCAACATAAATAAAATCCTACTAATTGCCACATTGCGTCCAAGCCCAAACAACCTGGCATAACTGGATCTCCTTTAAAATGGCAATCAAAAAACCATAGGTCCGGCTTTACATCCAACTCTGCGATTATTTTACCTTTCTTATATTTTCCCTCTGAATCTGAAATTTTTGTGATCCTGTCAAACATAAGCATATTTGGAGTAGGTAATTTTCCGTTATCTTCTCCAAACAGATTTCCATCTGCGCAATCTAATAATTCTTCTTTTGAATAACTATTTTTAGGTGAAAAAGCCATTAATCCCTCTTTTAATAGATTTGATATGCTTATGATACCTTAAAAGTTAGATTGAAATCTTAACTTACTCTTGCATTAATATTCTCTACAATATCAATAAGTCCTGTTTTGTAGTCAGATTCAGGAAAATTCTCTAATTCCTTGAAGCATGTTTCTGAATAATGATTGCATATTCCTTCAACTTTTTTTATTGCATCTGTCTCTTTAATTATCTTTATGATGTTTTTGAAATCAGGCTTTTTATTATTAAAAAGAGTTTCTAAAACTATTGAAGTATCTTGTTTCGACATTAAAGGAAGGGCTGTAATTAAAGGAAGAGTAAATTTACCTTCTTCAAAGTCTTTTCCAATCTTCTTGCCAGTTAATTCTTCATCTCCAAAATAATCTAATAAGTCGTCTTTAATTTGGAAATTCATCCCTAAAGAAGTAGAAAAGCTAGCTAGTGAGATTAATTCATCTTGACTACACGAAGCTAAAGTACCTGCAGTTGTTGCAGAAGCTTTAAAGAGTTCTGCAGTTTTTCTATCAATTATTTCAAAATAATCCTCTTTTGAAAGTATTTCCTTTTGCTTTAAAGAAAGTTGTAGGACTTCTCCTTCAGAAATTCTATTTGTTGAATCAGCTAAGATTCTAATAATTTCTGGGTTATCTAAACTTGCCATTAATTGGAAAGCTTTCGAATATACGAAGTCTCCTACAAGCACACTATGAGAATTATCCCATTTTGTGTGAATACTTTCTTTTCCTCTTCTAGTTGAACTTTGATCAACTACATCATCATGTATTAAAGTCGCTGTGTGTAATAGCTCTATAGAACTTGCTAATTTGATAAGTTCAGAACCTTTATAATTAAGCATTTTCGCCACCAAAATACATATAACTGGCCTTATCCTCTTTCCACCTGAGCCAACTACATGCTGAGTCACCTCAGTGGCTAGATTTATATCAGAACTTATTGAAGAAGACAGAGTATCTTCTAGTTGTTGAAGCTCTTTTTCTATAATCTTTTTGTAAAGTAGTTCCATGCAGTTGCTATTCTAAAATAACTATGTGTTTTAAAGGAATTATATTGCGATAAAGGCTTCTTTTTCGTATAGTGCTCATCCTTAAATCCTCATATTTGGAGAAATAAATGTTTGCCGTAATAGAAAGCGGAGGAAAGCAACATACTGTATCAGAAGGAGACAATCTTAAGATTGAGCTTCTTTCTGGAGAAGAAGGAAGTACTTTGGAGTTTGATAAAGTTCTAATGATCTCAGATGGTGAAAATTCTAAGATAGGAAGTCCTTATGTTGAAAATGCTAAAGTTACAGCTAAATTAATTTCTCATGGTAAACACGATAAAATCAAAGTCTTCAAAATGAAAAGAAGGAAAGACTATAGAAGAACTTATGGCCACAGACAGAGTTTTAGTCAAGTTCAGATAGAATCAATCAGTAGTTAAATAGGGGCGATAAGATGGCACATAAAAAAGCAGGCGGAAGCAGTCGTAACGGACGAGATTCTCAATCAAAAAGATTGGGAGTAAAGAGTTTTGGCGGTCAAGAAGTTCAACCAGGAGCAATTATCGTTAGGCAAAGAGGAACGAAATTTCATCCTGGAGAAAATGTTGGCTGTGGAAAAGACCATACCCTATACTCAAAGATTGCAGGCAAAGTTTCATTTGTTAAAAAAGGTCCCAAATCAAGACAATTTGTAAACGTGCATCCAGTCTAAGTTTCCTTCCCGTTTAATAAAATTATAATGTTTCAATGAAATTCATTGATGAAGTAGCTATTGACGTTTCTGCTGGGAATGGCGGTAACGGCTGCATGAGTTTTAGGCGATTAAAGAATATTCCTAAAGGAGGTCCCGATGGCGGGGATGGCGGAAAGGGAGGTAGTGTTTACTTAAAAGCTGTTAATAATATAAATACTTTATCGAAATTTAGATATCAAAGATCATTTGAGGCAGAAAATGGTAAAAGGGGTGGAAGTCAGAATAAAACAGGAGCTGATGGAAAGGACCTATACATAGAAGTACCTTGTGGAACTGTGATTATAGATCTAGATTCAGAAACCCAAGTTGCCGATCTAACTGCTGAAGATGAAGAACAATGCATTTGTTTAGGTGGAGAAGGGGGGTCTGGAAATCTCAAGTTTAAAAGTTCAACAAATAGATCACCTACGAAAACCACCGAAGGTAAAGTTGGCTTAACAAAAAATTTAAAACTCGAGTTACGTTTATTAGCGGATATTGGGCTTCTTGGTAGACCAAATGCAGGAAAATCTTCATTAGTAGAAGCTGTTTCTAGTGCCAAGCCTAAAATAGCGGATTATGAATTCACCACTCTTTATCCTAGTTTGGGTGTTGTAGACTACTCCCCTTTATCTAGTTTCGTAATTTCAGACATCCCTGGTCTAATCTCAGGGGCATCTAAAGGAGTTGGTTTAGGAATACAATTCTTGAAACATCTTTCTAGAACTAGAATCATACTTATAGTAATAGATGTATTTGATAAAGATTATGATGAGGTGATTAACGAAGTTGAAGAACTAATTAAAGAAGTTAGAGAATATAATAAAGATCTAGAATCTAATATTGCTTGGTTGGCATTAAATAAAATAGATTTATTGGACGAAGAAGAAGTAAATAAACTGGTTAAACAATTAGAATTAAAATATAAGAATCAGTTGAAGGTATCATCAATCTCAGCTGCACAAAGAAAAGGTACCAAAGAGCTTATGAGGGACATAGGAAGATATTTGGAGTCCAATAATGAATAAGAATAATAAATGGGTTATAAAAGCTGGAAGCAGCCTAGTTTCTGGCAATCATGAAGGCATAAATAGCAATTTTATTAACGATCTAGTGAATCAAGTTGATTATTTACGTAAAAAGGGCCAAGAAGTAGTTATTATTTCTTCTGGGGCAGTGACAAAGGGTATGCATGAAATGGGTATGAAAGAAAGACCTGCTTCTTTACATTTATTGCAGGCTTGTGCAGCTGTTGGGCAAAGAGGTCTTATACAGATCTATCAGAATGAATTTGATAAGTATAATTACAAAACCGCTCAAGTATTAATATCTCATGATGATATTTCAAATAGAGTTAGATATTTAAATGCTAAGAGCGCTATAGAGGCACTGCTAAGTTTAAATATAATTCCAATAGTTAACGAAAATGATTGCGTTGCCGTAGAAGAGATCTCTTTTGGGGATAATGATAGGCTAGGTGCTGCACTTGTGGGTTTAATTAGGGCGGACAATTTTGTGATGCTTACCGATCAAGAAGGAATTTTTTCTGATGATCCTGGTAAAAACCGAGAAGCTTCTTTAATTAAATCTATAGATTTAGATGATAAGGATTTAGATTTATCTAATCAATTGAACGCTTCTTCTGGAATACATGGAAGAGGTGGGATGAAAACAAAGTTAGAAGCTGCTAAAACTTCCATTAATTCTGGTGCTAAAACATGGGTTGCTGATGGTAGAAAATCTGACACTCTTATTAATCTTTATGAAGGGAAAGAAGAAGGCACAGTTTTTCTTAGTAATAAAGATACACTTCAGTCTAGAAAACTTTGGCTGTCATCATTCGGGTCTTCCTGTGGAAATTTGATCTTAGATAATGGAGCTTCTGAAGCTATAACAAAAAAAGGAAAAAGCATTCTCCCAGTTGGGATTCAAGAGGTTGAAGGGAAGTTTAATCGAGGTGACCTAATTACTTGTCTGGATCTAGATTCCAAGGAACTTGCTAGAGGTATTAGTAATTTCAGTTCCGAAGAATTAAATAAAATAAAAGGTTTAAATTCTAAAGATTTATATAAAACACTTGGATACGCTTCTGAAGAAGAAGCAATTCATAGGAATAACTTGGTTATATCTTAAAGAGCTTTAATTCGTTTATTTAATCTAGACTTAGTCCTTGAAGCCTTATTTTTAGTAATAACTTTCTTACCGGCCATAGAATCTAGAGTTTTTTCAGCCTTACCAAAGGCATCTTTTGCTAGGCTTTTGTCTTTAGCCTCAATAGCAGCATCTACAGCTTTAACCGCTGTTCTTGTGGACGCTCTTTGAGAACTTTTTAAAGCATTTCTTTTTACGTTTTGCCTAGCTCTTTTTATCGCTGATTTAATATTTGCCATAAACCTTGTATATCGTTTAGAGCCGCGCATAATGCAGTCTGTAGGGCAAAGTGTCAAGGGACATTAGTCAAATATGAATAAGAAGTTTTTAATAGTCATTCTTAGGTTTCATGGGGACGTTCTGTTAACTAAGCCTATGATAGATAACATAAAACTAAACGTTCCAGATAGTGAAATAGACCTTTTGGTATATAAAGGCACAGGTTCAATTCTAGAGCATGAAATAAATGTCTCAGAAATCATAGAAATTGATACTGCATCAAAGAAAAATATTTTTAAGAGAATTAAGAAAGAAATAAATCTATGGAAAAAACTTTATTCAAAAAATTATGATTATGCATTCTTTTTGACCACACAATGGAGAGTAGTTCCTATTAGTTGGGCTTTAGGCAAAGCGATGAAGGCGGCAGTAGATGACAAGAAAAGAAGGAAAAATCTTTGGATCAAATCTTTTTCTACAATATTCCCTGAAGCTTTAGAGAATCATATTGTACAAAGGAACCTCGTAGCCTTAGAAAGTTTAGGATTAAAGGTATTTACTGAGAATCTAGCCCTTGATCCTTCTTATTTAGATCTAGAATATAAAACTCTAAAAGAGACTTACCTATTTCTGAAAGAAGAAAATTCTTATTGTGTAATTCACCCAACCTCAAGAAGAGAAAAAAAATTATGGGATAAAGAAAAGTTTGGGCAATTGATTAATCTTTTACTTGAGAAGGGTGTTTCTGTTGTTGTTACGTCTGGTCCAGATTCTCATGAGATTGATTATGTAGATGAAATATTAAGAAAAGCAGGTATTGTCGATAAGAAAGTATTAAATCTTGCAGGTAAGACAAGCCTTTTGGGTTTAGCGGCTTTAATTAAAGGATCGCAATTTTTTATTGGTTTGGATTCAGTTGCTTCGCACATTGCTGCGTCAGTAGATAAAGACTCAATTACGTTGTTTGGACCAAGTAATCCAGTGAACTGGAAACCTTGGTCCGATAAGGCCAGAATTATTGCTCAAGAAGACCTCCGTTACATAGAAGTTAAAGATGTTATGAGTCTGGTAGACGAAATGCCTGTAGAATAAAGAAAGGAGAAATTTATGGAAAGAAAACCTAAAACACTAATGGATGGGCTTACCTTCGGAGAGGGCCCAAGATGGCATGATGATAAATTCTATTTCTCCGATTTTTATAGCCACAAGGTGTACACGTTAGACCTTGAAGGAAATTATGAAGTAATTGTGGAAGTTCCAAATCAGCCTTCTGGATTAGGCTGGATGCCTGATGGCACAATGCTTATTGTCTCTATGAAAGATAGAAAATTATTAAGTTATAAAGACAACGTTTTAGAAGAAAGAGCTGATTTATCTGAACTAGCAGGTTTCCATTGCAATGATATGGTTGTTGATGCGAAAGGAAACGCTTATATAGGAAATTTTGGCTTCAATACTTATGAAGGGGAAGAAGTTAAGTCTACTAATCTTATTTTAGTTAGACCTGATGAAGAGCCTTGTGTTGCTGCAGATGATGTTATGTTTCCTAATGGGACAGTTATTACTGAAGATGAGAAAACTTTAATAGTTGGAGAGACATATGCTGCAAAACTAACAGCATTTGATATTAATGACGATGCTTCGCTATCTAATAGAAGAGTTTGGGCTGATTTAACAAAAAGCATAGATGATGGAACTGTTCCAGTACCTGATGGGATGTGCTTAGATGCAGAAGGAGCTATATGGGTTGCCTCTCCTTCAACAGCTGATGTGATTAGAGTGAAAGAGGGTGGAGAAGTATTAGAAAGAATACCCGTAGAAACTAATGCTTATGCGTGCATGTTAGGTGGAGATGACCTTAAAACTTTATTTATCTGTACTTCTAATGCTTCAGGGGTAGATCCTGATTCTGCTTTAAGGGAAAAATCAGGCAAGATAGAAATAGTAGAAGTAGACGTACCAGGAGCAGGTAGACCTTAAACTAACCTTCAATATATAAGTTTAAAGGAGTCCTATTTTTCTATAAGACTCACCAGTCTCTTTTAAAGTGTCTTCAATAGAATAAGTAGAAAGTCCTAGGTCTTTAATAGCTTTTGTGCAATAGGATCTTGGCGAGTCATAGGTATCCTTTAAAGGCTTGCCATTATCCATCTCTTCTCCACCTATATTCTCTATTTCAGGAAATAATTCTTTGAGTTTTGCTTGCAGTTGCCAAGTAAATTTTTCACCTGACTGATCAGTAGCTGAAAGAATATATCTTGAACCATTGGTTGCGTTTTCACTTTCCGTTGCCAGTCTATGTGCTTTAGCTACATCCCTTACATCCACCATATTCCATAACATTCTATCTCCACGTAATTGTTTACCATCCCAATGACCAAAATTATTTCCTTTTAATAATTGCCAGATAAAAAATTGCCAGCTGAAGAACTGATTGTGATTTTCGGTCATCAAGGGTCCAACTACATGCAAGGGGTTAATTGATATAGCTTCAAAACTTCCATCTGCTTCAGCCATTTTATATATCATCTTTTCGGTATTAGCTTTTGCCATTGCGTAGGCAATGTCTCTATTTTTCGAGATATTTTCTTCAGTCCAAGCCCCTTTGTAGGCCTCAACGTTATCTCCACACCAATCCTTTTCATCAAATACGTAGCCTTCAGGTCTTGGGTGGGCCACTGCTGCAAAAGAACTAGTAAATACGAAGCGTTTAACGCTGCCAGATTTCTTTACAGATTCAACCACGTGTTCATTTTCCGTGAAGCAACCATCGTATACTTCCTGAGGAGTTTCTCTGTTAAAACCTACAGTGGCGCCTGCATGAATCACAGCCGCACAACCTGAAAAAGCTTTGTCATAGCTTCCTTTCTCAAAAAGATCACCTTCAAATAAATGCACATCACAATTGTTGGCTTTTTTTCCTAATTCAATTAGATGATCTACTTTTTTGCCATTACTCGCATCTCTTACGCAAGCATGAACTTCATAACCTTGATCTAATAAATCTTCTACTACTCTAGATCCAATGTACCCACTGGCACCTGTTACAGCTACAGGCCCATCTTTATTTGTTATTCCTGTCATAAAATCACTCCTAATTTATAAGTTTATCCTTTTGAAGGCATTACTAAAGTGTAAAAAGACGCGAAAGCATAAGCAAGATTTATTACCAAAGCTATATGAAATAAATAGGCATCTTGAATATATAGGACATTAAAAACTAATAAAGCTATTACAACGAAGAATGATAAATAAAATAAAATATCGTAATTAAGTTTTTTATATCTCTCCTTTTTGATTATGTCGATAGTTGGGAAAATTAATGCAAGAACCGTAATGCTTATATAGACACAGCTAGAGACGACCCAAAATACCCTAAAGTCCTCTTCACTTACAAAACCACCTCCAGCTTGAGAAGCAATTAAAGTAATCAAAGACGCAAATAAGGCCACACCACTTTGAAATAATAAAGTTTCAAGCTTATAACTTTTATTAGCAGATAGTTCTTTAGTAAAAATACCTACTACACCTGAGAAGCCAGCCAAGGTCACAGCAAGAGTTGCTATTGTTATGAGAATTTGTTGTTCTACCATTAAAATATGATAGCACTTTTGGTGGAGGCGGCGGGAATTGAACCCGCGTCCATCAGTACTCTGCCACAAGATCTACATGTTTAGTTTTATCTATTAATTTAACTTCTTACACCCGATAAACAGGGATTAAAAAACGATCTCAATTTTATTCTTAAGAAATTACCAATGAGAAGAGTAATTCCAGCATCTCGTGTAGTCGTCTGTCTTTGGAGGCGCACGAGCACGTTACCAAGGACAGTTAGCCAATTAAGCGGCTAAAGCGTAGTCTGCGTTTTCGCCAACTAACAAGTTTGCAGCAATTTATTTACGAGAATTACTACCTTCTCGACATGCACTTGAGGGTTTGTATCTGCTGTCGAAGCCATGTCGCCCCCAAAAAAGCTGAAGGATTATACCTTTCTATTCATAAGTTCTCTAATTTTTGTTTCTATTTCTTAATTCTTGAGCTTTTTGCCTATCCCAATCCCTGCTTTTTATAGTGTTTCTTTTGTCGTGAGACTTTTTACCTACTGCAAGAGCTATTTCGCATTTTATTAGGTCTTTTTTCCAAAAAAGTTTAGTAGGAATACAAGTTTGCCCTTTTTGTTGTGTGGACCTAAAGATTTCAGCCAATTCTTTTTTATTTAGTAATAATTTCCTCGACCTTGTAGGGTCCATATCCTCATTACTGTTCTTTAAAGGGTTTATATAACATCCAATTAGCCAAGCTTCACCATCTTTAAGCAAAACATAGGCTTCAGCTATTTGGGCTTTATTTTCTCTTATACTTTTAGTTTCCCAGCCCAATAGAGATAAGCCTGCTTCATATTTATCAGTTATCTCAAAATTAAATCTAGCCTTTCTATTATCTGAAATAGAGTTATCGGACTTCTTTTTTTGTTTTCCCACGTTTAGAGTATAAACCTACAATCACAAAATTCTACTGAACATGTATGATGAAGATATATTACTAAGGTCTATCCGAGGAACAGCTTACCTTGCAATAGCTCCATGCATCCTTTTATCTTCAGCTGTTTGGTTTACTTCTGATTCAACAGGGATAGTAATAGCCAATCTATTTCATGTTTATTTTTGTATTCTTCTTTTCTTTGTATTTGGAAAAATCTTGTCCTTACAATCTAACTTTGAAGAACAATATAAAAGTCAGCTTAGAAAAATGGCATTAATACCAATTCTATTAGCTTTATTAGGAATTGCTCTAACCCTCTCTATAAATCCAGCTTGGGGAGCAGGCTTTTTAATGATCGGTTTTTATTCATCTAGATTCATTAGATTTTATTGTTCAATTTTTAAAGTTATTTCCAAACCGTATATAGACTTATTAAATAGAATTAGCATTATCCTCTGTATTTGTCTTATGTTAATCTTTACTTATTGGTTAAACCCTTATTCAAATCCTTTAGAAGCATATATTTAAATGTCAGAAGAAAAAAAATCCATACATGGAACTTGGTCTAGTAGGTGGACTTTTATTCTTGCTGCTACTGGTTCAGCTGTAGGTCTTGGAAATATATGGAAGTTTCCCTATATGGCAGGAGATAATGGTGGTGGAGCCTTTGTTTTAGTCTATCTAGCTTGTATTTGCATTATTGGCCTTCCGATTATGTTAGGTGAAATTATGATAGGGAGGAGAGGAAGAAGCAGTCCTGCTAATTCGATGAAAAGTCTAGCTGCAGAAGCTAACACCTCAAGTGCTTGGACATTACTAGGCGCTACGGGGGCTTTAGCAGGGTTATTAATTTTGTCTTTTTACAGTGTCGCTGCAGGATGGGCCATGTCTTACATTTTTAATGGCTTTCAAAATATAACTGCCGAGTCATCCAGCTCTAGTTTTAATAATCTTTTATCAAGTCCTTCGAGTTTAATCTTCTGGCATTCTTTATTTATTGCAATAACAGTTTTTATAGTTGCCCGAGGAATCTTGAAAGGTTTAGAGAAGTGGATAAACACCCTTATGCCAATATTATTTTTAATAATACTGCTTTTGTGTATATACGCTATGCAAACAGGAGCATTCTTTGAAGGACTACGTTATCTGTTTATGCCTGATTTTTCAAAAATCAATCCGCAGGTTATGTTGGAAGCTTTAGGGCAAGCATTTTTTACTTTAAGTCTTGGTATGGGGGCAATCATGGCATATGGAGCTTATATGCCGGCTAATCAGAATATTGGGAAAACAGCTGTTTCTGTTGCTGCTCTGGATACTGGTGTTGCTTTGTTGGCTGGTATTGCAATATTTCCCATAGTATTTGCAAATGGACTGGCTCCATCAGAAGGACCAGGTTTAGTTTTCGTAACTTTACCCATAGCTTTTAGCGCCATGCCATTAGGTATACTTTTTGGAACTTTATTTTTTGTTTTGTTAAGTATTGCTGCTTTGAGTTCCTCGATATCTTTGATTGAACCTGGAGTTGCTTGGTTAATTGAATCCTTAAAGATAAAGAGGATCACAGCAACAGCACTACTCGGATTTACTGCATGGTTTATAGGTCTCTTTAGTGCCTTATCATTTAATTTACTCTCAGAATTTACAATATTTGGTAAGAATTTCTTTGATGCGACTGATTTCTTAACAAATCAGATAATGTTGCCATTAGGTGGGATTTTTATTGCAATATTTGTTGGCTGGATAATGAAAAAGGAACATGTCTTGGATGAATTAGGCTTCCAAGAGAATTTTATATTTAAGGCTTGGTATTTTTCCGTTCGGTTTGTTGCACCGACTCTAGTGGGTTTAGTCTTTCTTTACTTTTTTCTATAAATTAACTATCTGATATTAGCTCTCCTTCCCAGCGAGCTAATTTATTATCTTCAAAATATAAACTTATTTTTTGTTCTGTATAAGTTTTTGAACCTTGAGTAACAGAAGTCAAGTAATCCCACCTATTGGGGTAGAAAGTGTCTGAGATTAATGGCGTCCCCATAACAAATTTTACTTGAGATTCAGTCATTCCAACTTCTAGCTGATCCATCATCTCTTGATCTACAAGATTACCTTGGCTTATTACTACTTCATAAGTCTTTGGAATACTGCAACTGGCAATAAATATAGTTATAAATAGGAAAATGTTTTTAAGACTAATCTTCATTTAAGATAATTTTAGAAATATTCAGCTATTATAGGTATTATTATTAATAAATATATTTATTTAAACAGAGGAAATAAATTTTGAGTGATGATGCTGAATTAAAGAAGGCGGGTCTAAAGGTTACTCTTCCTAGACTAAGAATCTTAGAATTATTGGAACACGATGACAAAACCCATCTAAGTGCGGAGGAAATATATAGGAGACTTATAGGTGCAGGTGAAGAGGTAGGTCTGGCTACAGTCTATCGAGTATTAACCCAATTTGAACAGGCCGGAATATGCATAAGACATAATTTTGAAGAAGGACACGCTGTCTATGAGCTTACTCCTTCTGATCATCATGATCACATGGTGTGTTTAGAAACTGGCGATGTAATAGAATTTACAGACGATATTATTGAAGAAAGACAAAAGAAACTGGCTAAAAAAGAAGGGTATGAAATAGTTGACCATAGCATGGTGCTTTACGTTAAGCCTTTAAAAAAATAATAAAATACCACTTGAATAGAAAACTTAAAGCCCCATATTTGGCTATTAAGGAGTTTTAATTTGACTAAAAAAGATAAAAAAGAAGATAACCCAAATATTGGAGGAGTCTCTGAACAGGATTCATTAAATGACATTAACTCCGAAGAAGAGTTGGCAGAAACTTCTGATGAACAAACCGAAAAGAGTCCAGAAGATCTCTTAAAAGATCTAGAAGATCAATTACTAAGAGCTAAGGCTGAAGTTCAGAACGTTAGAAGAATTGCCGCTCAAGAAGTCACTAGAGCAAGACTATATGGAATTGAGTCTTTAGCTAAAGAATTCCTTTCAGTAGGGGATAACATAGAAAGAGCAATAGCTTCTTGTGAAGAAGGTGAAGATATAACCAATATTAAAGAAGGACTTGAGTTAACGATGAAAGCTTACGAAAGTTCTTTAAAAAGCTCTGGAATAGAGCCCATAGAATGTGATGGTAAATCCTTTGATCCGGAAAAGCATGAAGCTCTTTCAATGGTCGAAGACGATAGCTTAGAACCTAATTCTATTATTGAAGTTATTCAAAAGGGTTATTCTATTTTGGATCGAACTTTGAGACCGTCTAAAGTGATTGTTTCTAAGAAACCTGAAGAAAAGTAAAAAAAACCCTTGAAAATAATAACTTAAACCCCATTTAAGGGTTATAAGAATTAATGCGGAGTTATAAAAAATGGCAAAAGTAATAGGAATCGACCTAGGGACAACAAATTCATGTGTGTCTGTAATGGAAGGCGATCAAGCTAAGGTGATAGAAAACTCTGAAGGCAAGAGAACGACACCTTCAGTTGTTGCGTACGGAGAAGAAGTTAAAGTAGGTGATTCAGCTAAGAACCAAGCGGTTACAAACGCTGAAAATACCCTTTACGCTATTAAAAGATTAATAGGAAGAAAGCATTCTGATGACGTAGTGAAGAAAGATTCAAATATGGTCCCGTATAAGATCATATCAGCTGACAACGGAGATGCTTGGGTTGAAGCTGAAGGGAAGAAGCTGGCACCTCAACAAGTTTCTGCTGAAATTTTAAAGAAAATGAAGAAAACTGCTGAGGACTATTTAGGTCAAGAAGTGAAAGAGGCAGTTATCACTGTCCCTGCTTATTTTAACGATTCACAAAGACAAGCTACAAAAGATGCAGGAAAAATAGCTGGATTGGATGTTAAAAGGATAATTAATGAACCAACAGCAGCTGCATTGGCTTACGGTCTTGATAAGGGAAAAGGCGACCAAAAGATAGCAGTTTATGACCTTGGCGGCGGTACATTTGATATATCTATTATAGAGATCGCTGAAGTTGATGGAGAACACCAATTTGAAGTTTTATCCACTAATGGTGATACTTTTCTTGGAGGGGAAGACTTTGATATTGCTCTAATCGAATATTTAGCTGATGAATTTAAAAAAGAATCTGGTTTAGATTTGCATAATGATTCTGCAGCATTACAGCGTTTAAAAGAAGCGGCTGAAAAGGCAAAAATAGAGTTATCTAGTAATCAACAGTCTGAAATAAATTTACCTTATATAACTGCTGACACTTCAGGAGCTAAACACTTTGTTCATAAACTAACTAGAGCAAAATTAGAGTCTTTAGTTGAAGACTTGGTTAACAGGACTATTGAACCAACTAAGATTGCTTTAAAGGATGCAGGATTAAAGGCATCTGATGTTGATGAAGTTATCCTAGTTGGCGGCCAAACTAGAATGCCCTTGGTTCAAGAAAAGGTTAAAGACTTTTTTGGAAAAGAAGCCAGGAAAGATGTTAATCCGGATGAGGCTGTATCTGTTGGAGCTGCTATACAAGGAGCCGTACTGGCTGGCGATGTTACAGATGTACTGCTTCTGGATGTGACTCCTCTAACTTTAGGTATAGAGACTATGGGCGGAGTAATGACACCCTTAATAGATAAAAACACAACTATTCCAACTAATAAGTCACAAATTTTTTCAACAGCTGAAGACAATCAGACTGCAGTAACAGTTCATGTTCTTCAAGGTGAAAGGAAGCAGGCTACGGAGAATAAAACTTTAGGTCAATTTAATTTAACTGATATTCCTGCTGCTCCTAGAGGTATGCCTCAAATAGAAGTTTCTTTCGATTTGGATGCAAATGGAATTCTAAATGTTTCAGCTAAAGACAAAGCAACTGGAAAAGAGCAATCTATTGAAATAAAAGCTTCTAGCGGATTGTCTGATGATGAAATTGAGCAAATGGTTAAGGATGCAGAGGCTCATGCGGAAGATGACAAAAAGTTTGAGGAATTGGTTCAAACTAGAAATCTAGGTGAGAATCTAGTACACAGCTGTAAAAAGACCTTAGAAGAGGCTAAAGATAAAGTAGAGGATACCGAGAAGGAAACAATTGAAAAAGGTATTGAAGAACTAGAAGAAGCTTTAAAGTCTGATGATAAAGAGTTAATAGATGAAAAGGTTAAAGCTTTATCAGAGGCTTCAGCTCCGTTAGCTCAGAAGCTTTATGAAGAAGAATCGAAAAAGCAAGCTGCAGAAAATGAAGATGGAAATTCAAATGACGATTCTGAAGTAGTAGACGCAGATTTTGAAGAAGTAAAAGAAGAGAAGGAACAACAGAATTCCTAACTCTAAGGAATCCTAATTAGACTGTTTAATCATTGAAATGTCTAAGAGGGATTACTATGAGATTCTTGGAGTACAAAAAAGTGCTTCCTCAGAAGATCTAAAAAAGGCCTATAGAAAGTTAGCCATGAAGTACCATCCGGATAGGAATTCGGATGACCCCTCAGCTCCAGATAAATTTAAAGAAGCTTCAGAGGCTTATGAAGTTTTATCTGATTCATCTAAAAGAAATGCCTATGATCAATTTGGCCATCAAGGAGTTGATGCTTCAGGCTTTAGCGGCTCAGCTGGCGAAGGTTTTAATGACATCTTTGGGGATATCTTTGGAGATATCTTTGGTGGAGGTGACCCATTTGGTAGAAGACAAAGATCCAATAAAGGTTCTGACTTACAATACTCGATGACTATCAGTCTCGAAGATGCAGTAAGAGGAGTAACTGAGAAAATTGCTATACCTGCTTTAGAGATTTGCTCTCTCTGTGGCGGAAGCGGTGCAAAAAAAGGTTCTAGCCCAGTCACATGCGGTACTTGTGGTGGCGCGGGTCAAGTTAGGACACAACAAGGTTTTTTTTCTGTAGCCCAAACCTGCAGACAATGCTCTGGATCCGGTCAAGTTATTAAAGACCCGTGTAAAGATTGTAATGGTCAAGGCCGAGTTGAAAATAGAAAGACTTTATCAGTAAAGATTCCGGCCGGAGTAGATACTGGAGATAGGATCAGGTTATCCGGAGAAGGGGAAGCAGGTTTTAATGGAGGACCCTCCGGAGATTTGTTTGTCCAAATTAAGGTATTGCCTCATGATGTATTCGAAAGAGATGGTAGGCATCTCTATTGTGAAGCTCCTATAAGCTTTATAGATGCTTCTCTAGGAGGAGAGATTCAAATACCTACCTTAGATGGAAAGGTAAAAATCAAGATCCCTGAAGGAACTCAAACAGGTAAATTGTTTAGGTTACGAGGAAAGGGGATAAGTCCTATACGTGGAGGCTCAACAGGTGATTTACTTTGTCGGGCGGTAATAGAGACACCACAAAACCTTACGAAAGATCAAAAGAAAATATTAAAAGATTTTCAAAATTCTATAGATAATAATGCAAGTCACAACCCCATAAAGGACGAATGGTTTGATAAAGTTAAATCTTTTTTTGAAAGTAAATAAGTAAAGTCATGTGTAATGTTTTTATTTCTGGAGCAACTGGAAAAGTTGGAAGGATACTTATTGAAGTAATTTTAGAAGATGTAGATCTAAAGCTAGCTGGAGGTAGTGCTTCTAAAGAAAGCAAGGACTTAGGAAAAGATTTAGGAGCTCTAATAGGAAGAAGTAATATAAATATCAACATCCTCGAAGGCATTTCAAACGAAAAAGATATTGATCTGATTATAGATTTTTCAATACCTCAGAATTCAATCCAAGTATCAAGGTTTGCGAGAAAAGAAAATATTCCTATGCTTATAGGAACTACTGGATTCAGCGAAGATCAACTTGACGAAATTAATGAGATTTCTAAAGAAATTCCACTATTAATTGCGCCCAATACAAGCATGGGGATAGCTTTATTTAAGAAAATTCTAGATCATTCAAAGGAAGTCTTAAATGTAGCAACATCCATTGAAATTTATGAACAACACCATAAAGAAAAAAAAGATTCTCCTTCTGGAACAGCAATAAATTTAAAAGACCAACTGAAAGACATTGTACCCAATAAGGATATACATATAGTCAGTTCTAGAGAAGGGGATTCTCCTGGTATGCATACAATAAAGTTATCTTTTGATGACGAGACTTTAGAGATATCTCACAAAGCTTCAGATAGATCAATTTTTGCAAAAGGAGCAATTATTGCTGGAAAATGGCTTAAGGATAAACCTCCTGGGCTATATACGATGCAAGATATTTATTCTTGATTTACCGTTTTTGTGGTATAAATGCGCTCCATTTTAGATATTTTTTAATATTTAATTAACGAAACACACGCAGTAGTTTCAAATCTAAGGTGCTAAAGATAGCTCGTCTTTAGTGAGGTTTGATAAGCGTGGAAGTATAACCAGAGCAATGTAATGTTGTTCATTATGAAAAAGGAGAGCATATGGCAGATATAACGCTAGAACAATTGCTACAGGCAGGTGTCCACTTCGGACACCAGACTAAATACTGGAACCCCAAAATGGATAAATATATCTTTGGAACAAGAGATAAGATCCATATTATTAACTTGGAGCATACGGTAGAGATGATAAAGCCTGCATTGAAGTTTATTGAAGGGCTTGCAGCAAAAAATAATAAGATCTTATTCGTCGGAACGAAAAGGACTGCTACTAGCATTATCAAGAATGAAGCTGAAAGATGCTCTATGCCTTACGTAAATGAAAGGTGGCTTGGTGGTATGCTTACCAATTACAAGACTATCAGGTCTTCTATTACTAGGCTTGAGAACCTTTTAAAACAAAAAGAAGATGGAACATTTAGTAAAATTACTAAGAAAGAAGGATTAAAGATACAAAGGGATATTGATAGATTGCAGAAGTCAATTGGAGGAGTTACAGAAATGGGAGGATTGCCTGACGCGCTTTTCATTATTGATGTAAATAGAGAATCCATTGCTGTATCAGAAGCCAGTAAGATGGGCATACCAATTGTAGGAGTAGTTGACAGTAATAGTAACCCAGAAGGTATTGACTACGTAATACCTGGAAATGATGATTCTATAAGATCTATAGCTCTTTTTACTGAAGCAGTTGCAGATGCTTGTATCGTTGGCTCAAAAGCAGCAACTGGATTAAAACAAGAAACACCTCAATCAGGCCCTTCAATTGTTAGAAAAGTTGAAACTGATCCTAAGGAAGAACCTAAGGAAGAACCTAAGGAAGAACCTAAGGAAGAACCTAAGGAAGAACCTAAGGAAGAACCTAAGGAAGAACCTAAGGAAGAACCTAAGGAAGAATCTGAAGATACTAAAAAAGAGGATTAAGGCATGACTAATATTTCTGCATCACAAGTAAAGGAATTAAGAGAAAAAACTGGCCTTGGTCTAATGGATTGCAAGAAAGCGCTTGAGGAGGCTAGTGGAGATTTAGATTTAGCAGTTGAAGAATTAAGAAAGACAAGCGGCTTAAAGGCTAGTAAGAAATCTAGCAGATCAGCTGCTGATGGATTGATAGGCATCAAGAGTTTAGAAGGCAAATCATTTATGGTTGAAATTAACTGTGAAACTGATTTTGTAGCACGTGATGATTCATTTAATTCATTCATGCAAGAAGTTTTAGAAATAGTGTCTTCTAATAGAGATAAATCTCTTGAAGAGCTTTTAGAGGCGGGAATAGAAGATAAAAGAGAGAAACTAGTTCAGAAGTTAGGTGAAAACATAGTTGTTCGTAGAATAACTGCTAGTGAAGATAGTGCTGATTCTTCAGGTTTTTATTTACATAGCAATAATAAGATTGGCACAATTATTTCACTTAAAGGAGGAACGGAAGAAGTTGCAAAGGATATTGCAATGCACGCAGCTGCTACTGACCCAATGGCGATTTCTCCTTCTGACATCCCGCAAGATGTAATCGAAAAGGAAAGAGAAATTTACAAAGCACAATCAGAAGAAAGTGGAAAATCTGAAGACATAGTAGAGAAAATGATCGAAGGGAAGATCGGAAAGTTCTTGTCAGAGGTTAGCCTAACGGAGCAAGATTTTGTTAAAGATCCAAGTATTAAAATTAATGATTTACTTAAAAATAACAATGCAAGCATTATAGGCTTAAAAAGATTTGAAGTTGGAGAGGGGATTGAAGTAGAAAAGGTAGATTTTGCAAGTGAGGTAATGTCTCAAATTGAAGGTTAGATGTTAAAAGAGATACTAGAAGATACTCAAATAGGCATGGAAAAGAGTCTTGGTGCTCTTGATGTTGCTTTTAAGAAGATTAGGACCGGTCGAGCTACACCATCACTTCTTGACAGCATAAAGGTAAATTATTACGACAAACTAACTCCTCTTGCTCAAGTAGCAAGTATTTCTATAGAAGATGCTAAGACTTTGGCTATAGCCCCTTGGGAAAAGGGAATAGTACAAGAGATTGAGAAAGCAATTTCAGAATCAGAATTAGGACTAAATCCTGCAACTTCAGGTGAAACTATTAGAGTAATTCTGCCTGACTTAACAGAAGAGACCAGAAGAGATTTTATAAAAAAGGCTAAAGCTGAAGCGGAAAATGCAAAAATCTCTATTAGAAATGTTCGAAGAGATGGAAACTCGCAACTTAAAGATTTCTTAAAGGAAAAAGAGATCTCTGAAGATGAAGAAAGACAAGGAGAAGAAGAAATACAAAAATTAACAGACCTTTTTGTAGAAAAAGTAGACGCAGCACTGGAAGCTAAAGAAAAAGACTTACTAGATTTCTAAACCTTTTTATGGAAGGCAAAAGTCCCGATACTATTCCAAATCACGTAGCCATTATTATGGATGGCAATAATCGATGGGCATCTGAAAAGAATTTACCTGGTGTAGCTGGTCATCGAAAAGGTGTTGAAAGAGCTAGAGAGGCGGTTGAATTTGCTGTTAAGAAAGGGATATCAACTTTAACTATATTCGCTTTTAGCAGTGAAAATTGGGGAAGGTCTAATGAAGAGGTAAATCTTTTAATGCAACTTCTTAATACAGCGTTAAAAGAACAAGTTCCTAATCTTATAGAAAACTCAGTACAATTAAATTTTATAGGAGATTTAACACAGTTTGATAGTGATTTACTTAATGAAATGAAGAAATCTGAAGATCTAACCGTTTGCAATGAGAAAGAAAAGAAATTAGACCTAGTTGTTGCAGCAAGTTATGGAGGAAGATGGGATATTATTAATGCATTTAATAGTCTAAAGAAATCAAACAAAGATAAAATTTCAGAAGAAGACCTCACATCTTTATTGTCTACTTCTAAATTCAGAGACCCTGATTTATGCATTAGAACTGGTAAAGAGAAAAGAATTAGCAATTTTTTACTATGGCAATTGGCTTACACTGAACTTTATTTTCCTGATCTTTTATGGCCTGACTTTGATGATGACGAATTTGAGAAAGCCCTTTTAGAATATTCAACTAGAACTAGAAGATTTGGTGATAAATCCAATTTTTCTTTATAAAATGCTTAAACAGAGGCTTATTAGTGCACTAATTCTTTCTATAGGAATAGTTTCTGCGCTCTTTTTACTGCCTAGCAATTATTTAATTATCTTTATACTTCTTTTAACATGCGTCTCTTTATTAGAATTTTTAGCACTTAGGTTTTCAACACTGACAACTATTTTATTTGTTTGTTTTAGCTTAGCTTTATTTTATTTCTCTTCTTTTCCAGGTTTAAATAAGATTTTTATTGGTTTTAGCGTCTTTACTTATTTAGTATTATTTTTTCTTATTATTAGCTTCCCAGTCAGTAAGCCTTTTTTGCAAAGAAACTTTATTTGGCTGACTTCAGGAGTAGCAATCCATCTAGGTTTTTTTGCGTCTTTATATTTCTTAATCTCTCAAGATGAATTAGTTCTCAAGCATTTTGGTATGGATATTACAAATAGAACGACTCTGTTAATCATTGTTTTAATAAGTGTAATGATGGATTCTTTTGCCTTTTTTGGCGGGAAAAGATTTGGTAAATCTAAACTTTTACAGAATGTAAGCCCAAATAAGACAACAGAAGGGTTCTTAATTGCCATGACCCTTACTCCTATTATTATTCTAGTAACAACATCCACTCTGGTAGAGAAGAACTTCTATCAATTTATTATCTTAATATTGATTTCTTCTTTTGTTTCCGTAATTGGTGACGCTGTAATTAGCTTATTTAAAAGAGTTGTAGAGGTAAAGGACACTTCAAATTTGATTCCAGGTCATGGAGGTTTGTTAGACAGAATCGATAGTCATCTAGCCACCATTCCAATTTTTATATTCACATTACTCATATTAAGTTAATTATGAATATAGCTATCCTAGGATCTACAGGCTCTATTGGACATTCAACATTAGAAGTAATACGTAAGAATAAAAAGGACTTTTCAATCAATTTGCTAACAGCTAAGACAAATCACAAATTACTTATAGAGCAATGTGAAGAATTTAATCCAGAATTTGTTTATCTTGAAGATGAGCAAGCTAGAAAGGTTTTTGAAGGGAATCTTTTAGATAAAAAATTACAAACTTGCGTTATTCAATCCTTAAAGGAATTTGAAGAAATTATAGGTTGTAATGAAACTGACGTGGTTGTAGCTGGTATGGTAGGTATAGCAGGATTAATGCCAGTGCACTTTGCAATCCAAAAAGGAAAAAAAGTCTTGTTAGCTAACAAAGAATCTTATGTTGTTGCCGGAGAGTACCTCAACAATTTATGTAAAGAAACAGGGGCGACTATCTTCCCCATAGATAGTGAACATAGTGCTATACATCAATGTTTAAATAATGAAGCAAACAAATCTGGAGTGTCTAGAATTATTTTGACAGGGTCTGGGGGTCCTTTCTTAAATAAAGACATAGAAGAGTTTTCTTCCATAACTCCAGAACAAGCCATAAATCATCCAGTTTGGAATATGGGAAAGAAGATCTCTGTAGACTCATCTACTTTGATGAATAAGGGTTTAGAGGTTATAGAAGCAAGATGGTTATTTGATTTTGAAAATATAGAAATATTGATTCACCCCGAAGGCATCATTCACTCTTTAGTTGAGTTCAAAGATAATTCCGTGTTGGCTCAATTATCAAATCCTGACATGAAAATACCTATAGCTTATGGCTTGGGTTACCCTAATAGGATAAATTCTGGTTCGAATAAATTAAAACTACATGAGATAAAGTCTTTGCATTTCCAGGAACCTGATTTGAATAAATTCCCTTGCTTAAAATTAGCAATAGATCTTTTGCCTGTAGGTGGAACTAGCTTTTCTATTCTAAATGCTACAAATGAAGAATGTGTGGCAGCGTTCTTAGATGGTCGGATAAGTTACATTCAAATTTATGAAATAATCTCTAAAGTTTTGGATAGAATTGAAATAAAAACTGTCCAATCTTTGCAAGATATATATGAATCAGATAAAGCATCTCGATTAGAGGCTTCTTCTATAATAAATAACTTATAAATGGATGTACTAATTACCATAATTTCTTTTATAGCTCTTATAAGCCTAATTGTTGGCATACATGAGTTGGGTCACTTTTCAGTTGCAAGATACTTCGATATACACGTACTGAAATTTAAGATTGGATTTGGCAAGGAACTATATTCTTTTGAAGATAAGAATGAATGCAAATATTCTGTGGGGATATTACCCTTAGGAGGATATGTTCAAATGTTAGGCGAAAACGTTATAACAGAGGAACAGGACGGTTCTAAGTTAATTAATAAAAAATCTTATCTTGATGCAACTCTAAACGAAAGGGCAGCTGTTACTGCGGCCGGACCAGTTGCTAATTTTCTTTTGGCAATAGTAATTTATTTCATAATTTCCTTAATAGGCACCACACATTTAGGTTCCTATGTGGGGGGAGTTCAGCAAGGAAGCCTAGCAGAACAAGCCGAATTAGGTTTTAAAGATAAGATAATTAGTATAGATGAAATAAAATTAGATACTTTTAATGAAATTAATATCATTTTATCTAAGAGAATTGGAGATACGGGTTCAATAGATATAGGCTTCATAGAGGAAGGCTCAAATTTCATCTCTTATTCAAATGTAGACGTAACCGAATGGTTATCAGCGTCTGATCAAAGTAACCCTGCTAAGTCATTTGGAATAGATCCTCTTGTACCACCTGTTATTGGAGGATTGTTAGAGGATGGTCCTGCAAGTAGAGCAGGTCTAAAGGTTGGAGATATAATTCATTCAGTTAAAGACACACCTATTCAGTCTTGGATAGAATTATCTGAGATACTTAGCAATATTCCTAATGAGACAGTTTTAATAAGTGTGCTTAGAGGCAATAATACCTTCTCATATTCTTTGAAAACTGATAGCTTTGACCAGAATGGTTTAAAAAAAGGAAGGATTGGGATTTTTGCTTCTAATGACTTAGATCAATGGCCTCAAGAAATAGTTGTCAAGAAGCAAGAGAATTTAGTTAACGCTTTTCTTTCTGGATTTACAGAAACTTATAAATTTACCAATTTGATCATAGTATCTATTGGAAAAATGATAACTGGCTCTGTTTCTGCAGAAAACATTGGAGGGCCTATTCAAATATCGGTTTTAGCTGGATCAGCTGCTAAAGCTGGACTCTTATCTTTTTTATCGATGATTGCGATATTAAGTATTAATCTAGGTCTTATAAATTTATTCCCAATTCCTGTCTTAGATGGGGGACAATTGCTCATGATTGCGATAGAAAAGGTTAAAGGGTCACCTATTTCAGATAACTTTCTTGAGTATTCTTTAAGAATTGGTGTTTTATTGGTTGCAAGTTTAATGATCTTTGCATTTGTTAATGACATAGTAAGGCTAATTTAATGTTAAAAATTAGAATGAAATATTACTCAGTAATTTTTGCTTTAATAACTGTATTTCCTTTTTCTGTTTATTCTGAAGAGGAATGGGTTGTGAGCGATATTAGGATAAGTGGTTTACAAAGAGTTTCTGCTGGTAGTATCTTTAATGTAATGCCAATTGCCGTAGGTGACACGGTCGATACATTTGAACTTCAAGATACAGCGAAAACAATATTTAAAACCGGCCAATTCGACGATATAGAGATTGGAAGAGAAGGAAATACACTAATTATTAGCATTGTTGAGAGGCCATCTATAGCTTCTATAGAGCTAGATGGTAATAAGGCGCTTAAAACTGAAGACCTTCTCAAAGGCCTTAATGACGCTGGTTTGTCTGAAGGCCAAGTTTATAAAAGATCTATAGTAAATAGCCTAGCTTTAGAAATACAAAGACAATATGTTGCCCAAGGAAGATACGGTGCAAAAGTAGATGTTTTGGCTGAACCAGAACCAAGAAATAGGGTTTCTTTAGATATTGAGATAGATGAAGGAGAGGTAGCTGAAATTAAAAATATAAATTTAGTGGGAAATTCCTCTTTTGAAGACGAAGAGATTCTGAAGGGTTTTGAGTTGAAGACGGGCGGTTGGTTTTCCTTTTTTACAAATGATAATAGGTATTCAAGAGAAAAGTTAAAAGGCGATATAGAGTCTCTTGAATCTTATTATAAAAATAGGGGCTACGTTGAATTTAAGCTTGATAGTTCTCAAGTTAGTGTTACTCCTGATAAGACTTCAGTATTTATAACTTTGAATGTAAATGAAGGTTCAACCTACAAAGTTAATGATGTAAAGATAGTAGGCGACCTGCCTGTAGACGAACAATTGTTAAATTCTTTAATATTAATAAAAAGTGGGGAGATATTTAACCAATATCTTATAACTGAGACTGAAGAACTCTTTAAAAATATATTAGGCAATGAAGGATATAGTTTTGCTGAGATAAGAGGAGTGCCTGATGTAAATAAAGAAACTGGTGATGTGGATTTAACTTTTTATGTGGATCCTCAACAAAGAACTTATGTAAGAAGAATTGTTTTTAAAGGAAATAAAAGAACTCATGATGTTGTTCTTAGAAGAGAGATGAGACAAATGGAAGGAGCTTGGGCTTCAAACAATTTAATTGAAAATTCTAAACTTAGGCTTGAAAGGCTGGGTTATTTTAAAGAAGTTGAATCAGAAACAATACCTGTTCCAGGGACAAATGACCTAATAGACGTAGAATTTACCGTAGAAGAAGAATATTCAGGTTCTATTGGTGGTAGTCTTGGCTATGGAGCTTATGGTTTAGTATTAGGACTAAATTACAATGAAAATAATGCTTTTGGGACAGGTAAAGCAATCGGAGTGGGAATTAATGATAGTACTTGGCAGAGGAGTTATTCTTTTAATTATGGAGAACCTTACTTCACGATAGATGGAGTTAGTAGAGGTTATAGTGCTTATTTTAGAGAATCTGATTATGGACAATTTAATATAGCTAGTTACACTTCTGACTCTTTTGGTGCCGGTATACAGTTTGGACTTCCTATTAGTGATATTGAAAGAATAGGGCTCAATCTTAATTACGACAATACAAGCATAGATGCAGGTTCTACACCAGCTTCTCAAATTCTTGATTTTACTCAATCTGAAGGAACTAAATTTGAAGTGCTTAAAACACAAATCGTATGGTCAAAAGTTACTCTAAATAGAGGATTATTTCCCACAGCAGGCCAGTCACAATCCTTTGCCTTGCAGATAGCCATTCCAGGAAGCTCTTTAACTTATACAAAAGCTACTTACAGACATAAATACTTCAAACCAATTATGGGCGGTAGGTTTGTCTTAGGTTTTAGAGGTGAAATAGGTGCACTGGAAGCTTATGGAGACACAGAGGTAGCACCGTTTTTTGAACATTTTTATTCTGGAGGTATTAGCTCAGTAAGAGGTTTCAAACAAAATACTCTAGGACCTAGAGCAATTCCTTCACCTTACTTTATAGATAACGAAGGAAACCAAATCTTAGATGAAGAAGGAAATCCCATAGCCAATCCTTACGCATATTATAATGATGATCGGTCTATAGGCGGTGCTTACCTTATTGAAGGAGGATTTGATTTTATATTCCCATTGCCTTTTGTAGAAGACCAAAGGTCTATGAGAAGTTCATTCTTTGTAGATATAGGTAATGTTTTTTCTAAAGATTGTGGAGACACTCAGATAAATATTAACTGCAGCGAGCTAGATTTAGGTGAACTTAGGTATTCTTATGGAGTTGGAGTTACTTGGATAACTCAATTAGGCCCTATGTCTTTAGCTCTATCTTCTCCAACAAACCAAGGACCTCTAGATGAGACAGAAAACTTTCAATTTGAGATAGGAACCCAGTTTTAATTACTCTTAATGCTACTAAATTTGCTCACAAAAATGTAAACTTCACGAATTGGATATTAATTTAGGAAAGAATATGAAATTTATTAAACACACTTTATTAACTTTATCAGCATTTTTATTACTATCTTTGCCTCTATCTGCTGCAGACTTAAATATTGCGACGCTGGATCCGCAAGCGGCTTTATTTAGCACAAACGTAGCTAAACAAGAATTAGAAGAGCTTGAAAATTCTGATGAATGGAAAGAAGTAGTGGAAGAGTTGCAAGCTAAAGCAGCAGAAGCTAGAGATATCCAAGAAAAAGCTCAAAAAGACGGACCGACAATGTCTGATCAAGAAAAGCAAGAAGCTGCTCAAAAACTTCAGTCCTTGCAACAAGATCTTAACTTCTTGCAAGAAAAGACAAATCAATTCCGTAATCAGACTCTTCAACTTATTTCACAAGAACAAGCAGAAAAATTCCAAGTAATAGTTACTGAGCTTATTAGAAGTAAAGGCATCACGCTCTTAATTAATAGCGGTGGCCAACAGGGAACTTTATTGCACGCTGATCAGAGCTTTGATATAACTCAAGAGGTTATAGATGCAATGAATGAGAAGGAAGACTAATTTTTTGTGTCTCTTGTTTCAGGAATCTCTTTAAAGGAATTAGCCCAAAAAATTGGAGCTGATCTTGAAGGTGATGCTGACAAAGAAGTAGTAGGTTTAAATACTTTAGATTCAGCTTCTAATAATGAGGTTTCTTTTATAGCGAGAAAGTCTTTTTTATCTTCTTTGCCCTTATCAAAAGCAGGAGCTTTAATTTGCTCTAATGACTTATCTGAAGGTTATTCAGGTAATAAGTTAATAGGTGAAGACCCTTATCTTTTATATGCAAGATGTACAAAAGTTTTTAAAGAATTAACAAATATAAGTCCTATTCTTGGTATTTCTAAATTTGTACAAGTAGGAAACAATGTTTCTATATCAAAAAAATCTAGCGTGGCAAACTTCGTTGATATTTCCGACGGAGTGACTATAGAAGATGGTGTGGTAATTGGTTCTGGAGTAGCTATAGGAGAAAACTCAGTTATAGGTTGTGGTTCGAAGATTTATCCTAATGTAACTATTTATGATTCAGTAGAGATAGGTAGTAATTGCATTATCCATAGTGGAACGGTGATAGGATCTGATGGATTAGGTTTTACTAAACATAAAGGGGAATGGTTAAAAATTGAACATTTAGGAAAGGTACTAATAGGAGATAATGTTGAGATAGGATCTAATACTTCTATTGATAGAGGTTCAGTTGGAGATACTCTTGTGGAAGATAATGTAAAAATAGATAACCTTGTTCATTTGGCTCACAATGTGAAGATTGGATCTGGTACTGCCATTGCTGCTAATAGCGCCGTTGCTGGAAGCTCTTCAATTGGTAAGAATTGCACTTTAGCTGGTTGTTGTGCTGTAGTTGATAATATTGAAGTAGCTGACGAGGTGCATATAACTGCCAAGTCTCTAATTACTAAATCTATAAGAGAAAAAGGAGTTTACTCTTCAGGCACCCCGTTTATGAAAAATGATGATTGGAAAAAGAATGCGGTGAGTTTTAAAAAACTTCATAAGCTTATAACTAATAAATAAATATGAAAGTAGATATAAAGATAGAAGAAATTCAGGAATTTTTACCCCATAGATATCCTATGCTTTTAGTTGATAGGGTGATTGAGATGGAGTTAGGAGATAGCATAGTTGCCTATAAAAATATTACAACCAATGAACCATATCTTATTGGTCATTTCCCAGGTAAACAAATTATGCCGGGAGTCCTCATTGTTGAAGCTATGGCTCAAGCTTCGGGTATATTAGGTTTTAAAACAATGGATAAGAAGCCTGAAGATGGTTCTATATATTATTTTGTAGGTGCAGATAATTTACGTTTTAAAAGACCTGCTGTGCCTGGAGATCAACTTATCCTATCTTCCAGAGTAATTACTAACAAGAAAGGAATCTGGAAATTTGATTGTAAGGCGACCGTAGAAGAGGAATTGGTAGCAGAGGCCACTATACTATGTGCGGATAGACCAAAATAAAGCATGCATCACCCTTCAGCTATTATTGACCCTTCTGCTAAAATAGATGAATCGGTATATATAGGTCCTTTTTCTTTAATTGGACCTGATGTGACTATAGGAAAAGATACTAAGATTGAATCCCACGTTATCCTAAAAGGCCCCACAACTATTGGTGAAAGAAACCATATATTCCAATTTTCTACAGTAGGTGATGGAAGCCCTGATAAGAAATACAAGAATGAACCTACTCTACTAAAAATAGGGGATGATAATATAATTAGAGAAGGGGTTACTATTCACAGAGGTACTGTTCAAGACCAAGGGGAGACTGTTATTGGTAACAGAAACCTAATAATGGCTTATTCTCACATAGCGCATGATTGTATTTTAGGAGATGATATTGTGCTTACTAATCAAGCAGCACTAGCAGGATCTGTAAAGGTAGGTGATGGTGCTATTTTAGGGGGGTACGCAATTGTTCATCAATTTTGTTCTATAGGTAGTAATAGTTTTTGTGCTATGGGAAGCTCAGTTAATAAGGATGTTCCAGCTTATGTAAAAGTAAGGGGAAATCCTGCTAAACCCTTTGGAATCAATACCACAGGGATAAAGCGTTTAGGGTATTCTAAAGAAGTAATTGAATCTCTTCGATCTGCTTACAGATCAATTTATAGACAAAAGTTAACCGTAGAAGAAGCTCTATCTACATTATCTGATTTGAGAGCTAAACATGATGAAGTAAATATCTTCTTAACATCAATTGAAAAATCCACGAGAGGTATTTCTCGTTGATGTCAGATTCTTTAAATTCAAAAAAAATAAAAATAGCGATCGTTGCCGGTGAAAAATCTGGAGATGAGTTAGGAGGCCCTTTAATGGAATCCTTAAAAACGCATTTTCAAGATATTACCTTTATAGGGGTTGGAGGTGAGAAGATGCAGGTTCAAGGACTTCTTCCCTTATTCCCCATGGATAAAATATCTGTAATGGGAATTATTGAACCATTATTAAAATTGAAAGAATTGCTAACTTTAAGAAAGGATTTAAAAAACTTCTTTTTAAAAGAGAAGCCTGATATTTTTATTGGAATAGATTCCCCTGACTTTAATCTTCCTTTATCTAAATTCTTAAAGAAAGAATTGAGATTAAAGACAGTTCAATATGTTAGCCCCTCTGTTTGGGCCTGGAGGAAAGGAAGAATTAAATCAATTGAAAAGTCGGTAGATAGTGTAATTACTTTATTTCCTTTTGAAGAAGGTGCTTACGAGAATTCAAATGTAAGAATCTGTTATGCAGGACACCCAATAGCTTATAGATTAAATCAAGATCAGGATGAACTGATTAAAAGAAAAGAGCTAAGAAGTGTAGCTTTACTTCCTGGTAGTAGAAAATCTGAGATTTCTCTTCTGGCTGATGAAATGATTAAAGCAGCTAAAGAATTAAGAAGAAATGATGAATCTTATAAATTTTACATGCCTTTATCAGATAAAAAACATCTAGATCTAATCAAGGAACCTTTAGAAGATCTAGTTAAGGTTTCTTTTAACAATTCTCAAGAAGTCCTATCTAATTGTGAGATTGGAATCATCACTTCGGGCACTGCGACATTGGAGGCTTCGTTATTAAGGACTCCATGTGTAACTCTTTATAAAACCGGTTGGTTGAGTTATAGATTAATTAAACCCTTGCTTCAAATAGATCATTTTTCTTTACCTAATCTTTTAGCTGGCAAAGAACTTTTACCTGAATTACTTCAAGATGAAGTTAACGTAAAAAATATAATTAATGCTATAGAAAAGATAAGCCTTAAAGGTTTGGATTATTACTACAAAGAGTTTCATGCTATCCATGAAAATTTAAAAGCCGGGAGTTCTGAAACTGCCGCTAAAGAAATATCACATTTAATAGATTGATAATAGCAGGAGTAGATGAAGCAGGAAGGGGCCCTTTAGCCGGTCCAGTAGTATCAGCTGCAGTTATAATTAAGCCTCAGACTAATTTAATAGGTTTAAATGATTCTAAAAAGCTTTCTGCAGATAAAAGGCAGTCTCTATCTAATGAAATTAAGATTCACTCAGTAAGTTGGTCAATTGGAATTGCTACTGTCCAAGAAATTGATGATATCAATATCTTAAGAGCTTCCTTATTGTCTATGGCAAGGGCAATAAAAAACTTATCAGAAGTTCCAGAAAAAGTTATAGTTGATGGACAATATACGCCTGAAATTGATGTTCCTTGTGAGGCTATAATAAGAGGAGATTCTCTAGAAGAAAGTATCATGGCAGCATCGATCTTAGCTAAGGTAGAAAGAGATAAAATAATGTTAGAGCTAGACAAAAAATACCCAAATTACAGGTTTGGTCAGCACAAAGGTTATCCTACAAAGATTCATATGGATGCCTTAAGAGAATTTGGACCTTGTATAGAACATAGGCAATCGTTTAAACCTATTAAGAATTATTCAAGTTAAATTATTGAACATGGAAAGACCTGATTTTGTTCACCTGCATTTACACTCAGAATACTCTCTATCCGATGGAATAATAAGGATAAAGGAGTTAGTTTCTAGGGCATCATCTTTGCAATACAGTGCTGTGGGATTAACGGATTTAACCAATCTCTTTGGACTTTTAGAATTCTATAGGAGCTCTAGAGAAAAGGGGATAAAGCCTATTGTGGGTGCAGAGGTAAATGTTATTAAGGACAAAGATTCCTTACCAGCACCAATTGTTTTATTGGTAAAAGATAAACAAGGGTATATTAATCTAACTAAAATTGTTTCTGAAGCGTATGTAGATGGTCAAGTAAACGGAGAGCCTATGGTAGAACTCTCTTTACTTAAGAAGTATTCTGAAGGGCTAATTGCGTTATCTGGTGGAATGGAAGGACATGTAGGTCAATCTATATTAGCAGGAAATATTCCTTTAACTGAGTCGAGAATTAAGTTTTTTAAAAGTATATTTAATGAAGATTTTTTTATAGAAGTTCATAGACTAGGAAAAACAAATGAAGAAGAATACAACAATGCCGCTGTAGATATTGCAACAAAAATGGACGTCCCTATTGTCGCTACTAATAATGTCAGATTTCTTATGCCAATTGACCCTGAAGTTAGCCCTTCTGACTTTGAGGCACATGAAGCAAGAGTATGTATTCAAAGAGGTGAGATTTTAGATGATCCTAGACGATCTAAAGATTACATGGAAACTCAGTACTTCAGAACCAAAGAAGAGATGTTAGAACTATTTTCTGATCTGCCTGAGGCACTTCTAAACTCTGTAAAAATTGCTGAAAAATGTAATCTTGACTTGGAATTGGGCAAGTTTTACTTACCAGATTTTGAAGTACCTAAAGATCAAACAAGAGAAGACCATTTAAGGAGTATATCCAAAGAAGGACTTAAGAAAAGAATTGAAAATATAAAAGGCTCTGTAAATTCTTATGAAGTAAATAATGATATTTATTTTAAGAGACTGGATTATGAATTGGATATGATATGCAAACTTGATTTTGCAGGTTATTTTTTAATTGTTGCTGATTTTGTCAATTGGGCACAAGAAAATAACATTCCTGTTGGTCCGGGAAGAGGATCAGGTGCTGGTTCTATAACTGCTTACGCTTTAGGAATAACAGCAATAGATCCTATTAAATATGATCTGCTATTTGAAAGATTTTTGAACCCAGAGAGGGTAAGTAATCCAGACTTCGATATAGATTTTTGTATTGAAGGAAGAGATAAGGTACTAGATTACGTTACCAACAAATATGGAAAAGAATCAGTAGCTCAGATAAGTACAAGAGGAACAATGGCAGCTAGGGCGGTATTGAGAGATGTGGTTAGAGTTTTAGGTAAGCCTTATGGTTTTGGAGACAGATTAGCTAAAGCTATTCCTGATGTTTTAGGAATTTCACTTGAAGAAGCTTATGACGAGAAACAGTTTAAAGAAACTATAGAAGAATCAGAAGAATCAAGAGAAGTTTATGATATGGCTTTGAAGTTAGAAGGCTTATCAAGAAGTGTGGGAACACATGCAGCAGGGGTTGTAATAGCTCCAACCGCGCTTACTGATTTCACTCCTTTAATACTAGATTCTGACAAGGGCACTGTTGCTTCTCAATTTGATATGGGCGATGTTGAGTCGGCAGGCCTTGTAAAATTTGATTTTTTAGGTCTTAAGACCTTAACAGTTCTTGATCAGACTGTTAATAGAGTTAATTCTAAATTAAAAGATAACAGTAAACATATAGACATTGAAGATTTACCTTTAAATGATTCAAAGACTTTTGCACTGCTGCAGAGAGCAGAAACTACGGGAGTATTCCAATTAGAGTCTAGAGGAATGAGAGATTATTTAAGACAATTAGTTCCAAGTGACTTTGAGGATATTGTTAGTATGAATGCTCTTTATAGACCAGGAGCATTGGGCATGAACATGGTTGATTCTTATATAAATCGTAAGCATGGACGTGAAGAAGTAACTTATGGTCATGAAGCTGTTGAAAAGATACTTAGCACAACTTATGGAGTAATAGTATATCAAGAGCAGGTTATGCAGATTGCTCAAGACCTTTCTGGTTTTAGCTTAGGGCAAGCAGACATATTAAGAAGGGCAATGGGAAAGAAGAAAAAGGAAGAAATGGAGAGGTTGCGTTCTACATTCATTGAAGGAGCAGTAAAGAAAAAAGTTAATGAAAGATATGCAGCTAATTTATTTGATCAGATAGAACAGTTTGCTGGTTATGGATTTAATAGATCACATTCCGTAGGTTACGCGTTAATCGCTTATCAGACTGCTTGGCTAAAAGCTCACTTTCCTTCAGAATTTATGGCTTCAGTAATGTCTTGTGATTTAGGCAATACAGATAGTATTCAAATATTCGTTGATGACTGTAGAAATATTGGACTCAAAGTTTTAAAACCTGACATAAACACAAGTTCTTATCGATTTGAAGACTTAGATCCATCTACTATTTTATATGGATTAGGGGCTATAAAGGGTATTGGAGAATCTTTGGTAGATAAGATAGTCGAAGAAAGAGAGAAAAAAGAATACAAAGATTTATTAGATTTTTGTATAAGGGTAGGTTTTAACAGAGTTAATAAAAGAATTTTAACGGCATTAATTGGATCGGGTGCTATGGATTGTTTGGGGGAAAGGAATTATTTATTCAATATAATTGAAAGTTGCTTAAGGAATTCTGAACAAGCAGCTGAAAGGGATAAGAGTAATATAAAGGATTTCTTTGGAGACGAAGTTACTACGAATGTTGTAGGAGATGAGAGTTTACAAGAGGTTGAGTTTGATCACGTTTCTGCTGAGTGGAGTGCGTTAGGGTTTTATTTAGAATCTAATCCTTTGGAGTCAAAAAAGAAAGAAGTTAGGAATATGTGTGGTTTTTTTATTTCCGAACTGCAAGCAGAATCGCATCCTCAAAGAGTAGCTGGAACTCTTGTGCATTTGAACGTTCGGCAAGGTAAGAGAGGAAGATTTGCTTTTGCAACACTTGATGATAGCAGCGGTAGGATAGAAGTATCTATTTGGGCTGAGATATTTGATAACTATAGAAGTCTATTAAGAAAAGGCCAGTTATTAGTTGTAGAAGGTATTGTAGATAGAGATAAATACGGAGATAAAAAATCTTATAAGATAATTGCTGATAAGATCCTGACTTTTGATCAAGCTAGACGAGAGTATGTAAAGAACGTCTCTATACAGCTTGATAATAAGTTTGATCAAGATTCTGTGATTAAAGTTATTAAGGAATTAGCGGTTTCGGATGAAGGTAATCAGGTCTTAATATCTTATGAGGCTGAAGGAGCTTTTGCAGAGATAGAATTACCACAAGATTATTTAATAGATCTTAAAGATGAGAATATAAAAATCTTAAAGAATACCTTTGGTAAAGAAAATATTAATTTGGTGTATCATTCAAGACCACATTTGAATTAAGTCCAGATCATGGTTAAAAGTTATTTAGACTTTGAGCAACCAATTGCTGATATTGAAAGCAAGATACTGGAATTGGAGAATTCAGATTTAGATCAAGACCAAATAAATAAGGAAGTTATTGATCTTAACGAATCAGCAGTTAAATTAACTGAAAAGATTTATTCTAATCTTTCTCCTTGGCAGAATGTTCAAGTTGCTAGACATTCAGAAAGACCTCATTTTGTTGATTATATTGAGAGAATTGCAGATGAATTTGATGAATTGCATGGAGACCGTCATTTCTCCGATGATAGAGCGATCTTGGGAGGAATTGGCAAGATAGGAGACTATAAAGTAGTAATTATTGGTCATGAGAAAGGAAGATCAACAGAGGAGAAGATAAAACATAATTTTGGGATGTCTCAACCTGAGGGATACAGAAAGGCCTGCAGGTTAATGAAATTAGCTGAAAGGTTTAATTTACCTTTAGTGACTATGATAGATACACCTGGAGCTTATCCAGGTATAGATAGCGAAGAAAGAGGTCAAAGTGAAGCAATAGCTTATAACTTAAAGGTTATGTCGTCGCTCAGGACCCCGATAATTGTGAATATAGTAGGAGAGGGTGGATCAGGCGGTGCTCTTGCTCTAGGAGTTGGAGATCATATCAATATGATGGAACACGCTACTTATTCAGTAGCTTCTCCTGAAGCTTGCGCAAGTATCATTTGGAGAGATTCAGAGATGGCTGCTGAAGCTGCCGAGGCCATGAAATTAAGTGCTAATAATATATTTGAATTAAAGTTAATAGATGAAATCATCAAAGAACCTCTAGGAGGAGCGCATAGGAATTATGATCAAGCTTCGTCACAGATTAAAAATTCCATTATTAATAATCTAGAGCGCCTAAATCAGATACCACTAAATGACTTAGTGGAAAAAAGATACGAACGACTTATGAGTTATGGTGCTTTATAAAAATGGGAATTGAAGAAATATCTTTTGATAAATCACTGGAAGAGTTTGAAAGAATTGGCGTTGCCTATTCTGGAGGTCTAGACTCAACTGTTTTATTGCATGCATTAAGTCATGAAACAACTTTTAAAAGCAAAATTAACGCAATTCATGTAAACCATTCAATCAGTCCTGATTCAGACAAATGGGAAGAATTATGTAAAAAAAATGCAGATGAACTTGGGGTTAAATTCTTTTCTTACAAATTAGAAGAACTGAAAAATATTTCCGAAGATAATTTACGTAAAATTAGATATGAGAAATTTAATCACTGGTCTTCAAGTAACGACCTTATTTTGACTGCTCACCATAAAGACGATCAAGTTGAAACAATAATCTTTAGATTCATTAGAGGGACGGGTTTAAATGGACTTAAAGGAATTCCATCTTGGAGAAAAGATGGAAATACTCAATTCCATAGACCTTTATTAGGTATTTCTAAAAGAGAGCTTTATGAGTACGCTCAGAAGAATAAATTAAAATGGGTTGAAGATGAATCAAACAAGGACGTTAATATATCTAGAAACTTTATAAGAAATATATTGTTACCAACAATAAAAGATAAGTGGCCTAACGTAGAGAAATCAATTTTACACTTGTCTTCTCAAGCAACTAGATCAAATAAGATTCTTAAATCTGTTGCTAAAGAAGACCTTGAACGGTTGGTAGTAAAAGAAAATTCTTATGATTTAAATAGATACCTTTCCTTACCCAAAGAAAGGGCAGAAAATTTGTTATATTTTTTAATTAATTATGAAATTGGACTAGAAGCAAATTCAAATTATCTAAAAGAAATTGATCGATCTTTACGCAATCCAAAGAACTTGGATAACATGGAATTCCCTTTAATCAACAAAGAGAATACTAGGGTATTTAAGCTTAAAGTACTGGAAGGAGAGATATGTTTCTTATTAGATGGAGAATTTCATAAATTGGATTCTTCTTATGTTTCAGATTGGGATTTAAATTCTAAATTAGAAATACCATCTGGATTCTTGAATGTAGAGAAAATTAAAGGAGAGGGGATAGATAACTTTTATCAGAATCAACAAATATATGTAAAAGGCAGGACAGGCGGAGAAAGATGTAAACCTTTTGGAAGAAGCAAAAGCCAAAAGTTAAAGAAATTATTTCAAGAATATCAAATTCCACTATGGCAAAGAGACAGATTGCCACTTATATATATAGGAGGAAAACTGGCAGCAGTTGGAGATCTATGGGTTTGCGAGGAATTTCATGCGCAACCTAATAAACAGGGTATTTCTATAAATTGGACTGATAATTTAACAATTTAATTAGACTGACTCTCTAGCTCTTCTCTAAGCTCTTTATGCTTTTCTTTAGTCAAAGGATAGAACCATGTTAGGAAAAGTGCTGGAAGGAAGAATGCAGCACATCCAAGACAATAATAAACCCTTAACGCAAGCATCGCTGATTCACTATTTAGAGTTCCAGGTATAAATCCTGAAAAATCTACCAATATAGCTGCCGCCCAAACAGCGATCATTGCTGAAACTTTAGCTATCATTCCATTCAATGCAAAGAAAGTTCCTGCACGTCTTCCTCCTGTCTTAAGGGAATCTAAATCCACTACATCAGCAAGCATAGAAGCTGGAAGGAATTGCAATCCACCAAAGCAAAACCCCTTTACAAGGAAAAGTATATGGAATTGAGTGAAGTCTCCTCTTTCTAAGAAGAAACATAAGAAGCTAACTGTTCCCGTTCCTACAAGAGTTATACAAAAGGCTCTATGTTTTCCTATTGTTTTACCTAGCCAAAGCCAGAAAGGTATGCCTATTAATCCCGCAATAAAGTATCTTGCATAAGACGCGCCAACAGTCTCAATCCCTATAACATCCCGTACAAACCAAAGAGATAAAGTGTTTCTGAACGATTCTCCTGCAATAACTAAAAATATAATTAATAAAATCCTTACGAGAAGAGGGTTTTCCGCAGCATATTTAAGTCCTTCAAATAATGGAATCTTCTTTTCAACCTTGGGCATAGGATCTGGTACTTTCCATAGCGCCCATGCAGCGAATATTGGTAACAATAAGATAATACCTATTCCCATGCTGGCCAAAATGTCAGACATTTTTCCAGAGGTGGAGAAATCTTGGAATACAAAAATTGCAGCTAACATCCTTTTAATTGAATCAAAGATTGTTATTCCTTGTCCTGAAACTTCTATAGCAAGAGGTATCAGGGCTGAAATTAACAAGCCAATTAAGGTCCATCCCTCTCTACCACCAACTACTCTAGATCTTTGATGGTAATCAGGAGAGATTTCTGCCCCCCATGCTCCATACGGGATGCTAATGATTGTTGATCCTAAATACATAAGCATCATCCAAACAACAAAGTAAGCAATTGAAACTTCAGTGCCAGGAATAAATAATTTGTATATGGCCAACATCATGAGAGGGACGCCTAAAATAATCCACGGCTTTCTTCTTCCTATGGAGGTTCTTGTAGAATCACCCAATTGACCAAGAATAGGATCTGTAATTACATCAGTAAATCTTGCAACTAAAAGTAAATTTGCAATTATATAAAGCGGAATACCTACGACTTCAGAATAAAAAGGAATTAGCCAAATAGCTATAGGATAGCCAATCATAGCTAGCGGTGTAGCTAAACCTCCATAAGCTAATATAGTATTTCGCTTAACTTGCTGTGTGTTATCCATATCTCCCCAAGTTCTTTAGAGATATATTAAAGATTTAACTTATATAGACAATCGATTTAGACCATTAATTACAGATTCCAAACCCGCAATTACTGTGTTTTGATGAATACCGATGCCCCAAACAGACTGTTGTTTATAAGAAATCTCAGAATAAGCTACGGCTTTAGCATCAGAACCAGAGCTAATTGCATGTTGGTGGTAATCAGCTATTTTCACATCCAACTCTAAATTTGCACTTAAGGCATCTATCATTGCATCAATAGGTCCATTACCAGAACCTTTTATAGTTTTAGTTTCATTTCCTTTTTTGATCTTGATTTCTATTTCATCCTCCTGAAGACCTTCTTTATTGGCTCTTGAATTTATATGATGTTCCAGAAATTTAAAAGTACCATTTTCATTAAAATAAGTTCCTTGAAACGTTTCCCAAATATCAGAGGCGGAGATTTCTTTTCCAGTTTCGTCCGTAATCTTTTGGATAACTTGACTGAACTCTATTTGGAGTCTTCTAGGCATACTTAAGCCATGATCTTTTTCTAAGAGATAAGCAACACCGCCTTTACCTGACTGGCTATTTATTCTTATAACGGCTTCGTAAGATCTGCCAACGTCTTTAGGGTCAATTGGAAGATAGGGCACTTCCCAAGTCTCTTGATTTGAATTTCTTAATTCATTTAATCCTTTTTTGATTGCGTCTTGATGTGATCCAGAGAAAGCTGTAAATACAAGATCCCCAGCGTAAGGGTGTCTGGGGTGAACAGGAAGTTGATTACAATACTCAGTTTCTCGCATAATCGGATTTATATCAGAAAAATCTAGTTCAGGATCTACTCCTTGAGTAAGCATATTTAAGGCTAATGTAACTAAATCTACATTCCCAGTTCTTTCCCCATTACCAAATAAAGTACCTTCTATCCTGTCAGCTCCCGCCATTACACCTAATTCTGTTGCTGCTACAGCAGTTCCACGATCATTATGTGGATGAAGGCTGACGATAATATTTTCTCTATTATCAATGTTTTTACAGACCCACTCTATTTGATCCGCATAAATATTAGGAGAGGCCATTTCAACAGTGGCTGGAAGGTTTATTATGGTCTTTTTTCCCTTGGTAGGCTCCCATATCTCATTAACTGCATTACATACTTCAACGGCATACGGAAGTTCAGTGCCCGTGAAGCTTTCAGGGCTGTATTCAAACATCCAGTCAGTGTTAGGATATTTCTCAGCATAATCCCTTACTTGTTTTGCTCCATCAGTAGCTATTTTTTTTATCCCTTTTTCATCGCTATTAAAAACAACTCGCCTTTGTAAGGTAGAAGTAGAGTTATATACATGTACTATTGCACGAGGAGCACCCTCTAAAGCCTCATAGGTTCTTTTTATAAGCTCTGGTCTAGCTTGGGTTAACGCTTGAATGGTTACATGCTCAGGTATTAAATTCTCATTTATTATTGTTCTTACGAAATCAAAATCAGTTTGGGAAGCAGAAGGAAAACCTACTTCTATTTCTCTAAAACCAATATCAAGAAGCATCTTAAACATTCTAAGCTTCCTTTCTTCTCCCATAGGCTCAATTAGAGCTTGATTACCATCTCTCAAATCAACGCTACACCAAATAGGAGCTTTATTTATACTTTTAGTAGGCCAAATCCTGTCCTCTAACTGAATTAGCTCAAAAGGTTTGTATTTTGAAACAGATTTATTGATTATTTTAGTCAATCTTATTTAATCCTTATTTAAAGTTTAGATATTAGAATTATGAGGAAGTTTATTTAATAAACTTATAGATATAAGCCCGGCAATCTCTTATTTAAAGAGACCGGGCAGGTAAGTCGATTAACCAATTCTTTTATTCCGACTAAAATCATTAAACACTAGCTTATATATGCCAATGGTAGCGGTCAAGTTGTGAGTTTTGAATCTATGGGTAGAATTAACCTAAATGAGGTTATCAAAATACAATAAATTAGAAAAACTAGGTTTCACTTTCTGGGTCAAGCGTCAGAATGATGACATACAACTTGAATCTTATCTTATTGGAGGTTCTGCCATAGCAATTTGTACTTCCAGCAACTTAGATTTTAATTTAATTGAGAGAGAAAGATTTATTACGTCTATGGCTTATTTTTTAAAGAACGAAACAGTAAATAAAATAAATATTGAAGAAGTTGTTAAAACAGATATAAAAACTGCCTTTTGTTTCGACTGCTCTTCTGCAGAAATTCTAGAAGCAGATCATATAAAGATTTTTTCGCTTCCTTCTTTAAGAGATATTTGTAGCTCAGACAATACAAAAAAAGATTTTTTAGTTAAGTTAAAAGAAGACCTGGCCTCTTGAAAAGAATGATTAAAACTGAATATGATTATCTAGGAGAGCAGGATATTGAGACTGTTCTAGATATTGAAAGAGAATCAAACCCTTTTCCTTGGACCTTATCAAATTTTAAAGACTGTATAGAAAAAGGTTATTATTCTCTAGTCCTTAAAGAAGATGAGAAGGTAATCGGGTTTGCGATACTATCTGTATCAACAGAAGAATCTCATTTATTAAATATAGGTCTAACGTCCGTAAAAAGAGGACAGGGTTTAGGCAAGGAATTACTGGAAAAGATGATCATTGCAGCTGAAGTTATGGGTAGTAAGGAAATGTTCCTTGAAGTAAGAATCTCTAATTCTGTAGCCATTGATTTGTATAAGGCCTTAGACTTCAAGGAAATTGGTTTAAGGAAGAATTATTACAGATTAGAAAATGGGAGGGAGGATGCTATTTTGATGTCTAAACCCTTAAAAAAAGGTTTATTGAGTGAGTTCTTCTTTTCTGTTATTTAATTAATTTATCTATATCTTCTGCAATTTTATCTGGTGCTGTTGTGCTTCCATATCTAGCTACAGGTTCTCCAGCGCTATTAATAAGAAATTTTGTAAAGTTCCATTTTATTGTTTTAGAACCCAGAACCCCCTTTTTTTCTGAACAGAGGAACTTATATAAAGGATGAGCATTTTCTCCATTCACGTCTATCTTGCTAAACACTGGGAAGGTGGTCTTGAAGTTAATAGAGCAAAATTCTTGTATTTCATTATCGGATCCTGGCTCTTGACCGCCAAACTGATTGCAAGGAAATGCAAGAACAGAAAACTTTTCAGAATCATATTTTTCTTGAAGAGATTGCAACCCATCATACTGAGGTGTAAATCCACATTTACTGGCAGTGTTAACTATTAGTAATGTTTTACCTCTAAAATCAGATAAATTGACTTTATTTCCAGATGAGTCATTGCATGAAAAATCGTAAATGTTTGTATCCATTTCTTTCTTAAATTTTTTATAATTCGCGTATTATACGTTCGGTAAATATATAAAGAAATTTATTTAAGGAGAGAAAGTGGAATATAGGAAGCTAGGAAATACAGACATTGATGTAAGTGTAATTTGTTTAGGAACTATGACATGGGGTCAGCAAAATACCATGGAAGAAGGTCAGGAACAGATGGATTATGCTCTTGATCAAGGCGTTAATTTTTTTGATGCCGCTGAACTTTACCCAATCCCCCCTAAAGCAGAAACTCAAGGCAAGACAGAAGAGTGTATAGGGTCATGGTTTAAGAAAACTGGGAATAGAGAAAAAGTTATTTTAGCAACCAAGGTTGCTGGCAGGAGTCCAATGAGTTGGTTTAGAGGGGAAGGAACTAAATTAGATAGAGAGAATATTGAAGCTGCTGTTGAAGCTAGCTTAGAAAGGTTGCAAACGGACTACATAGACCTTTATCAATTGCATTGGCCAGACAGACCAATGTCTATGTTTGGATCTGGAGGTATAGGATATAAGCACATTGATTCTGAAAGTATACCTATAAATGAAACATTACAAGTTTTATCAGATCTGGTGACTAGCGGTAAGATAAGATACGTAGGTTTATCCAATGAAACGTCTTGGGGCTTGTCTGAGTTTCTTAAGTACTCTGAGATGAATGATTTCCCTAGAGTTGTTTCTGTCCAAAATGCTTACAATTTTCTAAATAGAACTTATGAGCAAGGAATGTCAGAGTACTTCCATAGATCTCAGGTAGGCTTATTGGCTTATTCACCTTTGGCGCAAGGTTACTTAACTGGTAAGTATATTGATGGTGCAAGACCAGAAGGATCTAGAACAGCACTATTTGAGAGAGGTGACAGGTATGAAGTTCCAGGAGCAAATGAAGCCATTAAGTCTTATGTGTCCTATGCAGAGTCAATTGGAATGGACCCTTCAGTCATGGCTAATGCTTTTGTAAATTCTAGAGATTTTGTTACTTCAAATATTATTGGAGCCACTACAATGGAACAATTGAAATTGGCAGTAGGTAGTATCGAAGTTAAATTAGACGAAGAAAATCTCCAAGCAATTGAAGAAATACATAGAAATAATCCTAATCTTTGCCCTTAAATTTGAATATTGAAAATCTATCTTGGGAGTGGAAATCTTTTAGTGAGCTTAAAAGAGATGAGCTATATGAGATTTTAAGATTTAGACAGGAGATTTTTGTAGTTGAACAAAAATCTTGGTACTTGGATGCAGATGGACTAGACCAATGCAGTTTACATTTATTGGTTGCAGACGAAGGAAGTTTAATCGGCTATTTGAGATTGACTCCCCCTGGTGAAAAGTACTCAGAGGTATCTATTGGAAGGGTTTCAATAGATAAAGATTATAGAGGAAAAAGATTAGGTGACCACCTGTTAAACATGGGATTAGAAAAAGGCAAAGAGGCTTATGGATATGGTTCCTGTAGGATTTCTGCTCAAGAATATCTTATTTCTTATTATGAAAAACATGGATTTAAAGTCCAAGGAAATCCTTACGATGAAGACGGAATACCACACATTGAGATGTTGTTAGATGGATGACCTAACTAAACATCAATCTATTCTAGGAATAGGTTTAATTATAGGAATACTATTAGCTGCATTGGCAATAGTTGAGAAGAATAATATAACTGATCAAAATTGGGCTGCTAAGATAGAGGATCAACTAATTCCTTATGAAAGATACCAAATGCAATTGGAAGGTTTAGCTAAAGACAAGAGGTCACCTTTAACTAATCGAGACAAGGAATACGTCCTTGAAAGAATGATAGAAGAAGAATTGCTGATTAAAAGGGCAATAGATTTAGGAATGTTAGAAAATAATCCAATGGCAAGAGGAACAATTGTTCAGCAAATGATAAAGAATATAGTTACTGAAGGTTCACGTATAGAACCTCAAGAAAATGAATTAATTGAATTCTTTCAAGGAAATATAGGTTTCTTCACTAAAGCAAATAGACTCAGAGTGAAACAAATTTATTTTTCGAAAGATGACTTTGGAGATGAGGCCGTTGAAAAGGCGAAAGATGCTTTTGTTAGGCTTAATAAAGGTGAAAATTTTGAAGAAGTTGCTTTAAGCGGAAGTAAATCAGCTCTAAAAATCCCTGATACTCTTATGAATCTAAGTAAAGTCAGGGAATACATTGGCCCCTCTCTAATGAGGGAGGCGCAGCTTCTTAAGCCAGGCTATTCTTCAGCACCTAAGAAAGTTTCTGGTGGATACAAGATAATTTATTTAGTTGATAGAGAGGATGCTACTCAACCTGAATATTCCAACATAAGAAGCACAGTATTATCTGAGTTTTTGAAAAGAAGAGATGATCAATCGTTAAGAAAATATCTGGATAATCTAAAAAATTGGTATGACGTAACCAGAAACATTAAAGAGTAGGATGTATTCTAGAGCGTTTTTAGCTTTTCTTATCTTAATCTTATCAACTTTGATTTACTCTCATCAAAGGAGCGAGTCTTACTCTCGTATTGAGATAGCAAATGATGATGAAGCAGTATTTATAGAAATTGATTTTAACGTTCAAATTTCTGTACTTTCTAAGATTAAGTCTAATTTTGATGAATCTTGGGAAAGTAGGCTGCAAGAAGAGGTTTTAAGTAATTATAAAATAGAAGGATCCTGTCAGTTAGATCAAGGCCCCTATTTCAAGTCCTCATTAAGTACTGGCTACGTGTCTCTTAGGTGGAGACAATCTTGTGAGAAAGAACCTATAGAAATATTTTTCAACCTTTTTTTCAGTGAAGATTCTTCTCATGTCCATATAGCGACCATAAATATAGATAAACAAACTTACCCAGAAAAGATATTCACGGTTTCTTCAAAAAGATGGAATGAATCTTCTTCATTAAATAAAGAAGAAACTTCTGCTTATTCTTCTTTTTATGATTATCTAACATTAGGTGTAAAACATATTCTAACGGGATTAGATCATATAGCTTTTTTGTTAGGCTTGTTGCTGTTAAACCTTAAAAAAAAGGAATTAATAATAGTGATTACTGGATTTACTATTGGTCACAGTATTACGTTAGCTTTAGGTGCTCTAAATTACGTTACTCCAGCTTCTTTGTTTGTTGAAGCACTTATTGGATATTCTATTGTTATCGTTGCAATAGAATGTGTTGCTTCAATAACAAAACAATACGCTCTCTATAATAGATACCTACTTTATGCATGGCTTTTATTTATTGTTTTCTTCAGTTTAATGGGTAGTCAGAAATATATTATGGGACTTTTAGGTTTGGGTTTATTTTCTTACTGCTACTTCGGTCTTTCTGAAAGATTCAAAAGTCAGAAGTTAATATTAATTGTTACCATGTTATTTGGGCTTGTGCATGGCTTTGGCTTTGCAGGAAATTTATCTTCTATTGGATTAATGCAAGATAGATTTATACCAGCTTTAATAGGTTTTAATTTGGGCGTAGAGGTAGGGCAAATATTAATAATTCTTTCGTTTTTAGTTTTAATGTATTTATGTAAGAAGTTAATCAACTTCAATGCAGACTTACTTAGAATGTATGGAGCATCTAGCCTAGCTTGTTTAGGTATTTATTGGTTTGTGGAGAGATTGTTTTAGATTATTCTAATATTTTCTGCTTGAGGTCCTTTTTCAGTATCTTCTACAGAAAATCTAACTCTGGTATTTTCTTTTAGCTTTCTTCTGTCTTGGCTCTGCACAGATCTCAGATGAACAAAAAGGTCACCTCCTTTATCTCTTATCAAGAACCCGTAGCCTTTACTGGGGTCGAACCATTTTATTGTTCCAGTTTCGCCTCTAAAGTTTCTTTTTATTTTTCTTCCATAAATATATCCTATAACTGATAAGAATCCCATGGACCAAAAAATAGCTAAAACAATAAACATTTGAGAGCTTCCCAAAGGTAATTGATTACCTGACATATAAGCAATCATAACCGTGTAAAGACAGGCTATTAATCCGCTGGTTATGAAAGATCTAAAAAACATAGTTAGTTATAAAATTATTATAACTAATTTTAAAAACTTATGATCTAGGTCAGCCTACTTATTTCTTTTAATTGGTGATTAAGGTTTTTAAGTTCTTTCGAAATTAATTCAAATCTTTCTTGTTGGTCTTGAACCAATTCTTTAGGGGCATTATCAGTGAATTTTTTATTAGTAAGTTTTGAAGAGAGCATCTTATGTTCTTTAGACACCTTTTCAATTTTCTTTGTTAGTCGCTGGCTTTCCTCTTTAGGGTCAATTAGTCCTTCTAAAGGAATTAAAACTTTCAAGTTTTCAACAACAACTACAGCAGAAGGGGGATGGTCTTCACCTTCATTGATCCAATTAAGACTTTCTAATCCTGCAATTTCTTTTATTAGATCCGTTAAAACTTCTGATCTATTTTTATCTATTTTGTCTCCATCTTTATAAAATGCTTTTATCTTCTCGGAAGGTTTAATGAGCATTTCACCTCTAATGTTTCTTACTCCAGAGACTATTTCCTTTAGCCATTCAATAGATTTAAATTCATCTTCAGAAAGATTTTCTTTATACTTCGGAGTTTCAGCAATCATAATACTTTTCTCCGGATTCTGATGAAAAGGCTTAAACTGAATCCATATTTCTTCAGTTATGAAGGGCATTATAGGGTGAGCAAGCCTTAAGGTTTTTTCTAATAGATTTACCATAGATTTAACTATTCTAGAATTTTCTTTACCTTCTTTAGATAGTTTAATTTTTGATAACTCTATGTACCAATCACAAAACTCATACCAGATAAATTCATAGATAGCTTTGGTGGCTAAATCAAATCTAAAGTTCTCGAAAGCATCATTTACCTTCTTTACGGTCAAGTTAAATTTGTAATTGATCCATTTCTCAATTAAATCTTCATTTAGCTCTTCAGAGACACCATAGGACTCAATTTGCATCTCAATAAATCTTGAAGCGTTCCAAAGTTTATTGCAGAAATTTCTATATCCTTCAACACGTTTCATATCAAAATTAATATCTCTACCACCTGTTGCAAGAGAGCAAAAGGTTAGTCTCAATGCATCTGTACCGTAAGCATGAATTCCTTCCGGGTAGTCTTTTTTGGTCTGTTTTTCAATTCTATCTTTCATTTGCGGCTGCATAAGCCCTTCCGTGCGCTTTGCAGAAAGATCAGATAGATTTATCCCATCAATAATGTCAAGAGGGTCTAGAGTATTGCCTTTAGATTTAGACATTTTGACTCCCTCGGAATCCTTGATCAGTCCATGTATTAGTATCTTTTTGAATGGAACTTCAGAAATAAAATGAGTGGTCATCATAATCATTCTGGCTACCCAAAAGAAAATAATGTCAAAACCGGTTACTAGAACACTTGTAGGATGGTATCTCGATAAGAGATTGTCTTTTTTAGGCCATCCTAAGGTAGAAAAGGTCCATAACGCTGAAGAGAACCAAGTATCCAAAACATCTTCATCTTGATGAAGTTCTATATTCTTAAGACCATATTTTTCTCTTACTTCAACTTCTGATCTACCTACATATATATTCTCTTCTTCGTCGAACCAAGCCGGTATCCTATGACCCCACCACAGTTGCCTGCTTATACACCAGTCTTGAATGTCTTCCATCCAATTAAAATAAGTAGTTTCCCAATTTTTTGGAATAAACCCCGTTTCGTTTTCTTGAACTACTCTAATTGCTTCTTTAGACATTTTTTTAACATCTACAAACCATTGAGTAGTTATAAGCGGTTCTAATACGGAATCGCTCCTTTGACTTTTAGGTATTTGTATCTTGTGCGGCTCTACTTTATTTAGACAGCCTAAGGATTCCAATTCATTTAATACTTCTTCTCTCGCTTCAGTAGTTGTTAAGCCTCTAAACTTTTCTGGTACAGATTCATTCAGTGAGCCGTCTAGGTTTAGAATATTAATAATTTCCAAGTCATGTCTTTTTCCTATTTCAAAATCATTAAAATCGTGAGCTGGCGTTATCTTTACGCAACCCGTTCCAAACTCTGAATCAACATAAGTATCCTGGATTATAGGGATTCTTCTATTAGTTATAGGTAATGTTACGAACTGGCCTATTAATTCTTTGAACCTTTTATCTTCAGGATTAACGGCTACAGCTGAATCACCCAGCATGGTTTCAGGTCTTGTTGTCGCTACTGTTATGGTCTCCCCATTTTCTACAGGGTAGTCAAAATGCCATAAAAATCCTGACTCTTCTTCAGAAGTTACTTCAAGATCAGATAGCGCTGTCTGCAAGACAACATCCCAATTAACTAGCCTTTCTCCTCTATAAATTAACCCTTTATCAAATAAAGAAACAAAGACCTCTTTGACAGCTAAACTAAGGTCTTCGCTCATAGTGAAAGCTTCTCTAGACCAATCTACCGATGCACCTAATCGCCTTAGTTGTTGTGTTATTTTTCCGCCTGATTTTTCCTTCCATTCCCATACTCTTTTCTCAAAAGCATCTCTTCCAATGGATTCTTTAGTTTTTCCTTCAGACTCAAGTTGTCGTTCTACTACCATTTGAGTTGCTATACCCGCATGGTCTACACCAACTTGCCATAAAACATCGAAACCTGACATTCTTTTGCGTCTAATCAGGGAATCCATAAGAGTGTTTTGAAAGCCATGACCCATGTGCAAAGTTCCTGTCACATTTGGAGGAGGAATCATGATGCAAAATGGTTCCTTTTTTTCATCAGGTATAGCGGTAAAGTAACCTGAAGACTCCCATTTATCATAGATTTTCTTCTCTATACCTTTAGGTTCGTAATTTTTTTTCATATTTGATCTATAAATTCAGGCTTTAGTCCTGCTTTCTTGCACTCTGACCAAGTTACTGCAGCTTTCTTTCTTAACTCTGCTCCGTCCATGATAACTAACTGATAATAAGTTTCATAATCATCCAAGGAAATTGGCATATCTGGCGATATATTTATTAGGGAGCTAGATTTATTTGAGAATTTAGTTCCTGGGTATCCAATCCTAATAGGTTCAACTGAATCCTGTTTATGAGCAAGTTGATGGGGAAGCAAAACTTCTTTTGGTATTTCCCATAAAAGTTGTTCAAGGTTTTCTGCTTGTTTTAGATTATCGCAATAAATATCTATTGTATTTGATCTCTTAAAGCCTTCTTCACCTAAGTATAGTTTGGCAGTTAATTTGCACGAGAATTTCAGTGCTTCTTCAAAAGATGAACCAGAAGCTATAAATTTAGCTTCAAGCATATTTAGGCTTTATCAATCAAATATTGGCTTAGAAGAGGCACTGGCCTTCCAGAGCCGCCTTTAGCTAGACCTTTATAACTTGCTGTTCCTGCAACATCTAAATGAGCCCAAGAATAATCCTCAGTAAATCTTGATAAGAAACAAGCTGCTGTTATTGTTCCAGCTCTTCCTCCAATATTAGCTATATCAGCAAAATTGCTATCTAGATCCTTTTGATACACATCCCATATAGGAAGCTGCCAAGCTTCATCTGAAGACTTTTGACCAGCATCTAATAATTCTTCAGCTAGTTTATCGTCATTACTCATTAAGCCAGAAGTTGAGTATCCTAATGCCATAATAACTGCACCTGTAAGTGTAGCTATATCTACCACAGATTTAGGTTTGAATCTTTTGACATAAGTAAGTGCATCGGCAAGAACAAGTCTTCCCTCAGCATCGGTATTTAAAATCTCAACCGTTAACCCAGACATGGTCTTAACTACATCACCAGGCTTAGTTGCTTTACTCCCTGGCATGTTTTCAGCACTCGCAACAACCCCTACTACATTTATAGGAAGCTTTAGTTCAGAAACAACTTGCATAGTTGCAATGACGCTAGCAGCACCACACATATCAAACTTCATTTCATCCATAGCTGCTGGGGGTTTAAGACTTATCCCGCCAGTATCAAAAGTGATACCTTTTCCTACTATTGCATAAGGTTGTTCACCTTTCTTACCTCCTTGGTAAGACATAGAAATTAACTTAGATTCTTGAGCACTTCCATTACCAACAGAAAGCAAGCAATCCATGCCCATTTTCTTCATTTCTTTTTCTCCAAAAACTTTACAACTAAGTTTCGTATAGTTTTTTGCAGCAGACCTTGAATTTGAAGCTAAGTAAGAAGGGGTACACACATTTCCTGGAAGATTAGCTAGATCTTTTGCTGCATTCATGCCTTGCCCTACCACTTGACCAGTTTTTAAGGCCTTTCTTTGCTTGTTTGCAGAAAGTGAAGAGTCCAAATAAATGTTCACCTTTTTTAAATGATTAATCGCTTTATTTTTTTTATTTAGTTTGGCGTCGTAGGTATATACCTTGTTTTCTAAGAAAGTTGAGGTTTTTTGTAAAAACCAAGAATCGGAGTAAGAATTATCTGAATATTTTATAGAAGGAAAACAAATTGCAGTGTTCTTAGATTTGCTAGATTTAATTGAACTAATGATTGAATTAAGAATTTTGTCTACATCCGCATTGGATATTGAATCTTTAGATTTACCGCACCCAACTAAATAAAGTCTTTCAGCAGTTAAACCTTCGGGAGAAGCTATATAAGCTTGTTGGCCAACTTTTCCTTCGAATTCTTTCCTTTTAGCAAGTTTTTTTATAACTCCATTAGTTGCTTTATCAATCTTAGCCGATAACGGATTCAAGGCCCTACCTTCATTTACTCCAACAACAAGAGAGTCAGTTTTAACCTTAAGGATGTTCTTTTTTAGGTCTTGCTGTAAGGCTATCGATAGTCTTTTTTTCATTTTTGTTCCTCTTCTAATTTTTATAAATTCTAATACTATTTTTCTAAAAATAAATTAATTTAAACTTCATTAAAGATTAATGGTCAAATACAGAGTAGGATTGACCTATTAAGTATTAAATTCTTAGTTATGATTTTAAATCGTTACTTTCTAAAAAGTATTTTCTCATATACAGCCTCGGTAAGCGTAATTTTTCTTTTGATAATAGTATCTTCACGATCAATACAATACTTAGAGCAGGCTGCTAGAGGCGAAATAAACCCTGAAGCAGTTTTTTGGATCATCCTTTTCAGACTCCCTGAATTTGGTCAAATCATCTTACCTCTTAGTTTTTTTATAAGCATTGTTTTAACTCTAGGTAAGTTGAGATCAGAGAGTGAATTTGTAGTTATGGAGCAGAATGGTTTTACCTTTAAAAGGATGCACTCGTTGCTTATTGCCTGTAGTGCAGTCATTTGTGCTGTAATCTTCTCTCTATCTGCTTGGCTAACTCCAAAATTAGATCTTCAGATAAAAGACATGATTCAGCAGAAAACTTTGAAAGAAAAGATAATTTCTTTAACTCCTGGCGAGTTTCATAAATTAAACGAGTCCACGATCGTATACTCCAAAGAAAGCCCAGGTGATAATTTAACTGAAGTGTTTATTAAAAATAATTCTACAGACAATCAATCTATAGAATTTTTTATATTTGCAGAGAAGGCTTACGTAGAAGATATCACCGAAGAGGTTATGTATTTGAATGATGGAAGTGTTTTCTTTTTAGATGAAGTTAATGAGTTATCTAAATTAACATTCGAAGAAATGAAGTTAAGAATTGACCCTGAATCTAACAACACTCTTTTAAACGAAGAAGATTCAGATATACAACAGTCATCAAATATTACTTGGTTATTGTCTCTTTGCACCATGACAATAATTAGTATTTTCTTAGCTGTTCCTCTAAGTAAAATAAATCCTAGAGAAGGTAGGTATAAAAGAATATTGCCAGCTTTACTGGTTTTTTCTTTTTATTTAGGTCTTTTAATAGCCAGCAGAGGAACTAGCGAATTGTCTTCGGTAACTCAAATAACCTCAATGGCATTAATCCATTTAGTCTTTTTGATTATTGCCTTTTATCTTTATTTCAGAACTAAACAAACTGTCTAAGATATGAAGATATTTTTAGGAGACCTCATAGACAAAAATATTTCTAGGAAAGTTTTGTCTAGTGTATCTATGGTTGCTTTGGCTATAATTTCACTAGATTTTATATTTACGATTCTTTCGGAGCTATCAGACCTCTCAGAAAATTATGGTTTAAGCGACGCTTTTATATATTCTATCTCGTCACTACCTTATTCTGCTTACGATTCACTTTCCTATATTTGTTTGATAGGGGTCTTGGTCGGCTTAGGAAGTTTGGCAGAAGAAGGGGAAATAACTGCAGCAAGAGTTTTAGGCAAGTCAGATATAAATATTATTTGGGCTTCTATTAAGCCAGTAATTTTGGTTTTAATTTTGGGCGTTTTAAGCTCTCAATTTTTCATTCCAGGTCTCTCTCAAAACTCCGAAGAAACTAGGTTAATGAAGCAAAATAGAATTAGCCTAGATGACGGCTATTGGCTTGCTTCCGATTCATCAGTTAGTTATTTCAAGTCAACACCAAATTCTAATTCTATCCAAGATATTGTTATTTATGACTTAAATGATGACTATAAATTAAAGGAAATAAAAAGAGCTGAAGAGGCAAATAAGAACGGTAATTCATGGAGCCTATCTAATTTAGAAATAATTAATGTTGAAAATGGAGTTAAGGAATATTTCGAAGAGATGGACTGGGTTGATGGGCCGAAAGAAGAGGATTTTAAACTCATACTTTCTCCTAAATATTTTTCGCTTACTAAACTCTACGAAAATGTGAGTGAAGAACAGTCCGAATATAGACAAAATCTTCTTTTATTGGAATTCTGGAGAAAGACGCTTCAGCCCATTTTTGCAATTTTATTGACTATTTTAGCTGCTTCTTTCGTTTTTGGTCCTGCTAGAGATCAGAAGGTGGGGCAAAGAGTTCTAACGGGCATAATAATAGCTTTTTCATTGAGCATTTCTCAAAGACTTTTCGAGAGCATGGCCTTGGTTTCTTTTTTATCGCCACTTATATCAGTTATGATCCCAATTCTTATAGTTTTGGGGTTAACTTCTTTTATATGGAGATTTAAGTCTTTTTAAGATCAATAATCTGAGTTTTGGTTAGTAAGTCCGCTAGAGATTTATTATCTTTACGAAACAAAATTAGAAAATACCCTATCCCGAAAATCAAAAAAGAAATTACCGAAATAAAGCATCTATATAAACAATCTTTAACGGACAGTCCATTTTTGTTACTGATCAATTGAATTTTCCAAGCTTGCATACCTAATGTTTGACCGTTATTTGAAAGCCAAAAGTATGTATAGAAGCATGGACCGCTAAAAGTAATAATTAAGAATTGAATGAGGCTTGCAAACTTATTTTCTTCAGTAGATCCTCCATTTATAAGAACAAGCAATAAGCTTAATGAAAGCATTATTCCTATAACTGCTAACGAGTCATAAATAAGGGAGAAGACTCTTTTAAAAAAACCTGCATATTTCATAATAGTTTGGATATAAGAAATTTTTTGATTATTCTATAGATAAATTAGGAACATATTATGAATGAATTAACAAAAGCAAGTAATGACATTTATTTCTTAGGACACCCAAAAGGTTTAGTTACTCTTTTTCTAACCGAGATGTGGGAAAGAATGTCTTATTACGGAATGCGAGGATTGCTGGTTCTCTTCATGACAAGAGAAGTTATAGAAGGGGGTCTTAATTTAGATACAGCTACTGCCATGGCAATTTATGGCGTTTACGGAGCTTCTGTATATTTCTTATGTGTTCCTGGAGGTTGGGTAGCAGACAAAATTTTTGGAGCCCAAAGAACGGTATTAATAGGCGCAATTATTATTACTTTAGGACATTACATTCTTGCTTTGCCTTTTGAAAAAACTTTCTTTTTAGGTCTGGTATTCGTCTCTATAGGAACAGGTCTTTTAAAGCCAAATATTTCTACAATAGTTGGTCAGCTATATAAACCAGGCGATATAAGGATAGACGCAGGATATACAATATTTTATATGTCCATAAACATAGGAAGCATGTTGGGTTTTCTAGTTTGTGGCTACCTTGGTGAAAAAGTTGGCTGGCACTGGGGGTTTGGGGCTGCCGGAGTAGGGATGACTTTTGGAGTGATTCAATATATTTTTTCTAAAGCATCTTTAGGTGAGGCTGGATTGAAACCTACTCTAGATAAATCAGAAGACAGCTCGAGATACTTCTCAATTTTTTCTATTTCCTCGGTTCTTCTGTCCTTGATAATTATTTCTGCTTTTATAGGTTTGTGGAGTATTGATCCACAAATACTTAATCAAATAATCGTATATCTAATATTAATAGTTGCTATCTTTTATTTCGTATATTTGTATTTATTTGCAGGCTTAAACAAAGCTGAGAAAGGAAATATATCCATGCTACTATTGCTATTCATAGGTTCAGTTCTTTTTTGGGCTGGCTTTGATCAAGGCGGCTCATCACTCAATTTATTTGCAAAGGACTACACAGATTTATTTATTCTAGGATGGGAAATGCCTGCAACCTTCCTCCAGGTTGCTAATCCCCTAATGGTAGTAATTTTTGCTCCTTTCTTTGCAGCTTTCTGGATCAATTTGGGAAAACGCAATCTTGATCTAGATACACCTCAGAAATTTGCTCTAGGATGTTTCTTAATGGCCATAGGTTTCTTTGTGATGATTTTTGGTGTTGAGGTTGCTTTAGAAAATCAGAAAGCAGGAGTTAAGTGGTTATTATTAACTTATCTTTTTCATACTTTAGGAGAGCTATGTCTAAGTCCTGTTGGATTATCAGCTACTGCAAAATATTCCCCTAAAAGATATAAGGGACAAATGATGGGTATATGGTTTTTATCTTCTTCTTTAGCAGCTGGTTTAGCAGGACTTTTAGCAAGTAAATCATTTGAATCAGGTATATCCAGTATGCCGGGCTTGTTTAATCAGATTATTCTGGCCTTAGTAGTTGTCGGAGTTATTCTAATTATTGCAAATAAATTCGTTAAGGCGACAACTGATTTAGAGGAATAGCGATCGTACTTCTTATATTTATTTTACTGCTAACAGTTTGGGAGGTTTATTGGACTTATCACGCTTGCTGGTTAGCAGCAAAACTTAATGACAAGAAATGGTTCCTATTTTTTCTAGCTTTTTCTTTACTTGGGATTCCGGAAATAATTTATATAAATAAAAAAAGCAAACTTTTAGGTAAGTAAGCTTTTTAATATATTTTTGTAGACTTCTGACAACTGAGCCAGATCTTCTATTTTTACTCTTTCATCTATTTTGTGTATAGAGTCGTTCACAGGGCCTAGTTCGACAACTTCTGCTCCTGTTGGAGCTACAAATCTTCCATCCGAAGTTCCTCCATCAGTTGTTTGATCAGGTACGATATCAATAATAGAAATTATAGAATTCTTTACAGATTCTATTAGTGTTGTTTCAGTATTTAAAAAAGGATTGCCTCCTTGAATCCAGTTAATCTCGTAACTTAAATTATGACTTTTTAGAATACTCTCCACTGATTCCTTAATTGCCTCTGTTGTTGTTGAAGGGGAGTACCTAACATTACAGTTTAATGTTAATTCTCCAGGAATTACATTGGATGCCCCAGTTCCTGAATTAAGGTTTGATATTTGAAGAACACTATCTTGGAATTGCCCAGTTTTATCTTCCCAATGTAATTTTGATATTCCGTTTATTGCTTCTGTTGCTAAGTGGATAGGGTTTTTTGCCTTATGCGGATAGGCTATATGACCTTGAATTCCAAAAATCTTTATCTCACATCCTATAGAACCTCTTCTGCCAACTTTAATGACATCACCTAAAGTTTTACTAGCTGTTGGCTCCCCCACTAGACACCAATCTATTTTTTCTTTTCTGTTGTTTAATTCTTCAACGACTTTTGCAACTCCATTTATTGCAGGACCTTCTTCATCGCTGGTGAGCAAGACACCAATTCTTCCTTGCATCTCAGATTTATTTTCGTTGAAAAAATCTTCAATAGATGTAACGAAAGCAGCTACGCTTCCTTTCATGTCAGCAGCTCCACGACCATATAAAAAACCATCTTTTTCTATTGGGTTAAAAGGATCATGAGACCATTCTTCTATTGGTCCAGTAGGCACAACATCCGTATGCCCTAAGAAGATAAAAAGAGGACCACTCTCACCATAGGTTGCCCATAGATTCTTAACATCACCAAATGGCACGTGCTCAATTTTAAAATTAATTGCCTCTAGTCGTTTCGCAATGAGTTCTTGGCACCCTTCGTCAGAGGGTGTTATTGACGGTCTAGATATAAGCTCCTTAGCTAATTCTAATGTTGGATTCATATAAAATATTACTCGTTAGTGTGAAGTTGATCATTCAGAGAAACTTTTTTTCTGTTTGGTTTACATTGAATAGCACCAGTTAAGGAATTCCTTATAAAAAGTTGATCATCTTTCGAAGATAGTTCGGAGGCTTTTACGGTCTTCACTAATTTATTATCTTCATTTAAAACTTCTACTTTAGATCCTGCTGTTAAGTACAGTCCTGCTTCTACAATACACCTATCTCCAAGAGGAATTCCCAAACCTGAATTGGCTCCTAGCAGACAATCTTCGCCTATAGATATTTTCACATCATTTCCACCTGATAAAGTTCCCATAGTGCTACATCCTCCTCCAAGATCAGAATTAGCTCCGATAACAACTCCTGCAGAAATTCTTCCTTCAATCATTGCTGGGCCCAGAGTTCCGGCATTAAAATTAACAAACCCTTCATGCATTATTGTTGTTCCTTCAGATAGGTAAGCGCCTAGTCTTACTCTGCTAGCATCAGCTATCCTTACCCCATTAGGTATTACATAATCTGTTAAGCAAGGAAACTTATCTAACGATCGGACATAGAAGGAATCATATTTAGTTCTTAACTCTTCAACCTCATCAGGATGAATAGGACCTTGGTTTGTCCAAACGACATTCGGTAGGGCATTAAATATACCTTCTAAATTAAGAGTATTAGGCTTAACCAACCTCAATGATAAGAGGTGTAATTTTAGATAAGCATCTTCGGCATTTTCAATTGGGCTATCTTGATTTATTTTATGAACAATAAACCTTTCTCTATCTTGAACTATTTGCCCATCTTTTTTCGATAATTTGATAAATTCAGAATCTTCTTTTTCCATTTGTTGGTAAACAGATTCTAAAGATTTATATTCATCTGCATTTTCACTTTTAGAAACTATTTTCGTATAGCGAATAGCCAATATTTCGCCATTAAGACTTGTTGAAGCTACTCCCGTAGCTATAAGAGGAAATACGTTCATTTTCGTATTATAAGTTTTGGTTTAGTTCAAAGATATATCTAAATAATTAACTAAAGGTTTCAAGCCTCTGTATAGGCTTTGTTAACTGCTGTTAGAGCTTGTTCAATAATTTCGGTTTCATGAACTATGGCTATCCTAACAAATCCTTTTCCAGGGTTAATCTTTTTGTTTTCAACAGCCAGATACGATCCTGGCAAAACAATTACATTACTCTCTTCATAAAGTTTTTTTGCAAATAATTGATCATCACATGGTACTTTCAGCCAGATATAGAATCCTCCCGGTGGCCGATATACTCCTGGAACATCTTTGAGTGCTGATATAGCCACTTCATATTTTTTATCATAATCCCTTCTATTATTTTCTACGTGTGAAGAATCATCCCAAGCCCAAGAGCTTGCCATTTGCGTTGGTATAGATAAGGTTACCCCATGATACGTTCTGTAAAGCAAAAGATCATTGATGATTGATTCATTTGCGGTAATGAATCCAGATCTTAGACCAGCTAAATTTGACCTTTTAGACAAGCTATGAAAAACAACTGCTTTTGAATTATTTTCAGTTATATCGCAAAATTCAAGTAGTCCTGGAGGAGGTGCTTCTGAACTTTCGTAAATATCCGTATAGCACTCATCTGAACAAACAAGAAAATCATATTTTTCTGCTAGATTTAGAAGATATAAATATTCGTCTTTATCAATGCAATGCCCAGTTGGATTAGAAGGGGAACAAAGGATGAGTAGCTGGCAATCTTTCCATATATTTTCTGGTATATCTTTAAAATTAGGCTTGAAATTATTTTCCTCTAAGGAATTTACGTAATAGGTTGAAGCGCCTGCCATGGTTGCTGCACCTTCATAAATTTTATAAAAGGGATTAGGAATAATTACAGTAGGGTTTTTCTTAGATAAATCTACTGTTGCTTGAATAAAAGAAAAAATACCCTCTCTTGATCCAGCTATAGGCAAAACGTTTTTATCAGGATCTATTGATCTAATACCAAATCTAGTTTTTAGCCAGTTGCAATAAGATTCTCTTAGAAAATATTCACCTTTAGAGGTTGGGTATTTTGAATATAAGTCAGAATGCTTATTTAAGAGATTTAGTGCTTCTTCAGGAGGAATGCTCTTTGGTTCTCCAATATGAAGACCTAAAGTCTCTTCAGCATTATTTTCTACAGCAGATAACAGCTCTCTTAAGAAGTAAAAAGGGTATTCTGTCAAAGAATCTAAATTTTTATTCATTTGTTTGCACCACTCAAAGAAACACTCATGTCATTAATTAACCTTTCAAGATCCTTCTTCTTTAAATAAGGGGTATTTTCTTTAGAGGTAATGCAGAACTTGTCCTCAGCCCGTTCGCCATAAGTCGCTATTCTAGCTTTTCTAATTAAAGCACCATGGTCAAGAAATACTTGGCAAATAGAAGCCAATAAACCAGGTCTATCTGAAGTTTTGATATCAACCTCAGTCCATCTGTGAGTCATATCGTGTTTATATTTAATTATTGTATCTGTATTAAAATGCTTTAGATGTTTAGGCTGTCTTCTTTTAACAATCTTTGGAGATAGAACTTCTTTATCAAGGGCTTCTTTAAGTCTTATTCCTAAAGATTTAGCTGCGCTGGAATGTTTAGAGATTACTTCTCCCGCTTGGTTACTAATAGTTATAAAATCAAGGCAAAAACCATTCTTCATTCCAAATAATTTGGCATCTAAGAAATTTATGTTTTCAGAATCTAATATCCCAATGATAGTTGCAAAAACGTTAGCCCTATCTTTAGTACAGATCATAATAGTGGATAAGGAATCAGGGTCTTTCTGAATTATTTTAATAAAGCTCTCATTATTAAAGTTTTTTTGATCTTTAGCGTGCAAAGCAAGATCTCTTGAATTAAAACTTTCAAAATAGTCAGAATAAAAATTCTTCCAAGTCTTTTTTACCTCACTTATATCAACTTCTTTATTTTTGGATAACAAATTTAAAGCCATTGCCTTATTCTCTTCTGGAGAGAGTATTACAGAATCCTTATTGCGTAAGTATTCAAGTGTCTTGTTATATAGCTCACTTAACAAAGAAGAGTTCCATGAGTTCCATAAATTAGGGTTAGTGGCACTAACATCTGCTACTGTCAGACAATATAAGTAATCTAAGCGTTCTTTTGTTTTAACTTTTTTTGCAAATTGACTTATAACATTTGGATCTGATAAATCTTCTTTTTGAGATTTAACAGACATTAGCAAATGATTAACAACCAACCATTCAACCATTTCCTTGTCTTCCTGTTTAAATTTATGCTTTGAACAAAATTTACCAGCTATTGATTTACCTAAATCAGAATGATCTGACCCCCTGCCTTTACCAATGTCGTGGTAAAGCCCAGCAATATATAAGATTTCAATTTTAGGAATGTTTTGAATTAATTTTGTTGCTAAAGGATAAATGGTCGCTGACTTTTTAAGAATCATTCTCCTCATGTTTCTTAAGACCTGCAAGGTATGGGCATCAACAGTGTAAATATGGAAGAGGTCATATTGCATTTGCCCAGTAACTCTTCCAAATTCAGGTAAATACCTTCCTAAAATACCAAGATTTTTCATATTTTCTAATTGAGTAACTATTAATCTGTTAGATTTCAGTAATTGCAAAAATAAATTTATGTTTTTACTCTTGGATCGGAAGTTTGCATCAATTAATTCCCTGTCTCTTTTTAGAAGTCTAAGTGTTTGAGAAGAAATACCTTTTATATGAGGATTTTCAGTCAGTTTTACGAACAACTCTAACAATAACGAAGGGTTTTTTCTAAAACCATTAGGGCTGTTTAGATAGATGAGTTTGTTTATTTCGTAAAAGTTTTTATCTATTGTCTTCTTACGAGATAGTTTAATTTTCGATGTTATTTCTTTGCATGCCTGAAGGGCCGTTGAATTTATTTCAGAGATACTTAGGGCAGATCTGTAATATCTATGCATTAATTTTTCTGCAGCTGCACTTGGATTGCTAACAGAGGGAAATAATTTATTAGCTATAGATATTTGATGTTCAAATAGCAATCTGTCTTCTTCTCTTTTTGCTTCCTCATGGAGTAGATATCTTATGGTCCACAGCCAATGCTTTGATTTATCAAGATTTCTCTTCTCATCTCTTGTTAGTATATTTTCTAGATCTATCTTGTCTTGAGAAAAATTCCTTTGAAAGTTCTTTAACATCCAGTCAATTGTATGTATGTCTCTCAACCCCCCTGGTGAAGATTTTATATTTGGCTCAAGATTGTATTCAGTATTGTTAAAATGATTATGTCTATGAATTTGTTCTTCTAATTTTGCTTCAAAAAAATTTTTATTACGCCATAAGTTTTTTGTTCCTAATAATGCAAGGTATTTATTAAGAATTTCTTCACTTCCAAGCAATTTTCTATGTTCCAACATATTAGTCATGGTTTTAATATCTTTTCTTGCTTGATTAATACTTTCCTTGGTCGTTCTGACGCTATGACCAATGTCTAGGCCAAGGTCCCAGAGATTACCAATAAAATTTTCTATTCTTTTTTGGTCAGATTTTGGGAGAGGCCCTTCAGATAACAAAAGCAGATCTATATCAGAATAAGGGTGTAACTCTGCTCTTCCATAGCCACCAACGGTGAACACGCCTAAATCAGATATTTGATTTAATTTATGCTCTTTGGCAGTTTCAAGTATTAAGAAATCCGTATTTTCAGATCTTTTATTTAAAAAATATTCAATTCCTTTTACTTGCCTTCCTCTTTCTTTGTTAAGCCAGGTATGAAACTGTAAAGATAAATTATCTTCGTTCTTATTTTTTAATTCAGAGAGTTGATTAGACATTAAGGATTGAATCTAGAAATTCTCATCACTACGTTTAGTTAAGACTTCTGGTCCTTCTTTTGTTACCAATATAGTGTGCTCCCACTGGGCAGAGTTTCTTCCATCTTTAGTTTCAACAGTCCATCCATCTGATAACGTTTTAGTAAATTTAGTGCCTAAATTAATCATAGGCTCTATGGTAAAGCACATACCTTCTATAATTTCTAATCCAGTATTCGGGGTACCATAATGTAAGATTTGAGGCTCATCATGATAAACCTTTCCAATGCCATGTCCGCAATACTCTTCAACTACCGAGTAGTGGTTCTTTTCTGCATGTTCTTGAATGGCGTGACCTATATCTCCTAATTTAGCTCCAGGCATGACAGCTTCTATTCCTTTGTAGAGACACTCTTGAGTAATCTGAACAAGTCTTTCGTTGTGAGCTTCAGTTTTGCCTACTAGAAACATTTTAGAAGTGTCTCCATGCCAACCATCCTTAATAACAGTCACGTCAATGTTTAATATATCCCCATTTTTCAAGAACCTTTTATCATCAGGTATGCCATGACAAATGACCTGATTTAGACTGGTACATAATGTTTTTTCAAACCCTCTATAGCCAACATTGGCTGGTATGGCTTTTTGTTCTTCTACAATATAATCATGGCAAATCTTATCAAGCTCACCTGTAGAAATACCTGGTTTAACAAAATTAGTAATCATATCAAGAACTTCGGCGGCTAACTTTCCAGCATCTCTCATCCCGTTTATTTCTTCTATGCTTTTTATCATTGTTTAATTTTAGTATTTCTTAATCTTTTAATAGACACATTCTAACGGATTTATTATAGTGTGGTTTTAATGCCAATAGGCCTTAAAAAACAAAATTGCGAACTTCAGGAGTATTACTGGTTCGCTTTTTTTTCATCTAAAATCCTCAAATTAACAAAAGATATAAATGGATAATAAGATTATTATTCCACTAGATCTTGAATATTCTGCAGCTATACATATGGCTAAGAATTTCGATACAAATCTTTGCAGATTAAAGATAGGTAGTCAGTTATTTACTTCATCGGGCCCACAAATCGTCAAAGAACTTAACTCTCTAGGCTTTGATATATTTTTAGATTTAAAGTTTCACGACATACCTAATACAGTTTATGAAGCAGTAAAATCAGCTGCAGATTTAGGAATATGGATGATTAATGTGCATGCTTCAGGGGGCAGAGCAATGCTTGAAGCATCTAAAAAAGCCTTGGAAGGTTTCGACCAACCTCCTTTATTGATAGCTGTTACCGTTTTGACTAGCCTCTCAGAAGATTCTCTTCATGAAGTAGGCATAAAAGACCTTTCAGGACAAGTTCTAAGGCTTGCAGAGTTAACTAAAGAGTGTGATTTAAATGGAGTGGTGTGTGCTTCAACAGATGTAAAAGCCATCAAAAATAGATTTGGTAAAGATTTTATAACAGTTACTCCTGGTATCAGACCTAATGATTCGAAAGTTAATGACCAGAACAGAATATCTACACCATCTGAAGCTGTTAAGAATGGGTCAGACTACCTGGTCATAGGAAGGCCAATTACAGAATCTGAAGATCCAACTAAGGCCTTGGAGAAAATTATTAAAGAAATTTTATGAATGAAGAAAAAGCAGTTTTAGCTTTAGCTGACGGCACTATCTTTAGAGGAAAAAGCATAGGAGCTTCAGGTAGAGTAAATGGTGAAATAGTCTTCAATACTTCTATGACAGGTTATCAAGAAATATTGACTGACCCTTCATATTCAAAACAAATAGTAACCCTGACTTATCCCCATATAGGGAATACAGGTACTAATAAAGAAGACATAGAATCAGGAAATGTATGGTGTTCTGGGTTAGTTATAAGATCAAACTCTCTATTGGTTAGTAACTGGAGGAGTGAAAATTCCTTAACAGAATACTTGAAGACAAATAATATCTTAGGAATTTCTGACATAGATACTAGAAAGTTAACTCGATTGATTAGAACGAAAGGCGCGCAATCAGCCTCAATTCTTGCATCTGCAAATATTAATGAGGAAGAAGCGGTAGAAGAAGCCAGGAAATTTGAAGGTTTAGCAGGAATGGATTTAGCTCAAAAAGTTACTACTAATAAAACTTATAATTGGGATATAGGGACTTGGAGGGAGCCTAATCAGAAATCTAAATTAAAAGTTGTTGCTATAGACTTTGGCATTAAGCACAACATTTTAAGGATTCTAGCTAATCGAGGTTTTGATTTAACTGTTGTTCCAGCGAAAACTACTTCGAAGGAGATTTTAGATTTAAAGCCGCATGGCGTATTTTTATCTAACGGGCCTGGAGACCCTGAGCCGTGTGATTACGCAATAAAAACTATACAAGAACTTTCTTTACTAGAGATTCCTTTATTTGGTATTTGCTTAGGACACCAACTTTTAGCGCTTTCCTTTGGAGGAAAAACTTCTAAGATGAAATTTGGTCATCATGGAGCAAATCATCCTGTCCAAGATCTTAAAACGAAGAAAGTTTCTGTGACTTCTCAAAATCATGGCTTTACTGTTGAAGAAGATTCTTTGCCGAAAGATTTAACAGTTACCCATAAGTCTTTATTTGATGGAACGGTTCAGGGAATAGAACACAAAACTTTACCTGCATTTAGTTTTCAAGGTCACCCTGAAGCTAGTCCTGGGCCTCATGATTTAAAAGAATTATTTCAGAAATTTGAAGACAACATGGAAAAGCATGCCTAAACGTAAAGATATTGATTCAATATTGATCATTGGAGCAGGTCCTATTGTGATAGGTCAGGCATGTGAATTTGATTATTCTGGGGCGCAGGCTTGCAAAGCATTAAAAGAAGATGGCTATAGAGTTATCTTAATCAACTCCAATCCAGCAACAATAATGACTGATCCAAGTATGTCTGACGCTACTTATATAGAGCCAATTCATTGGGAGACTATTGAGAAAATCATAGAAAAGGAAAAACCCGATGCATTATTGCCCACCATGGGAGGCCAAACTGCCCTTAATGCTGCTCTTGATCTAGATAGCAGGGGCATTCTTAAAAAGCATAATGTAGAAATGATAGGTGCAACGAAAGAAGCTATAGATAAAGCTGAAGATAGAGAGTTATTTGCTGCTTCTATGGAAAGAATAGGATTAAAGGTTCCAGAATCAGGACTTGCCCATAACTTAGAGGAAGCGAATAACCTTTTAGAAAGAATAGGTTTTCCTTGTGTATTAAGACCTAATTTCACTATGGGAGGATCGGGAGGAGGTATTGCATATAACAATGAAGAATTCGAAGAAATTTGTAAAAGGGGGTTAGAGTTATCGCCCACTTCAGAAATCTTCATAGATAAATTTCTTGGCGGGTGGAAAGAATATGAGATGGAGGTGGTTAGAGATAAAAACGATAACTGCATCATTGTTTGTAGTATTGAGAATATAGATCCTATGGGTGTCCATACAGGGGATTCAATTACGGTAGCCCCTGCACAAACTTTAACCGATAAAGAATTCCAAATAATGAGAAATGCTTCTTTAGATATCTTAAGAGAGATAGGAGTTGAAACAGGTGGATCCAATGTGCAATTTACTGTTAATCCTGAAGATGGGGAGATGTTAATAATTGAAATGAACCCAAGAGTTTCAAGATCTTCAGCTCTAGCATCTAAAGCCACAGGATTTCCCATTGCAAAAGTAGCTGCAAAACTTGCTGTAGGTTATACGCTGGAAGAGTTAAGTAATGATATAACTGGTGGAATTATTCCTGCTTCTTTTGAACCATCAATTGATTATGTTGTTACTAAAATTCCCAGATTCAATTTTGAAAAATTTATACAGACAGAACCTGTTCTTTCTACTCAAATGAAATCAGTTGGTGAAGTGATGGCAATGGGAAGAACTTTTCAGGAATCATTACAAAAAGCGATAAGAGGATTAGAAACTGGTCGAGATGGTCTCAATGAAATTTTTAATGATAAAGATGAAGTAGAAATCTTGAATCAGAAAATTAGTACACCTAGCCCAGATAGACTTTGGTATGTTGGAGACGCATTTAGGGCAGGTTTGTCGGTAGAAGAAGTTTTCTCTCATTCTAAGATAGACCCATGGTTTTTGGTTCAAATTAATGATTTGATAGAAGAAGAAAAGAATTTATTAAAAAAGAGTTTAAAAGATCTTGATACTGAAACCCTTTATGAACTCAAATCGAAAGGATTTTCTGATTCGAGAATAGCTTTTCTCTTGAATGTAGATGAAAGAAAGGTCAGAGATTTAAGAAAAAGTTTAAATGTTTTACCTGTATTTAAGAGGGTTGATACTTGTGCAGCAGAATTTGAATCATCTACTGCGTACATGTATTCAACTTATGAAGAAGACTGTGAAGCTAAGCCCAATGATTCAAAGAAGATTATGATTTTAGGCGGTGGACCAAATAGGATTGGTCAAGGAATAGAGTTTGATTATTGTTGTGTTCATGCTTCTTTAAGCCTTAGAGAAGAAGGTTACGAAACTATCATGGTAAATTGCAACCCTGAAACGGTTTCAACAGATTACGATATCTCAGATAGATTATATTTTGAGCCTATTACAGTGGAAGATGTTCTAGCTATTACTGATATTGAATCTCCACTAGGGGTAATAGTTCAATACGGAGGGCAGACACCGTTAAAAATAGCAGAAGAACTTGAGGCTAATGGAGTTCCTATATTGGGCACTTCACCTGATTCTATAGATTTAGCTGAAGATAGAGGAAGGTTTCAAGAATTTGTGAATAGGCTAGATTTGAAGCAACCCCCAAATGGCATAGCAACTAATCTAGAAGAGGCAATGTTAGTTTCAGATAAAGTAGGTTTTCCCTTAGTTGTTAGGCCTTCATACGTGCTTGGTGGAAGAGCAATGGATATAGTCTATAAAAAATCTGATCTAGAAAACTATTTAATTGAAGCGGTTCAAGCAAGTGAGAAAAGCCCTGTTTTATTAGACGGATTTTTAAACCAAGCCATAGAAATGGATATTGAAGCTGTGTGTGATGGAAAAGATGTTGTTATAGGTGGAATTCTTCAACATATAGAACAGGCAGGAATTCACTCAGGTGATTCTGCATGCTCTTTACCGCCATATAGCCTTTCAGATGATTTAATAAAAGAAGTTTCAATTATGGTGAAGTCCATAGCCTTAGAAATTAAGGCTGTGGGTTTAATAAACGTGCAACTTGCTTATCATGAGAATACGCTATTTTTATTAGAAGTTAACCCAAGGGCTTCAAGGACTATACCGTTTGTCTCAAAATGCATAGGCAAATCTTTAGCAAAAATTGGTGCTCTTTGTATGGCTGGTATATCTCTCAAAGATCAAAATTTCTTAGAAGAAATTATCCCTCCATACTATTCGGTTAAAGAAGCAGTTTTTCCTTTTACAAAATTTTTGGGAGTTGACCCCATCTTAGGTCCAGAAATGAAATCAACAGGTGAAGTAATGGGAACCGGTACAAATTTTTCAGAAGCATATGCTAAAGCTCAGTTAGGTGCAGGAGAAAATATTCCTAATTCAGGCTCAGTCTTCTTAAGTGTTAGAGATTCAGATAGATCTTTTGTAGGAGACTTAGCTAAAGAATTCCATGATTTAGGATTTAAGATAATTGCCACAAAAGGAACTGCAAGATCAATTTCAGAAAGAGAAATCCCTGTAGAGGTAATTAAGAAGGTTGCCGAAGGTAGGCCCCATGTGGTCGATGCAATGAAAAATTCTGAAGTAAATTTAATAGTTAATACAACTGAAGGTAGACAATCTATTCTTGACTCAGCATCTATTAGAAGAACTGCTTTAGAAGAAAGAATTTATTGCACCACTACGATTGAAGGAGGGAGGGCTGTTTGTGCAGTACTAAGAAATAAAGATCAATGGTCAGTTGAACGTTTACAAGACCTTCATGCTAAAATTACTTAGTTATGAACCCGATGACGAAAGATGGCGAATCTCTATTAAGAGATGAATTAAAAAAGTTAAAAAACGAAGATAGGCCTAGGATAATTGATGCAATAGCTACAGCAAGGGAATTTGGTGATTTAAAAGAAAATGCTGAATATCATGCTGCTAAAGAACAACAAGGATTAGCTGAAGCAAGAATTAAAGACATTGAGACTAAATTAAGCAACTCTCAAATTATTGATATTCTTCAGATAGATCCTTCTGATAAAGTAATTTTTGGTACTACGGTTACAGTTATAAACTCTGATACTGATCAATCGGCACAATATAAAATTGTTGGAGAAGATGAGGCAGACACGAAGTTAGGAAAAATATCTTTCGCTGCTCCTTTAGCAAAACAAATGATAGGAAAATTTGAAGGCGATATTGTCAAAGTAGAGACACCAGGCGGATCAACTGAGTATGAGATTCAGAAAGTTGAATACATATAAAAATTGCCAAATACAAAGACAAATTACAGAGATGGAGATGCCTATACAAGGATGGCAAAAAAGGCCGGTTATAGGTCTAGAGCTTCACTTAAATTAAAAGAAATCTTAAAAAAAGATATTTCTATTAAGAAAGACATGTCTATTATTGATTTAGGCTCTTTTCCAGGCGGCTGGACTCAAGTTGTTAAAGAAAGTTTAGGAAATAAAGGGATGGTTGTATCAGTTGATATCCAAAATATGAAAGAAATTAAAGGAGCTTTTTTTATTCATAAGTCTATAACAGAACTTGAAGAAAATGATTTTGAAGAGTTTAAAGAAAAGGTACCTTTTGACCTTGTTTTATCAGACATGGCCCCCAATATTAGTGGTATAAGAGAAACTGACGATGCTCAAATGATTTATCTAGTAGAAAATATTTTATCAGTTATTGATAAATTCTTGAAAAAAGGAGGCTCAACCCTTATAAAAGTGTTCCAAGGTGAAAGTTTGGATTATACTAGAAAAGCTTTAAGCGATAGATTTAAGATTTGCAAGGTTAATAAACCAATTGCTTCAAGATCAAATTCCAAAGAAACTTACGTAATAGGAAAAGAATTTAAATAAAAATGAGTGAATTAATGAAGAATTTATTGATGTGGTTATTCATTGCTATAACCATGTTTTCAGTATTTAGTAATTTTAATAAAGAAGCTTCGGTTCAAGAACTTTCTTATTCTGAATTCATATCTCAAGTAGAAAGTGATCAAGTCTTGAGTGTAGAATTTTCTTCTGACAACTACACTCTTAAGGGAAAAACAGTAAATGGAGAAAGTTTTGAAACTGTCAGACCTCCTTTTTTACAAGACGACTTAAGTGAAATTTTGTCTGACCACAGAGTTGCGGTAATTGGAGAAAAGCCTGAAGAGCAATCTATCTTTAAACAGCTTCTCATAGCAAGCTTTCCAATTTTAATCATACTGGCTGTATTTATTTTCTTCATGAGACAAATGCAAGGAGGCATGGGAGGAAAGTCTGGACCAATGAGCTTTGGAAAGAGTAAAGCTAAAATGCTAGAAGGAGGCAAGGTCAAGACTTCATTTGCAGATGTAGCTGGCATAGAAGAAGCTAAAGAAGAAGTACAAGAAGTTGTCGATTTTTTAAGAGACCCTTCCAAGTTTCAAAAATTAGGGGGAAAAATACCAACCGGTATATTAATGACGGGCTCTCCAGGAACTGGAAAAACTTTATTAGCTAAGGCTATAGCTGGAGAAGCTATGGTTCCTTTTTTTAGTATCTCTGGTTCCGATTTTGTAGAAATGTTTGTAGGTGTTGGAGCCTCTAGAGTTAGAGATATGTTTGAGCAAGCTAAGAGACAATCGCCTTGTATAGTTTTTATAGATGAGATCGACGCCGTAGGGAGACATAGAGGTGCTGGAATGGGAGGAGGGCATGATGAAAGAGAACAAACCCTAAATCAGCTGTTAGTAGAAATGGATGGTTTTGAAGATAATCAAGCCATAATAATAATTGCGGCAACAAACAGACCAGATGTATTAGATCCTGCTTTATTAAGACCAGGAAGGTTTGATAGACAAGTAGTGGTTCCATTGCCCGACATACGAGGAAGAGAGCAGATCCTAAAAGTACATATGAAAAAGGTTCCACTTTCTGAAGATGTTGAGCCTTCTCTTATTGCAAGAGGGACTCCTGGATTTTCAGGGGCTGATTTGGCCAATCTAGTAAATGAAGCTGCTTTGATTGCAGCAAGGACATCAAAAAAGTTAGTTGGAATGGAGCAATTAGAATTTGCCAAAGATAAAGTTATGATGGGTTCAGAGAGAAGATCAATGGTTATGTCTGAGGAAGAGAAATTAAAGACTGCCTACCATGAGTCTGGCCATGCTATTGTTGGAAGAAGTTTAAAAGAACACGACCCAGTCTATAAAGTAACAATTATCCCTAGAGGAAGGGCCTTGGGAGTAACTATGTTCTTGCCTGAAGAAGATAAATATAGTTATAGCCACCAAAGTATTTTAGATAGAATCTGCGGACTCTATGGAGGAAGGATAGCTGAAGAACTTATTTATGGAGAAAAGGGAGTGACTACTGGAGCTTCTAATGACATTGAAAGAGCAACTGAATTAGCTCATAACATGGTAACAAAGTGGGGACTATCTGAGAAGTTGGGTCCAGTTAAATATGGTGATGAAAATGATGAACCTTTCTTAGGTAGATCCGCTGGAACTTCAAAACAAGGTATCTCTGATGAAACTGCATCTGAAATTGATAAAGAAGTTAAGGATATTCTAGGAAATTGTTATAAAACAGCCAAAGAAGTATTAGAGACTAATATGGATGCATTACATAAGATGTCTAAAGCGTTGATGGATTTTGAAACTTTAGATGTTGATCAGATTGATGACATAATGGCTGGAGGAGAACCAAGAGCACCCAAATCAACAGAAGAGCCTCCCTCAAAAGACTCTAAAGAAAGTTCTGTCGGAGATGCTGCGGAACAGAATTAGATTATTATTTTAGCTCACTATTTCTGAAACTTACATAACATGAGCAATCCTGTACCAATAAAAAAAGATCAACTGATAAGTTTTATGCCTTTAGGAAAGGATAGGAGGTTTGGTACAGATGGTATAAGGGGACCTGTTGATACAACCATGAATCCTTTGTTTGTGACTAAATTAGGTTGGGCTGCTGGAACTGTTCTTTTAGAAGAAGGTATTAGCAGGGTTCTTATAGGTAAGGACACAAGGATTTCAGGGTATATGCTTGAATCAGCACTTCAAGCTGGTTTTATCTCATCAGGAATAGATGTTGTATTGTTGGGCCCATTACCCACTCCTGGAGTTTCTTTTTTAGCTAGCTCAAACAAACAAGCTGGAGTTGTTATTAGCGCATCACATAACTTGTTTGAAGATAACGGCATAAAATTTTTTAATAAAGATGGTCAAAAATTTTCTTCTGAATTAGAAAGAAGAATTGAAACAAAGTTAAGTCAAGAAATAGAAACCGTTAAGTCAATTAATTTAGGAAAAGCTACGAGGATGAACGATGCACAAGGCAGGTATATTGAATTTTGTAAGTCTAATTTTAACACTCTTGATTTAACCGGTTTATCTATTCTTTTAGATTGTGCGAATGGGGCTACATATTCTGTAGCACCAAAGGTCTTTGAAGAACTAGGAGCGAAAGTAACTACTATTGGGACTGATCCTGATGGTGTAAATATAAATCAGAATTGTGGTTCAACAAGTCCAGAGTACATCAAAGAAGAGGTCTTGAGAGCAAATTACGATTTAGGAATTTCTTTTGACGGAGACGGGGATAGGCTTTTATTAGTTTCTAAGACAGGTAATATTTTAGATGGAGATGATTTACTTTATATCCTTTCTAAAAGTCTTAATCCTGGAAGCGGAGTAGTTGGAACTCTAATGACCAATAAATCACTTCAATTATATTTTATGGAGAACAATATTCAATTTTGTAGAGCTGACGTAGGAGATAAATATGTATTGCAAAGGCTTTTAGAAGAGAATTGGTTATTAGGTGGAGAACCTTCTGGACATATAATTTGTTTAGATTCTGCTCAAACAGGAGATGCAATAATTGCAGCGTTAAAGCTATTAGACAGCCTTAAAGAAAATAGTTTTGATGTTGATCAATCAGTTGAAGGGTTTAATAAGTTTCCCCAAACCTTAATCAATTTATCTGTAAATAACCCTAATAAAATAATTCTTAATGATAAATTCTGGTCTGAAGTAACTGTCATAGAGAATAAATTAGGAGAAAGAGGTAGAGTGTTAATTAGGCCGTCAGGAACAGAGCCTCTTATTAGGATAATGGTGGAATCAGAAAAAGAAAAAGATTCAGAAGATTATTGTAATAGACTTGCAAATCTAGCTTCTAAGTTATGATAATTGCTAATTGGAAGATGAATGGTTCGAAAGAACTCATTAAAAATTGGATAGATGTTGTTTCTCGGGACATAGAAATTAATAAAAGCAAGGAATGTATTTTTTGTCCCCCAACTTGTTATCTTGACTTTACTGGAACCCTAATACAAAAAATCTCTAAAAATATAAAGCTGGGATCGCAACAGCTTGATTCTGAACTATTAGCTCCTTTAACAGGCGGAATAAATTCTCAAATGTTAGTAGATATCGGCTGTGAATTTGTAATTATTGGCCATTCTGAACAGAGAATACAAATTGATGAAAGTAATGATATTCTTTCTAATAAACTAAAAGCAGCAACAGAAATGAATATTAAACCAATTTTTTGTGTCGGAGAATCTTTGCATCAAAAGAAAGCCAATCAGACTAAAGATATTCTTGTAGATCAGTTAGACGCACTTACAAGTAGTTCTGTAGATAAATGTATAGTAGCGTATGAGCCTGTTTGGGCTATTGGGACAGGAGAAAATGCTGAGATTACTTATATTGAAGAAATCCACTCGTTTATCAAAAAAGAACTCAGGAATAAAACAAATTCTACAAACGGTATTTCAGTAGTTTATGGAGGTAGTGTAAACTTAGATAATTACAAAGAAATTTACTCTTCAAATATGGTAGATGGGCTTTTAATAGGCGGAGCTTCTTTAGACTCTGATACTTTTACTAAAATTTATAATATGTCATAAATTATGGAAAATTTACTTATATTCTTCTATATAGCTATTTCTATCGCATTAATTCTATTGGTTCTTTTACAACAAGGAAAAGGTTCAGACATAGGAAGCGCTTTTGGAGGAGGGTCTAGCAATGCAATGTTTGGTTCTAGTGGTCCATCAAACCCTTTAACAAAGGTAACGGCTATAGTTTCAGCTATTTTCCTAATTTTAAGCTTATCTATAACTTACATATCCAGGCACTCTTTAGAAGAGGACCCAGAAGTTAGTATGCCTGTTGTAGAAGAGACAGGTATTTTACCTGAGAATAACCCTGAATAATTTTAAAGCCGAAGTGGTGGAACTGGTAGACACGCTACCTTGAGGGGGTAGTGAGCTTCGCTCGTGGAGGTTCGAATCCTCTCTTCGGCACCATAAACTTTCTTGACCCCTTCATCTCATAAATCTATACTTCGCTCCCTTTGATGCGGGGTGGAGCAGTCTGGTAGCTCGTCGGGCTCATAACCCGAAGGTCGTAGGTTCAAATCCTGCCCCCGCTACCAATAATAAGCCCTGAATGGGCTTTTTTTGTAAAAGAAAAATGGACACTAAATATATAAAGGACATATTAACTGAAGATATAAGATCTTTGGGATTTGATATATGGGGCATAGAGTTTTTTGGAAAGCATAAGAACCAGACTCTAAGAATTTATATTGATAAGAAAGAAGGCGTTTCTGTAGAAGATTGTGAAAAAGTTAGCAAGCATGTTATTAAATTATTAGATGTTGAAAATGATTTTTCAAATAAGTATTTATTAGAAGTTTCTTCACCTGGTTTAGATAGAAAATTCTTTTCTGAAAGACAGTATCTAGATTACATTGATTCTGCTATTAAAGTTCGATATATCAACAATATAAATAAAAAATTATCAATAAAAGGAACACTGTCAAATGTAACAGAAGAAGGATTGTTAATAGAGTCTGAAGATAAACGTCAAAAAGTTCCTTTTTCTTCTATTATTCAGGCAAATCTTATAATGTAAGGGGTTAGATTATGCAAAACGAGATTTTACTAGTCGCAGAAGCTGTTTCTGGAGAGAAAGGACTCCCAAAGAGTTCAATTTTTGAAGCAATAGAAATGGCTTTAGCAACAGCAACTAAAAGAAGGTATGAAGAAAACTCAAATATAGAAGTCAAGATAGATTCTGTTACTGGAAATTATGAAACATTTAGGGTCTGGACAATTGTTTCAGATGAGGAATTAGAAGATAACGGCATTGAGATAATTCTTTCTGAAGCTAAGGCAAAAGATAAAGATCTAGATATTGGTTCAGTTATTAAAGAAAGAGTAGAAAATATTGAGTTTGGAAGAATAGCTGCCCAAGCTGCAAAACAGGTAATTGTGCAAAAGGTTAGAGAGGCTGAAAGAGCTCAGGTTGTTGAGAAATACCGCTCAGTTTTAGGAGAACTAGTAAATGGAACAGTAAAGAAAGTAACTAGGGAATTTCTGATAATAGATTTAGGCGATGGAGCAGAGGCAATTCTTTCTAGAAATGAGCTTATTCCAGGAGAAGTTTTTAGAATCGGAGATCGTTTAAGGGCTGTCTTGCAAGAGGAAGAAAGAGAAAATAGGGGCCCTCAATTAGCATTAAGTAGAAGATGTCCGGAAATGGTGGGTGAATTATTTAAATTAGAAGTTCCTGAAATATCAGAGCAAGTTATTGAGATAAAGGCTATAGCCAGAGATGCCGGATCTAGAACAAAGATAGCGGTTAAAACAAACGATAACAGAATTGACCCAGTTGGAGCTTGTGTTGGAATGCGTGGCTCTAGAGTACAAGCAGTTTCTAATGAACTTGGTAACGAAAGGTTAGATATAGTGATATGGGATGATGATCCTGCCCAATTATTAATAAACTCTATGGGGCCTGCTGAAATTACTTCTATAGTGTTAGATGAAGTAAAAGGGACCATGGATGTTGCAGTTACCCAAGATACACTTGCTCAGGCGATAGGAAAAAGCGGTCAAAATGTTAGATTAAGTAGTCAAATTACTGGATGGAAGCTTAATGTCATCGATGAGGAAACTGCTCAAAATAACGAAGAAGAGAAAAGTCAGAATGAGTCAGTAACTTTGATGGATAATTTAGATGTAGATCAAGGTTTAGCTCAGGCTTTAATAGAACAAGGTTATAGAAACTTAGAATCAATTTCTTCTGCCACATCGGATGACCTTATAGCTATAGAAGGTTTTGATGAGGAAATAGCTGAATTGTTAATTAATAGAGCTAAAGAGGCTCTTTTAACTCTAGCAATGCAGATAACTGATGAAGAAGGTGAATCTGGTGATTTGATGTCTGTAGAAGGTATGGATATGACTTTAGCCCTAGAATTAAGTCAGAAAGGTATCAATGACAGAGAGGAATTAGCTGAACAATCTATTGAAGAGTTAACAAGTTTAATTCAAATATCTGAAAAAGATGCGGGAGAATTAATTATGAAAGCCAGAGCTCATTGGTTTGATTAATTATCAAGTTTTATGGCAAATTTAAGTGTAGAAAAACTAGCAACTGTTATAGGTTCAGCTCCTGAATTGCTTCTTTCCCAGATGCAAGAGGCTGGTTTAACACATACAAACTTATCTGATGAAGTAACTGATTCTGATAAGAAAACTTTATTAGATTTTCTAAAAAAACAACAAAATAAATCAAATAAAACAATCTCGTTAAACAAAACTAAATCGAAGGAAAAACTAAAAGACTCGAGTTCAGTTGCAATAACAAGAAAAAAAATAAATAAAGAAGCGACTGCTAGCTTTGAAGAAAAAACAAAAAAAACATCTACTACAATAGACTTTGAAGAAATAGAAAGGAAGAGACAGGCGGGCGAAACTCAAAAGAAAGTTGATGAAGATAAAAGAAAACAAAATAATGAACAAAAAACTCTAATAACAAGAAGAAAGGCTAAATCCAAAGAATCGCCTGTTCCTTCTAAAGATGAAAAGCAGTTTGTTAAGTCCAGGAAGTCTTCCAAATTCCAGAAGCCTGAAGTTTCAAATAAAGAAAAGAGAGAACTTGAAGGAGAAGATTTCCTTTCAAACGTAGAAAAGCAAGAATTTGAAAAGCCTAGCGAATTCATTGCTAAAAACATTCAGATTCCGGAGTCAATCACTGTTAGTGAATTAGCTCAAAATCTTTCCATCAAAGGTGGGGAAGTAGTTAAGAAACTAATGTCTATGGGTGTTATGGCCACTCTTAATCAACCTTTAGATCAAGATACGGCAATCTTAGTTACAGAAGAATTAGGACACAAAGGTGAGCCTGCAGAAAAAGTAGAAGTAGAAGATAAATTGATGGAGCTTGTTACTTATGAGGGGGAAGAAGAAAAAAGGAACCCAGTTGTTTCAGTTTTAGGTCATGTAGACCATGGCAAAACAACTTTATTAGATTATATAAGAAAAGCTAATGTTGCTGAAGGTGAGGAGGGTGGAATTACCCAAAAGATTGGTGCTTATCAAGCCAATACAGAATTAGGAACTATCTCTTTTATAGATACTCCAGGACATGCTGCTTTTTCAGAAGTAAGAGCTAGGGGAGCTAATTCCACTGACATAGTTATTTTGGTTGTTGCAGCTGATGACGGTTTGCAACCACAAACGGAAGAAGCTATAAGTCATGCTAGAGCTGCTGAAGTTCCTATTGTTGTTGCTGTTAATAAAATGGATAGGGAAGAGGCAGATATTGAAAAAGTAAAAACAGAATTATCAAAAAAGGAATTGATCCCAGAAGATTGGGGCGGGCAAACACAATTTGTTCCTATATCTGCATTAAAAGGAGAAGGGGTAAATGAACTTCTTGAAGCAGTAAATTTAGAAGCAGAAGTCCTAGAGCTTAAAGCTCACCACAAGGGCCCTGCATTCGGTGTAGTTTTAGATTCAACAACAGAAACAGGCAAAGGTGCTGTTGCAACTATTTTAGTACAAAAAGGAACTCTAAAAAAAGGAAATACCATATTAGTTGGAGATCAAACTAAGAAAGTAAGAAGTTTAGTTGATGAAAATGGAAATAATATTGATTCTGCTGGCCCTTCAGTTCCTGCTTCAATAACAGGACTTGATCAACCTCCTAAGGCTGGGGAAGAGTTTATTGTTGTAACTAGTGAAAAAATGGCCAAAGAAATTTCTAATGAAAGAGCAGAAAAAGCGAGAGAAGAGCGGTTAGCAAGGAATCAGATCTCAAATTTAGAAATGTTGTTTGATTCTGAGTTAGCAAATCACACCATCCTAAATATAGTTTTAAAAGCAGATACACATGGTTCTTTAGAAGCTATAGTTGGTTCTTTAAAAAATTTAGAGAATGAAGAAGTTAAAATAAATCTAGTTCACGAATCAGTTGGTTCTATCAATGCAAATGATTTGAATCTGGCTCTAACCACAAATTCTTTTGTTATAGGTTTTAATGTAAGAGCAGATTCTGCAGCCAAGAAATTAGCTGAAAAGGAATCAATAGATGTTTTATATTATGGAATAATTTATGACCTAATTGATGGAATTAAAGTTGCCATTGAAGGACATCTAAAACCTGATGTTAAAGAAGAAATATTAGGAACAGCTGAAGTAAAAGATCTCTTTAAATCTCCAAAATTTGGCCTAATTGCTGGCTCAATTGTCATAGAAGGGACTATAAAGAGAAACAAACCAATAAGAGTTCTGCGAGACGATATAGTTATATTTGAAGGTGAATTGGATTCCTTAAAACGTTTTAAAGATGACGCTAATGAAGTTCCTATGGGCACAGAATGTGGAATAGGAGTTTCAAACTATAAGGATGTTCAGGTCGGCGATAAGATAGAAGTATTTGATAGGGTGGAAGTTAAGAGAACTTTAGATTAGATGCCATCTCCAGATTTTAAGAGATCTGATAGGATTTCTGACTTAATAAAAGTAGAAATATCTAATATTTTATCTTTTGAAGTAAAAGATCCCCGTGTTAGAGGCATTACTGTCTTGAGAGTAGATCTTTCTTCTGACATGAAAAGTGCTTTCATCTTTTTCTCCAGTGATAATAGCTTCAATGACCTAGATACCGAAGAAATTTTAGGAGGATTAGAAAAGGCTAAGGGCTTCATAAGAAAAAAGTTAAGTAATAATTTAAGCCTAAGAAGAACTCCAGAGATTCACTTTAAAGAGGAGTCTTATTTATCAACATGAATGGTTTCTTATTAATAGATAAACCTAAAGGTGTAACTTCAGCAAATTGTGTTTATCAATTAAGAAAAATTTTAGGAATTAAGAAAATAGGTCATTGCGGCACTTTAGATCCACTTGCAACAGGGCTGCTCCCTGTTTGTATAGGAGAAGCAACAAAATTTAGCTCATTCATGTCCGATTTAGATAAAACCTATGAAGTAGATATAAGGTTTGGGTTAGAAACAGATACTGGTGATATAGAAGGTGAGATTATTTCTAAAAGTATAACTAACTTTAGTGAAATAGATCTTAGAAAGGTTCTTGAAAGCTTTGAAGGTCCGCAAGCCCAAACTCCCCCAATGTATTCAGCCCTAAAAAATAAAGGCAAACCTCTTTATTGGTGGGCTAGGCAGGGTGTTTTTCTTTTTAGAAAAGAAAGAAATATAACTATTCATAAAATAGAACTTATGGAGTTTGGAAACAAATTAGCTAAATTAAAGATTTCTTGCACTAAAGGAACATACATAAGGAGTCTTGTTGAGTCTGTTGGAAGAGCCCTTTTTACAAAAGCTACTGTCATTTCCTTAAGGAGATTAAGTGTTGGAGAGATTAAAGCTGAAGATATGGTTCTTATGCCTAAAGAGGAATCCAGTGACATATCTAGCTCTATCTTGCCAAGCGATTTTCTTTTAAAACACTTATCTAAAGCTGTATTAAATGAAGAAGATGTAAAAAAAGTTAGAAATGGACAGTCAATATACTATAATGCGCAACTTGAAAAAAAAGGATTAGTAAGAATATATACAAATAAGAGTTTATTTATGGGAATTGGTGAATTGCATTCATCAAACAAATTATCTCCTAGAAGATTAATAGCAATTAATTAAACTAACTTATTTAATTAGGAAAGAAATTGGCATTAAGTACATCAAATAAGAAAGAAATTGTTTCTAAATTTGCAAGAAAACAAAATGATACAGGTTCACCAGAAGTTCAGGTTGCCTTATTGTCGGCTAACATAGATGCTTTACAAGCGCATTTTAAAGCCAATGCAAAAGATCATCATTCTAGGGCGGGCCTAATAAGGATGGTTAATCGAAGAAGGAAACTTCTTGATTACATAAAATCTTCGAAACCAGATGCATACAGTAAATTAATTACTGACTTAGGTTTAAGAAGATAAATCATATTTATTCAAATCTTTTAATCAATAAAAATAAAATGCATGAAATTTGTCGTGCAAGAAATATATAGGAAAGAAAATGGAAAGTTATAAAAAAATAATAAATTTAGGCGATCAAGAGATCACCTTGGAAACAGGCAAAGTCGCGAGACAGGCCACTGGAGCAGTATTAGCTACTTGCGGAAATACACAAGTCCTAGCAACGGTAGTAGTAGGGAAGGCTCCAGGTGAGCATCAAGATTTTTTCCCATTAACTGTTAATTACCAAGAGAAGACATATGCAACAGGAAAGATTCCTGGAGGATTCTTTAAAAGAGAGGGGAGGCCAACTGAAAAAGAAACATTAACTTCTAGGTTAATAGATAGACCTTTAAGGCCTTTGTTTAATGATGATTTTCTTTATGAAGTTCAAGTTATATGTACAGTCGTATCTTCGGATAAAGACGTGGACCCAGATATTTTGTCTTTTATAGCAGCATCTGCTGCTATTGGTATATCTGGTCTACCTTTTAATGGTCCTTTAGGAGCAGTTAGGGTAGGCTTTATAGAAGGACAATATTGCTTAAATCCGAAGAGAAGCGAGTTAGAAGATTCTTTATTGGATATGGTTATAGCAGGGAGCGATTCTGCTGTGATAATGGTTGAATCAGAAGCTAAAGAGCTCTCCGAAGATCAAATGCTTGGTGGTATTCTTTTTGCACACCAAGAAATGCAAGTAATAATTAGTGCCATTAAAGAAATGGCTTCAGAGGTAGGGAAACCAACTTTTGAATATGTACCAAAAACTTTGGATAAAGATTTAGTAAGCTCTGTTAAAGATTCTTATTCAGATTCAATTTCTGATGCTTACCAAATTCAAGACAAGCAAGAAAGAGTGCAAACCCTTAATCAGTTAAAAGAAAAAATTGTTGAAGACCTTGTTAAAGAAGAAGAAGGTTCCCCAAAAAGTTCAGATTTAATGGATGTTTTCAAAAAAATTGAAAAAACAATAGTGAGATCAAACTTAATTAAAGGCGAGCCAAGAATAGATGGAAGAGATTTGGATACTGTAAGACCTCTTTTTATTGAAGTAGGTGTTTTAAAGAATACTCATGGATCGGCACTTTTTACTAGAGGAGAGACACAAGCACTTGTTACCGCTACTCTCGGTTCTCCCAGGCAAGCACAACTTATTGATGCTTTAGAAGGAGAGTTTAAAGACCAATTCATGCTTCATTATAATTTCCCTCCTTATTCTGTTGGTGAAGCAGGATTTATGTCAGGTCCTAAGAGAAGGGAGATTGGTCACGGAAAATTAGCTCGAAGAGCTTTAGAAGCAGTTTTACCTTCACCTGAGGACTTTCCTTATACCATTAGAGTAGTTTCAGAGATCACTGAATCAAACGGTTCAAGTTCCATGGCTAGTGTATGTGGATCGAGCTTAGCTCTTATGGATGCTGGAATACCTATGAAAGCTCCAGTTGCCGGTATAGCTATGGGTCTGGTTAAGGAAGAAGATGGCTTTGCTGTTATTACAGATATTCTAGGAGATGAAGATCACCTTGGAGACATGGACTTTAAAGTGGCAGGAACTGAAGAAGGCATTACTGCCCTTCAAATGGATATAAAAATTGA
>CACAIY010000002.1 GCA_902532675.1 uncultured SAR86 cluster bacterium
CTTGAAGGTATGCAAGTTTTTGGTCATGATCATGCACCTCACGGTCATATGCATATTAAATTTGATAACGTAAGAGTACCTAAAGAAAACATATTGTTAGGTGAAGGTAGAGGATTTGAAATTTCTCAAGTCAGATTAGGACCGGGAAGAATTCATCATTGTATGAGAACCATTGGAAAGGCTGAAATTGCGCTTGAACTGATGGTTAAAAGAGCTGGTACCAGAGAAGCTTTTGGTAAACCTATCGCAAAGTTAGGAGGGAATTTAGAAATAATTTCCCGAGCGAGGATAGAGATAGATGCAATGCGTTTAGCAGTATTACAAGCAGCTAAAGCTATGGATGTTCTTGGAAATAAGGAAGCAAGAGTTTACGTAAGTGCCATTAAAGCAATGGTACCTGAAAAAGCTTGTAAGATCATTGATCAAGCCATACAGATGCATGGTGCAGCTGGGATCTCCCAATGGACTCCTCTAGCTGGTCTTTACACTGATATAAGGCATTTAAGATTTGCTGACGGACCAGATGAAGTCCATCACATGGTTGTTGGAAGAGCAGAGCTGCAAAAATACGATCTTTGGTAAGCTGAAAATAATTCCTTACCTGTTCGATATATTTTTATGAAAAAAATATTGATTGCTAATAGAGGAGAGATTGCTATCAGAATAGCAAGAACTTGCAATGATTTAGGCATCAAGACCGTTGGTATATTTTCTGAAGACGACATAAATTCTTTACATCTTTCGAAGATGGATGAATCTTTCATGATTGATGAGAAGGGGGCTAGTGCTTATCTGAACATCAAGAAGGTAATTGACGTTGCTAAGCGAGAGAAAGTAGATGGTATTCATCCTGGTTATGGTTTTTTAAGTGAAAAACCAGCTTTTGCAAAAGCAGCTAAACAAGCAAGAATAAAATTTATTGGACCTTCAGAAAAATGTTTAAATATTTTTGGTGATAAGTCTGAAGCAAAAAAATTAGCTCTCAAGTTAGATATTCCTGTAGTCAGGGGAACACAAGGAAAGACATCTTTAAAACAAGCATCAAGTTTCTTTAAAGATTTAAAAAAGAACCCTTCTATAGTTATAAAAGCTATAGCGGGTGGTGGCGGAAGAGGCATGAGGGTTGTTAATTCGGAGGTGGATTTAAAAGATGCAATGAGTAGAGCGTCCTCTGAAGCAAAATCTGCTTTTGATTCATCAGATCTTTACGTAGAAGAATATTTAAAAAATTATAGGCATATAGAGATCCAAGTATTGGGTGACGGTAAAGGGCAGGCAACACATATGCACGAAAGGGAATGTTCGACTCAAAGAAGACATCAGAAAATTATAGAAATTGCTCCTGCACCTGGAATAAAAAAAGAACTAAAAGAGAGAATGTTTGATGCTTCGGTAGAGTTAATTAAAGCATCTAAATATGAAGGTTTAGCGACTGTAGAATTTTTGGTTAATTATGCCAAGGAAGATTTCAAATTTATTGAATGCAATGCCAGATTACAAGTAGAACATACTGTAACCGAGGCTGTATTAGGTTTAGATTTAGTAAAAGCTCAAATTCAAATTGCTTCAGGTAAAACTCTAAAACAACTTAAGTTAGAACAAAAGAATATTCCTGAGCCAAAAGGATTTGCTATTCAATCACGTGTCAATATGGAAGTTATAGACTCTGAAGGTGAAATAAAACCTTCTGGAGGAAAATTTATAACTTTTGATTTACCTTCTGGTCCTGGAGTAAGATCAGATAGTTATGGCTATAGCGGTTATGAAACGAATCCTGCTTTTGATTCTCTTATAGCTAAAGTAATTACCCATTCTCCTGAAGATAACTTCAAGCAAGCTCTTAAAAGAAATTATAGGTCTTTATGCGAATTTAAAATTGAAGGAGTGCCAACAAATTTAGATTTGTTAAAAAATATCCTTTCTGATACAAAATTTAAGAATAATGAATCGCACACAAATTTTCTAGATCAGAATATAAAGAATCTTTTATCTAGCAGTGAGCACACTAACTTATCTGATATAAACAGAAGTATAAAGAAGGATGTCCCAAAAAGAGGGAAAATAGAAGATCTTGACCCTTTAGCAGTTCTTGATCACGGAAAGACTGGTGGAGTCTTTGTTGATCAATCCGAAAATATACTTCAATTAGAAAATGAACAATTAGAAGATGGTTTATCAAGCATAAAAGCTCCCATGCAAGGAATGATTGTTAAGTTTGATGTTGAGAAAGGTGATGAAATCTGGAAGGGGAAACCTCTCCTTATCATGGAAGCCATGAAAATGGAGCATGAAGTTCTTTCTAGTATTAGCGGCATAGTCAAAGAAATTAAAGTCCAGCCACAAGATACAGTGTTTGAAGGTCATTCATTGATGACTATAGAGCTTGCTGAAGTTAAAGAAAAAGCTACCAAGAAAACTAAAGAATTAGATCTTGATAGGATTAGACCTGATCTTAAAGAAGCTTTGGAAAGAAAAAGAGCTAGCCATGATGTAAATAGACCAGAGGCAGTTAAGAAAAGATATTCAACAGGTCATAGAACCGCTAGAGAAAATATAGAAGATTTATGCGATGAGGGATCTTTTGTTGAGTATGGATCTGTTGTCATGGCAGCACAAAGAAGAAGACGAACTGAAGAAGACTTAATTAAGAATACCACTGGAGATGGAATGGTCTGTGGTTTGGGCCAAGTCAATGGCAATTTATTTGGAGAAAGTGATTCAAGGGTAATGGCCATGTCTTATGACTATATGGTTTTAGCTGGCACTCAGGGAAAAATGAATCATGCCAAAAAAGACAGAATGTTTGAAATTGCTGAGCAAAATAGACTTCCCACTATTCTATTTGCTGAAGGTGGAGGAGGTCGACCAGGCGATACAGATACTTCTGGAGTAGCAGGGTTAGATTGTTTAGCCTTCACCTACTTTGCCCAATTATCAGGTTTAGTTCCTGTTATTGGAATAACCACAGGAAGATGTTTCGCAGGTAATGCAGTGTTATTAGGGTGTTGCGATGTCATCATCGCAACTGAAGATTCCAATATAGGAATAGGTGGACCAGCCATGATAGAAGGAGGAGGTTTAGGAGTCTTTACCCCTGATGAAGTGGGCCCTATGGATGTACAAGTTCCAAACGGAGTGGTAGATCTTTCTGTTAAAGACGAAAAGGAAGCGGTTGAGGTAGCTAAGAAATATTTATCTTACTTTCAAGGTCCTGTAAAAGATTGGGAAGCGCCTGATCCGAGAAAGCTAAGATTTACAGTGCCGGAAAATAGACTTAGGTATTATGACATGAGAGAAGTCATAGAAGGTATAGCCGATATAGGGTCTGTTCTGGAAATTAGAAAAGATTGGGCACCCGGGATCATAACTTCTTTTATTAGAGTTGAAGGAAGACCGATTGGCGTTGTAGCTAATAATCCAGGCCATTTATCAGGTGCAATTGATTCACCTGGAGCTGATAAAGGGTCTAGGTTTATTCAACTTTGCGATGCTTTTGATATTCCTATTCTTTCTCTTATCGATTGCCCAGGGATAATGGTAGGTCCGGAAAGTGAAAAAACAGCCTTAGTAAGGCACGCTAGTAGAATGTTTGTGGTCGGAGCAAATATAGAAACTCCTCTAATGTCTGTTGTTATTAGAAAGGCTTACGGCTTAGGTGCTCAAGCTATGGCAGGCGGTAGTTTTAAGATTCCTCTGTTTACAGTTACATGGCCAACAGGTGAATTTGGAGGTATGGGTTTAGAGGGAGCAGTTAAGCTTGGATATAGAAAGGAACTAGAAGCAATTAAAGACCCTAAGAAAAGAATTGAAGCTTATGAAAAAATGGTAGCAGACAGCTATCATAGGGGCAGGGCAGTTAACATGGCTTCTCACTTCGAGCTAGATGATGTTATAGATCCAGCAGAAACAAGAAATTGGATAATGGGAGCCCTTAAATCACTACCTCCTAAGAAAGACAGATCTTCTAAGAAAAGACCTAACGTGGATACTTGGTAAATAACTAGAGAAATTATGTATAAGTTATTGTTTTTATTATTTTTTAATTGATATTACTCTATATTCTGATTAGTATTATTCTAACTAAAAGTGAAACAAAAACTACTTATTTTCTTTTCAATAGGATTATTTATCTTTGTGATAGATATTGTCTTTAATGAAGATAGCCCTAATAAAATTACTATCTATGAATCTGAACTAGATTCATTAATTAATACATGGATAACCCAGGTTGGAAGAGAACCTACCAATGAAGAAATCGACGGCATTATTAAACAGTTAATAGACGAAGAGATACTTTATCGAGAGGCCTTAAAATTAGGTTTAGATAAAAATGACATAATTATCAAAAGAAGATTGGCACAAAAGATAAGTTTCTTGAGACAAGAATCAATCTTAAAAAATCCCTCAGAAGAAGAAATAAAAGAATACTATAGTAATCATACAGATGATTATTTAGTTGAAAGTACTTATACCTTTTCGCACATTTATTTTAGTAAAGACAATCAAGCACAATCTAGGTCCATCAAAGCCTTAAAATCCATTCAACAAGGAGAAGAGCCTAGTTTGTTTGGAGAGCCTTTTCTTTTAGGAAAGAACTTTTCAATTAAAACATCAAAGGAACTAAAGAGATCATTCGGTGATCAATTTTCCGATTCAATTAAAGACTTAGATATTAAAAAGTGGGATGGTCCTATCTCATCAGAATATGGAGAACATCTGATTTTTTTGAATTCTTATACTGACTCTTTTTTGCCAGAACTAAGTCAAGTAAGAAGCATTGTTGTTAGTGACATCCTAGCTAGAGACCAAAGCCAATCTACTGCTAAGTATTTAGAAAAACTTAGAGAAGACTACGAGATAGAAATACTCTCAGATTTAAATGCTCAATCTTATTAAAGTCACATCAATAAGCTTATCTTTTCTGTTCTTAGGAAATCTCTTTGGTCATGAAATGAATCCTGCAAGATTATTGCTAGAAGAACAAGACGATAGTTCTTACAAAGGAAACTGGATGTTCCCATCAAACGCAGTCGGTTTGCCTGCCGAAATTATTTTTTCTGATTGTGATGAAGAGAAAAGAAATTTACCTAAGATTGAAGGTAAATATTTGGTCTCTGAGCTATCAATGACATGCGGTGACTCAATAAAAGGAAAGGAAATAAGTCTTAAAGGGTTATCTAGAATAACCGATGCTTTGATTAGCGTGACATTTAAAGACGGAACTAAATTTGAAGGCTTAGCTACAGTTAATAACGCTACAATTATAGTTCCTGAACAAGTAAGCATTTATCCAATAGGATATTTTTGGCTAGGCGTAGAGCATTTATTGAGTGGAATTGATCATATGCTTTTCGTTTTTGGTCTTTTATTCATTGTTTCTGGTGCCGCAAACTTATTTAAAACCATAACAGCATTCACTATTGCTCATAGCATTACCTTGGGTTTGTCAGTACTAGAGTTTATCAATATGCCTCAAGCTTCAACAGAAGCCTTCATTGCATTAACTTTAATTTATTTAGCTTTAGAAGTAAGTGAAAAACATAAATATGAATCAACTCCATGGTTAGTAGCATTTGGATTTGGTTTGCTACATGGACTGGGGTTTGCTGGAGCTTTGAATGATATAGGAGTTAACAATGACGCACTTTTATTTTCGTTACTTTTCTTTAATATTGGTATAGAAGTTGGTCAGTTACTAGTTTTACCTTTATTTGGAATAATAATCTGGCTTCTTACCAGAAGTTTATTTAATAATACCATCCATCAATATGCCTCTTATTTAATAGGAGGCTTAGGATCTTTTTGGTTGATTGAAAGAGTGTTAGCTTTGTAGTTATCGTGCTATAAAATAACTTAATAAAAAGGAAAAAATATGTCAGAAGTAGAATTTAAGGTTGTAGAAAGTAACGGAATTAATATAAGACTAGCCATGATGGGTGAAGGCCCTTTAGTAATCTTTTGCCATGGTTGGCCCGAAAGTTGGTATAGCTATAGGCATCAATTACCAGCAGTAGCTAAAGCTGGCTTCAAAGCTGTTGCTTACGATGTAAGGGGTTATGGTGAATCAGACAAGCCTCATGAAATCGAAGCATACACAATGAGAAATATGACTGATGATGTTGTGGGGATTATTGATGCGCTTTGTTATGAGACTGCTATAACTATTGGTCATGATTGGGGCGGGCCGATAGCACTCAATACCGCAGCATTAAATGAAGACCGAATCACTGCTACAGGCACTCTTTCTGTTCCTTTTATGGGAAGAGGGCCTATGCCTACTTTGGATTTATGGAAGGAAATATATCAAGATCGTTTTTTCTATCAGCTTTATTTTCAAAAAGAAGGTATAGCAGAAGAAGAGTTTGAATCTGATCTAGCTAAGGCTTTATTTATGACTTATACAAATAGCGATGGCAGGGGTATGAAGTTTAATTTTGAGAAAGGTCAAAGTGGTCTAGTTCCAGAAAAAACTAAAGATTCGACTTTCCTAGAAGGAATGGAAATGTTTGAAGATTTTCCTAATTGGTTTACTAAAGAAGATTTGGACTATTTTGTTAATCAATTTGAAATGAGCGGACTGAGAGGACCTTTTAATAGGTATAGAGCACAAAATATTGATTGGCACGAAATACCAGAGTTAGAAGGAAAAATACTAAAACAACCGGCCTTTTTTGTAACAGGAACTTTAGACCCTGTTAATTTCTTTGTTCCAAGCGACCAAACTTTAATAGATAGGATTGGACCAAATTACAAAGACTTATTATTTGCTGAAGAGCTGGAAGGCATAGGTCACTGGACTCAACAAGAAGCACCTGAAGAAGTTAATAACTTTATTTTAAACTTCTTAGAGAAAGTATCTTAATTTGCTCTGTTTAAACCCGAATCAATTATCCAGTGAATAAGTTTTCTGTGAGCCTTGGTGGGCCTGTGAGAAGAAGATTTTTTCATTAGTTTCTCAATATCTCTTAGAGAATTGTAAGCAGCAGCTGTAGCAAATTCGTCATAATAATCCGCAGTTAAAATACCTATTAGTCTTCTAACGTAGCTAGTTTGTAAATTTCTTCTAATTGAAGACACTTCAGAATTCATATCTTCTAAGAAAACTGCTTCAGTAAGGTCGTCAATAACTTCATAGACACTGTAATCATTACCGTAAAGTTGCGTGTCAGTTATTCTTGAAAGTGTCCATGCGCTTAAAATATGGTCTAAAACTTTATTTTGGATTCCAAGAATGATCTTATGAATCTGCGGATCTTCATGTTCACCTCGAAGATCGAACATTCTTCTTTCTAGTTGAACTTTAGATAGTAATGATGCGTTAATTGGGAAAGCTTCACTTGAGAATGCATGTTTTGATAAAACTGACATTGCTCTTCTTTGCTCTTCTGAAGGAGTGGGAGTATAGGGCTCTTTCCTATTAGGATCTTGAGGGTTTGACCTTTCAACGTAAACACCTCCAATATATCTTGAAACAACTTCTAGAGCTCTTTGGTGCTCTCTAAGTATAATTTTATGTGCATTCCTGTATTCTTCCCAACTCTTAGCTTTATTAGCAAATTTACCCGGCAATTCTTTTTGAGCATGATTTACTAGTTCAATCCTTTGAACAGAGTAGGTTATAGGATCATTCGTAAGATCATTAATCATTGCTCTAGGGTCTATTCCCCAGCCGGCAGATCTCATGTCTTCAGAATCATTAGCAAACATGTGTTCAGGTTTGTTTGACTCACTAAGAATACTTCTTCTTTCTTCTGCAGTTAAATTAGGAGTGTATCCAAATTTAATAGCCCATTTATCGTAGGGACCAGGAACTATGTCGTAATAATCACCTTGTTCATACCCTAATGGGGCAAGGTTTATAGCAGGGTATTCCATCACAGAAGCTGTAACACCTACCTTGCTAGTTATCTCAGGTTTATGAACATCCTCGGTATTATGAAGAAAGCTACCCTTAAAATTATGGTTAAGACCTAAAGTATGTCCTACCTCGTGCAGTGTCAATCTTATAATGCTTTGTTCTATTATTTTAGGATCATTAATATTTAAAGAATCTGCGAACATCATGCCTTCCTGGATCATGCTGCCTGAAAAGCATTCATTTCCTGTTTGCGAACCGTTAAAGATGCCGTCTACGTTAAGTCTATTGGTTAGATAAACCCACTCCAACATAATATCTGCTCCAATAATTTCGCCCGTTCTAGGGTTGGTGAAGCTAGGTCCGTATCCTCCAAAAGGAGGGTTTGGAGATGAAGTCCATCTGAGAACGTTATACCTTATATCACCTGCATCCCAATCAGCATCATCAGGTTGAACTTTAACTTGTATAGCATTTTTAAAACCTGCTTCTTCAAAAGCACTGTTCCAAGCTAAAACACCTTCTTTTATATAATCTCTAAGCTCTAGAGGTGTCGTATTTTCTATCCAAAATACTATAGGCTTAATGGGTTCAGATAATTCTTTACCTGGATCTTTCTTTTGAAGATCCCATTTGCCTATTAAATCCATGTACGGAGTTACATCTTTAGAAGAAAGGTTAGTTACTCTATCTGAAAAATAACCAATAGACTGATCTTCTATTCTAGGTTCAAAATTATTATCGGGCATTTCTATAAAGCTGTACCTCACTTGAATGCTTACATTTCTTGGATCAGCAACATCTTCATCATCGTATTCATAAGAAGGAGCGCTTTCAATAACGTGTTCAACCTCAAAATCAGTATTTTTTTCATAGTTGTATACCCCTAATACTCTTGATTTAGTTGGACTAACTTGTCCCCAATTAAATCTTGATGAATGGTAGTCATCATCCGATGAAATAGGTTTAATAATGGTCAAATCTTCTGAAAGAAGTAAGCTCGAAATATTGACTAAAAACTCATCCTCATCCTCATTTTTACCGGCAATAGGTAGAACCTTAAAAGTAGAGTCAGACGTATTTGTGCCTTTAGATTTTGCTAAGGGAGTCCCTTCATCAAAAGTATAACTCGTTAAAACCCTTATGAACCTTAAATTCTCTATGTCTTTTTCTATTCTGAAAACACCATTATCTAAATAGCTACCCTTATTTCTTCTTGCAGCAACTACACCGTTTACAACGTGAGAGAAGTAAATAAATTCTTCATCGAGTTGATCTTTTTTAATCTTTAAGTAAATGTCGTTTGTTTTTGGATCTCTAAAGCTAATAAAAAAGCCCTTAAGTTCTTCAAATTCTTCAACCATTTCTTCAATATAAACTTCCTCTTCCTCTTCTTCCTCGGAATCTGACGATTCTTCCTCTGCAAGCAAATATGGGTTTAATAATAGAAAAATTATTAATAAGGTTTTATCTGAAAATACTTTTATGTGATTCATATTGATATTATTCTAATTAATGTAGTTCTCCTTGAATTCTTTATATAATAGAATTTAGGGAGCGATACTATATCAGATTTAATAATGGGATTTCATTATGTATGACTTACTTATAAAGAATGGCCTTGTTTACGATGGAAAAGGTAATGAAGCTTATATAGCTGATGTTGCTGTCAAAGGAGAGAAGATATCTAAAATTGGAGAGATAGATGAAAAAGCTAAGAAAGTTATTGATGCGAAAGGAAAAATCGTTACACCTGGATTTGTTGATATTCATACTCATTTTGACGGACAAGTAACTTGGGACCCTTATTTAAGGTCATCTACCTACCATGGTGTTACGACAATAGTTACAGGAAATTGCGGGGTAGGCTTCTCGCCTTGCAAACCTGAACAAAGAGACTGGCTTATTGGTTTGATGGAAGGGGTAGAAGATATACCTGGCACTGCTTTACATGAAGGCATTGAATGGGATTGGGAAACTTTTCCTGAATATTTAGATGTTTTAGACAATAAACCTCTAGCAATAGATGTAGGAACCCAGATTCCGCATGGCGCTGTAAGGGCTTATGTAATGGGAGAAAGAGGCATTAACCATGAACCAGCTACGGATGAAGAAATATCAAGAATGAAAGAAATAGTGAAAGAAGCCATACAGGCTGGCGCTTATGGATTTACTACGTCTAGAACTGAAAAACACAGTGATGTAGAAGGCAAATTAACTCCAAGCATAACTGCACATAAAAAGGAATTAGTTGAGATAGCAAAGTCTTTGGGCGAGTTAAAGCAAGGTGTATTACAAGGAATATCTGACTTTTATAACTTTGAAGAAGAATTCGATATTTTTAAATCTATGTCTAAAGAATCAAAAAGACCAATTTCCATTACAGTAGAACAACAAGATGCAAGACCAGACTGGTGGCACCAATTACTTGATGGGATAGAAGAAGCTCAAGAAGAAGGTATAGATATGTATGGTCAAGTCCCCCCAAGGGCAACCGGTATTCTTATGGGTTTAACTGCTACTTTAAATCCTTTCCTTTTTTATCCTTCTTTTCAACAGTTAGCTACTCTCTCGCTTGAAGAAAAGGTTAAAGCGTTAAGTGATCCTGAAATGAAAGAAAAGATTTTGTCAGAAGAACCAGTTTCAATTAATCCTCTAGTTGATGAGATTGTAACTTCCTATAACAAAATGTTCAGACTTGGAGATCCAGCAAATTATGAACCAGGCCCTGAAGATTCATTCTTTTCGGAAGCTAAAAGAGAGAGCAAGTCACCTCAGGAAGTTGCCTACGATATGATGCTGGAAAAAGATGGAAGAGCTCTTATTTATCATCCTCTTTTTAATTATCAACCTGGAGATCTTAGTTTCGTAGAGAAAATGTTAAAACATCCATTTACAATCTCAGGTTTAGGTGATGCCGGTGCACATTGCGGAGCAATCAGTGACGCTAGTTTTCCTACTACTTTAATACAGCATTGGTCTAGAGATAGGGAAAGGGGATCTAAAATTCCATTAGAAACTACAATAAAGATGCAAACTTCTGAAACTGCTCAACTTCTGGGTATTAACGATAGAGGTATTCTTGAAGAAGGGTATAAGGCTGATATTAATGTTATTGATTACGATAATTTAACCTTACATGAACCAGAAATTATTAATGACCTTCCTGCAGGTGGAAGAAGATTAGTCCAAAAAGCATCTGGCTATGAATACACAATAGTTTCTGGAGAGGTTGCTTTTAAAAATGGAGAGCCTACTGGAGCTTTAAACGGAAAGCTTATAAGGAATTTGCATTAAGTGAGCTCTCATATCCTCGATCTTCATGGGAAAAGACATCATGAAGTTGATTTGATGGTAGAAAATTTTATATATCTTAATCAAGAAGAGATGCCTTTAACAATAATCTGTGGCAATAGCAGTAAGATGATTTCAATTGTAAAAGAAGTTCTTGATAGATCACTTTCAGACTACAGAGAAGGTGAAGGTAGTGAATACGGCCAAATAAAGGTATTCAAACTATAATTAATACTGATGGATATAGAGCAGGTTGGTCCAGTAGGGGCAGAAATAACGGATATAGACTTAAGTGTTTCTGAACAAATTCCAGTAAAGGCAATTGAAGAAGCTTTCTTGAAGCATTCAGTTTTAGTGTTTAAAAACCAAAAGTTATCTCCTGAAGATTTAAAAAATATTTCTTTGATTTGGGGTGAGCCTTTAATTCATCCTGTATTTAAAGGGATGGAGAACTATCCTGAAATTATTGAAATTAAGAATTTAGGAGAAAAATACCATACAAATGCTCACTGGCATTCTGACGTTACCTTTGAAGAGGAACCACCCAATGCCACTTTGCTGTACTCTCTTGAGATACCTGATGAAGGCGGGGACACATTGTTCTCTAACCAATATTTAGCATATGAAGATTTATCTGAAGAGCTTAAAGAAAATTTAACTAATAAATTAGCTATCCATAGTAATTTAGGAGTTTTGATTTTATCTGGAGGTAAAGCTAAAGATGCTAAAGAGGTAGAACACCCAATTTTTAGAACACACCCCGAAACTGGAAGAAAAGCTCTTTATCTTACTGAAGCATTTGTTAAAGAAATAAAAGATGTAGAGTCTAAATTTTCTCAAGAAACTTTAAGTGCACTATATAAACATTCCTCTAATGAGAGTTATATTTATCGACATAAATGGACCGCAGGAGATCTAGTTGTGTGGGATAATAGATGTGTTCTGCATTATGCTGAACATGGATATGGAAATCAAAATAGAACTATGCATAGAATAACTACTGCAGGGAGCAAGCCACTGTGAGCAAAACAACTATAAAAAATTGCAAAATTATTAATGAAGGAGAAATATTTGAGTCTGACCTACTTATAGAAGACGCTAGAATTTCTAAAATTGATTCTTCTATAGATTCTCAGGGAGATGTAATTGATGCGACAGGTTTATATTTAATGCCTGGGGTTATAGATGACCAAGTTCATTTTAGAGAACCAGGATTAACCGAAAGAGGAAGTATAAAGACCGAATCCTTATCGGCAATTGCAGGAGGCACAACTTCATTTATGGATATGCCAAATGTATTACCTCCAACACTAAATTTAGATTTATGGAGAGATAAAATATCAATTGCTGAGCAAAATGCCTCTGCAAACTTTTCTTTTTATATGGGTACTTCTAATACAAATATTGACGAGATTAAGGCAATTAATCCTAAAGAAGTCTGTGGGATAAAGATCTTTATGGGAGCTTCTACTGGAAATCTTCTTGTTGATAATGAAGACAGTCTAAACAACCTTTTTAAGGAATCTCCAGTCATAATCACCACTCACTGTGAAGACACTCCGATGATAAAAGACTTAGAAGAAAACTATCTTGAAAAATATGGATCAAAAATTCCTGTAGAAATGCACGCAGATATAAGATCTCGTGAGTGCTGTTTAAAGTCTTCTAAAAATGCAGTTGAATTGGCTGAGAAACATCAAGCTAACTTGCATATATTGCATATAACTACTAAAGATGAGATTTCATTATTCTCAAATAAGCCCTTAAATGAGAAATTAATAACTGCAGAAGTATGTGTACCTCACTTGTACTTCTCGAAAGAAGATTATGAAGATAAAGGTACTCTCATTAAATGCAATCCATCTATAAAGGAAATGTCAGACAGAGAAGCATTAAGAAAAGCTTTGTTGGAAGGTTATATTGACTATGTAGCTACTGATCATGCACCGCACTTATTAGAAGGTAAATCAAATGACTATATGGAATGCCCCTCAGGAATGCCAAGCGTGCAACATACATTATTGGTTCTTCTAGAGCTTGTCAGAGAAGGTGTTTATTCGTTAAAAGATTTGCCATATTATCTATCTCACAAAGTTGCTGATAGGTTTAAAATCATAGATAGAGGTTACATCAGAGAAGGATATTGGGCTGATTTAGTTTTAGTTGATCTTGATTCACCTCAATCTGTTTCCAGAGAAAACGTTAGTTATTTTTGTGGATGGTCTCCTTTTGAAGGAGACACTTTTAATTCAAAGGTTGTTAGTACCTTCGTTAATGGCAACTTGGTATACAATGAAGGTAAGATCATAGAATCTGGTCGAGGTGTTCAATTAGAGTTCGATAGATAATTATGACTCAAGAAGTGAAGGTGCATGACAACAACAAAGGCTTTGAATGGTCTATGCCAGTTGGTCCATATGAATTCTTAAGCCCTGAACAGATCACAAGTTTTGATGAAAATGGATTTGCTGTCGTTGAAGATGCTTTTACATCTGAAGAAATAGAAAAAGTTTTAAAAAAAATAGACCCTTTTGAATTCAATGTAACTGAAGCTTTGAAAGGGTTAGATGGAGGCAAGTTCTTTATAAGTCGGGCTGAAGAGATTACATTTACCACGCATTTAGTTACTCAATCTAAAGAATTAAAAGAATTTAGTAAACACGAAGTTTTTGCAGGTATATGCAAGGACCTGATAGGAGATAATGTTAGACTCTATTGGGATCAAGCAGTGTATAAAAAACCTGGAACTAAAGATGAATTTCCGTGGCACCAAGATAATGGTTATACGTTTATTGAACCTCAAGCTTACTTAACGTGCTGGGTAGCCTTAACTGATACTGATGAAACAAATGGCTGTCCTTGTGTTATGCCAGGCTTGCATAAAAAAGGAACTTTACATCATGAAACGACTGACATAGGTTATGAAATTCCTTTAGATTCATCAGATTCTGTAACACTTCCTCTTAAAGCTGGAAGCATCGCAATTTTTTCTTCTTTAACCCCACATCGTACAGGTCCAAATCTTAATAAAGATATAAGGAAAGCCTACATTCTTCAGTATGCTCCTGAAGGATCTAAGAGATTAATATCCCATTCACTTTCTGAAGAAGTGAATGAAGAATCTCGTCAATACTTTGTGCTAAAAAACGGATCTAGAGTTTAGTCTTCTACGAATCCATTTAGTCTTTCATAAGCTGTAATAAAGTCTTCCTTAAACTCTTGAACTACATCGCTTGCAGAAATGCTTGCATTCATTAGACCTACACCTTGTCCTACCCAGTGAGTAGCTAGACCCTTTGCTCCATCATGACCACCTTCAGCCAGTTTATTAACCTTAGCTAAAGCTGGCTCAGCTACCATAGGTTGTAGTGGCATCGGTAGAGGGTCTGGAGCTTTGTCTGATTCCCAAGCATCAGTCCAAGGAGATACAAGTTGCCTAGAATGTTTTCCAGTTCTACTTCTTGACCTTACTGTCTGGCTAGAATTAGCTGCAATCATTTTTTCTTTCACAATTGGATGAATTTCTGATTCAACTGTTGTTAACCATACCGAACCACACCAGGCTCCAGAAGCTCCCATGGTCATTGCTGCTGCCATTTGTTTACCTGTAACGATACCACCGGCGGCCAATATCGGAACATCACCATAAGGTTGTATAGCTTCATAAACTTCAGGGATAAGGACCATAGTTGAGACGCTTCCACAATGACCTCCAGCCTCTGTTCCAGAAACAACCAAAATATCTACTCCTGCCTCGACTTGATTAATTGCGTGTTGTGCAGTTCCGAGTAGAGCTGCAACTTTTACGTCATTATCTTTTCCCATTTTTAGCATCCAATCTGGCGGTACGCCTAACGCATTTGCTATGAGTTTTATAGGGTGATTAAAGGCAACATCCAGAAGAGCTTTCGCTCCACCAGATTGTGTATTAGCTGCAAATCCTGATCCTCCTGTATCTATAGATCTTAGTTCAGGGGAAGGAATGTCATGATTTTCTAATACATCTGCTCTAAAATCTGCATATTCTTGAGGAATCATTCCTACTAATTTCTCAGCATCAAACTTCTCATCTTTACCAACCATTTTGTTAGGTATTAAGACGTCAACTCCATATGGTTTTCCGTCTATGTGCTCATCTATCCACTTTAGCTCTTTCTCTAATTGCTCAGGCGACATTCCTACAGCCCCAAGAACACCACATCCTCCAGCTTTAGAAACTGCAACTACAACATCTCTGCAGTGAGTAAAAGCCACTAGTGGAAATTCTATATCCAACATTTCACATATTTTTGAATTCATTTTTCTTTACCTTATTGTTTAAATTTTAATAAATCGATTGCAAGTAATTAGCTAAAATAATTTGGCCAATAACTACTACAGCAATGATTATTGCGAATACAGCCATGTATTTATAGGTCTTTTTATCTTCATCCATTTAATTACTCCCTTTAAAAAGGTTATTATTCTTTATTATTGTATGGATCGTCAAAGAAAATTATCTAAAAATGCGTGGAAGTGGGCCTTTTACGATTGGGCCAATTCTGGTTTCGCTACTACCGTCATGGCAGGTTTTTTCCCTATCTTTTTTAAATCATTTTGGGCAGGTGACTTAGAGGCTGCTGAAAGCACTTTTGTAATAGGTTCTGTAAATTCCTTAATCGGTTTATTGATAGCGATTAGCGCTCCAATATTAGGTGCTCTAGCCGATGCCGGAAATACAAAAAAGAAATTCTTATTTATTTTTGCTTCTTTAGGAATATTAGCAACAGGTTACTTATTTTTTATCCCTGAAAGTTCGTGGAAATTAGCAGTGGTATTTTATGGATTAGGTGTAATTGGGTTTTCTGGAGGGAATATATTTTACGATGCTTTAATAGTTTCAGTATCTTCTCCTGATGAAAGAAATAGGACATCTTCACTTGGGTTCTCTTTAGGTTATTTAGGTGGAGGTATTTTATTTTTAGTTAATGTATTGATGTACTTATATCCACAATGGTTTGGACTTTCGGGACCTGCTGATGCTGTACTTTGGTCATTTATGAGCGTAGCGATTTGGTGGCTTATATTCTCTTTACCTTTACTTTTATACGTAAAAGAAAAGGACGAACTATTGAATGTCGAAAAAACTAATGTTGTCGCCAAGGCATTCACAAATCTTCTAAATACAGCTAAATCAGTAAGAAACTACAAGAAAGTAGTAATTTTTCTATTGGCCTATTTCTTGTATATGGATGGTGTAGATACGATTATTAGGATGGCCACTTCTTATGGTTCTGATATAGGACTATCAGCTTCTTCTATGATAAGTGCACTTTTGCTAACTCAGTTTGTCGGCTTCCCAGCAACTTTAATATTTGGCTTTTACGCAGATAAATTTGGTTATAAAGAGTCACTTACATTTGCCATTGTCGTTTATATTTGTGTAGTTTTATTTAGCTCTCAAATGGACACAGCTACTGAATTTTTTATAGTTGCAGGAATAATAGGTTTAGTCCAGGGAGGGGTTCAGGCTATAAGTAGATCTTATTTCAGCAATCTAATTCCACAAGAGAAAGCAGCTGAGTTTTTTGGTTTTTATAATTTTATTGGTAAATCTTCAGTATTTTTAGGACCATTTATGGTTTCAGGAATTGCGTTATTAACTGGAAGCCCAAGCATTGGTATTTTAAGTTTATTAATTTTATTTATACCAGGTCTAATTCTTCTTTGGAAAGTTCCTGATAATTAAAATAAACCTCTTTCTAGTAACGCTTTCTTTAAGATCGTTGGTTTGTCTGTCATCAAACCATCCACGCCTAAATCTATCAATCTGAACATTTCATTAGTTTCATCAATAGTCCATACATGTATTAATTTATTAAGTTCATGAACTTTCTTAATAAACCTTTTTGTAACAATCGGTATTCCAAATTGTGATAAAGGAACTTGAGCACATAGCCCTGGAGATATTTTTTGGTTTAAACCAAAAGAGCTTAAGAGCAGTTTAACAATTTCAGCTTGGCCCATTGACGAACACAAACCTGAACCAGTTACTTTTCTTATGCGATTTAATCTATTGGATGAAAAGGCTGCAAGGCAAACTCTATCCAAAGCATCATGCTTCTTAACTGTCTTAATTGTCTCATCAACCGCCGAATCAACTTTTATATCTATATTAAAACGAAGGTTTGGAAAAGAGGAGAGGGTCTCTTCAAGTGAAGGTATTTTTCCTCCATGAATCAGATCAACTTCCTTAATTTTTTGAAAAGTTAGTTCACTAACCTTTTTATTGATTCCAGCAACTCTCTTTAGGTCATTGTCATGGAATATTACCACCTTGCCATCAGAAGTTGATTGAACGTCTGTTTCCATAAAAACAAAACCTAAGTCAGAAGAATATTGGAAAGCTTCTAGTGTGTTTTCTGTCTTTTCTTCGTCTCCACCCCGATGAACAAAACCATAGAAATTATAACCTTCAAAAAACGGATGCATATTAAGAAGTAAAATAACACTATCTCAAGTGTTTTCAATTAGTTATTCTTATTTGTTATGGAACTGTTATTAATAACAATTATTGTTTTATTGGTAGTTTTATATCTACCGTATTTCTTTAAGACAATCAGATTAAAAAAAATTAAAAGATCTGACGTACCTGGTGAAGGTGACTGGGCTAAACTATCAGACGGTAATGTTTTTTACAGGTGGTTTCATCCTACTAATGAGCATTCAAATGGAGAAACTATTATATTAGTTCATGGGTTTTCTACTCCCAGTTTTGTTTGGCGAGGTTTAATTGATAATTTCTGTAATTCGGGTTTCAAAGTTCTAGTTTATGATCATTTTGGAAGGGGTTTTTCAGAAAGACCTAGGATCAACTATGATAAAGAACTTTATGTAAGGTCCTTAAAAGATTTAATTGATAATCAAAAAATTGAAGATAAAGTTCACTTGGTTGGTTATTCTATGGGTGGGCCTATAGTTGGATATTTTGCAGAGAAATACTCCGAATTAACCAAATCTATTTCTCTAATTGCTCCAGCCGGATTTCAACAAGCTATGTCTGGAGTTAATAGTTGGACCATTAAACCAATAATAGGGGAGTGGTTTTGGCATGTTTTTAATAATAGAATCTATGGAGTGGGGAGAATGTCGGAGACTTCCTATAGCGATGACCCTTTGTCTATAAATGAAGAAGAGTTCTTAGAGAATTTTAATAAACAACTAATGTTCAAAGGTTTTACGGAATCATTACTTTCAACAGTTAGGCATTTTAATTTATTGGATTGCAGAAGGATGTATAAAGACTTAGGTAACCTCAACATACCTACTTTTGTAGCTTGGGGGAAGGTTGATGGAATTGTTCCTTATAGCTCAAGTAAAAACTTAAAAGAATGTATTCCGCACTCAGAATTATTAACATTAGAAGAAGGAACTCATGACATAACTTACAGACAACCTACAGAGGTAGGAAACGCAATTAATAACTTTCTCATTAAGAATATTTGATGGATTTTAGAGATATAAGTCCTTATACAGATCAAGAGGTTAGTGACCAAATTGATAATCTTGTAAACAATAAATTATTCTTCAAAAAATTAGCTCAGTTCCTATTTCCTTTTTCTTCAAAAGCTTTTCCTAGATTAATTGAAATATATATTAGACGTAAATTCAAAACATCTTTTCAATCTGCTAATAGCGTAAAAGAGTTTCAATCAAGTTTAGCACCCTATGTGAAAAGTATGATAAGTCATACCACTGATGGATTTACCTTTTCTGGTGAAGAAAATCTTTCTTCAGTTCCTACTATATATATTGGAAATCATAGAGACATTGCTTTAGATGCAGCTTTCTTAAATTTCCTTCTTTATGAACAAAATAAGAAGACTCTTAGGATAGCGATAGGAGATAATCTCCTTGACGGAAGTTTTGCTGAAACCTTGTTAAGATTAAATAAAAGCTTTGTAGTGCATAGGGACATCCATGGAATAAAGGAGACTCTAAAAAGATTAACTAAATTATCTACATACATAGATCAGTCATTATTTATAGAAAACGAGAGTATCTGGATTGCACAGAAGGAGGGGCGGGCAAATGATGGAAATGACTTTAGTGATGTTGCTGTTCTTAAAATGCTTTATCTGCGTAAAAGGAAAGAGTTAAGTTTTTCTGAATGGGTTAAAAAGATAAACATTATTCCTGTTTCAATTTCCTACGAATATGATCCCCTTGATGTTATTAAAGCAAGAGGCTGGGATCATCATGAAAAAATGTCTTTAGAAGAAATTAATGAAAGTGATTTGCATGAACTAGCTACAGGTTTGTTTGGAGACAAAGGAAGAGTGCATTTACATATCTGTGATCCTATTGATTATCAAGGTGATGATATTGAAGAGCTCTCTAATATGATTGAGCAGAAAATTTTATCAAATTATAAGCTTTGGCCAACCTCACACATAGCTGGCAAAGAATTAACTAGAGAGGGCTATGATTTTAATTTTTTTGATGAAAATCTAATTGATTCAAATCAGGAAACTAAATTTCTAAATCGATTTAATGGAATTGAAGAACATATAAGAAGAGAATGTTTAGAGACCTACGTTAGGCCAATGGTAAATAAAAAAAAGGCCAGAAGTTAATTCTGACCTTTTATACTAGCATCTTAAATGGGGGTAAAAGATGCCTTCTTAACGGGGAGTTAAGTCCTTTTACATTGAGAAGGTGATAGCAAAGACATCATCGTCTTCAGCAGCGTCATCATCATAATCAATATCATTCCAAGCTAAACCTATAGATAAGCCTGCAAGAGAAATTGGTAAGTCATAGGCTAGAATTGTATATTGTCCTACGTCATCATAATCGCCAATTGTTAATCCAAGTCCTGTTTCTCCTAAAGATACAGAAAACTCTACATTATCTGGCGCGTCATCTTGACCTGCATAATAAGTTACACCAAAGTAGCTATATCCTAGACCTAAATAAATCTCTTCTGCATCATAGTCGGCTCCTGGAAAATCATATAGCAAGTAACCAATATCATAACTTAGACCACCTTCAGTTTCTCCAGCATAGCCAAAGTAATAGTCTAATTCCATTGTTGCGTCATCGCCATATTCGACATTTGATCCCCAAACACCGAAATATGCTCCACTTTCACCAGATATATCGAAACCTCCTGATACAGCAGCTTCTCCGTCTGATTGTGTCATGCCCCTCCACATATATTCACTTGAAAGAGCGATATTTCCTTCAAACTCTGCAGCTTGCAGAGAGCCAAAGGAAGTTAGAATTGCCACGATCCCAAATTTTAGAATTTTATTCATCTTAACTCCTAAATGTTAATTAAAATTATTTAATACAATTACTAATATGCAATCTTAATGCCAATATATATATTCAAGTTTTTTTAAATAATGCACTTAAGTAGTGCAACACTATAAATTTAGTGTCTAATTTATACTCTAACTATGTCTATCTAGGCATATATCGTGTAATATTTCGCCCCTTTAAAGTTCTAAATATTAGGAGACAAGATGGAAATTTCAAATAAAGTCGCACTTATCACAGGAGGAGCTTCTGGCTTAGGGTTGTCCACTGCTAAGACTCTTGTTGAGTCAGGAGCTAATGTAATGCTTCTTGATCTAAACGAAGATAATGCAAAAGCAGCAGTTGAAGGCTTAGGAGATAAATCAAACTACGTAATAGCAAACGTTACTGAAGAAGAATCTGTACAAAACGCTATTAATGAAACTGTTAAAAAATTTGGTGGGATAAATATTGTTGTAAATTGTGCTGGTATTGGTAGCGCTAGTAAAACTGTTGGACGTGATGGAGCTCACCCTCTAGATTATTTTAAAACCGTAGTTGATATCAATTTAAACGGTACATTTAACGTTCTTAGGTTGGCTGCAGTTGAGATGGGTAATAATGAACCAAGTTCTGATGGGGAATGCGGTGTTATTATTAATACAGCTTCAGTAGCAGCTTTTGATGGCCAAGTGGGGCAAGCTGCTTATAGCGCCAGTAAAGGAGGCGTGGTTGGTATGACTCTTCCTATCGCAAGAGATTTAGCCAGAATGGGAATTAGAATTAATACAATAGCCCCTGGAATTTTTGACACCCCTCTATTTAGTATGGCACCTGATACAGTAAAAAATCCTTTAATAGAAATGACACAGTTTCCAAAGAGACTCGGCATTCCTACAGAGTACGCTGCTTTAGCTAAACACATCATTGAAAATGCATTTCTTAATGGAGAAACTATTAGGCTGGATGGCGCTATAAGAATGCAACCAAAGTAAATGGAATTCTTAACTGAATACGGAGTTTTTCTCTTAAAAGTTATTACTATAGCTTTAGCTATAACAATACCTTTATTGATCATTATAGGCTCTTCTAAATCTAAAACTCCGTCCAAAGGAAGTTTGGTAGTTAAGAACCTTTCGAAGAAATATGAAGATATGGGATCTGCTATAAGGAGTTCCCAGTTAAATCCTAAAGAGCTTAAAAAATACAATAAAGACATACAAAAGAAAAAGAAGGCAGATGATAAAAAGCCATCCAAAGAAGATTCTGTTTATGTCTTAAATTTTAATGGTGATATTCAAGCTTCGGAGGTAACTAAATTAAAGCATGAGATAAACGCTATTTTACTTTCTGACACTAAGTGTAAAGAGGTTGTCATCAAAGTAGAGAGCGGGGGTGGATCCGCGTACGCATATGGTCTCTGTGCTGCCGAATTAAAAAGATTAGTTGATAACAAAATTAAACTAACAGTTTGTATTGATAAAGTGGCAGCAAGTGGAGGCTATTTAATGTCTTGCGTAGCTTCTAAGATTATTGCAGCACCTTGGGCTATAGTTGGATCTATAGGTGTTATAGCTCAGCTTCCTAACTTTCATCGTCTTTTAAAGAAGAATTCAATTGATTTTGAAATGCATACAGCTGGAGAATTCAAAAGAACACTAACAACTTTAGGTGAAAATACTGAAGAAGGAAGAAAGAAGTTTAAATCAGAACTAGAAGATCTACATTTAATTTTTAAAGACTTTGTTAAAGAACAGAGACCACAAGTTGATACAAAAATAGTAGCTACAGGTGAAGTGTGGCAAGGCGAAAAGGCTATGGAAGTAGGTTTAATAGATGCCTTAGGCACTTCTGATGATTATTTAGTAGGTCTTTCAAAAAAATTAAAACTTTTTGAAATAGAATATGTTGAGAAAAAGAATTTGGCTGAGAAATTTGCCTTTTCAACTCAACTGGCTATTGAGAAATCAATTTATAAATTTTATGACATTATTAATAAGGATAGATTTATATCATGAAAACTTATCAAGCACTCGAATCTGTTAAGACTGAAGAAGCAAATACTCTTTCTGTAGTTGAAAAGAATGTAGATGATTTACCGGAAGGTGATTTGCTCATTAAAGTTAGCTATTCTTCTTTAAATTATAAAGACGCAATGTCGGCTTCTGGTATGCCAGGTGTAACTAGAAATTATCCTCATACTCCAGGGATTGATGCTGTTGGTGAAATTGAACAGACTTCTGATGTAGCCTTCAAAGAAGGAGATAAAGTAATAGTAACTGGATATGACCTTGGTATGAATACTGCTGGAGGTTTTGGACAATATATTAGAGTTCCTTCCGCGTGGGCTACTGCTCTTCCGGATGGCCTTTCGGAAATAGAATCAATGTCTCTTGGAACAGCTGGATTGACAGCTGGTCTTTCAGTTAATGCTTTAGATTCGTACAGAGGAAATAAGAGTTTTGAAGGAACTAAATCAATTGTTACTGGGTCAACTGGAGGGGTTGGCTCTATAGCTTTAATGTTGTTAGCTAAATTAAATTCTGAAGTAACAGCTGTTACAGGAAAAGAAACACAAAAAGAATTTTTAAATGGCTTAGGAGCCTCGGAAATAATTTTAAGAAAAGACTTAGAGGAAATAGCTAGAAAGCCTATAGGTAAAAGCATCTGGGATTTAGGGGTAGACGTAGCAAGCGGAGACCTTTTAACTTTACTTTTAACTTCACTCACCCCTGGGGGGGCGGTTGCATGTAGTGGTTTAGTTGGAGGACCTTCTTTCGAAAGTTCAATTTTTCCTTTTATTCTTAGAGGCAATGCTCTTCTTGGAATAGATTCAGTTGAAATCCCTTTAGAGCAAAAAGCTGAAATATGGCAAAGATTTAGTTCTGATTGGAAACTTGATTTAAGTGCTCTTACTAAAGAGGTATCTTTAAATGAATTAGAGGATGAGATTCAAACCATACTGCAAGGTGGTCAAGTTGGACGCGTTGTTATTAATTTAGCTTAGGAGAAAAAAAGTGGAAGAGCATTCAGAGCAAGAAAAGGAACTTATGAAAGAACAGGATAGTAAAGTAGATGCTTTTGCTGCAGTAGGAATTATCCTTACCTTAACCGCTATGGCAGTTTTTTGGGTATCAAGTCAATAAAATAGGAATAAATATGGATGTTGTTAATTTTTTAAAAGATAAAACTAGAGTACCTGTAATAGGAGCTCCTTTATTTACAGTTTCTTATCCAGAACTAGTATTAGCGCAGTGTAAAGCTGGAGTGGTGGGCTCTTTTCCTGCATTAAATGCAAGACCAGAAGAAAAACTTTCAGAATGGCTTACTATGATGAAAAAGGAATTACAGGAATTCAGAAAAGAAAACCCAGATGCAGTTATTGCACCCTACGCTGTCAATCAGATTTGCCATCATTCTAACAATAGACTAGAGCATGATATGGGTGTATGTGTAGAGCATGAAGTTCCTATAGTTATTACTAGCTTAAGAGCACCTAAATTTGTTGTTGATGCTGTGCATAGTTACGGAGGTGCTGTTATGCATGATGTGATTAATATAAGACATGCAAAAAAAGCAATAGATGAAGGAGCGGACGGCCTTATATTGGTTTGCGCTGGAGCAGGTGGTCATGCAGGGGCATTAAGCCCTTTTGCGCTAGTTAGAGAAGTAAGAGAATTTTTTGATGGACCAGTCGCTCTTTCAGGAAGTATTTCCCACGGAGCATCTGTTTTATCAGCACAAGCTATGGGTGCAGATTTTGCTTATATTGGTACTAGGTTTATAGCTACCCAAGAAGCTAATGCTTCGCAAGGTTACAAAGATATGATTGTAGATAGTCAAGCAAATGACATTATGTATACACCAACCTTTACAGGTGTGCATGGAAACTACCTGAAGCCAAGTGTAGTTAATGCAGGCCTTGATCCCGACAATCTACCTTATGCAGATAAACATGATATGAATTTTGGATCTTCTGGAGCAGGCGGAGATAATCAAAAGAAAGCTTGGAAAGATATATGGGGGTCTGGGCAGGGCATTGGAAATCTTCACAATGTGCCTACTGTGAAGGAAGCAGTGGACGCTTTAGTTGAGGAATATGAAGAAGCTAAGAAAGCTTTAAGCAGTAAATCGGCTTAATTAGTCACCTGTAAATTCTGGATCTCTTTTTTCAAAAAAAGATAAAACGGCTTCTTTTCTATCCTTAGTTTCGTGAGTTAAAAGAGTCTGATCGTAATCCATGTGCATAGTTGCATCATCTGTTGCGTAAACCAATTCATTGACACTGTTTTTAATCATTTGAGCTGCCAACGGAGGTTTAGAAGCATACAATTCTGCCATCCTTTTAGCTGCATTCATTAACTCATTTTTGGGATGTACTTCATCATAAAAACCCCACGATAGAAGGGTCTCAGAATTCTCATTTTCTCCACCTATAACCATTTTTTTAGCCTTTGCTGGACCTATTAACCTTACTGCCAAAGGTAGACCAAACCAATTTAAGTTAATTCCTAAATTAATTTCCGGATAACCTAAAATTGCTCTTTCTGAAGCAATTCTAAAATCACAAGCAGAAGCTATACAGGCAGCACCCCCAAGGCAATAACCATCTATTGCTGCTATTGTTATTTGATTTACTTCAAAGAAAGAATAAATTGCAGGCTTACCAAAGTTATTTCTCCAAGCCTCTAACTTCGAAACTGGTTTTTGTTTTTCTTTTAAATCTGCTCCTGCAGAAAAGTGATCTCCTTTGCCAGCATAAATTACAACTCTAGATTCAAGATCTTCATTTAAACTTAAGTTAACTTCAGTGATCTCTTTTAAAACATCAGTACTCAGAGCATTCATTGCTTCTACTCTGTCTAGATAAACCCAACAAATACGACCTTCTTTTTTTATGTCTATATATTTCATTTTATTTCTGCTAAGTATTTTTCGGCATCCAGAGCTGCCATACATCCAGATCCAGCAGACGTTATGGCTTGTCTATAAATATGATCTGAAACATCTCCTGCAGCGAATACACCTGGAACACTAGTAGCAGTAGAATTTCCATCAAGTCCTGAATGAATTTTTATATATCCATTATTCATATCAAGTTGACCAGAAAATAAATCAGTGTTTGGTTTATGCCCTATGGCTATAAATACACCTGCAAGCTCAAGACTTTGTTCTTCAGAACTCTTAGCGTTTTTAATTTTAATGCCTTGTACTGTATTTTCGTCTCCCAATACTTCAACTAATTCATGATCCCAAAGAATATTTACATTACCTTCTTTTTCTTTCTTTAAAATTCTATCTTGTAATATTTTCTCTGCTCTCAATTCGTCTCTTCGATGTACTAAAGTCACTGATGAGCAAAGGTTTGAAAGGTAAAGAGCTTCTTCTACAGCAGTATTTCCTCCTCCTATAACAGCAACGTCTTTATCTTTATAAAAGAAACCATCACATGTTGCACAAGCACTTACCCCTTTTCCAAGGTAAGATTGTTCACTTGGTAAACCAAGATATTGTGCTGAAGCTCCAGTTGCGATAATTAATGAATTACATTCATATTCATTCACATTACCTATTAATTTCATTGATTTAGAGTTTAAATTTGCTTCTTCGATATGATCAAATATGACCTCAACATCTAAGGTTTCTACATGTTTTAGCATTCTATCCATCAACTCTGGGCCTTGAAGTCCATCGCTATCTCCTGGCCAGTTTTCCACATCTGTTGTAGTTGTAAGCTGTCCTCCTTGCTCCATTCCAGTTATTAAACAAGGATCTAAGCCAGCTCTAGCGGCATAAACTGCAGCAGTGTATCCAGCTGGCCCTGTACCAAGGATAAGTAATTTTCTTTTTTGTAATTCCATATTTGACAATTATAGCTTGGACTATCTAAATTAGGCATTCTAGATTAGAACATCTTTGAAATGATCTATATAATAAGTAAAACTTATAGTTCTTAGTGGTAAAAAAATCTCAAGCAACAAAGAAACCAGTTAATCAGGCGGTTTCAGTATCCCGCATCCGTTTAAATAAACTCATCTTAGATTCTTGGTTAATTATCCAAGGTTTTTTGGGTATTTTCGTGTTACTAGCTTTATCAACCTATTCTACTAAAGATATAGGTTGGAATTCTCAGATATTTACTAGTGGTATATCAAATGAATATCAGGTAGCAAATGCTGTGGGTAATTGGGGAGCGTATGTAAGTGATTTCTTATTAACCTTTCTTGGTTATATGTCTTATATTGTAGTCTATTGGTTATTATGGCCTTTAATTAGACATTTTTTTATATCCAAGAATAGGGTTCCTTTTTCAGATATTTATACCGGCTTACTAGGTATTAAAATATTTGGCTGGATTTTAGTTGTCTTAGCTGGCTGTACTCTTTTTTCTTTAGTACTTGAACCAGGTATCAGCTTTCTTCCGGAAGAAGGTGGAGGATTAATTGGATCTAAATTATCTTCTATTTTTATAACTCCTTTAAGCTTCGTAGGAAGTTTATTACTGTTTGCTTCTTTATTATTACTGGGTCTAACACTTTCATTGGAAGTTTCATGGGCCGCTCTAATAGCCAAGACACAACAAGCACTAATTGCTTCTGGTTCAACCTTTGGAGAAAAGGTTTCTAATTTTTTAAACGTTTTAAATGAAAAGCAACAGTTAAAAAGAGAGAAGGCAGAAAGACAAGAGAAGGTTGTAGTTCAAACTAAGGAAAAAGCAAAAGCTAAACCAGCTGAAGTTATCAGAACAAAACCGTCAGTTGAGACTAGTAAGCGCGCTGAAGTTGAAAAACAAACGGAGCTGTTTGAATACAAAGAACCTTCTCAACCTCCTAAACTTTCTTTATTAGATGAAAAGGCTCAAGAGTCATCAGATGAAACATCTGAGAATTCCTTAAGGCAATTAGGAGAGTTAGTCGTTTCAAAACTTTCTGAATACAATATTAATGACGTGACTGTTGAATCAATACAACCAGGCCCTGTTGTAATAAGATTAGAATTGAAATTACCCAGCGGATTAAAAGTAAATCAAATATCAAATATAAGCAAAGATCTTGCTCGTTCTTTAGCTAAAACTAGCGTCAGAATAGTTGAAGTCATTGAAGGAAGGGACACCATTGGAATAGAGGTACCTAGAGAAGATAGACAGCCTGTTCTATTAAGTGAGGTTTTATCTAGCAAAGTTTACGATGAATCTAAAAGCCCCATAACTGTAGCATTAGGAAAAGATATAAGCGGAGAAGCAGTGGTGGCAGACTTATCTTCGATGCCGCATTTACTAGTCGCTGGCACAACTGGTTCAGGAAAGTCAGTAGCTATTAATTCAATGTTAATAAGTATCTTATACAAGGCTAGCCCAGAACAAGTTCGGTTAATTCTGATTGATCCAAAGATGCTTGAATTATCAGTTTATGAAGACATCCCTCATTTGTTAGCACCAGTTATTACCGACATGAAGGAAGCTTCTAGCGGGTTAAGATGGTGCGTAAATGAAATGGAAAGAAGGTATAAATTAATGGCTCATCTAGGAGTTAGGAATTTAAATGGATATAACAAGAAAGTAGCAGATGCTAATTCTTCTGGATCTCCTGTTAAAGACCCTACGTGGAAAATAAATGAAGCTGAAGAAGGAGAAGAAGCTCCTAATTTAGAAGAGCTTCCGTTAATAGTATTAGCGGTAGACGAGTTAGCAGACTTAATGATGGTTGTGGGCAAGACTGCAGAGCAATTAATTGCAAGAATAGCTCAAAAGGCCAGAGCCGCTGGAATACATATGCTTCTTGCTACACAAAGACCATCTGTTGATGTAATCACAGGTTTAATAAAAGCCAACATATCATCGCGAGTTGCTTTCCAAGTGGCTTCAAAAATGGATTCAAGGGTTATTTTAGATCAAGGTGGTGCGGAACAATTATTAGGTAAAGGAGATATGTTGTATTTAGCTCCAGGCACTTCAATTCCTCAAAGAGTACATGGAGCTTTTGTGGGAGATGATGAAGTCCAGAGGGTTGCAGATGATTGGCGTCAAAGAGGTAAGGCAGAGTATTTAGAAGAAGTTACTCAAGAAAGTGCTGTGGTTGGCATGCCCGGAATATCGACAGATGAAGACGACGATGGAGAGAAAGATGAGTTATATGACGAAGCGGTTGCATTCGTTGCTCAATCTAGAAGAGCTTCAATCTCTGCAGTACAAAGAAGGTTAAGGGTAGGTTATAACAGAGCTGCAAGAATAATAGAGACTATGGAGGAGGCAGGTATCGTAAGTCCTATGGCCACAAATGGAAATAGAGAGGTTTTAGTACCGCCACCACCTGAGGATTAATTTGAAATCCCTTCTTCTTTCATTACTACTATTTTCATGTCTTATCTTCCCAGAAGACAATATAGTTCTAGTTATTTCGATGGATGGTTTAAGGCATGATTACCCTGAGAAATCTGAATCAGGGGGATTTAGCTTTATGGCCTCAAAAGGAGTTAAGGCCAAATCATTAATACCCGTGTACCAATCAACTACTTTTCCTACGCATGTATCTATGGCAACAGGCGTATACCCTAATACTCACGGAATTATGCATAACTCTTTTTATGATAGGCAGAAAGGTTCTTATAGCTACAGTCCAGAAGCTAATTGGATTGAGTCAAAACCTATTTGGGCTTATCTAGAAGAAAAGGGCATTAAAACGGCAACCTATTTTTGGGTTGGATCTGAAACTGATTGGAATGGTATTGAGATTAGTTATAGCAAATTTCCTTTTAGTAATAGTGTTTCAGAAGAAACTAAAATTCAGCAAATTCTAGACTGGTTATCTTTACCTGATAACGAACGACCTAGATTAATAATGTCTTGGTGGCATGGCATAGATTCTACTGCACATAAATATGGAATGAGTGATAAAAGAGTTTCACAAAAGTTTATAGAACAGGACCGGCATTTATTGGACCTTATCAATAAAATAGAAGAGAAAGGCTTTTGGGAAGATTTAACATTGATAGTAGTTAGTGATCACGGTATGACTGATATATCAAATCTGATAAACATTAATGAGCTACTAAAAAAAGGAAAAGTAAATACTAAGATTTCTTTAGGCCCGGCTGTAGGCCATATTTTTTTAGAAAATAAAAATGATATTTTAAAAGCTGTACAAACTTTAAAGCAAAATAAGTTTTTAAAAGTAAAAAGAAAGAATGAAATAGATGCATCTTTAAATTTAATACATCCAACAAGAACTGGAGACATTGTTATTCTTACAGAAAGCCCGAACATGTTAGTTTCGCGTAAAAATAACAATCCCCCCATAGGGATGCATGGTTACAATCCTGAAAAAAATAAAGACATGGAAGGGGTTTTTCTGGCATATGGAAATAAAATTAAACAAAAGAAGATAAGTAAAGTTAGGCAAGTAGATGTTGCTCCCACTATATTAAGTTTATTAGATGTAGAAATTCCTAAATACATGGAAGGAAATAAGATAAAACTAAACTAAGATGAAGAAGTTATTTTTTAACTGTTTTGCTTTGCTTTTTTTTAACCCCATTCATGCAGATGACATCAATGCATCTAATTTCTTAGAGTTTTTTAAGTGAAAAAAATTATTTCTCTTCAAATTTTATACAAACTACTTTTAAAGATGATAAGGAAAGAAAAATTCTAGGAGATATAAAAGCCAATAGAAGAGGAATGTTTAAAATAACTTATCAAGAGCCTTTAAATGAAATTATTTCTTCTAACGGATATCAGCTTTACAGGTTAGATTTAGAGATTGAGCAGTTAGATATCACGGAAATAGACGCAACTTTTTCTGAAAGTCCTATTGGTATCTTTAGTTCAAATAAAGAAGAACTAGAAGATATATTTATAGCAAAAGAATGTTTAACTGATCAAGAAATTGTAACTTGTGTTTTAGAACCAAAGTCTGATGAAAGTTTCCTCAAGCGCGTTTCCATCAAATTAATTAAAGATGAACTTAGTTCATTAATCTACATTGATTCTTTTGGACAGGAAGTAGTCTTGGATTTCACTTTAGTAAGCTGGGGTAAAATCTCAGATAAAGCTTTTATGATTGAAATTCCTGAAGGAATAGATGTCGTTAATCACTAAAATTCTTTAAACTTACAATCTATGTTGGATTTAAAAAAATTAAAAAAAGATCCTAAGTCTGTAGTCGACAACCTAAAGAAAAGAGGGTTTAAACTTGATTTGGATAAATGGGAAAAATTAGAAGCTTTGAGGAAGTCCTTACAGTCTGATACAGAAAATATGCAAGCTGAACTAAATGAAATCTCAAAAGAAATTGGAATCCATAAAAAGGATGGTACTGATTCATCTAAATTAGAAAAGAAAGCAGGTGAAATAACTTTAAAGATTAAATCACAATCTAAAGATTTAAGCCCCATTTTAGAAGATTTAGATAACTTTGTTTCCTCTATACCAAATTTAATAGATGAGGATGTACCGGAAGGCAAGGATGAAGAAGATAATCTAGAATTGAGAACTTCAGGCAATCCAAGAAATTTTAATTTTACTCCTAAAGATCATTTAGAACTCGGATCGCAACTTGGCGGTATAGATATGGAATCAGGAGTGAAAATAACTGGAGCAAGGTTTGTTGTGCTTAATGGTGACTTAGCAAGACTTCAAAGATCTCTCATTAATTTTATGATTGATATTCACACCAAAGAGCATAGTTATGAAGAGGTCTATGTTCCCTATGTGGTTAATTCTGAATCCTTATTTGGAACTGGTCAATTACCTAAATTTGAAGAAGATCTTTTCAAGCTTCAAGGAAAAGAAAACTTTTATTTAGCATCAACAGCGGAAGTGCCAGTTACAAATTTATTTAGAGATAAAATTCTTGATTCTAAATCTTTACCAGCTAAATTCGCTTGCCACACCCCTTGTTTTAGAAGTGAGGCAGGTAGTTATGGACTTGATACTAAAGGAATCATGAGATTGCATCAGTTTGAGAAAGTTGAATTAGTGCAAGCAGTAGAAGACAAAGACTCTGACACTGCACTTGAAGAGCTAACGGGGCATGCAGAAGAGATATTAAAAAGATTAGAACTTCCTTATAGAGTTGTTACTCTGTGTTCAGGGGACATAGGGTTTTCTGCTGCTAAAACTTATGACATTGAAGTTTGGATCCCTTCTCAGAATAAATATAGAGAAATTTCTTCGTGCTCTAATTTTCGTGACTTTCAAGCAAGAAGAATGAAAGCCAGGTGGAAAAATCCTTCTTCTAATAAAACCGAACTATTACATACCTTAAATGGCTCTGGGCTTGCTCTTAGTAGAACGGTCCTTGCTATTATGGAAAATTTCCAACAAAAAGATGGCTCTATAGCTATTCCTGAAGTCCTTAGAGACTACTTTGGGTCTAATAAAATCCCTTCTTAATTTTTTGATTTCTTAGAAACTTAATTGTCACTTATTTTTAACACAATTTTTTGTTTTATTAGTCTTATATGGTGATAGAATATTCTTAACCATGTGTCTAAATAATTTTTTTGGGGTTCAATAATGAAAACAATCAAAAAACAGATAATTTTCTTATTTTCAGTTGCACTTTTCAGTTTACCTTTTTATTCGGATGTTGATACAACGTCTGGTATGAGAGGAAGTGTTAATGTTGGTGGAGCAACGGTAGTTGCTGAACATACACCAACAGGCATTACTAAGACTACAACAGCTGGAAGTTCAGGAAGTTTTTCTTTATCTTTTTTACCAATAGGTGGTCCTTATACTGTTAAAGTCTCAGCTCCTGGATACGATTCTGAATCCATAGATGGACTTTATCTGTCTCTTGGCGACCCTTTAAGTTTTGGAGTTACTCTAACAAGTAGCTCTCAAGCCGATGAAATAATAGTAACCGCTAAACCCGCATCAGCCTTCAAGATGGGAACAAGTACTCTCATGACGAGAGCTGATATGGATGCTGTTCCAACTATAAACAGGTCAGTGGCCGATTTTGCAAAAATGGATCCTCGTGTGTCTGTTAATGGCGGAGTAGGCAGAGATGCTGAAATTAGTGTAATGGGGGCTAATACTAGATTTAATGACTTTACAATTGATGGAGTTAGTTTTAACGACCCATTCGGACTAAATGACAATGGCTTCGGAACTATGAGAAACCCTGTCAGTATGGATTTTGTTGATCAGATCTCAATAGACATAACCCCTTTTGACGTATCAAGAGGAAATACAACAGGTGGTTCAATAGCTGTTGCGACTAAATCAGGTTCTAATGATTTTCATGCTTCGGCTTTTTACCAAAAAAGAGATGAAGGAAATGTTGGTGACTACGAAGATCAACCTTTTCCTGTCTTTGAAGATGAAGTTAAGGCCTTCACTGCATCAGGTCCAATTATCAAAGATAAACTTTTCTTCTTTGTTGGATACGAAGAAAATGAAAAATCTCTTCCTGGTCTTTATGGAACAAAAGATAGCGGAGCTCAGAATCCAGCAAGTGTTGTAACAACAGCTTTAGCTGAAGAAATACGTCAATTCACTATTGCTAACTACGGAGGATATGATGCTGGTTACGTTAATTTAGTAACCTTCCCAGAAACTCATGAAGAATGGACTGTTAAATTAGACGCTGTACTTAGTGATGATCACAGAGCAACACTAAATGTTTCTCACTCAGAAGATCTAACTCCTCAAAGATACAACAATTGGTCTAGAGTTGTATTCAGTAATAACTGGTATTACAAACCACCAGAAATTGATAGAGCTTCTTTTACTCTTTACAGTGATTGGTCTGATAGATTATCTACAAAATTTAAGTATACATCATACGAGATGGAGGAAGATGATGCTTCTTATGGAGATGACTTCTTCCCAGAAATGAATATTACTGTAAGAGATCCTGATACAGGAGATAGGGATAATGTATTCCTTGGTGGTGATAGGTATAGAGGCGCTAACTTAATCAATGTAGAGAGTGAATTCTTAACACTTAAAGCTGATTACAATATGGATGATCATGTTTATACGATTGGATATGAAAGAGATGATTCTGATGTTGTTAACCTATTTATAGCTAGGTATAACGCTGAAGTTAGATTTAATAGCTTCGATGATTATAAAATTGGTAAATGGAGTCGTTTAAGAATACACGAACCTTATGCTGGTCATAATGCAGTACAAAGTATGGCTGCAGACTTTGAAGTTGAAAAGCAGTCTATGTACATTCAAGACAGATGGTTTGTTAACAGCGATCTTACTGTTCAATATGGAGTTAGGTATGATTCTGTATTAACCCCAATGGCTCCTGATACAAACGTTAATTTTGTAAAAGAATATGGATTCTCTAATGCATCAAAGTTTGATTTTGAAGTATTGCAACCAAGATTCTCTTTCAACATGAATGTTTCGGAATCCTTGTTTGGTAATAGTGATAGAGTTGTAGCTGCGACACTAAGAGGTGGACGAGGCCTATTCATGGGTAGAATACCTCGAGTTTGGTATGGTAATGCTTACTCTAGAACAGGTGCTACAGGAGATTACAGAGGTTGGTTCTCTTTTGATGAGACTGCAAGTAACTTCCCAGGATATATGCCTGTTGGAAGTGACCCAACAGCATTCTGGCTAACTCCTCCTTCTAAATATGTTGTTCCTGATGGAAGCAACCCTTACGGAGTAGCTCAAAGTACTGATCCTGAATTTGAAGCACCTTCATCTTGGAGAACAAGTTTAGCTTTAGACATGATTACTCAAGGTGGATGGGATATAACTCTAGAGTATAACCTTGATCAAGTTAGGCAAGCAGTGTTCTTTAGAGACCTAGGTTACTACAAGAAAACTACTCTAGCTGATGGTAGAGGTGTTTACGGTGGTAGAGGCGATTACAACCTAACCAACACTAGTGAAGGTACTACTGAAGCTTGGACGATTTCTACTTTTAAAGAATTTGGAGATGTTAAGTGGTACGCCGGTTATACGAACATGAGAGCCACAGATATTTTTGAACTAACTAGTGCTCAAAGTGAAAGTTCATATGGAAGATCTGTTAGAGCAGATGGTGAAAACGTTACAGCTCAACGATCCAATTTTATGGTTGAGCATAAATTAATTTCTACATTGGATTACACCACTCAATTGATTGGCGAGAACGACACAAGGTTCTCTCTGGTGTATGTAAGAAAGTCAGGTGAGCCATATAGTGTTACATTTGATGGGTATGATGATGCTTTTGCTAACAGCAGAAGTGATGGCGGATATGATGCTGCTTACATTCCTTCTGGTGCAAATGATCCTAACGTAGTTTTTGCTAGTGATGCTGTAGCTAGTGCTGTAATGGCTCATGTTAATAGCACTGGCCTTTCACAATACAAAGGTGGAATAGCTCCAAGAAATGCTTTCAATAGTCCTTGGAATTCATCTCTAGATTTAAGAATTACTCAAGATATAGATACAGGAATTGGAAAAGTTATCCTTTATCTAGATGTAACGAATATTCTTAATTTATTGAATGAAGATAAAGGAATTATCAGAGAGTACAGTAACAGAAGCAGGCAGATCATACTTGATGAGGATAATCCTTATGATTCACAAGGAAGATTTAATATCGTGGGTGTAGATCCTGATGATGGATTGTACGTTTACAATAAAGATGGTCAGTCTTCTTATCAGTGGAATTTAGGATTTAAATACGAATTCTAATTCTATTAAATATAAAAAACGCCACTTATGTGGCGTTTTTTATGTAAGCCTCGGAGTGTTTACTGAACAAACTTGAGATGAATAATTTATAGCTTCTTTTAAAGCCCGTTCTTCTTCCATTTGTCCTTCGAGTGCTAAGAATGCTCCGATTAGAGAATCTCCGGCACCATTGGTATTTATTAGGTCAACCTTGGGGGCGCTTAATTGATACCCGTTTACTGAAGCCCCTTTTTCACCATTCGAAACTAATCTTTTTTTATAGCTTAAAGACGTGTATTGGTCTAACGATTCATGCTCTAGTTTATTTCCAGAAAGGCAATACAGATTTGTGTTACTAAGATTTTTTATCTTACTTAGATTTTCAACTATAAGTTCTGAGTCCGCTAAACCAAAACACACCTTAACCTCATTATTTATATTATTTAAACAATAATCTACAGTTTGATTACCTGAATCAGTTGCTAAGCTAAAATTATCAAATAATAAATATTCGCAACTTTCCAGAAGAGAAGGGCTTATACATTCTGCGCTAAGTTGATTATTGGCAGATAAATTAGAGGCCATTGTTCTTTCTCCATCAGGAGATACAAAAACCAAACAAACCCCCGTGGGATTGTCTGAATAATTGAAGAAAATTTTATTTCTATCTTCGTAAGAATTTAAAAATAATTGTCCGTATTCATCATCACCTAAAGAACAAGAAAAGCATGTAGAAGCACCAAAATTCTCAGCAGCAAAGAGGCTATTAGCTATAGAGCCACCCGGGGTCATTGATTTTATTGAATCTTTATAATTATTTAAGAGATAATCTTTTTTATCTCTACTTATGTGCTGCATGCCTCCTTTATGTATACCAATGGAGCTTAGTTGATCTTCATTAATTTGAATCTCAATATCGATTAATGCATTTCCAAAACCATAAATTTTTGACATGTAATACTTATTTTGACGTAAACTTGCTTTTTTTACACCTTAAACATAAAGAAGTGAGCACGCCCTTTAAAATTTTATCCTTTCAAGAAAAGCAAAAAGATAAGAATAGTTTTTCTAGAGAGCTTGGAGAAAGTTTTAAAAAATGGGGCTTTGCGGGTATCAAAGACCATACAATTAATAAAGAATTGGTTAAAGAAGTAGTCTCTTTATTTTCAGACTTCTTTAGACTGCCTAATGATATAAAAGAAGCTTATTACCGTCCTGATTTAGGCGGCGCTAGAGGTTATACCCCTATAAAGATTGAAACACCTAAAGGAGGAAAGAATCCTGATATTAAAGAATTTTGGCACGTTGGAAGAAGCTTAGATTCAAACGATCCATATAGAAAATGGATGCATGATAATTTCATAATTAATGAGATGCCTGAATTATCCGAGAAAGCTAATATTCTCTTCTCTCAATTTGATGATCTTGGACAGAGTTTACTCGAGTCAATTGCTTTATATCTAGATTTAGAAGAAGATTTTTTTTCTGCTGCAGTTAATAAAGGCAATAGTGTAATGAGAACCATTCATTACCCTCCTGTTCAAAATAACGAAATAGGAGAAAGAGCGGGAGCGCACGAAGATATTAATTTAATCACTCTATTGATAGGTGGACACAAATCAGGCCTAGAAATTCTAAGTAAGGAAGGGGAATGGCAAGATGCCACAGTTGAAGAAGATGTAATTATCTGCAATATTGGTGATATGCTTCAAAGGCTCACTAATAACTATTTGCGTTCAACCACACATAGAGTGTCTGCATCATCATTTCAATCTGAATCTTCTCGATATTCTATTCCTTTCTTTGTTCACCCTAACCCAGACTGGTTGATTACTACGCTGCCAAGTTGTTTTGATGAGGATAGGCCTAATTTATACACTGACAGTATATTAGCTGAGGATTATTTACAGGAAAGACTTAAGGAAATTAAGTTGATTTGATTATGGAATATTTACAACCAACGATAGGTTTTTTCTCTCTTCTTTTTTTAGGAGCTATGTTTAGTGAAAACATAAAAGCAATTAAGCTTAAATACGTAGTTAGTGGAGTTTTAATTCAGTTAATACTCGCTCTTTTATTATTAAGAGTAGATTTGGTAGGTTCTTTCTTTGAATACCTTTCGGACGGGGTAATGGTTCTGAAAGCTGCCAATGACTATGGTACAGGGTTTGTTTTTGGTTATTTAGCTGACGGAGCACCGAATGCCCCTTTTGATATCACGAATCCAGGAGGAACTTTTATATTTGCTTTTGGTGGTCTGACTTTAATTATTTTAATGTCCGCTATTTCAGCACTACTATGGCATTGGAGGATAATCCCTATTATTGTTAATGCATTATCTGTATTGTTCAAGAAGCCACTTAACGTAGGCGGTCCAATCGGGTTAGGAGCTACAGCCAATGTATTCTTAGGTCAAGTTGAAGCACCTCTGTTAGTAAGACCTTATTTGTCTTCAATGACCAGACATGAACTTTTAATATTGATGACGGTGGGTATGTCAACTATAGCCGGTTCAGTTATGGTTGTTTATACAACAATGTTAACACCTATATACGGTTCTGGATTGATCGGTCATTTCCTTACAGCTTCTTTAATATCTGTGCCAGCAGGGATTATGTTTGCCAATATGATGATTCCTAGTGAAGTTAAGACAGACTTTCCAGAAGGAGATTCTTCTAAAATGTATACAAGCACCGTAGATGCCTTGACTCAAGGAACCAAAAACGGTTTAGAGATATTTTTAAGTGTTATAGCAATGTTGATTGTGGTCATGGCACTCGTTTTTTTGGTTAATTCTATACTAGGGATTTTCCCAGATTTTAATGGCTCAGCCATAACAATTGAAAGAATACTAGGATTCATCTTTGCTCCATTAGCATGGTTTATGGGAATACCATGGGAAGAATCTCTTATGGCAGGTCAATTATTAGGTGTTAAAACAGCTCTAAACGAATTTGTTGCTTATTTATACTTATCTGATTCAGAAACTTACAATTTATCTGAAAAAAGTAGACTTATTATGCTCTATGCTCTTTGTGGATTTGCTAATTTTAGCAGTGTCGGAATTCTTTTAAGCGGTATGAGTGCAATGGTTCCTGAAAGAAGGGACGATCTAATATCAGTCACTGGCAAGGCGCTTTGGGCTGCTCTTTTAGCTTCTTGTATGACTGGATTTATTGTAGGTATTATTTAGTTAACCTATATTTTTTTCATAGAAATGTTTCCTACATATTGAAACATACTTTTCATTGCCTCCTATTTCTATTTGATCTCCAGTTTCGAGTACATTACCATTTTCGTCTAATCTTAAAACCATGGTAGCTTTCCTGCCACAATGACAAACTGTCTTAATTTCTTTTAGGTTGTCTGCCCAGGCCAATAAATATTTGCTTCCTTCAAATAGATTACCTTTAAAATCAGTTCTTATTCCAAAGGTAAGGACTGGTATGTCTAAGTCATCGACTATTTGACCTAGTTGAGCTACTTGATCTTTACTTAGGAACTGAGCCTCATCTATCAATACACAATCGACCCTTTTATCCTTATTGAAGCTTATAACTTCTTCATAAATATTTGTATTGCTTGAAAAGAGATTTGATTCTGCCTTCAGGCCTATTCTTGATACTATTTCTTTTTTTCCATATCGATCATCTACGCTGGAAGTATAAATAATTGTACTCATTCCTCTTTCTTGATAATTATGATTAGCTTGCAAAAGCATTGTTGACTTTCCTGCATTCATAGAAGAGTAATTGAAGTAGAGCTTGGCCATAGATGAAATAAGTTATGTGATACTATAGCAGCCTTTCTTATGTCCACGGAAGTAGATAAAAATCAGACCATAGAAGGTTCTGCTGAAATAACTCATCCTGAGTCTCTCAGTGTATGGGGATTGGCATGGCCATCAATTCTAAATAATTTACTTTTCGCTTCTGTAGGGCTTGTAGCTATAAAGGCAGTTGGTTCATTAGGGGCAGAAGCTGTTGCTGCTGTAGGAACCGGACAGAGGATATTTTGGGTTTTTCAAGCTTTATTAATGGCTATTATGGCCGGAACAACTGCATTGGTAGCAAGAGCAGTAGGTTCGGGCGATCCTGCAGAAGCTGCTCAAGTAACTAGAGCTTCTTTAGGGTTATGTCTCGCTATCTCTGTTGTAACTGCCATAATGCTGTGGATAGGGGCAGATTCTATTATAGGTCTATTTGGACTAAACCAAACTTCTCAAGAACTTGCTGTTACATACACAACTATATTAGTTTCGTTTACACCTGTTTTTGCTATCTCTATGGTTTTAGCAACTGCACAAAGAGCTGCAGGAGATGCTAAAACTCCTTTATATATTGGATTAATAACTAATGTAATTAATATTTTCCTTTTAATAGGACTTGTAGAGGGAAGGTTTGGCTTACCCGAAATGGGTGTTGTGGGAGCTGCGTTAGCAGGAGGCTTAGCGTTTACCATTAATTCTTTACTGGTCTTAGCCTTGTGGTTTGGAAAGAAATTAGCTGTAGGTATAGGCAGAGCTGGTTCCATGACTTCTGATAGATTAAAACAGCTGATTACAATTAGTTATCCTGCAGGAATGGAGTCATTCATCTTTCAATTTGGAATGCTTTCTTTTTTCTGGATAGTAGCTTTATACGGAACTGATGCTGTAGCTGCTTATAACATAGGTGTTAATGTATTAATGTTATCTTTTACCGTAGGTAATGGTTTTGCTATAGCGGGCGCAACTCTAACAGGTCAATACTTGGGCGCTTCAGATCCTGATAAAGCTTATGATTCTGGCTTTAGAGCAGCAACTATGACTATACTCTCTATGGGAAGTTTAGGTTTAATATTGGCCTTATATTCAAGAGAGTTAGCAACTTTCTTTATTAACGATATAGATGTTGTAAATAAAGCAGTTGTATTTGTTTGGATACTTGGAATTATGCAACCTTTTATGGCGATAGAATTTTCTATAGGAGGTGCGGTGAGAGGAGCAGGGGATACAAAGTCTCCATTAATCATAACACTCATAGGCTTAGTCATAATTCGAGTCCCTCTAGCATACCTAGTTTACCAACTAGGCCTGTCAATTGAATGGATTTATGCAACCTTAATAGCAGATTATTTTATTAAAGGTGTGTTGTTGATTATTCGTTACCGATCCAGAAGATGGATGAAGGCATTGCAAACTTGATATAATTTAAGGAATGAAATACTTTTTCTACTTACTACTTTTATCCTTTTTATTCAGTTGCAGCGAAGAAATAGAAATAGAAAAAACCCTTCCTACTACCCCTGAAGATTTAAAGGAGCATAGTGCTGAATTTACAAAAGAAGTAATTGAAGTTACTGATGGTGTCCATATGGCCATAGGATTTGCTTTGGCTAACGCAATGATGGTAGAAGGTGAAGACTCAAATATAATAATAGATACCACAGGCACCGTAGAAACAGCACGAGAAGTTAAAGAGATTTTTCAATCTATTAACCCTAATCCTATTTCTGCAATTATTTATACACATAACCATGGTGACCATGTTTATGGGGCCTCTGTATTTGCTGAAGAATCAGACCCAGAAATATATGCTCATTCTTCAACAGAAAAATACATCTCAAGAGTAATTGGAATACTAAGACCAATAATATCTTCGAGGTCTAGCAAGATGTTTGGAAATGTTCTGCCCAATGAACATATAGAAAATAATGGCATAGGACCATTCTTGGAGATTGGAAAAGATGGAAGAACACCTGGCTTGCTATACCCAACAAAAGTTTTTGAAGATCAAATGGAATTTGAAGTTTCAGGTATAAAAATAGTTTTATACCATGCTCCCGGAGAAACAAACGACCAACTGTTTGTTTGGTTGCCTGAGAAAAAGGCTTTATTTCCGGGAGATAACTTCTACAAAACTTTTCCAAATCTTTATACGATTAGAGGAACGCCCTATAGAGATTTAGCTGGTTGGGTAAATAGTTTAGACATGATGAGATACCTTGAACCTGAACACCTTATTCCTAGTCACACAAGACCTATCTCTGGAAAACAAGAAATTTATGAAAAATTAACTACTTATAGAGACGGCATTCAGTATGTGCATGATCAGACAATAAGGATGATGAATCAAGGCATGGGACCTGATGAAATAGCTGAAAAAATTTCTTTACCTAAGCATTTAGGAAATTCTCCATTTTTAAAAGAGTTTTATGGCTCACCTGCGTGGTCTGCTAGAAATGTTTTTTCAGGTTATTTAGGTTGGTTTGATGGCAACCCTTCTACCCTAAAACCTTTACCAAAAAATGAAGAAGCTAATAATTTAATTAGTATTGCTGGGGGATGGGATAACTTATTTAAAATTGCAGAAGAATCTTTTAAAAACGAAAATTATCAATGGGCCCTGCAACTCACAGATTATTTATTACTAAGCAAACCAGATAATAAAGAAAGCATTATTTTGAGAATGTCTTGCTTAAAGGCACTAGGAGAGAAAGAAAGTAATCCAAATTCTAGATATTACTATTTAAGCAGCGCGGCCTTACTAGATGAGAATTACGAACCTAATGATATTTTAGCTCCTACCTTGGAAGTGGTAAAAAAATACCCCATTGAAGCTATGCTAGAAAGTCTAAAAGTGAGTGTCGTACCTGAAAAATCTATCGATAAAAATATACAACTTCTATTTAGTTTTACTGATTCAGGCAAGAAATTCTCATTATTTTTAAGAAAAGGAGTTTTAGAAATACAACCCTTCGAAGTAATGGGTTCAAGTGTACAAGTCATAGCTAAAGAAGAAGATATGAAAGCAGTACTTACAGGCTTAAAAAGTTTACCAATTTCCTTAGTAACCGGTTCAATAAAAGTGAATGGCAGTAAGGCTGATTTATTGTCATTATTCTCAAGCGTTAGGAGTTAGTCATGAAAGAATATGAAGATATAGCCATTGAAGTTAAGGATTACATAGCAAAAATAACTATTCAAAGACCGCCAAATAATTTCTTTGATTCATTTTTAATTCAACAAATAGCAGATGCATACGAAGAATTAGATGGTATTGTCGAATGCAGGGTTATTTTATTGTGTTCTGAAGGTAAGAATTTCTGTGCTGGTGCTAACTTTGGTGAAGATAAAGACATGCATGACAAGTCTCATCCTTATTCAAAGCTTTATGATCAAGCAGTAAGATTATTTAGAACCAATAAACCTGTAATTGCTGTTATACAAGGTGCAGCGGTTGGAGGAGGGTTGGGCCTTGCCTTGTCTGCTGATTTTAGAATAGCTTGCCCCGAAGCTAAATTCAGTGCAAATTTTGCCAAACTCGGTTTTCATCAAGGCTTTGGTAGCTCTGTAACTTTACCAAGAGTAGTAGGTATCCAACATTCAGCTGATATGCTCTATACAGCAAGAAGGGTTAAAGGTGAAGAAGCTTTTAAAATGGGACTGGTAGATCAAATTACTTCTAAAGAAACTTTAATGGCAGAATCAATAAAATTTGCTTCAGAAATAGCTAGTTCAGCGCCTATGGCAGTAGAGTCAATTCGGTCTACTGTAAAAGGAGATCTTGCAGATCAAGTGGAGAAAGTTGTAGCTTGGGAATTGTCGGAACAAATTAGATTGCAGAAAACAAAAGATTTTAAGGAAGGAATTGCTTCTTCTTTAGAAAGGAGAGATCCTAAATTTTCAAGAAAATAATCTATAGGAGAATGATTAATGGATAAAAATACCTTACTGACAATAACTTCTTGTATCTTTTTTTCTATGGCAGTTATTCATACTGTTAGAGTCATCCTTGGTGCAGAAATGATATTTTTTGGTTTTAGTTTGCCATATATAATGTCAATATTAATTGCTATTGGAATCTCATATTTAGGCTGGAAATCACTTAACTATAGAGATTAACAATATAGTACAATGCCGAAATCAAGACTTAAGAAAGGATAGTTGGCAGAGTCTGGTTGAATGCACCGGTCTTGAAAACCGGCAAGGGGTCAAACCCTTCGGGGGTTCGAATCCCTCACTATCCGCCACTTTTAGATGAGAAGCTTAATTTTTTTCCTTCGAGATCACCCGTCAGTATGGGCATTAGCAATATTAGCATTCTTTTTCTTCTATAACGTTCCTTCAGGGGAATATCTTAAAACTTTTTTTCAGAGCCTATTGTCCTTAATGTGTGGTGAAGATATAACTGGTAGGTGCAAGGGGTGACTTTTCTAGCTGAAGTCTTTTAACATCTTTTTTAGTTCTAACTGATGTTGCTCTTCTTGGCCAATTAAACTTCTTGCATATTCTTCTAAATAAACGGACGATCCTTCCACTTCTTCTAATAACTCTTTATATAGACCAAGTGCATGCACTTCGTGAGCTAAACTTTCTTGAAGAATATCTTTAATGGAATGATTATTTGTCTCAACAATCTCAGCTATTTTTTGACTGGGATGGCCTTCAAGCCCTGTTAATAACTCTCCTGCTTGTTGGGCGTGAAGTAGAGATTCGTTCGCTTGATCTTTTAAAAATTGAACAATAGGTAGTCGATGGGGACCAACGATCATAAGAGAGTAATGAGTGTATCTCACCACACCAGCTAACTCGTATTCCATTATTTCATTAAGAATGCTAATTACCCTTGAAGAACTAAGCTTATTCTTTTCCATATTTATAGATTTTATCAAAATAATAAGAAAAAAATCTTAATGAGAATGAAGGTATAAATAAGAATGATTAATGTTCAAAAGATTTAGAGAAACGCATGAGAGCAACTTGGGAAGTTAGGATAAAACAAATAGAAGCCATTCTTAAAATGAGTTCAGAGCATGAAGAAGTTTTGGAATTTTTAAAGAAAGATAAATACGTTTGGTAATTAAATGAAATATTTATCCAATACATTAATTACGTCTGACACAAGTATTTGGTTTATCTCTTCCTTACCGCCGATTAAGTGATTTTGATTTATTCCTGTTGTCCCTATCAAAGACGTTTTTGTAGGACCGTAAAGGGTTATAGAAGGAGTTTCGGTTAAGGCAGATAAGTGAGCTAAACCTGTATCTGAACAAATACAAAAGTTAGCATTCTTAACAATATAAGCTATTTCATTTAGCGGCATAAGATCTATTGCTTGTGCTTTTTTTGATACAGAACAAATTTCTTTTGCCCTTTCAAGTTCATCTAAATTCCCAGATGGGAGCAACATATCAATACCTTTATTTTCTAGGTACCGAATTAAATTTTGCCAATTTCCAATGGACCATTGCTTTGTAACCCAACTAGCGTTCTGCACCAGAACACAATACTTATCTGGAAGTTTTATTCTTGGTTTAATAAAACTCTTAAATGAAGCACCGTAGTCTACTTTTCCCTGTTTATAATTATACCCAAGCGCGTCTCCAAGAAGTTTTTTTTGTCTATTAATGGCATGTAGCTTTTTGTTAACGTTAATTTTTTCTTTATAAGCTAAGTGTGCAGGGTATTCTCGCGTACTTTTAGAATCCATTCCAACAACATCATGCTTACATAAGTACGAGATAAAAGCACTTTTAAGGTTATTTTGCATATCCACAACCAAATCATAGTCTCTTTCATTGATTTGATTAATAACTTCTTTAAGGGATTTTCTAGAATCTTTTGAAAATAAGTGTTTTTTCCAATTTCTATGGTCAGTTGTTATGATTTTATTTACTAGAGGATGCCAAGAAGGAACAGAAGCGAAGCTTGTGTCAACAACCCAATCAAAACTAATATTTTCTATGTGACTACTAGCCTCTGTAAGAGCGGGTAGGGCATGCATAAGATCACCCATCGATGTTAGTTTAATAATCAGTACTTTCAGAACTATTTCCTACGTTTTTTAAAAATAGATTTTAAAGAAGAGCTTAATTTATGTCTTAAGTTATGAAAACTTAAAGCCTCTGGATAAATGTAGTTGAGTTGAATAGAGAGTCTTTTACCTTCATAGGGCTTAAACCCATGCCAGCATTCATCGGTCACTTTGAAGCAGACCAAACTACCAAAAGTACAAGGTATTTCTTTAATATATTCATCTAAATTATTGTTTCCTTTTAACAATCTAAGATTCCCTCTATTTTCTGGCCAATTTAAGTTTAAGTATAAAAGAACGGTTAAAATCTTTGTTTTTGAGTCTGTATGAATCTTTCCATCCTTTTTACGAGAGAAGCCTCTTAAGGTAGTAACTACTTTTGCCTTATCTAGATTAATACTGAATTTCTTTTCTAAGATTCTCTTAAATTCTTCACTTTCTAACTCTTTAATTAGTTTACGAATTGATTCTCCAGAAAGAATTGCATCAACATGAAAACTTCCTCCATCATTAATGTCAGGGAAGTCTTTAATAATTGAGGAACTATCAATTTGATCTAAGAATATATTTTCTACGTGAAAGAAAGGGAAGAAATCTTTATTTACAAGTGCTTTAGATAATTTTTCACTATTTATCAGCTTCATTTTCTTTCTGAATTATTTTTCTTAAGAATGATATAAATGTTTCGGGTTCCTGTCCTCCTTGGATAATATACTTATCATTTATAAAATAAGTAGGAACAGCCCCTATACTTTTTTCAATAAAATTCATTTCAAGATCAGCCGTTTCTTGTCCACCTTCTTTTGAATCAAGGAAGTTAAGGATTTCACTTTTATTCATCCCGACAGACTCGGATATCTTAGCAAGTATTTCTTTTGATCCTATGTCCAACCCGTCAGTAAAGTAAGCTGTAAATAAAGCTTCTGACAATTCAGTTTGTAAGTTATATTCTTCAGATTTCCACAGAAGACGATGTGCCATAAATGTATTCGGTATTCTTTCAGCTTTAGAAAAGTTGAAATTAAAATTAAGGGATTCTCCAATTTTAGTAATCTCATCGTATCTTGATTTACCACCTGAAGAGCCAAACTTCTGTTGCATATATAACTTCTTGTCATAACCTTCTTCAGGTATTTCTGGGTGTAGTTCGTAAGGTTTCCATGAAATTTCAAAATCTAATTCAAATTTCAATTCATCCATTGCTTTTTTAAGGTTTCTAAATCCTATTACACACCAAGGGCATACAATATCTGAGACGATATCTATCTTTAGGGTATCCATTTAAATAATTATAGGTGATATAGTTGTTATTAAGGAAGGAATTATGAAATCCATTTGTGTTTATGCTGGTTCAGCTTCAGGAAATAAACCTGAGTTCACAGAAAAAGCTATTGAGCTCGGGTATGCGATAGCTGATAAGAATTTTTCTATGGTTTATGGCGGGGGGAGTAACGGCCTTATGGGAGTTACAGCTGACGCTGCTTTATCTAGAGGTGCAAACGTAACAGGTATTATCACTGAGCAGTTAGATGCAATAGAAGTGGGTCACAAAGGCTTAACTAAACTTGAGATAGTTTCTTCAATGCACGAAAGGAAATCGAGAATGGCTAAATTATCTGATGCCATTATTTCTTTACCTGGAGGAGTCGGTACTTGGGAAGAATTATTTGAAGCTCTAGCTTGGAATCAATTGGGTTTTTATTCAAAACCCATAATACTATTTAATGTAGATGACTATTACTCTTCTCTTTACGATTTTTCTAAAGAAGCGGTTAAAAAAGGTTTTTTACCAAGGACAACATTTGAAGAATTTTTTATTTCTGATGATTTAGAAATAATTTTTGATTTTATATCGAAGTTTAAAAAGAAGGATGGCAAAGATTGGTACAAAAGATTAGAAAGATAGAATTTATTTTTATTTACTTTTTTCTTGCATAATAAAATTTTTTTGATAAATTGAACTTAGGACATATTTTGGAAAGAATCGGACCTCGAGACCCGAATCAGGAAAAAAATGGACAGAAGAAGAAGGGTGAAAGGATTAAACGAAAGTTAATCATCTGTGAGTTAGAAAGGGTACTAACCACACAGTGAGAAACCCGCACTGACCCCTTCAACTTCGATTTTTAGAATTCAAAGCTCTCCAAAAGAGTATACTCAGTTTTTCCTTTATCAAATTCGCTCTCAAATACATTTAGTTGTTTCACTTTTCCTTTCAAGGTTTTTTCAAATATTCCAAATTCATAGTGTGGTCGGTCTTTTTCTTTAAAGCGTCCCAACGTAATATGAGGTCTATAATCCTTTAGTTCAGAACCAAAGCCAATATTAACTACAATTCTTTCTACTTTCTCGTGAAGAGTTTTTAAATGTGAGCTAGGTTTCACTAAAGCGGATAGAACTTGGCTTTTTTCATTAGGAAAAAAAGAAATTTCAGTTAAATCAATAGAATTTGAAAGGCTTGCAAAGTTTATTTCTTTTAGGTTTTCATTCATTTGATTTATTTGTTCAGGTTCCATCTCGCCGACGAAACATACCGTAAGATGGTGTTGATCATTTTTTTGCCAAGAAATATTGGCATCTTTCAATAAATTAGACTTAAGCTCTTTCTTAATTTCTATAATTTGATTATTGAAATCCTTCTCAAGGGTTAACGCTATGAAAATTCTTGCCATATAAATACTGCTAAAATAATAATCCATATAAGCCACTTATCAAGTACTTTATTTGTTACATGAGTTAGAATACTTCTTGGAGTTTTTGTGAGTAAAGAACATAGAGTTTTAACAGGAATAACAACTACTGGCGTGCCCCATTTAGGCAATCTAGTCGGTGCAGTTTTACCAGCAATTAAGGCTAGCGAAACAAAAGATACAACATCATTCTTATTTTTAGCTGATTATCACTCTTTAATTAAAAATTCAGATTCTGAGTTAAGGCATATATCTAGCTTTGAAATTGCTGCTTGTTGGATGGCTTGTGGTCTAGATCCAAACAAAGTTATTTTTTACAGGCAATCTGATATACCTCATATATTTGAATTAGCCTGGATTTTAAGCTGTTTGACCTCTAAGGGCTTATTAAATAGAGCTCATGCTTACAAAGCAGCGACAACGGATAATGAAGCTAATAAATCAAAGGATATTGATAAAGGAATAAACATGGGCCTATTTAATTATCCTATTTTAATGGCAGCAGATATTTTGATGTTCAAAGCAGATTCCGTTCCAGTTGGTCAAGATCAAAAGCAGCATATTGAAATGACTAGAGATATAGCTTTAAAATTTAATCATTATTATGGTGATATTCTAACACCTCCTGAAGCGATAATTGATGAGAATACGGGGGTTCTTCCAGGAATTGATGGAAGGAAGATGAGTAAGTCTTATAACAATACCATTCCTGTGTTTAGTGAAGAAGAAGCATTACAAAAGTTAATCATGAAGATAAAAACAAATTCACTTGAGCCTGGTGATCCTAAAGATTCATTAGATTGTAATATTTTCAATATCTATAAGGCTATTAGTACCAAAGAAAAGGTTAATGATTTACAGAAGTTATATGAAGAAGGGATTGCCTGGGGAGAGGCAAAACAAATACTATTTGAAGAACTGTATTCTTTCCTAAGACCATTTAACAATGAATACAATAAGATTATAAAAGACAAATCATTCGTTGAAAAAACATTAATTGAAGGGTCCGAAAAAGCTTTATCAATTTCAGAACCTATTATTAGGGAAGTGAGACAAGCTATAGGCATAAAAGGATTTTGAGCAATAATAATATTTTATCTTTACAAGATCTTTATGAGTTTAAGGTAGGGAATAAGCATCTAATCCGTCTTCACGAACATGGCTTGCTGAGATTAATCACACTAAATACAGAGCCTAAATTTTCTAAAGTTACTAAAAAAATTTTTTTTCATTCACTTCTTAATAATCCAGTTTATCAAGAACTGTTTTTTGATCACTATACTCAACAAAGTTCTGGTAAGCATGGACCCTTTTTAACTAAAAACTTAAAAGAAAAAGATTTTGTAAAGATTTCTGAAGAATACTTTAAGAATGAAGTTATTCAAATTGTTTCTTCCCCTAAATGGTCCTGCCCACCTATTTCTAAGGAATCTTTAACAAAGGTCAAATATCTTTTAAATAGATTTATTAATGAAACTTCTATTTTGTATTTCTTAGAAAGATGCATAGACTTTAATTCTTCTTTCAATGAAGCAAAGGTCTATGAGCATGAATGGTCCCACAGCTTGTCTAGCTATTACGAATATATAATTCATGATCCTGAGAACAAAAAGATTCATATGTTGATCATGACTTATGAATAAAGAGTTATCAAAATTACCTAATACGATCTGGATCTTAGCAGCAGGACTATTATGTGTTGGAGCAGGTCAGTCAGTAGTTTTTATAACTATACCTCCTATAGCAAGAGATTTAGGATTAACGGAGGTTCAAATTGGATTTATATTCGCTACTTCAGCTTTTGTATGGATGCTTTTTAGTCCCATTTGGGGCTCTTTAAGTGATTCTATAGGAAGAAAGAAAGTGGTTATTATTGGACTGTCAGGGTTTGCAATTTCTTTAATTCTCTTCAGTTTTACTATCTCTATGGGTCAAGCAGGGAAATTAACGGGTGTAATACTATTTATTTTATTAGTAGCAGCAAGAGTCTTAAATGGATTATTTGGAAGTGCAACTAGACCTGCATCCGGGGGCTGGATAGCAGATATATCTTCTATCGAAGATAGAAGTAGAGCTTTTGCAAGACTTGATTCTGGTTTTTCTATGGGAAGAATTTTAGGACCGGCTTTAGCTGGAATTTTGCTACTAATTTCTTATACCGCTCCTTTTTATCTTTTTGCTTTAGGAGCTTTTTTTGTAATTTTTTTAATCACTAAACAAAAATCACCTCCCATAAAAAAGAGCAAAGACGATTTAAAAAAAATTTCTCTATTTGATAATCGAGTTTGGCCTTTTTTAATAGTTTCTGCATCCTTTGGAATTTGCAATGCTGCACTAGTCCAGACATCGTCTTTTTACTTCCAAGATGTTATTGAACCAAACTCCACTAATTTCATAGCTCTAGCAAGTGTAGGTTTTATGTTAACTGCCCTTGGCATTTTAAATGGACAACTTTTGATAGCTGATAGATTACAAACTTCTCCTGGATCATTAATCAGATTAGGTATTTTATTTATATTCTTCTCTTTACTTGGGGTAGCAAATAGCACTTCTTTAGTTCACATTTATATTTCGCTATTTTTTTATGGCTTAGGCGGGGGAATGCTGGGTCCAGGTATATCTGCCTCTCTTTCCCTTTCAGTTGATAAGGAAAATCAAGGTTCAGCAAGTGGTTTTTTAGGGATGGTGATACCTGTAGGTCACGTTATTTCTCCAATTATTTCTATGCCTTTATATACGATAAACCCTTCTTACCCTTATTTATTAGGTTCTTCCTTGATGCTTTTCTGCTTAATTTTTGTCTTGAGCAATAAAAGACATAATTGGATAAGAAAAAAGAATTACAGAAAAGACTATAAAGCCTATACTGAAGAGCCTTCAGACTTGCCTTAAGTAATAAAATAAGGGTTAAAACATAGTTATTTGATATAGTAACTATCCAAATTAATAAAGGAGATAGCATGTTTAAAGATGACCTACTTAAAGGAAAAAGAATTCTAGTAACAGGCGGTGGATCGGGTCTGGGCAAAGAGATGTCTAGATATTTCTTGAAATACGGAGCCGAGGTTCTGATTTGCGGAAGAAGGGTAGGTGTACTAGAAGATACAGCTAAAGAGCTTATGGACGAACAAGGAGGTTCTGTAAAATGCTACGGGTTAGACATAAGAGGACCTCAAGATGTTGATAACACTATAAGTGAAATCTTCGAAGAAGCCCCTATACATGGTTTAGTTAATAATGCTGCAGGAAATTTTATCTCTAGAACCCAAGATTTATCACACCGAGGTTTTGATGCTATAGCTAGCATTGTCTTTCATGGAACTTTCTACGTAACTCATTCAATAGGGAAAAGATGGCTAGAACTTGGTATGGGCGGAAATATTATTTCAATTTTAGCAACTTGGGTTTGGACAGGATCTGCTTTTACGGTACCTTCTGCCATGTCCAAAAGTGGTATTCATGCCATGACACAATCTTTGGCAACAGAATGGGGAAAAACTGGAATACGAATAAATGCTATTGCACCAGGTCCTTTTCCTACAGAAGGCGCTTGGGCCAGATTATCTCCTGGTCAAGATCCAGATGCTGCAGCTTCAGACTCCAGTGGAACATATAGTCAAAATCCCATGGGAAGAGTGGGGGAGATGGAAGAATTAGGGAACTTAGCTACATTTCTCATGTCTGATGGTTGTAACTACTTAAACGGGCAAACAATTGCTATTGATGGAGCTGAATACTTAACAGGTGGAACTTTCTATAGGGCGCTAGCTTCGCTTGAAGATAAAGATTGGGAAGCCATTAGAGATACCATTAAAAGTAGTAATGAAAAAGATAAAGCTAAAAGATCAGTTTAATTAGGGGGAATTATGAGTAATGAAACCATACAAAATATGCATAGAGTGTTGGAACTTCAAAAGAACTTAAATATTAAAGAAGGAGCACCAAGCCTGGAACTTAGATCTGATCGACTAGATCGGGTAGTTTCTATGGTAACCAAGTATAAATCAGAAATAATTTCAGCATTGCAAGATGATTTTGGTAATAGAGATCCCGTAATGTCAGCTGCTACTGAAGTGGATTCAGTTATAGGGCCAATGATGCATGCTAAGAAAAATCTAAAGAAATGGATGAAAACTGAAAAAAGAAAAGCAGCTATAGCCCCTTTAGGATCGGCTCTGTCTCTTTTGGGTGCAAAAGCTGAAATTAGATATCAACCTAAAGGTGTAGTTGGTGCAATTAGTCCTTGGAATTTTCCTCTAAATCTTGCTTTAGCTCCTTTAGCAGGAATCTTGTCTGCAGGTAATAGAGTAATGTTAAAACCTTCAGAACTGACACCTGCTTCATCAGACCTAACGAAGTTAATGATAGAAGAGTATTTTGATGAGTCAGAGATAGGAGTATTTATTGGAGATCCTGAGGTCGGAGCTGCTTTTAGCGGACTAGCTTTTGATCATTTAATTTTTACAGGCGGTACTGCCATTGCAAAGCATGTAATGAAAGCAGCATCAGAAAACCTTGTGCCTTTAACCTTAGAACTTGGAGGAAAATCACCGGTAGTGGTTGGTAAATCTTCTAAAATAAAAGAGACTGCAACTAGAGTCATGCAAGGAAAAACTATGAATGCTGGTCAAATATGCTTAGCTCCTGATTATGCATTAGTGCCTGAGGAAAGCGTTGATGAATTCGTTCAAGCGACTGTCGATGTCACTTCAGAAATGTATCCTGATATGAAAGACAATGATGATTTTACTTCTATTATCAATCAAAGGCATTATGATCGGATTCAAGGGTATATATCTGATGCTAAAGAAAAAGGAGCAGAGGTAGTAGAAATTAATCCTTCTAACGAAGATTTTAGTCAACAACCTCATCACAAAATACCTCCAACAATTATTTTAAATCCTACTGAAGATATGCAAGTTATGCAGGAAGAAATATTTGGACCTGTTTTACCAGTGAAGACTTATAAAGACGTTTCAGAAACAGTAGATTACATTAATAGTAAAGACAGACCTTTGGGGCTTTATTACTTTGGAGAAGATACTAAAGAGAAGGACTTCGTTCTAGATAATACTACTTCAGGTGGTGTTACTGTTAACGATGTAATCTCTCATATTACCATGGAAGATTTGCCTTTTGGTGGAGTGGGTCCTAGTGGAATGGGTTCCTATCACGGATATGATGGTTTTAAAGAATTTAGTCACGCTAAGTCAGTTTATAAACAGTCTTGGTTGAATTTAAATAAAGTGGCAGGTTTAGTGCCTCCATATAAAAAGAAAGAAGATAACGCGAAATCAGCTTAGCTCTTTCCATATAGCGATATAGGGTTCTTATGAAAAATATATCTCTTTTTATTGCCCTAAGATATTTTAAAAGCAAAGGCCAGGGTTTCATTTCATTTCAATCTGGAATGGCTCTCGCAGGCATTGCTATCGGAGTGGCTATCTTAATCCTTGTAACTTCAGTCATGAATGGGTTTGAACGTGAATTAAAAACAAGAATACTTCAAGCCATTCCTCACGCTTCTATACAAGGAAATATAAATAAAGATGAAGTTGATGGTATTAATGAATCTTTAATGCTCAATTCTAATGTTTTAGGTGCTGCCGCTTACATAGAAACACAAGGCTTATTAAGTTCTGGAACTTATCTAAAAGGAGTCTATATATTTGGAGTAGACCCTCAGTATGAAAAGAATGTTTCAACAATTGAGAATCATTTTATTGAAGGTTCTCTAGATTCTTTGCAAGAAAATAGCTACAACTTAGTCATCGGAGATATTTTAGCCATTCAATTAGGTTTAAGGGTTGGGGATTCAGTAAATATATTGGTACCAGAAACTGCCTTAGGTTTGGCAGGGATTTTGCCCCGAACAAAGAAATTTAAAATAACTGGTATTTTTAGTCTCGGAGCTCCTGAAATAGATCAAAGTTATGTTTATTTGAATATTGACAACGCTTCTAAATTGCTGAGAACGGGAGAGTACGTGCATGGAATCAGAATAAGATATTTAAATCTCTTCAATTCAAAAGATAACATAAAGTCTGATCTATTGAGAATAAACAAAGAATTCCAAGTTAATTACAAAGCAAGTACATGGGAGACAAGTTATGGGACTCTATTTGAAGCAATTCAAATGGAAAGGTTTTTGGTTGCTCTTATGCTGATGACATTGATCCTGATTTCATCTTATAACTTGATGTCTATGCTTATTATGACAATTAAAGAAAAGGAATCTCAAATAGCTGTCTTAATCTCTCTAGGAGCAACGCATCGTTTCATTAAAAACATCTTTTTGTTTTTTGGTTCCTTAATAGGTTTAGTAGGAATAATCACTGGTTTGTTAGCTGGATTACTCATAACAACCTACTTTGGGTCAATTGTTAGCTTTGTTGAGAGTCTTTTTGGAATCCAATTTATGAAAGTGTACTTTATTGACTATTTCCCTATAGATATTAGAGGTAATTGGGTTTTTTCTATCTGTATTATTTCATTTTTCTTGGCATTAATAGCTAGCGTTTACCCAGCGAAGATAGCTTCAAAGATTGAACCGGCAGAGGCACTAAAGTATGAATGATGACCTAATAAACTGCATTAATTTAAATAAAACTTATAACCTAGCTGCTGAGCACCTTACTGTTTTAAGCAATCTAAGCTTTTCAGTTAAAAAGGGTGAGCGCATAGGTCTAACTGGAGTTTCAGGATGCGGAAAATCAACCCTTCTACATATTTTAGCTGGATTGGACTTACCAGATTCCGGGGAAGTTAATTTTAATGGCAAAAATATTGTTCAATTAGATAGAGATGACAGAGCTACATTTAGAAATAAAAATATTGGGTTTGTTTATCAATTTCACCATTTACTTCCAGAATTTAGCGCAATAGAGAATGTAGCCTTTCCTTTATGGTTGTCAGGTGAATCTAAGGATAATAGTTTAAGTGAAGCTAAAGATATATTAGATAAAGTTGATCTAAAGTCTAAAGAAGACAATAAGCCAAGTCAGCTTTCTGGTGGTGAAAGGCAAAGAGTTGCAATTGCAAGATCGATCATAAACAAGCCTTCATCTATATTTATGGATGAACCAACAGGAAACTTAGACAATAAAAATGTGGATAATTTTATGAATCTTGTACTGGACCTAAGTAAAGATCTGAATATTAGCTTAATTATTGCAACACATGATAATAGCGTCTCAAGTCGACTGGATAGGTTATTGAATCTAGAATAGAGTTTATGGCCAGTAAAAATACAAACCTATCAGGTGTTCGCCTTTACGGTAGATTGCTTTCATATGTACTGCCTTATATACCTTTATTTATTGTAAGCATTATAGGTTTTGCTATTTACTCAGGTTCGCAAGTTGCTGCAACTGAATGGCTTAAAAGAGTTATTGATTACGTTAATGACCCTGTTGGCGACATGAGAGTTATTCTACCTATAGCTTTAATTGCTATAGCTTTAGTAAGGGGAATAGGTTTTTTTGTAGGAAATTATCTACTTTCTTCTATATCAAATAGACTTGTTCATAACATTAGGACTGAACTATTTAATAAACTTACTGTTCTTCCAAGTTCTTATTACGACCAACACAGCTCTGGCCATTTAATCTCAAGAATAACTTTTAACGTTATGCAGGTAACTGGGGCTGCTACAAATGCGCTAAAAATATTTATACGCGAAGGTCTGCTAGTAATAGGTTTAATTACTTATTTAATGTTTCTTAATTGGAAATTGGCAATGTTTCTTTTTATAGCTGCTCCTTTCATTGCAATTATTGTTGGAGTGGCTGCACGAAGACTTAGAAAGATTAGTGGAAGAATTCAAACAGCCATGGGAGATGTTACGCATGTAGCTTCAGAAACTATAACTGGACACGAAGAAGTTAAGTCTTTTGGAGGAGAAGAATATGAAATCAGTAGATTTAATGATGCAAGTGACAACAATAGAAAGCAGAATTTAAAACTAGAAGCTACTAATTCAATTGCCTCACCTTTAGTGCAACTTTTCGTGTCTGCAGCTTTAGCGCTAATAACCTGGTTAGCGCTTGATGCTTCTATAGTCTCTAATATGACTCCAGGGACTTTTATTGCCTTTTTTAGCGCAGCAGGGATGTTGGCAAAACCAGTAAGGCAATTATCGGAAATAAACAGTCAAATACAAAAAGGATTGGCGGCAGCTGAAGATATATTTAGTCAGTTGGATGAAACACCTGAAAGAAATGAAGGAACATATACTTCGGATGACATTAAAGGAGAGATAGTTTTTTCAAATCTTAATTTCTCATATGAAGGAGAAGGAGGGGGGAATACGCTCGAAGATATTAATTTAATAATTAATCAAGGTGAAACCGTAGCTTTCGTAGGAAAATCCGGAGCTGGTAAAACAACATTAATGAGCTTGCTACCAAGATTTTACGATGGATACGAAGGAGACATAAAGGTAGACGGCATATCTATAAGCGAATATGAAATAACTAATTTAAGATCGCACATAGCCTTGGTAAGTCAAAACGTGACATTATTTAATGACACTATTGCCAACAATATAAATTATGGATCTTCTAATGTAGATTTGGATCAAATAAAAGATGCAGCAAAAAAAGCTAATGCTGACTCTTTCATAGAATTAATGGCTGATGGGTACGATACGCAAGCAGGTGATGATGGTGTTTTACTGTCAGGAGGTCAGCGTCAGAGGATAGCTATAGCAAGAGCCATATTGAAAGATGCGTCTATCCTTATACTTGACGAGGCTACTTCGGCTTTAGATTCAGAATCAGAAAATTATATTCAAGATGCGCTAGTTGAATTATCTAAAAATAAGACCACTTTAGTTATAGCTCACCGTCTTTCAACAATTGAATCTGCAGATAAGATTGTTGTGTTGGATCATGGGAAGATTGTGGAAATAGGTGACCACGCATCACTTATACAAAAGGACAGCCATTATGCCGAGTTACATAGAAATCAATTTAAAGACGACCCTCAGGTACCAACCAAAGCAGATGAAGTCAGAGACTTAATTATTTCTGAAGAGTCTGAAATAGACCAAGTTAGTTTTATTGAAGAAAGTTGGTATAAGAAAAGACTTTGGTTGTGGGCCCTATGGCCAATCTCTAGATTGATTAAATCCTTAGTTACAAGAAGAAGAAATAAATTTTTACTTAATTCAGAACTTTCGTGGAAGCCTGACATTCCTGTAATAATTGTTGGAAATATTATCGTAGGAGGTTCTGGAAAAACACCTTTTGTTATTTGGCTTTCTAAAGTTCTTGAAGAGCAAGGATATAGTCCTGGAATAGTAAGTAGAGGTTATGGTAGTAAATCAAATCAATATCCTTTAATTATTAACGATGATTCTAGAGTAGAGGATTCAGGCGATGAGCCACTTATAATTCATAGAAATACAAACAGGCCAGTTTGTATTTCTCCTAACAGAACTCAGGCCGTTAAGAAGTTATTGGAAGAAACTGATGCAGATATAATTATAAGTGATGATGGATTACAACATTACAAGCTAGGTAGGGATATAGAAATAATAGTATTTGATGGCCTAAGAGGAATAGGGAATAGTCTCTGCTTACCAGCCGGTCCATTAAGGGAACCAATAGAACGCTCTAAAGACGCTGATTTTATTGTTAGCTCAACAAAAAGATTAAATGTTGAAGAGATTCACGAAGATTGTTTAATGACTTACAAGCCTTTGGAATGGGTAAGGTTAAGTGACAACAGAAGGTTTCCAGCAAAGGACTGGCCATTATCAAGAAATGTGCATGCTGTTGCAGGTATAGGAAATCCTTCAAAGTTTTACAATACTTTGACTGCTTTAGGCCTTAACCTTGTAGAGCACAGTTTCCCAGATCACTATCAATTTAAAGAAGAAGATTTAAATTTTGAAGATAATCATCCAATATTAATGACAGAAAAGGACGCTGTAAGATGTATGGATATGAAGAATAAAAATCTTTGGTATTTATCAATTGAAGCAGAAATTAAGGATGATATTTTTAAAACAGAATTACTTGCCAAACTTAAAGAAATTGGAGATTAGATGACCGAATTAGATAAGAAGTTGTTGGATATATTAGTTTGCCCTGTATCCAAAGAGCCATTAGAGCAAGTTGGAGATGAATTAATTTGTAAAAAAAGTAAATTAGCCTATCCAATTAAAGACGGAATACCTGTAATGCTTCCTGATGAAGCTCGTAAATTAGATTAAATGCAGGATTTTATCGTTTTAATACCATCTAGAATGGAATCTACTCGATTACCAGGAAAACCGTTAAAACAAATAGGTAATAAAACATTAATACAGAGAGTTTATGAACAAGCCCTTCAAAGCAATGCCAAGGAAGTTTTAGTTGCTACGGATTCTGAAGAGATTATTTCTCACTGTTCCAATAATAGTATCGATACTGTTTTAACCAAACGAGATCATTTAACAGGATCAGACAGACTTGCTGAAGCAGTAAATAATCTTGATTTAGAAGGGGATCAGATTGTTGTTAATGTGCAGGGAGATGAGCCTTTTGTAGATCCCGAAGATATCAATAATTTGTTCGATTTAATGGTGCAAAAATCTTCAAACATGGCAACTTTATTCGCTAATTTAGATGCCAAAGACATTACAAATACAAGTGTTGTTAAGTTATGGATTAAAGAAGATGGAAGTGTAGTTAATTTCTCTAGAAAGATAGATGATAAGTATGATATTGATGAAGCCAAAATGCATCTTGGTATTTATGCTTATAGAGCCAGTTTTCTAAAGCAGTTTGTGAAATGGCCACAAAGTGAAAGAGAGCTAGATATGCAACTTGAACAAATGAGAGCTATGGATAATAAAGAAGTTATATACGGAATAGAATCTATAAGTAATATTCATTTAGGAGTAGACACTGAAGAAGAATTAGAATTAGCAAGAGAACTAGCCAGTTCTTTATAAAATGAAAATTGAAGAAAACTATTCTATAAAAGATATTAATTCTTTAAGAATTAATCAACTAGCAAAATATTTCTGTTCTATTGAAACAGTAGAGCAATTTCTAGAAGCGATAGAATTTTCTAAGCTAAAGAACCTTCCTATACTTTTTATTGGAGAAGGGTCAAATATTGTTTTCACTAAAGATTATGACGGATTGGTGATCAAAAATAATATCTTTGGAAAGATTGAACATGATAAAAGGATAGTAGAAATTTCTTCCGGTGAAAACTGGCATAAATTTGTTGACTGGAGTATATCTAATAGAAGGTACGGCCTTGAAAACCTAGCTCTTATACCTGGAACTGTGGGTGCCTCGCCTATACAGAACATTGGAGCATATGGAAAAGAGGTTTCTGCGTTTATTAAAGAGGTTAAATCAATCAATACACTTACGGCAGAAGAAAGAATATTTTGTAAAGAGGAATGCAATTTTGGTTATAGATCCAGCGTATTCCAGAATAAGAAAGAATATTTTATTACTTCAGTAGTTTTTGAGACTCATCCAGAGCCTTGCGTAGATATTTCTTATGATTCATTACAGGAATTTTTTAGATCTAATCCTAAGGATATAGAAAAATTAACGCCTAAAGATGTATTTGACGGCGTGTCATCTCTAAGAAAGATTATTTTACCAGATCATAATATAGAATTTAATGTTGGCAGTTTTTTTAAAAACTTGATCCTGGAAGAGGGTGATTTTAGAAATCTAACTAAGATAATTAATGTACCTTATTATGAGGCTAATTCTAAATATAAAATACCTTCAGGCTATTTGATAGAAGAAGCTGGATGGAAAGGAAATGGAATGAAGAACGTAAAGGTATCAGAGAAACATGCTTTAGTCTTAACAACAAATGGCAATCTAGATGGAAATGAAATAGTTAGATTTGCTGATTCTATTATCGATGATATTTATGACAAATTTAAAGTTAAATTAGAAATAGAACCTACATTAATTTAATTAAATGGTGGAGTTTTTTACTGTAGCAATTTTGCATTTATTTGCGGTAGCAAGCCCAGGTCCTGATTTCGCATTAGTAACAAGACAAAGCTTAAGATATAACCGAAAAGTTGCAATCTGGACCAGCTTAGGAATAGGAGTAGGAATACTATTTCATTCTCTTCTAGCAATAACAGGTTTAGTTTTATTGATAACATCCAATGAACTCTTTTCAACAATCCTCAAAATCATAGGGTCGCTTTATTTATTGTATTTGGGAGTTAGATCAATTCTAGGTAGACAGGAAGAAGATAATATTGAGGTAGAAAATAAGAACATAGATAAATTTAATGGTTTTCTAGCTGGTTTAATTACAAATGTAACGAATATTAAAGCCATCTTATTTTTTGTAACTGTGTTTAGCGTTGTTGTAGGAGGAGAAAATAATCTATACCTAGTCTTATATGGAGCCTATATGGCATTTGCTACATTCATTTGGTTTTCATTTATTTCTTACGTATTTACTAGTAAAGGTTTTCAAAGTAAATTTTCTTCATTCTTAGGATTATTTGAAAAAATTATAGGTTTTGTCTTAATTCTTTTATCCTTACAGATTCTTATTTATCAAATATTTATATAAATGAATAAACCATCAATCTCATCAATATTTTCAGAACTGTCAAAGCTAGACGAAGATACATTTCCACCCGTTGAGAAGTGGGACCCACCATTATGCGAGAACGTAGAAATGCGAATTGATAGATCTGGGAGATGGTTTTTTATGAATTCTCCAATTGGAAGAGAGAGAATGGTTAATTTATTTAGTAGAGTGCTGCGATTAGATTCTGATGGTTTTTATTATCTAGTTACTCCTGTAGAAAAAATTAGGATTATTGTAGAAGATAAACCATTCGTAATTATTGATTTTGAGATTCTAGGTTCCGGTGAACAACAAATAATAAATTTTAAAACAAATACCCATGAGACCTTTTCATTAAATTTAGATCATCCACTAAGAGTTGAAGTAAACAAGGAAACTTTAGAGCCTTCACCTTACGTATTAGTAAGAAAAAACTTAGAAGCTTTAATATCTAGAAACGTTTATTACAAATTAATTGATTTAGGAGAAGAGAAGGGAGAAGATTTTGGGCTTGTAAGCCAAGAATCTTTCTTTAAATTATATTAGGGACATAAAAAAACAGAGCCTTAGCTCTGTTTAGTTCGAGTTCGAAAGTGTCTAGATTTGAGTTTTTTTCTCTAGCTCCTTGATCAATTTCTCTTTTGATCTTGGTGGTCTAATAAATCTTTTGGTACCTTTCTTTATTAGAGCTTTCACCTTCCGTTCTCTAACTTTCTTATCTCTTCCTTCTCCCGTCTCGAGTTGTTTCCAGATCGGATAATTAAGTAAGGTAATAATACTCTTTTTTAATAATCGGTCAACACTTTTTTTAACTTTTTTTTAACTTTTTTTTACTTAATTTTATATAATATAAGTTATTGATTTTATTACATATTTGGGTAGTTAGGTCCTCCAGCTCCCTCAGGGGTTACCCAATTAATATTTTGAGAGGGATCTTTTATGTCACAAGTCTTACAGTGAACACAATTTTGTGCATTGATTTGGAAGATTTTATCACCATCTTTTTCAACTATTTCATATACTCCAGCAGGACAGTATCTTTGAGCAGGCTCATCATATTTAGGTAAATTAATATCTATTGGTATAGAAGCATCTTTTAAAACTAGATGACAAGGTTGATCTTCTTCATGGTTAGTATTCGATAAAAAGACTGAAGAGAGTTTATCAAAACTAATTACTCCATCAGGTTTAGGGTAATCTATTTTTGGCAGTTCATTGGCTTCTTTTAAACAATCATGATCTGGTTGATCGTGATGAAGTGTAAAAGGTAATTTACCTCTAAATATGAGTTGATCCATGCCGGCCAAAGCTACTCCTAACAAAGTTCCGAACTTATGAATAAATGGTAAAAAATTTCTAGCCTTATGAAGTTCCTTTTCTAGCCAAGAAGATTGTAAGTTTGATTGAAAGTTTGCAATATCTTTATTTGACTCTTCTTTAATTATTTCTTCGTAAATACTTTCTGCTCCTATCATTCCTGATTTCATTGCAGTATGAGTTCCTTTAATTCTAGGAAAATTCATAGTTCCAGCATCATCTCCTACAAGCAACCCTCCGGGGAAATGCATCTTAGGAATTGATTGGTAACCACCTTTGATTAGAGCTCTGGCACCGTAAGCAGTTCTTGTTCCTCCTTCTAAATATTTTTTTATCGAAGCTTGATGTTTCCATTGTTGAAATTCATCAAAAGGGCTAATGTGCGGGTTGTCGTAATCTAAAGGTACTATATAACCCAAGAATGCTTGATTATTTTCACCATGGTAGAAATACGAACCGGATAGAACTCCTTTTGCTGCAGGCCATCCCATTGTGTGTATTACAAGACCTTCCTCGTGTAATTCAGGGTTTATATCCCAAACTTCTTTAAAGCCTATGCCATAGTGTTGAGGATCGCTATCTTTATCGAGATTAAATTGTTTTATTACTTGTTTTCCTAAATGTCCTCTACAACCTTCCGATAAGACTGTATATTTTGCTAAAAGGTCTATACCTGGTTCAAAGCTAGGTTTCTTTTCACCAGAAGCATCAAGCCCCATGTCTCCTGTCGAGACTCCAATTACAGTTTCATTATCGTAAATAAGTTTAGATGCTGTAAAACCAGGGAAAATATCTATTTCTAATCCTTCAGCGTATTCACCTAACCATCTACAAAAATTACCTAGACTCATGATGTAATTACCATGATTTTTAAATGTTGTTGCAAATAATGTAGGTATTGAAAATGCACTAGAATCATTAAGCAAATAACGTACTGAATCTTTTTTTACAGGAGTGTTGAGTGGAGCTTCTAATTCTTTCCAATCAGGTATTAGTTCATTAAGAGCTTTTGGATCAAAAACATTACCTGAAAGGATGTGAGCTCCAATTTCAGAACCTTTTTCAACCACGCAAATAGAAATTTCTTTAGAATTTTTATCACATAACTGTTTTAACTTTATTGCGGTAGATAGTCCTGCCGGACCAGCGCCAACAATAACTACGTCATACTCCATTGATTCTCTTTCGGTGTTTTCCATATTTAAAATATTTATTTGTATTGAGTGGGGCTGCAGTTATAGAATACGATCTTTGAATTTTACCATATAAGGAAAATAGTATGAAGATTCTAGTTCCCGTAAAAAGAGTAGTTGATTACAACGTTAAAGTTAGAGCTAAATCTGATGAGAGTGGTCCAGATCTAAGCAATGCAAAAATGGCAATTAATCCCTTTTGTGAAATAGCTATAGAAGAAGCAGTAAGGTTAAAGGAAGCTGGCAAAGCTGAAGAAGTAATAGCGGTATCAGTTGGTGATTCTGCTTCTCAAGAACAATTAAGGACTTGTTTGGCTCTTGGCGCAGATAGAGCAATCCTAGTAGAAGCTAGTGAAGCGCCAGAACCATTAGGCGTAGCCAAGGCACTCAAAGCTATTGTAGAAAAAGAGAGTCCTGAAATAATAATTCTAGGAAAACAGGCTATAGATGATGATGCAAACCAAACAGGTCAAATGCTAGCTGCCTTACTTGGCTATGCTCAAGGTACATTTGCATCAGAAGTTGATATTCAAGACGGAAAAGTGGAAGTTATTAGGGAGATAGATGGAGGTTTGCAAACAGTATCACTAAACCTACCTGCAATCATTACAACTGATCTAAGGTTAAATGAACCCAGATATGCTTCTTTGCCGAATATTATGAAAGCGAAAAAGAAACCATTGGACACTATTTCTTGTGATGAACTAGGCGTAGATGTGGTGCCTAGAACAGAAACCTTAAGAGTTAGTCCTCCGCCAGAAAGGGCAGCGGGCATAATAGTAGAAAGTATTGATGAGTTAGTTGATAAATTAAAAAATGAAGCAAAGGTGATTTCATGAGTATATTAGTAATAGCGGAGCACGATAATACAGAACTAAAGACATCTACATTAAATGCATTAACTGCTGCTTCAGAGATTGGTGGAGACATTGATTTACTTGTAGCTGGAAGTAATTGCGGATCAGTTACTGAAGCTGCTAAACAAATACCTTGTATTTCTAAAGTTTTACAAGCAGATAAAGCCAGTTACGCCAATGCTCTTGCAGAAAATCTGGGTAATCTTGTGTCTGAATTAGGAAGAAACTATTCTCATATTTTAGCTCCAGCCACAACAAGTGGTAAGAATTTTATGCCAAGAGTTGCAGCTTTATTGGATGTATCGCAAATATCGGATATTAGTGCGGTATCATCAGATGATACTTTTGAAAGACCTATTTATGCAGGAAATTGCATTGCAACAGTTAAAAGTAATGATTCTATAAAAGTAATAACAGTTAGAACCACAGGATTTGACGCTTGTGAATCATCTGGCGGAGATGCTGACCTAGAAGAGTTAGATAATGATACTGATCTAGGTGTCTCATCTTTTATAAAAGAGGAGATAGCAGAATCTGACCGACCTGAATTGACTGCAGCAGATGTCGTCATTTCCGGAGGAAGAGGTATGCAGAATGGAGACAACTTTAGTCTACTAAACGGGATAGCTGATAAGCTTGGAGCGGCAATTGGAGCCTCTAGAGCAGCTGTAGACTCTGGATTTGTTCCAAATGATATGCAAGTAGGGCAAACGGGTAAGATAGTTGCACCGGATTTATATATTGCTGTAGGAATTTCAGGTGCTATTCAGCATTTAGCAGGAATGAAGGACAGCAAAGTAATCGTAGCAATCAATAAAGATGAAGAAGCGCCTATCTTTCAAGTTGCAGATTACGGCTTAGTAGCCGATTTATTCGATGCTCTTCCTGAACTAGAATCTAAACTTTAAATTGTTTTATTATGAAGGCGTTATCCTTTCAAGGATGACGCCAGATTCAATGTGATTGGTATAGGGGAATTGATCAAACATTGCGGCTCTCTTAATCTCATGAGTCTTTTTTAAAAGATTAAGATCTCTTTTTAAAGACTCAAAGCCACAAGAAATATAAATGATTTGATCAAATTGAGAAATTTTATTGAGAGTTTTTTGATCAATACCTTCTCTTGGTGGGTCCACGAAGATTGTTTTTATATTATATTCTTTTAAATTAATTTGCTTGTTGACGAGTCTTCTAAATTCTCTTTTTTCTTCGTAAGCATCAAGAGTTTCCTTGCCTGATAGCCTGGCAAATTTAATATTTGTACAGTTGTTAGATTTTATATTTTGTTCAAGAGCTATAAGACTAGGACGACTATTTTCGGTAGCTATTACATTATTAAACAATCTACTAAGCGGGATGGTGAATGTTCCTATTCCGCAATGCAGTTCAATGATATCAGTATCTTTCTTTTCATTGTCTTCTATCCAATTAATCATTTGATCGCATATATCTGGGTTAGTCTGACTAAAGCATTGCTCATATAGCTTTAGTTTAAATTTTTTGTTTAAAGAAGCGTATTGTTCGGTTACATAGTCTTGTCCAATTATGAGTTTCTGATTCTTACTTCTTCCTATGACAGAACATTTAAGATCTTCCTTTAAGGCTTCAATCTTTTTGATCCAATTTTCATCCAATTTTTTGTGATAGATTAAAGATACCATTACCTCATCTAATCTGGAGCTTTGGAATTCAATCTGAAATAATTTATTTAACAAAACATCTTCTTTAATTAATTCTTGAAGAAGATTTTTCATCAATTTCTGAATACTTTGTGAACATATTGGATATTCATTTATCTCTATATGCTTACGGTCTTCAATCATTGAATAGTTAAAACCGTTCTTAAATTCAGCTAATCCAAATTCACATCTATGCCTGAATGAGTGATAGGACGAAGAATAAATATTTTTTGAAACAACATCATTAAAGTAAGAATTAAATAAATTCTCTTTATCTTGAAGTTGTTTTTTATAATTTTCAGATGAAACTTTAATCAAGGTTAAATTTATTATTTTTAAAATAGCTATATTTTACAGAAAAACTTAAAAATTCAATTTAACTTAAATTTGTTAGAATAGGTATATGGAAGAGTTAACAATCACAGAATCAGCAGAAAAGTATCTTGATGAACTGTTAGGGTCTCAAGAGAAGGACACTGTCGGTATTAAAATTTTTGTAAGTGAACCAGGAACGCCTAGAGCTGAAACCTGTATTGCGTATGCAAAAGAAGATGAAAGTCTTGACGATTATTTACTAATTGAGGAACTCAACTTTTCCCTGCTTTTAGAGAAAAGCTCTCTTGATTTTATTAAAGATGCAGTAGTTGATTATTCCCCAGACAAATTTGGCGGGACATTAACTATTAAAGCTCCGAATGCAAAGCTTCCACAGCTAAATGAAAATGCCTCAATTGAAGAAAAAATAAATTATGTGCTTTATTCTGAAATAAACCCTAGTTTAGCTTCGCACGGTGGGGAGGTTTCTTTAGTAGAAGTTTTAGATAAAGAAACAGCAGTTCTTCAATTTGGAGGAGGTTGCCAAGGATGCGGAATGGTAGACTTAACTCTTAAAGATGGAGTTGAGAAAACATTACTTGAGCAGGTTGATGGTCTGAAAGGGGTTATGGACGTAACTGATCACTCTTACCGTGAAAATGCTTATTACAAATAGAATTTTCATACTAAGCGACATTAACTGTCGTATCCTCAAGTTAAAATAATAAAATATGTCTCAATTAAACGCTGATTCTTGTTATATATTCACTGATACTGAAACAACCGGACTAGATATTAATTTTTCTCAGATAATTCAAGTAGGATCTATACTTACTGATGAATCTTTAAATCAAGAGAATTCGCAAGATATAGGTAGCAAATTATTACCTTGGGTTGTGCCTTCACCAGAAGCATTCCTGGTGCATAAAAAAACAGAATGCTTAGAAGAAAATGCAATGTCTCACTATGAGATGATGAAACTACTTAGAAATACTTGGCTAGACTGGTCTAAAAAAAGAAATGCTGTTTATATAACTTACAATGGACACAGATTTGATGAAGAGCTTTTTCGAAGACAGTTCTATTGGAATCTTTTACCTCTATACATAACCAATACTTTAGGTGCTTCAAGATTAGACATGATGAGTACGCTGCAGCTGGTAGCAAACTTTTTTCCAGATAGCCTTAAACTACCTACATTTGAGGAAAATGAAGTTAGCATGAAACTCACTGATTGGTCAGATGCCAACTCCATAGAGATCATAAATGCCCATGATGCTTTAGCCGATTGCGTTCAAATGCTAGAGCTAAGTAAATTAATTATTAAGAACGCTGCACCAGTATGGAAAGCATCGATAAAAGGTGCTTCGAAGAATGGAAACTTAGAATTATTACAATCTCAACCATTTGCAATGATAGGGGAAGTGGTTAGGAGAAAGCGTTTTACTTATCCGGTAACCTTTTGCGGACAAAATCCAAAAATGAACAATGAAGTTGCAGTGGCGGATTTATATTTTGATCCAGATCAACTAAATGAATTAACCGATTCAGAATTATTAGAGCAAATTGGTAACAGTGGAACTGCAATTAGAAAAGTTAGAATTAATAAAAGCTTGCCCGTGATGTCATCAGACCAAATACCCAACATAGATACCTTTTTAGATATTCCTTATGATCAATTGGAGGAAAGAGCAAGAAAGATACAAGAAAACGTTAAACTTCAAACGAGAGTGAGTGAACTGTTGGCTAGTAACCAAATAAACTACCCTCCACCAAAGTACCTAGAACAAAGTGTCTATTCTGGTTTTCCATCAGATGCTGATGATTTATGGATGGAAAGATTTCATTCCTTGCCTTGGGAAGAGCGCAGCAAACTACTCGATGGTTTTGAAGATTCTAGATATAAAGAATTAGCAGAAAGATTAATTTGCTCTCATTCATCTGAACTAGCTTCTCCTGACATGATGTCTAGATACCAAAATTTCCTGAATCAAAGACTGTATGATAAAGGCCCTTGGTTGTCTTTAGAGAAAAGCCTAGAAAAAACAAAGACTCTATTGTCTGAAGCTTCTGGAGAAGAAAAAGAAATTCTTGAGAAGCTTGAAAAGAATTTATCAGATAAGAATAGCTTTATTTAATCTGTAAAGCAGAAATCCTAACAATGATCCCAAAATAAGGGTGATCGATAAAGTGATATTTATTCTCTTCTATCTTTATTTCTTGGTTAATTTCATATAGATCATTGTATTTAAATGCCAATGATTCTTGTGGTCTTAAATCTAAAGGTGAGTCATTTATTTCACTTTTTAAAATCCATTTAGAAAAATCACCAATATTTACTCTTACATTATTAAATATAGTCTCCATCCAATAATTATTATTTGGAACTTCTTCTTTTTCTTTTTCTTTAGATTTTTCTTTTAACAAATCATTAAAGTTAATGGTTTTAATTACAACTGATTCAGAAGATGGAGAGTCAGTTTTTTCACTTAATCTTAGTTTTGCATCAAAATGAATATATCTATCTTTATAAATTAGAACTTCTCCATAAGCTTTCATTTGATCTTTAGAATTTTCAATATAAAGAAAGGTAGATTTGTCTTTCTCTACTAGAGGTTGATACCAAGAAATTGAATGTAAAACCTTATAATCTTTATTCTTATTTAATTTCTTTTTTACTTCTTCAAATTCTGTTTCATAAAGAATTCTTTCAAAAAGATTAAATCTTAGTTTAGTAGGCTCCGCTTCTGTTAATTCTTCTTCGCTTTCTGTGTTTTCTTCTATTAAGTTTTCTATTTTTAATGAAATTAAATTAATATGATTTTTTTCTTTAAAGACGGGCTTTTCTACCAATAGGGTAGGCTGATCTTTAATAATAAATAGCTCTTGACTGAGATTTAATGGCTCTAGTGTTTTCCATTTTTCTTTTAAATCAGCATCTTCTATGAATTCATTCTTAAAAATTAAAAGGTCTATTTTATATATTTCTCCATACCCACTCTTATTTATATAACTATCTATAAAATCATTAGGCGTAACAGTCGCGTATACAGGAATAGACAGTATAAGGAGAAGAAATTTTTTAATTACCATTTTGGCTAATTACTTTAATTACATCTTTTGTCATATTTATCTTAGATTCTATATCTTCAGCATTAATAAGGGAGGTATTTAGATCAGCATTTTTAAAAAAGATATTGATCTTATCTTTATTAAAGTTGATCTTAGTTATCAAGTTTTCTTCACTTAACAATCTAAGCTCTGCTTGATAAAAAAAATTCTTAATTTCAATGGGTAATAAGCCAAAACGGTTAATCATCTCTACTTGTATTTTTCTTAGATCTTCTTCAGAACTTGCTAATGTGATCCTGTTATACATTAAAAGTCTTACATTGATATCTGGGAGATATTCTTCAGGGATTAAACAGCTTTCATTAATATTTACTTCCGGCAATTCATCTAGGTTATGGAAATCAAGATCTCCATTTTTTATAAAGTCTGCAGCCCTCTTTATCATTCTCGTATATAAATCTAGACCTATTGAATCAAAAACACCACTCTGATTAGAGCCTAGAATTTCACCTGCTCCTCTTATTTCAAGATCTTTTAAAGCTAATAAGAATCCTGCTGACAATGAATCTGTTTCTTGCAGAGCTTCTAGTCTTTTATCTGCAGATTTCTTTGAAATTATATGCCTTGCCCTCAAAAAGTAAGAATAAGCCTGTTTATTGCTTCTACCAATTCTACCTCTTAACTGATGCAACTGCGCTAGACCTAATTTATCTGCTTCTTCGACAATTAGAGTGTTAGCGTTAGGTACATCGATCCCACTTTCAATTATTGTTGAACAAACTAAAATATCTATTGCGTTGGCATGAAAAGAAACCATTCTCTCTTCTATTTCTTTACTGTTAAGTTGTCCATGGACGACTTCAATTTTTAAATTAGGAAATCTAGATTTTAATCTTTGCTTTCTATCTTCTATTAACCTCAAGTCATTACAAAGATAATAGGTTTGACCATTTCTTAAACTTTCTCTTTGTATGGCTTCGTTAATTAGATTTTCATTAAATGAATATACGAAAGTTTTTACAGGTAAACGGTCATCTGGAGCAGTGGCTATAATTGAAAGATCTTTTAATTCAGTTAGAGCAAAATTTAAGGATCTAGGTATGGGTGTTGCTGAAAGGCTTATTATTTCTACTTCTTCTTTTAAAGATTTTATTTTTTCTTTTTGACGCACTCCAAATCTATGCTCTTCATCTATAACCAGAAGACCTAAATCGTTAAACTTAACATTATTTTGTAAAACTGCATGCGTGCCTATAAGGATATCGATTTTTCCTTCATTTAGTTTAAGCAGAAGTTTATCTTTTTGTTTGTTTTTAATATTTCTTGAAAGGACTCCTATTTCAACCCCAGTATTTTCAAATCTATCGATAAAACTTGAGAAGTGTTGACTTGCTAATAAGGTTGTTGGAACTAAAACACAGGTTTGTTTTTTATTAAAAGTAGCAATAAAAGCTGCTCTCATAATAACTTCAGTCTTACCGAAACCAACTTCTCCACATATTAATCTATCCATAGGGACAGGCTTTTGCATATCAATAATTACCTCATCAATTGTTTTTTTCTGATCAAATGTTTCTTGATAAGGGAATTTTGAACAAAATGCTTGATATTCTTTAATAGGAACTTCGTAAGAAAAGCCTTGTCTGCTTGATCGTTTAGCTTGAACTTGCAATAGCTCTGCAGCCGTATCAAAAGTTTGCTTTAATGCTTTATCTTTTCTAGCAACCCATCTTTTTGATCCTAAAACATCAATAGACCTATCCTTCGGACCAAAATATTTAGAAACTAAGTTCATGTGTTCTATTGGAACGTAAACTTTACTGTTATTAGCGTATTCAATCTCAAGACAGTCTGTTGTTCCTATAGACGTATCTATATGTTTCAACCCATTAAAGATTCCTATTCCATGCGTTAAATGCACCACTAAATCATTCTTCGTAGGCATATTTTGTAAACTCAGGTCGCTTTTTTCATTTCTCTCTTTTATTTCTTTCTCTATAGGCTCGATTTTTAAACTTTTATCTAACTTAAAGTGGTGTATCTTTCTATCTTTAATATGATCAAGAAAATCTTCGTATTCAATGAATAAATCGTCTGGAGACAAAAGAGGTCTTTTTTGATCATATCTATATTCTTCATACCGTTCATTTATTAACTCTTCAAAAATTTTAACTTCTTCAGAAACCTCTTCTTGTATATGAATTGTTTTCATATTTTTTATAAAACTTAAAAGGCTAGTTTTATGTCCATAAAATAAAGGCAGATATATCTCAACTCCTTCTGCAGGCCTTGAATTTATAATTTTGTTAAAAATTTCTGAATCACCTTCAAAAACATTAAATTTATTTCTCCAATTATTCTGGAAATTAATTGCACTTTTTTCGTTGAGTGGATATTCAAAAGAGGGAAGGTGGTTAATAGATTGAATCTGTTCATTAGCAATCTGCGATTGAGGATCAAATGTACGTAAGCTTTCTATATCGTTTCCAAAAAATTCAATTCTTATAGGATCTTTTTCGCTTGTTAAAAAAATATCTAAAATTGAACCTCTCAAAGCATATTCCCCAGGAACAGAAGCAAAGTCTGATCTTGAATATCCATTATCACCTAGAAGATTTAATAAATTTTCTAGGTATAACTTATCACCAACTTTCATATTGTTGACAGGCATGACATGACTTATATCTGGACAAGGAGATAATAGCGTTTGTACCGACACAATAAGATTAATATCTAATTGTTTAGTTAATTCAGAAAAGCAATTTAATCTACTAGCTCTAGTTACAGGAGAAGAAGAAAAAAAGTCGTAAGGTAATAGTTCCGAACCTTCAAGAAATAAGCAATGAAATTTATCTTTAAGTTCTTCAAATAATAATTTTGCTGATTCAGTATCTTTGGCAATTAATAGATTTTGTTTAGGCGAGCTTAAACCCAGATTTTTTAAATCCGTAAGGGTGTTAAGTTTTTTTGTCACTAGTTTTAAAGCTTATATTAGTAATCAAAAAATGAAAATTATATAGGTAAGTGTATAATTATTTTTTTTTAATTTTAGGTTATGCAAAAATGGACTTAACTTTTTCAGATTCTGATCTCTCTTTTAGGAAAGAGGTGATTACCTTTCTTGATAATGAATATCCTGCTGATATAAAAGAAAAACAGGACAAGAGAATACCTTTAGAGAAAGAAGAGATAGTAAGATGGCAGAAAATCCTTCATAACAAGGGATGGTTTGCTATTAACTGGCCAACTGAATTTTCAGGCTACAAAGAACTTTCAGTTACAGAAAAATATATACTTCAAGAAGAATTAGCTAAAGCTAACACTCCTACCACTATCCCATTCGGGATGGGCATGTGTGCTCCTGTTATTTATAGTTTTGGCACTGAAGATCAAAAACAAAAACACTTACCTTCTATACTTAATAGTGATATTTGGTGGTGTCAGGGATATTCTGAACCTGGTTCTGGTTCTGACCTAGCATCTTTAAAAACTAAAGCAGAACTAGTTGATGATAAGTATATTGTTAATGGAACAAAAACTTGGACTACTTTAGCGCAGCATGCCGATTGGATTTTTTGTTTAGTAAGAACTGAAACAACACCTATTAAACAAGAAGGTATAAGTTTTTTATTAATAGATATGGCAACGTCAGGAATTGAAGTTAAACCTATCATAACAATCGATGGATCTCACGAAGTGAATATGGTTTATTTGGATAATGTTGAAGTTCCAAAAGAAAACTTAATTGGAGAAGAGGGGCAAGGCTGGAATATTGCTAAGTTCTTGCTTGCGCATGAAAGAAGTGGAATAGCCGGTATAGCGGCTCTAAAAAGAGAGCTTAAAAGACTTAAAGAGTTGTCTTCAGAAATACCTTTAGGTGAGGGCACTTTATTAGAAGACTCGCAATTTAGAACTAAGATTGAAGAGACAGAGATTGAATTAACAGCTACCGAATTTACTGAACTTAGAACTTTAGCTGCAATGTCTCAAGGCGGCTCTCCTGGAGCAGAGTCATCAATTCTTAAAATTAAAGGAACTGAATTACAACAAACAATATCTGAATTATTTGTTGAGATGCTTGGTTATTATGCCCATCCTTTTTATCTTGAGAATGAAATAGGTTCTAATGAAACAGTAGGTCCGGATTACGCTGCTCCTGTAATGCCTCATTACTTAAATTATAGAAAAGTGAGTATTTATGGAGGTAGTAATGAAATTCAACGTAACGTTATATCAAAAGCAATTTTAGGACTTTAAATTATGGATTTTACTTTTAATGAAGAACAAACAATGATCCAGGATCAAGTTGAACAATTCGTTCAAAAGGAATATGACTGGGAAACAAGGCAGGAGTTGTCGAACTCTGACTTAGGATTTGGAGCTGATAACTGGAAAACCTTTGCTGAACTTGGCTGGTTAGGCATAGCCATATCGGAAGATAATGGTGGTTTTGGTGGTTCTTCAATAGAAACAATGCTTATCATGGAAGAATTTGGTAAAGGTCTAGTGGTTGAACCTTTTCTAGAAACAATAGTCATGTCTTCAGGACTTTTAGATCAACACGGAACGGATGAACAAAAAAGTGAAGTTATTGGATCTGTAATAAACGGAGAAATGCATTTGGCATTAGCTTATGCTGAACCGCAAAGTAGATTTAATCTCTCTGATGTTGTTACGGAAGCAAAGGTAGATAACGATAACTTTATAATTAATGGGTTTAAGTCCGTTGTTATGAATGGACCGTCCGCCAATAAGTTCATTATTTCTGCACGCACCTCAGGCAAACAACTTGAAAAGAAAGGAATTTCATTGTTTTTAGTTGACTCTGATATAACCGGTTTAACTAAAGCTGATTATAAAACTGTTGATGGAAGAAAGGCTTCTGATTTAAGTTTAGAAAATGTATCTGTTCCAAGTGAATGTTTAATCGGTGCTATGGACGAAGGTTTTAATATTCTAGATGAATCAATAGATAGATCTATTTTAGCGATATCAGCTGAAGCTGTTGGTGCTATGGAGGTTTTATATAAGACAACGGTTGAGTACACAAAAACAAGAGAGCAGTTTGGAACTCCTATCGGGAAATTCCAAGTTCTTCAACATAGAATGGTAGATATGTTCATGGAATATGAACAATGCAAATCACTTTTATACATGGCCACTATGAAAAATGAAGAAGGAGCTCCTGATGCTAAAAAAGCTATTTCAGGTCTTAAATATCAAGTCGGTAAAGCAGGAAAATTTGTTGGCCAACAAGCCGTTCAGTTACATGGAGGTATGGGTGTAACTGATGAGTTAAATGTAGGTCATTACTTTAAGAGGTTAACCACAATTGGAACAATCTTTGGTAATGCAGACTACCATTTAAAACAATATACTTCTTTATAAAGATATGACAAAAGATCAACCCGATAAGAGGTTAAGACCAGAACTTCCTAAAGATCCATTTGGCGATTTCCAATATCGTCAAGCATTAGCTGAGGAAATGCTTCCTATGATAGGTCGTATCTATAGAAGTAATGTGCATCTTCTTTTGTACGGGAAGCCTCTAGTTAATCTATCAGTTTCTGAGATCATGAATTCTCATAGGTTTGTAAGGGAAACAGAGAATAATGAACTAAGTGAATTTGAAACCTATCAAGTCATCGTTGCATTAAGTGATTTAGATTTAGGTCCAGCAGAAATAGATATAGGTATTATCGCTGCCGCCTATCTATTTGAAGATAAAGGTCTTAGCTTAGAAGAGTTTGTTCAGGAGTCTGTAATAGATTTAGTAGGTAAATCAGGAGCCATTCTTGATCAAGCTCAAGATGTTGTTTTGTATGGTTTCGGCAGAATAGGAAGATTGCTTACGAGAATGCTTATTGAAGATTCAGCAGGTGGAGACAATCTAAGACTTAGAGCAATTGTAGTTAGAAAAGCAATAGATGATGACATCATCAAAAGAGCTAACTTAATGAGAACTGACTCAGTACATGGGCCTTTTAAAGGAACTATAAGGGTAGTGGAAGAAGAGGATTTATTAATTATTAACGGAAATGAAGTAAAGGTTATCTATTCTAATGACCCAACAACTATCAACTATACTGAATATGGAATAGAGAATGCTTTGTTGATAGACAATACAGGAGTCTGGAGAACAAAAGAAGGACTAGGAAAACATCTGAATTGCAAAGGTATCTCTAAGGTTCTATTAACTGCACCAGCAAAAGATGGAATTAAAAACATAGTTCACGGAATTAATAATGAAATTATTGATAACGATGATGTTTTAGGAGCTGCTTCTTGTACCACTAATGCAATTGTCCCAACTCTAAAAGTATTGAATGACGAATATGAAATTAAATCAGGACACATTGAAAGCGTTCATTCGTATACCAATGACCAAAATTTAATTGATAATTTCCATAAAAAAGAAAGAAGAGGAAGAAGTGCCGCTCTTAATATTGTAATTACAGAAACTGGAGCAGGAAAAGCCGTTGGACAAGTATTACCAGAACTTCTTGGAAAGCTCTCTGCTAATGCAGTAAGAGTACCAACACCTAATGTTTCTTTAGCAATTATGAGCTTGGAATTAGGTAAAGAAGTGAATGTTGAAAGTTTAAACGATTTTCTTAGACAGAAAGCATTTCACTCAGATCTAAAAGAGCAAATAGGCTTTACCAACTCTCCTGAAGTAGTTTCTACGGATTTTGTTAGCGATAGTCACGCTGGAATAGTCGATTCGGCTGCTACCATCGTAAATGGTAATAAATGTGTTCTTTATATTTGGTATGACAATGAATATGGTTATACAGCTCAACTTCTCGGTTTGGCTAAAGAAATGGTAGGTTTAACTTACAAAAGATACCCAAATTTTAGCTAATCTTCTAGCTTTATAACTCTCTGATCTTTATAATACGCACGCGTTCAAGCCTGCATTTTTAAATATCATATAGGGAATGATAAAAATAAAAAAAGGTCTTAATATACCCATCAACGGTGAGCCTACCGAAGAAATCAATGACTCAAAAAAAAGTCGCTCTGTTGCAATTTTAGGAGATGATTACATTGGCATGAAGCCAACTATGTTGGTTGAAGAAGGAGACGAAGTTAAATTAGGCCAAGCATTATTTGAAGACAAAAAAAATCCTGGTGTCATTTTTACATCTCCTGCTGGTGGAAAGGTAGAATCAATCAATCGAGGTGACAGAAGAGCTCTTCAATCGGTTGTCATAGAGATTGCTAAGGATGAAGATTCTGTAGACTTTAAATCTTTCTCGATAAGTGAATTAACTAAAGCTAATACAGGCGAACTAAGAAAACAATTAATTGCTTCTGGAATGTGGACCTCTTTCAGAACTAGGCCATATAGTAAAATTCCAAAAATAGATTCTTCCCCTAAAAATTTATTTATTTCAGCTTTAGATACACAGCCTCTTAGTCCTAATCCGGAAAAAATTATTAACCTAAAAAAAGAAAGCTTTAACTTTGGACTTTTAGTTTTAAAAATACTCTTAGATTGCCCAATTCATATTTCTACTATTGAAGATTCAACTTTATCTTTATCAGAAGACAGCAATATAAAATTACATACTGTTTCTGGGCCTCATCCTGCTGGTCTTGTAGGCACTCAAATGCATTTCATATCTCCAGCGTCTTTATCAAATATCAATTGGTCTATTGGCTATCAAGATGTAATTGCTATAGGGCAATTATTTGAAACCGGGAAGATTAATGTTCAAAGGATAATCTCTATTGCTGGTCCTCAAGTAAATAATCCTGCGTATTTCGAAACTAGGTTAGGAGCCTGTTCAGATGAAATTACTGCTGGTGAATTAACTCAAAGGGAAAATAGGATTATTTCGGGTTCTGTTATTTCAGGAAGAGAGGCTGTTGGTCCATATGCATATCTAGGACGTTATCATAATCAAATCTCTGTTGTTGCTGAACCAAATTCAAAAGACAGAGAGTTCATGAATTGGCTAACTCCAGGCCCAAGAAAATTCTCGAAGATCCCTCTATTCTTGTCTTCACTTTTTCCCAATAAGATTTTTAAATTTAAAGCCCTAATGAATGGATCAGATCGTCCCATAGTTCCCATAGGAATATATGAAGAAGTTTTACCTTTTAATTTCTTGCCCACAATGCTGTTAAGAAATGTGGTCCTGATGGATACAGAAAAGATACAGGCCCTTGGCGGATTAGAGCTTGATGAAGAAGATCTATCTTTGTGTAGCTTTGTTTGTCCAGGTAAATATGATTTTGGCTCTCTATTAAGGGCAGGTTTAACAAAAATAGAAATAGAAGGCTAAATGAGACCTTTAAGAAAGATTTTAGATAATTTAAAGCCTAAGTTTATAAACGGCGGTTCTTTAGAGAAGTATTACCCAATTTATGATGTTATTGAAAATCTTTTCTATTCTTCTGACAAAAGAACTTTTGGCTCTGTTCATATAAGAGACAGTATAGACCTTCAAAAAGTGATGGTTGTTGTCTGGATGGCCACTTTCCCTGCAATGTTTTATGGAATGTATAATTTAGGATTTCAATCGCTTTCAGCTTTTGAACAATTAGGAACTATAAATAAAGACGATTGGCATTTTATTTTTATAGATCTTCTGTGTAATTATGATCCTAAAAGTATATTTGATTGTATTTGGTTTGGGGCCTGCTACTTTATTCCTATCTATCTAGTTACATTTCTAGTTGGAATTGCTTGGGAAGTGGTATTTGCAATAGTTAGAGGTCACGAAATCAATGAAGGGGCATTTGTAACCACAGTCTTATTTGCTCTTTGCTGCCCGCCTGATGCTCCATTATGGCAAGTAGCTTTAGGTATAAGCTTTGGTATTGTAGTAGCAAAAGAAATCTTTGGAGGCACTGGAAAAAATTTCTTGAACCCTGCATTAGCTGGAAGAGCGTTTCTGTATTTTGCTTACCCAGTTCATTGGTCGGGAGACTCTGTATGGGTGGCAGTAGATGGATATAGTTCACCAACAATATTGGGTATAGGTGCTCAAGAGGGTTTAGAAGGTATTCAAATGCAATACTCCTGGTTAGATTCTTTCTTTGGAAACATTCCTGGTTCTATCGGAGAAACTTCAACATTATTTATCCTGCTAGGACTTGTGGTGCTTTTATATACTAGAGTAGCTTCTTGGAGAATAATAGCAGGTGTCTTGCTTGGTACGTTGCTGACTTCTCTTTTATTTAATCTTATAGGTTCTGATACAAACCCGATGTTTTCTTTACCATTTCATTGGCACTTAGTTATTGGCGGCTTTGCTTTTGGGCTAACTTTTATGGCTGTTGAGCCAGTCTCAGGATCGCATACAAATTTAGGAAGATGGTATTACGGTTTTTTAATAGGGATAATGGTTGTTTTAATTAGAGTTGTGAACCCTGCTTATCCAGAAGGCATGATGCTTGCTATACTTTTCGCAAATTTATTTGCACCATTAATTGATCATTTTGTACAAGAGAGAAATATTAAACAAAGATTGAGGACCTCTGAATGAATAACGATACAATCAGAAAAACTCTAATTGTAGCTATCTCTTTGTGTTTAGTTTGCTCAGCTTTAATCTCTTTTTCGGCAGTTGAGTTAAGGGATCTGCAAGAAGCCAATAAAACATTAGATAAACAAACTAAAATCTTATCAGCCGCCGGTTTATTAGTAACTGATAAAGACGTTTCTTCCTTATTTAAATCTATTGAAATTAAGATAGTTAATCTCGAAACAGGCCTATTTGATTCAAGTATCAGTATAGAAGATTTTGATGAAAGTTCTTTTTCTAGAAATCCTAATACGTCAATAGAGCTTACTTCTGATACAGATATAGCTTTACTAAAACGAAGGGAAAATTTTCAGTCTATATATCTCCACTATGACAATGAAGATTTAAATGCAATTATTTTGCCAGTAAGAGGTTACGGTTTATGGGGCACGATGAAAGGTTATTTAGCCTTAGAGTCAGATCTAAAGACAATAATAGGTTTAGAGTTTTTTGATCATAAAGAAACACCTGGTTTAGGAGGAGAAATTGTGAATCCAAGATGGAAAGCAATTTGGAAAGGGAAAGAAGTTTATTCTGATACAGGAGATGTAGTCATCTCAGTAATTAAGGGATCGGTAGATAAGGGGAACGAAAAGGCTAAGTATCAAGTTGATGGACTGTCAGGTGCAACGATTACCAGCAATGGAGTTACTAATTTACTTTCTTTTTGGTTAGGAGAGATGGGATATGGACCATTAATAAAACAAATAAGATCAATGGAGTCTGTAGATGTCTAAAGCAAAACAAGTCTTATTAAATCCAATATTCAATGACAATCCTATTGCTTTACAGATTTTAGGTATATGTTCAGCTCTTGCTGTAACTGGCACACTCTACATAACGTTAATTATGTGTGTTGCCTTAACGGCAGTAGTAACTTTATCTAATTTCTTTGTTTCTCTAATAAGAAATCATATTCCAACCAATATTAGGATTATTGTCCAGATTTCGATTATTGCTACATTGGTAATGTTGGTTGATGAGGTGCTTCAGGCTTATGATTATGAAAGCAGTAAAACCTTGTCTGTTTTTGTAGGCTTAATTGTGACTAATTGTATTGTCATGGGAAGAGCAGAAGCCTTTGCTATGAAAAATGGTCCCATAATGAGTGCAATTGATGGTTTTGGGAATGGATTAGGGTATAGCATCATTTTGATAGTTATTGCTGTAATAAGAGAGTTTGTTGGAGCAGGTACTTTTTATGGAATAGAGATAATGCCTTTAACAACTAATGGCGGCTGGTATCTTGCTAATAACTTCTTTCTTACTCCTGCTAGTTCATTTTTTATAATAGGTTTTACTATCTGGGCATTAAGGCAATGGAAAACTGACCAAATAGAAGAACCAGAATTTAAAATTTCTAAAAATAGCTTAGAAGCTAAGGAGACATCTGTCTAATGATAGAAGCATATCTAAGCATATTTATAAAAGCTGTATTCATAGAAAATATCGCAATTAATTTCTTTCTAGGCATGTGTACTTTTTTAGCTATCTCAAAAAAAATACAGCCTGCAATAGGTCTTGGTATAGCTGTTATAGTTGTACTAGGTTTAGCTGTCCCTATTAATAACTTGATCTACAATTTTTTCTTAAAAGCAGACGCTTTATTCCCTGGATCAGACTTACATTTTGTAGGCTTAATATGTTACATCGGCATAATTGCCGCTTTAGTACAAATTTTAGAAATGTTCTTAGATAAATTTCTTCCTACTCTATACAACGCTTTAGGAGTCTTTTTACCGCTTATAACAGTCAATTGTGCTATTTTGGGAGGTGTACTCTTTTCCATAGAAAGGAATTTGCTTTTCACTGAAAGTGTTGTTTATGGATTAGGAGCTGGAACTGGCTGGGCATTAGCTATAGTTGCTTTAGCTGGTATAACAGAGAGACTCAAATATGCAGATATTCCAGAAGGTCTGCAAGGTCTAGGCATAACTTTTATAACGGTTGGTCTTATGTGTTTTGGATTCTTATCTTTTGGAGGTATTTCTTTATAAAATGAATTTTTTACAAAATGAAATCTTTTTAGGAGTTTTAGTTTTTACTCTTGCAGTTAACATGATGGTTTTTATCATCTTAGTTGCACGAAAACTTTTAGTATCATCCGGTAATGTAAGCATCTCAATGAATGAAGATGCTAAATCTATCAATGTAGAAGCTGGAGGAAAGCTTTTACAAACTCTTGCGGCTCAGAATCTATTTCTTTCTTCCGCATGCGGTGGAGGCGGTACTTGCGCTCAATGTAAATGTAAAGTTGTAAGTGGAGGCGGGTCTATATTACCTACTGAAGAATCACATTTTACTAATAAAGAAAAAAAAGAAGGGTGGAGATTGTCTTGCCAAGTTCCGGTAAAAGACAATATGCAAATAGTTGTTCCTGATGAGGTCTTTGGCGCTAAGAAATGGGAATGTGAAGTTATCTCAAACAAGAATGTTGCAACCTTCATAAAGGAACTTGTTCTTAAGTTACCAGAAGGTGAAGAGGTTGGTTTTAAGGCAGGAGGTTATGTCCAAATGGAGATTCCTCCTTATGAATTAGACTATAAGACGTTTGATATTGAAGAAGAATACCATGGTGATTGGGATAGATTTGGAGTTTGGGAACATAAATCTAAAACTTTTGAACCCGTCATAAGAGCTTATTCAATGGCTAATTATCCAAATGAAAAGGGCATAATGAAATTTAACATCAGAATTTCTTCACCTCCTCCAGGTACTGATTTTCCTCCAGGAGAAATGAGTTCATATATTTTTAATCTTAAAGAAGGAGACAAGCTAACTATATTTGGACCTTTTGGAGACTTTTTTGCTGAAGAAACAGATAATGAGATGGTCTTTATAGGTGGTGGAGCAGGCATGGCACCAATGAGATCTCATATCTTTGACCAACTTCTTAGGCTTAATTCAAATAGGAAAATTACATTCTTTTATGGTGCAAGGAGTTTAAGTGAAATGTTCTATACTGAAGAATATGATAAATTGGCTGAAGAACATGAAAATTTTGAATGGCATGTAGCCTTATCAGATGCTTTGCCAGAAGATAACTGGGAAGGACTCACTGGCTTTATCCATCAAGTAATTCATGATGAATATTTAAAAGATCATCCTGCTCCTGAAGACTGTGAATACTATATGTGCGGTCCGCCAATGATGATGGATTCATGTTTTAAAATGCTTGATAGTTTAGGTGTAGAACCAGAAGCAATTAAATTTGATGATTTTGGGAGTTAATATCTTAAATTGAAATTCTCATACATCGCTTCACTTATTCTTTCTGTCTTTTTACTTTTTTTCTTTCTTCTAGATTCTAATAAAGAAACTGAACCTTTGTCTTTTGAAGGACAGGTTATGGGTACTACTTACAAAGTTATTCTTTATGGAACAAACATTCAAACTTCTCAAATAGATATAAATAATATCTTTGAAGGTGTAAATCAAGAAATGTCTACCTACCTTGCGAATTCATCTATTTCTCAGATTAATACAAATGATCTATTTGAATGGTCTAAAGTTTCTAAAGGATTTATTCATGTTTTAAGTTTTGCTATAGATCTCTGTAATGCCACTGATGGCATATATGATGTTTCAGTAGGAAGATTAGTAAATAAGTGGGGCTTTGGTCCAACTGAAGTGTCTCGTTTAACGCAAGATGAAGAAAGAAATATAGTGGAAGAGATAGGGTGCGATTCTGTCCAAGTTAATCAAGAATCAGTAAGAAGATTAAAAGAGGTACACCTTGATTTTTCTTCTATCGCTAAAGGGTATGCTATAGATTTAGTACATTTAGAACTTTTGTCTGATGCAAGTATTGAATCTCACTATATAGAATTAGGTGGAGAGATAAGAACTTCTGCTATTAAGAGACATAACATGCCTTGGGTGGTCGGTATACAGGACCCTGAAGATCCCAATAATTTTCTAATTAAGCTTCAATCAAATAAGTTTAAGGAGTTTTCTGTTGCAACTTCAGGTGATTACAGAAATTTTAGAGTCTTTGATGAGCAAATGGTCTCTCATACAGTTAATACAAAGTTAGGCAAACCTAAGGCTTACTCAAAAACTTCAGTAACTGTAATTGCAGAAAATGCAATGAAAGCAGACGCGTTGGCAACTGCACTAAATGCAATGGAACTAGAAGAGGCTATAAAATATTCAAATCAAAATAATATAAATGCAATTTTTATATCCAATCAAAATAAGTCATCTAACTTAATATTTTCTAATTCCTTGTTAAAAATAGTAAAATAAGAAAATGCTAACAGGTTTAATAACATTTTTAGTTTTACTTTTAATTGTTACTGCAATGTCAGTAGGAATTTTCTTTGGTAAAAAACCCATATCAGGCTCTTGTGGAGGTTTAGCAAATCTAGAACCTGGTAGAGAATGTGATTTGTGTGGCGGAAATCCTTCTAAGTGCATTGAGCAATAAAAAAGGAAGCAGTAGCTTCCTTTTTAAATTATAAGAGTTTTACTAGAATTGATTCATGGTGTTATCTTCACCTGAAGCTTTTAAAGCAGCTTCACCAGCAAAATATTCTTTATGGTCATCGCCCATATCCGATCCAGCCATATTTTGATGTTTTACGCATGCAATTCCTTCTCGTATTTCTTTTCTCTGCACATTTTCAACATAACCTAGCATTCCTTTATCGCCAAAGTATTCTTTAGCAAGATTATCAGTCGAAAGGGCAGCAGTATGATATGTCGGTAGAGTGATAAGGTGGTGAAATATACCGGCTTCTTTTGCAGCATCTGCTTGGAAAGTACGTATTTTTTCATCTGCTTCTTTGCCAAGATCTGAGTCGTCGTATTTTTCATTCATTAGATCATTTCTATCATATTCACTAATATCCTTTCCTGCTTCTTCCATGGTATCAAATACTTGTTGTCTAAAATTTAAAGTCCAATTAAATGAAGGGCTATTGTTGTAAACAAGTTTAGCATTTGGAACAACCTTCTTAATTTCATTCATCATTGCTCCGATCTGACCTATATGTGGTTTTTCAGTTTCAATCCAGATTAAATCAGCACCGTTTTGTAGACTAGTTATAGAATCCAGTATGCAGCGTGCTTCACCTGTTCCTTCTTTAAATCTGTATAAGTTGCTAGGAAGTCTTTTTGGCCTTACAACTTTTCCATGATGATTTATTAATACATCTCCATGATTCAACTCAGAGTCAGGTAGCTCTTCAAGATCAAGAAAAGAGTTATATTGATCTCCTAAATCACCGACTTCTTCAGTTATGGCTATTTGTTTAGTTAAACCAGCACCTAATGAGTCAGTTCTGGCAACTATCAAACCATCATCTACTCCTAATTCTAAAAATGCATAACGAACAGCATTAATTTTGGCTAGGAAATCTGCGTGAGGAACTGTAACTTTTCCATCTTGGTGACCACATTGTTTCTCGTCAGAAACTTGATTTTCAATCTGTATACAACAAGCTCCAGCTTCTATCATTTGTTTTGCCATTAAATAAGTGGCTTCTTCATTACCAAAACCGGCATCAATATCAGCAATTATTGGTACGATATGAGTTTGGAAGTTATCAATTTTTTCTTGAATAGTTTTCTTCGCTTCCCCAGTTGCTTCATCTAATTCTCTAAATAAGCCACCTAATTCTCTTGCGTCAGCTTGCTTAAGGAATGTATAGAGTTCATCTATTAAGCTGGCAACTGTAGTTTTCTCATGCATTGACTGATCGGGCAGGGGACCAAATTGAGATCTTAGGGCAGCGACCATCCATCCTGACAGGTATAGGTATTTCTTTTCTGTTGAACCAAAGTGTTTCTTAATGGATATTAATTTCTGTTGTCCTATAAATCCATGCCAGCAACCTAAGGACTGAGTGTAAGCTTCAGGATTAGAATCATAATCATCCATATCTTTCCTCATAATAGAGGCTGTGTACTTGGCTATGTCGATACCTGATTGGAATTGATTTTGTAATCTCATGCGAGCAGCATGCTCTGGATTAACGTTGACGTGAGCTCCCTTACCTTCTTTCTTAAGTTTTAGGAGGGTATCAATCATGTCTTTATAAATTGCCATTTTTATTCCTTTATTACTAATAAGTTAATTTTAGTTTTCTTTTATTTTGAAACATCCATGCATCAAAAAAAGAAAAGAAGTTTAACGAAGAATTGCTATAAATCAACTGTCTTTTAGCTGTTTAGCTAATCTATTTGCTATGCCTGTATAAGAAGAAGGGGTTAGATTCTTTAGTGCGTTCTTTTCTTCTGAAGGTATATCAATTTTGTTTATCAAATTATGAAGATCTTCTTTGCTAATCTTTTTCCCTCGGGAAAGCTCTTTCATTAGCTCATAACCATCTTTAATTAGGTGTTTTCTAAATATCGTCTGCATAGCTTCAGTTAAAACCTCCCAGGAGCTATCGAGGTCATGTTTTAATTGATCTTTATTTATCTCTAACTTATAAACTCCTTTCAATAAAGAGAATAGGGCAAGATTAGTATGCCCATAACACAATCCTATGTTTCTCATCACCGTTGAATCAGTTAAATCTCTTTGCCATCTCGAAATAACAACGGCATTAGACAGATGTTGAAAATTAGAATTCGCTAAACCTAAGTTGCCTTCAGCATTTTCAAAATCTATAGGGTTAACTTTGTGAGGCATTGTAGATGATCCAATTTCACCTTTTTTAAGTTTTTGTTTGAAGTAACCTAAAGATATATATCCCCAAATATCTCTACTAAAATCAATAAGTACATTATTTAGCCTAACGTAATTAAAAAATAACTCAGCCATTGAGTCTTTTGGTTCTACTTGAGTAGTGTGTGTGTTTACCTCTAAACCTAATCCTTTAATAAATTTTCTAGAGACTATTTCCCAATTTACATCTGGGTAAGCAATTGCATGTGCATTAAAGTTTCCTACGGCTCCGTTAATTTTGCCTTTTAAGGAAGTGCCTTTAATTGACTTATTGATAGAATTAATACGATGAACAAAATTAGCAAACTCTTTTCCCATTGTAGTTGGTGAAGCTGTTTGACCATGAGTTCTTGACAGCATAGGTGTATTTGAATATTGAACTGCTTTTTTTTTCAGAACTTTAATTAGGTTTTCAATATTTAAAGAGATAACTTTCGAGGCATCCTTAATCATTAATGAATAAGATAAATTATTTATATCTTCTGAAGTGCAGGCGAAATGGATAAATTCAGAATATTTGTCTAAGGTTTTAACCTTAGAAAATTTCTCTTTCAAATAATACTCGACGGCTTTGACGTCATGATTGGTTCTTTTTTCTATAGATTTAACACGTTTTGCATCATTTAATGAAAAATTGTTAACTAAATCATCAAGATAGCGAATATTCCTAATTGATAATTTAGGAAGTTCTTTGATTTTTGTAGTTTCAGCTAGGTGTTTAAACCACTCAACTTCTATAAAGAGTCTATATTTAATTAAACCGTATTCACTCGTTATATGTCTTAATTCACTATTTACAGCATTATATCTACCATCAAGAGGAGAAATTGATAACAAAGAATCTATCTTCATCTAAATATTATAACTTATGTCTACTAATGCTTGCCTTGTAATTAAACTAGACGCAAACTAGGTGTTATGAAAAAGAATTTATTAATTTGGTTAAGTTTTTTGCTTAGCTTTAATGCAGTCACAAAAACGGTTATACATGCCGGTTACTTGATAGATGGTAGTAATGATAATCCTATGAATGAGATGTCTATATATGTAGTAGATAATAAAATCTCTGAAATAGTAACTGGTTACATAGAGCCTGAACCTGATGACCAATATATAGATTTAAGTGGTTATACAGTACTTCCTGGTTTAATTGACATGCATGTTCATCTCACCTCAAACCAAAGTAGCACTAGCAGGTACACTGAGAGTACTAGCTTAAACCCGGCAGACTATGCAATTAGATCCGTTAATAATGCAAAAAAGACATTAATGGCAGGATTTACTACTGTAAGAAACTTAGGCGGTTCAGATACAGTTACTGTTTCATTAAGAAATGAGATTGCTAAAGGAACTGTACCTGGTCCCAGAATTTATACTGCAGGTTTATCAATTGCATCTACAGGCGGTCATGCAGACGGAACTAATTCTTTAAACCGAGAACTGTCTTCTGATCCTGGACCTGCAGACGGAATCATTAATAGTCCGGTTGATGCATATAAAGCTGTTAGGCATAGATATAAAGAAGGAGCTGACTTAATTAAAATTACTGCAACTGGAGGAGTTTTAAGTAATGCTAAGAACGGTCAAAACCCACAAATGACATTAGAGGAAATAAAATCAGTCGTTGATGCGGCTAGAGATTATGGTTTTAAGGTTGCTGCTCATGCTCACGGGTCTGAGGGAATTATCCGCGCTGTAAAAGCAGGAGTGGATTCAATAGAGCATGGCACCCTAATGGACACAGAAGGCATGACTCTTATGAGAAAGGAAGGTACTTATTATGTACCCACGCTATTAGCTGGTGCTTGGGTTGCAGAAAAGGCTTTGATTGAAGATTATTATCCTCCTTTTGTTGAAAAAAAAGCACTTGAGATAGGACCGCAATTAATTTCTACCTTTTCTAGGGCTTATCAAGCAGGAGTTAAGATTGCCTTTGGTACTGACACAGGCGTAACCCCACATGGTGATAACGCTAAAGAATTTAAATTAATGGTTGAAGCTGGCATGACAGAAAAGGAAGCCATTCTTTCAGCCACTTTTCACGCCTCAATTTTACTTGGAGAGGAAGAAAATCTTGGATCTATATCAAAGGGTAAGCTTGCGGATATAATCGCAGTCTCAGGTAACCCTCTTGAAGATATAACAAATTTAGAATCAGTAGATTTTGTTATGAAAGATGGTAGTGTAGTAAAAAAACCTTAGAAATTATGAAATTTTACAACTCAATAGGACCCAATCCACACGTAGTAAGAATGTTCATCGAAGAACTTGGTATAGATATTGAATCCGTCGAAGTTGATTTAATGGCTGGAGAGAATAGACAGCAAGATCACTTATCTAGGAATCCTTCAGGTCAGATGCCTACTTTAGAACTTGATAGTGGTCAATTTATATCTGAAATAACTGTTATATGTGATTACCTAGATGAACAACAAGGCTATACGGATCTTATGGGCAAGACTTCGGAGGCAAGAGCAGAGACAAGAATGTGGACTAGAAGAATAGATCTGCAGATAGTCGAACCATTAACTAATGGCTTTAGGTTTTCTGAAGGTCATGATTTCTTTAAAGACAGGCTAAGACTTATTCCGCAAGCAGCTGATGACTTAAAAACTTTAGCCCAAGAAAGAATAACTTGGCTAGATGGACAAATTAAAGATAAGCAATTTATTTGCGGAGATAGATTTTCTTTAGCTGACATTATGTTTTATTGTTTTTTAAATTTTGGAACTACGGTTGGGCAACCATTAAATGAAGATAATAAAAACGTAGTTAACCTTTATAACAAAATTCATTCTCGACCAAGCGCTTCAGCATAATAAATGCAAGAAGAAGATAGACTGAGAGCCTGGCTTTGTTCTATAGCTGTTTTTTTAATAATCTTGATTTGGTCTACGTCTAGCTTCTTTTAATTTTGAATTGGTATGTCTACATATTGGAGTGTAATGATAATTCGCTCTATACAGGCATTACTAATAACTTACAAAAGAGGATAACGACGCACAATTCTGGTAAAGGAGCGAAATACACAAAAGCTAGATTGCCAGTAAAACTTGTTTATAAGGAAACTTATAGGACAAAAAGTGATTCGTTAAAAAGGGAATTTGAGATAAAGAAATTAAAAAGAATACAAAAATTGAATTTAATTAATTGATTCTATCTCTCCGCCACCTAAACACTCATTTTCATTGTAAATAACTACAGATTGTCCTGGGGTTACAGCTCTTTGAGGTTCTGCAAACTTCACTATGATTTTATTTTTATCTATTTTGATATCACATTCTTGGTCTGCTTGCCGATATCTAACTTTGGCAGTGCCCTTAAATTCTTTGCCAATTTCGTCATTTAATAAATACTTATTCCTAGTTGTTAGTTTATTTGAAAAGAGCAGGGGATGATCATTCCCTTGAACCACAGTCAGTGTATTTGTCTTATTATTTTTACTGGCTACGTACCAAGGATCATTGTTCGATCCTTTTAGGCCTCCTATACCAATACCTTGTCTTTGACCCAACGTATAGTATTGAAGGCCTTTATGTTCGCCTAGTTCCTTACCATCTTCATCTATAATTTTTCCTATATTCTCTTCAACATAGTTTGATATAAATTCTGGAAAAGGCCGTTCTCCAATAAAACAAATACCCGTACTGTCCTTTTTCTCACTTGTCACCAATGAATTATCTCTAGCTATTTGCCTGACCTGATTTTTATCTATCTCACCAATAGGAAAAAGAGTTTTTGATAACACGGACCTATCAATGGCATGCAGGAAGTATGTTTGATCTTTGTTTACATCAAAAGCCTTTAATAATTTGGAATTAACTGTTTGCGCATAATGACCTGTAGCAATGTAATCGAAGTTTTGCGTTATGGCATATTCGTAAAATTCTTTAAATTTAATCTCTTTGTTACACAGAATATCAGGGTTTGGAGTTCTTCCTTCTTCTAATTCTTCTAAAAAGTAAGAAAATACTCTGTCTTTATATTCTTTAGCAAAATTAGCTTCATAAAGAGGAATATTTAGTTGGTCTGCAACAAAGGCAGCGTCCATAAAGTCCTCTTTTACGCTGCAATAAGGTGATCCGTCATCATCGTCCCAGTTTTTCATGAATAGACCATGCACTTCATACCCTTTCTCTTTAAGAATAAATGCTGAGACAGATGAATCAACGCCGCCTGACATTCCTACTAAGACCTTAGTTTTACTCATAAAAGCTTAAATTAACCTTATTTTCCTTTTAATATATAATGCTGCCCACAAAAGGAATTATACAGAGCAATTATGAAATTCGAACATATCAGTGAGCCTAAAAATGGTACAAAAATTACAATTGATAAATCAGGCAAATTAGATATCCCAGATAATCCAATTATTCCCTTTATAGAAGGTGATGGTATTGGTTCTGATATTACGCCTGCAATGATACAAGTTGTGGACAGTGCAGTAGAAAAATCTTATGAAGGTAAAAGAAAAATAGAATGGATGGAAATATATTGTGGAGAAAAATCCACGGTAGTTTATGGAGAAGATAATTGGCTGCCACCTGAAACTCTTAAAGCCTTAGAAACTTATTTAGTAGGTATAAAAGGCCCTTTGACTACACCCGTAGGAGGTGGAATAAGGTCTCTGAATGTTGCTTTAAGACAGGAATTAGATCTATATGTATGCCAAAGACCTGTTAGGTATTTTGATGGAGTACCAAGCCCAGTGACTAATCCGGAAAAGACAGACATGGTTATCTTTCGCGAAAACTCTGAAGATATATATGCAGGAATAGAATGGGAAGCTGGATCAGATGAAGCTCAAAAAGTTATAAAATTCCTTACTGAAGAAATGGGCGTCACTAAGATAAGATTTGCCGAAGATTGCGGTATAGGTGTAAAGCCAGTTTCTAAACAAGGAACTGAGCGCCTAGTTGATAAAGCAATTCGTTACGCCATAGATAACGATAGAGATTCAGTAACTTTAGTCCATAAAGGTAATATTATGAAGTTTACTGAAGGGTCCTTTAAAGATTGGGGCTATCAATATGCAGCGTCAGCATACGGTGCAGTAGAATTAGATGGCGGACCATGGCATTCACTTAAGAATCCAGATACTGGTAAAGAAATTATTATTAAAGATGTAATTGCAGATGCTTTTTTGCAACAGATTCTAACTAGGCCAGATGAATACAGTGTTATAGCTACATTAAATTTGAATGGTGACTATATATCTGATGCATTGGCGGCGGAAGTAGGGGGCATAGGTATAGCGCCGGGAGCTAATCTTGGTGATAAAGTAGCTCTATTTGAAGCTACACACGGAACTGCACCAAAATACACAGGACTAGATAAAGTTAATCCTGGATCTTTGATTCTTTCAGCAGAAATGATGCTTAGATACATGGGATGGACGGAAGCGGCGGATTTAATTATTGAAGGTTTAGCCAAAACAATTAGCCAAAAAACAGTTACTTATGACTTCGAAAGATTAATGACAGATGCAAGCCTTTTAAAATGTTCTGAATTTGGAGAAGCTATTATTAATAACATGGATTAATGTCCTATATAGATAATAATAAAGATTCTAAACAAGACGAAGATCAAGGCAATACTTCTGCTGTTGCAACTTTAGAAAAACCAAAAGTAAAAAAACCTCCGCTTTACAGAGTAATCCTTCTCAATGACGATTACACTCCCATGGAATTTGTTGTATATGTTCTCCAAATGTTTTTTGGATTTGAAGGAGACAAGGCACAACAAATTATGTTAGCTGTTCATACACATGGAAAGGGAGTTTGTGGTATCTTTACCAAAGAAGTTGCCGAAACGAAGAGTGCACAAGTTAATAATTTTGCTAAAGAAAATGGCCACCCTCTATTAAGTGATATAGAACAAGTAGAAGAAGATGATTGATAATGAATTAGAACAAAATCTAAACGAAGCTTTTAAACTGGCCCATACCCAAAAACATGAGTTCGTAACTGTTGAACATCTCCTTTTATCGCTTCTTGAAAATTCTGACTCTTTAGATCTTTTAAATTCAAACAAGGTTAATATTGACCAATTACGTACTGATCTTGAAGAGTTTATTGGCTCTACAACACCAAAAATAGAAAAAGAAGAAGTATCAGAGATACAACCTACATTGGGTTTTCAAAGAGTATTACAGAGAGCAGTCTTTCATGTTCAATCTTCAGGTAAAAGCGAAGTCAAAGGTAGTAATATTCTAGTTGCAATATTCAGTGAAAAAGAATCACAAAGCGTTTATCTGTTGGAACAACAAGGTTTAACCAGGCTAGATGCTGTAAGTTATTTAAGTCATGGAAGTTCTGAAAAGGTAAGCGTTGAAGGTGACGATTCTCAAACTGAAACTAATGAACCAGATTCTAATACTGCTCTAGAAAAATTTACCTTGAATCTTAATAAAGAAGCCTTAGAGGGAAGAATAGATCCTTTAATAGGAAGAGCAGATGAAATTGAAAGGTTAACTCAGATTCTTGCAAGAAGAAGTAAAAATAACCCTTTATTGGTAGGAGAGTCAGGTGTTGGTAAAACAGCTATAGCAGAAGGACTTGCAAAACTTATAACTGAAAAAAAAGTACCTGATCTTATCAAAGACAGCGTTATCTATTCTTTAGACATGGGATCTTTGCTTGCTGGTACAAAATATAGAGGTGATTTTGAAGAAAGACTAAAAGCAGTTTTAAAAGAACTAGAAAATGATGAGTCAGCTATTCTTTTTATTGATGAAATACATACTATTATCGGAGCTGGTGCAACATCAGGTGGGGTTATGGATGCGTCAAATTTATTAAAACCAGCTCTTGCAAAAAGGGGTCTTCAATTTGTAGGTTCAACAACTTATAAAGAATTTAGAGGCATATTTGAAAAAGACAGGGCATTGTCCAGAAGGTTCCAAAAAATAGAGATACCTGAACCATCTGTAGATGAAACAATAGCTATATTAAAAGGCCTAAAAACACGATTTGAAGAACATCATGATATTAAATACACAGAAGGTGCTTTAAAAGCAGCTGCTTCATTGGCATCAAAGCATATAAACGATCGTTTTCTACCCGATAAAGCAATAGATGTTGTAGATGAAGCTGGAGCAAGACAAAAATTACTTACAAAATCTAAAAGAAAGAAGACTATCTCAGAGATAGATATAGAAAAGATAGTTGCATCTATAGCTAGAATCCCTGAAAAAACAGTTTCTTCTTCCGATAAAAAGTCTTTAGAGAAATTAGAAGAAAACTTGAAACGAGTTATTTTTGGACAAGATCAAGCGGTAGAAAGTTTGTCTTCATCTATAAAGTTAGCTAGAGCAGGACTAAGGGTAGAAGAGAAGCCTGTCGGTTCGTTCTTATTTTCTGGCCCTACAGGAGTTGGAAAAACTGAAGTAAGTAAGCAATTAGCCAAGATCATGGGTATAGAATTTGTAAGATTTGATATGTCTGAATATATGGAACGACATACTGTCTCAAGGTTAATAGGAGCGCCTCCTGGTTACGTAGGTTATGACCAGGGCGGGTTGTTAACAGAATCAGTTAGCAAGCACCCTCACTCAGTTATTTTGCTGGATGAAATAGAGAAAGCACACCCTGAAGTATTTAATATTCTCTTACAAGTAATGGATCATGGAACATTAACTGACAATAACGGAAGAAAAGCAGACTTTAGAAATACTGTAGTAATTATGACCACTAATGCAGGAGCTCAAGATATGAGTAGGGCAAGCATGGGTTTTCAATCACAAGACCACTCAAGTGATGCTACAGAAATGATTAAAAAAACGTTCTCGCCTGAATTTAGAAATAGACTTGATGGCATAATTCAATTCAATCCTTTACCAGTTGAAGTTATAAAGACAGTAGTAGATAAATTCTTAGTTGAATTACAAGTCCAATTAGATCAGCAAAAAGTTCAATTAGAAGTTTCGGATGAAGTAAGAGAATGGTTAATAGAAAATGGATATGATAAAAATATGGGTGCTAGACCAATGGAAAGACTTATTCAAGATTCTATTAAAAAGCTGTTAGCTGAAGAAATATTGTTTGGTAAATTATCTAAAGTGGGCGGAATCGCTTATGTTGACCTTAAAGATGGTGAAATCTCTATTGAGTTTAAAGAGAATGCGAAGAAAAAAGTGAAGGTTAAAAATTGAAAAAATTTACTTTATTTTTCTTTCTTTTTTCTCTTTCTATAAATATTTTTTCTGAAGAAGCAGATACTACTCAAACTGAACCTGAAAACAGCATTCTTTTTTGGGATAAACAACAGAAGATAGCTGGGTTTAAAAATGGTTATAATTTTGTTCCCTCAAGGGCTATTAATAAAAGCACAGAACCTTATCCTTTAAATTACCTATTATTAGATTTTTCTAAACTTACATATCAATACAAAGGAAAAACTTTCACTTTAGAAGACTATATTAATAAATTTAATGTAGCAGGGATGATGATAGTAAGACGGGGCAATATACTTTATGAAAACTATAATTTTGGTAATGATAAAGACTCTAAATGGATTTCCTTTTCAGTTACAAAATCAGTTACGTCTATGCTGCTCGGTGCAGCTATACAAGATGGTTTTATTAAAAACATTAAAGACCCAGTAACTAAATATTTACCCGAACTATCTGAAAGTAATTATAAAAATGTATCTATTAAGCATATTCTTCAAATGTCTTCTGGAATTGAATGGAACGAAGATTATGATGATCCTTACTCTGATGTTAATTTAGCTGCTGGTTTAAACTCCTCAGACCTTTACAAATATTTATCAAAATTAGAGATGACAGGTAAGCCAGGTAAAAAATTTAATTACAACACTGCTGAAAGCAATCTTATTGGCGGAATAGTGCGTTCAGCAGTTGGAAGCAACCTATCAAGCTATTTAGAAAATAAAATATGGAAACCTTTTGGAATGGAATCTGATGCACATTGGGCTTTAGATACTAAGTTCTCAGATGAGTTAGGCGGTTGTTGTATTTATGCAACATTGAAAGACTATATAAGAGTAGGAATTTTTGCTTTGAACCAAGGTAAGTTAAGAAATGGTACAGAAGTACTTCCAAAGAAATGGATTAAAGATTCCACAAAAGCCTCTAAAGGGTATAGATATTATGGTTACCAATGGTGGTTAAGTGGACCTCCTTATAAATCTTATTACGCTCAAGGCATCTTTGGTCAAATGATATGGATAGATCCACCCACTCAAACAGTTATTGCAATGCACAGTGCGCAAGATAAGGCATGGACTCCAGAGGCAGATCAGCATAAGTTTGCTTTGCTTACAGCAATAATGATTAAACTCTATAATCTTTAGAGAGCCTTATCTTTCTCTAAAAATGATTCTACCCTTAGAAAGGTCATACGGAGTTATTTCAACTTTAACTTTGTCTCCAGTAAGTATTCTTATGTAATGCTTGCGCATTTTTCCTGAGATATGTGCTGTAACAATATGATCATTGTCTAGCTTTACCCTAAAAGTAGTATTAGGAAGGGTTTCAACAACCTCCCCATCCATTTCTATTAAATCTTGTTTTGCCATATATAATACATTTTCTACTAGTTAGGAGAATTTCTAAAGTAAAAGATGAAAGAAAAAGAATTTAAATTTGGAAGATTGTTGCTTTTTTTAGCCTCAGTTACTATTTTTATAGCAATAGCAAGTTATGTGCTAGATAAATTTTTCTTAGTCTATTGATTGAACTATATTTTTATCGATCAAAGCTTGAATTTTAATCTCATCATATCCAGCCCATTCTTTTAAAATTTCTTTAGTATTTTTACCTAAATGAGGAGGGGGCGTGTAAGAATCTTCATTTGTATAGGATAGTTTTACAGGATTTCCGGGCATTTTTACTTTTCCACCATCAGGGTGTTCTACCTCTACCACCATATTTCTATGAATTACTTGTTCATCTGATAAAGCTTGACTGAAAGTATTTATAGGACCACAAGGGACCTTTGCATCATTTAAAGCTTTAATCCAAAATTCAGAAGGTTTAGTTGAAAGGATTTTGTTCAATTCAGCTTCTATAAATTCTTGATTTTTTAATCTATCAACTGATTTACTAAATTTAGCATCTCTAAGGCTATCAACATTTACTACATTTAAAAGAGCTTCCCAGAAAGCATCTGTTATAACCGCTATGACAACAAAACCATTTTGTGTAGTAAAGCTATTGTAAGGTACGTGAACAAAATGAGCATTACCAATGGGCTCAGGATCAATATCTGATAAGGTTTGCATGGTTGCCATGTAAGTTAAAAGTGATATTTGTACATCTAAGAGTGACATGTCGATATGTTGACCCATGTTAGTTTGCTCACGAGAGAGGAGGGCGGATAAAATTCCAATTACACTATAAAGACCCGAACCTAAATCTCCTATAGGTATACCAGCTCTAGTTGGAGTTTCAGCATCAGGTCCTGTTACTGACATACCTCCACTATAAGCTTGAACTATCTGATCATATGCAGGTCTGGAAGAGTGGGGTCCAGTTTCACCAAATCCTGTTATAGAGCATGTGATTATTCGAGGATTTATGCTTTTTAATGAATCAAAGTCAATTTTTAACTTATTGACTACACCAGCACTGAAATTGTTGAGAACAACATCTGCTGATTTAACTAGATCATAAAAAACGTTTAAACCTTGGTCTGATTTAAGATCTAGAGAAACGCTTTTTTTGTTTCTATTTAGAGTTAGGAAATAAGCTCCAAAGTCTTTAAAAGAGTAATTTGGATCAGATTGAAGCAGGCCGCGTGTCATTTCACCTGGAGCTAATGGTTCAACTTTAACTACTTCTGCACCTAAATCAGCTATAACCATGCCTGCATAGGGACCAGCTAGCATATGGGTCAAATCAATTACTTTTATACCATTAAGAGGCTTCATATTGTGCGCATTGTACTACATGCTTTATATCACTATAAGTCTATAGAAAGAGTAGGGTTAAAGACTATGTTGTTAAATCTGTGGATAAATAGTTAATTTAACATAATATATATTATACGAATATATAATAACTCAATATAGTATTTAGGTCTAAAAATTAATCAATATATAGTTTTCTTTCATTTTTCTCTTTAAGATAAGATGCTTAAAAATGGAGATTAATATGATTTTAAGAAAATTGTTTATAAATATAAGTGCACTAATGTTTATTAGTTCACATATTGTATCTGCAGAACCACTAACTATTGGTGGTGTAGAGATGGGAGATGACTCTAAAAGTGTTGCATTTGAGCAAGTAAAGAAAAAAATTGGAAAATGGGAAGGAACAATGACGCAAGGCTTAACAGGAGCTGTTTTTGATGTTTCTTATGTTTTTAGATTAACTTCTGGAGGTAATACTATTACTGAAACTTTAGTAGAAGATGGTGTAGAGATGTTAACTACCTACAGTGATGATGATGGTGAGCTCGTTATTAAACATTATTGTGGTCTAGGAACAGAACCCATATTTGAAGTTGACCAATTAAGTGGAAAAATTTTGTCTATTAAATTAGATAAATCTAAAACTGATTTACATTCGGAACATGAGAGTTTTGTAACTAATATGAAATGGACAATGAACTCAAAAGATTCAATGTCATTTGAAAATACAGTTATGTTAGATGGCGAACCTACAACTAATAAAGCTTACTTAAAGAGAGTTTATTAATCTAATTTGTGAGTTGTGCTGCTAATTTAGCAGAATTACGCAGCATTTTCTCATTGATACCAGTTTCATATCCTTCTTTATGCAACATTGAGACTAAGTCCTCAGTAGCTAAATTTCCTGAAGCACCAGGAGCAAATGGACAACCTCCTAATCCTGCAATACATGAATCAAATTTAGTAATGCCCTCTTCCATTGCAGCCTTAACGTTTGATAAGGCTAATAACCTAGTGTCGTGAAAGTGAGCTGAAAAAACAGATGACCCAAAGTCTTTAACTAATTCTTTGAAGACTTTTTGAACTTGATTAGGGTTACCTGCTCCTATTGTATCTGCAATAACTACTTCATTTATCCCATAAGAAAGAAATTCCTTAGTTAAATCGTAGACGTATCCGGAATTTACTGGCCCTTCATAAGGACATTCAAAAGCAACAGATATGTATATTTTTGTTCTTATTTGATCTTTTTTGGCCATATCTATTATTGCTTTAAATTCAGTTATTGTGTCTTTGATATTTTTATTTATGTTTTCCTTATTCATAGATTCAGTAGCACATAAAACTAAACAAACTTCTTTTACTTTATTCTCTTTTGCTTGTTTATAGCCGTGGGTGTTAGGTATAAGGACTGAATAGTTACTATTGCTAGTTGAAAGCTTTTCTAACAAAGCATCAGTTTTATGCATAGCAGGAACCGCTTTAGGGTTTACAAAGCTACCCACTTCTAGTGAATTTATTCCTGCTCTTTCTAATGACTCTATAAGTTGAAATCTCTCATCTACATTTAAAATTATATCTATATTTTGAAGACCATCTCTAGGCCCTACTTCATTAACAAATATCTTCTTCATATCAAATTATTTTCTGTAAGCCAGTTAAAACAAACTTTTGCAGATTCTTTTGACTTTTCAGGTTGCCCAAAATAATAATGATTAGCGTCTTGAATCCAAGCTAACTGTTTCTTTTTATTACCAATTGCATTGTATAAATTATGTGTATGTGAAGGAGTAATTCCATCATCTGCTGTATTGCCAATTACTAGAGTAGGTACTGATATATTTTTTGCACAATTTATGCCATCTCCCTTAGCATAATCATAACTCCATTGAGACATCCAGCTTCTAAGTGAACAGTATCTTGCCAAACCTATAGGGCTATTATTGACAACTTTTGGATCTCCTAAAAAACACCAGTTTGGTTTCCTGCCATTTGGGTCTATAGAAGGATCTAACCATTTAGGATCAGCCATAGTCCTATGAACAATAAAACCAAATTCTCTATCTTTTTCATTGTTCTTTTTAAAGTCTGACAGTTTTTCTTGCACCCATGAAGTTATCCTTCTATTCCTTTCTATTTGTGCTTTCCTGTAAGTATCTACAAATTCTTGCGAATAAGCAGGCTGATTAGGGTTATCAGGATTATAAATATCTAGTTTGGTTTCTCTATTTTCTGGTTCTTGTTCGTTTATAACAGATCCATCAATCCATTCAGTAAAAGTTCTATGTCTTGATTCATGTGCCGCTATAAGCATTATTCCATCAGCGGGGATAAATTGTTCATCAATAAGATTAATTGCATCACCAGCTGGTGTTTCTGTAATTGAAGGATTTTCAGCTTCTGATTGGTAAAACAAAGAAAGCGAACCCCCTCCACTCCAACCTCCAAGTACAATTTTTTCGTATCCATGATCTAACTTTAAAGATTTAATGCAATTTCCTAGATCTATAAGAACTTTTTCCATAATTAAAGCAGAATCTGTACCCCTATACCTGCTGTCACACCAAACAGTATCTATATTCTGTTTGGCCAATGAATTAAGCATTGGTAGATAGCTACCACCTCCAGTGGGATGCATAAATACTACAGCTGTTTTATTTGTTGAATCTAATGGTTTTAATAGATGAGCTGTTAAAGCTACTGTACCGATCTCACCTGCATAAGTATCTTTATACGAAGAAGTGTCTTTAAAAGCGAATATCAAAGGAGTTCTTTGATATTTTACTTGGTCATTCATTATTGGGTCTTTTCTCTAAGATCTAAAGCTTCATTACCAAATTTTTCTAATTTTAGACCTCTTGTTTCTTTGGTCCATTGATCTAGTTCTTTATGCGCTTTATTGGCATCTTCTTCCATTATTTGATCATGATCTTTAGCTCTGCACGTAAATTCTAACTGTATTCCATTTGGATCAAAGATATAAAGTGATGTTACAAATTCGTGATCAATAGTAAAAGAATCCCATCCAACAGAATTAAGCTGTTCTTTGACTTTCTCTAAGTCTGTTAACGAGTTAACTTGTACAGCTACGTGACTATCGAATCCATTCATGTCTTTAAAGAAGTCTGAAGGTGCGTTATGCGGGTCATCAAAAAAGGCAATATAATTACCATCAGTCATTTCAAAAAAAACATGCATATATTTCATCTCTTTATCTGTTCCAGAAACATGATCAAAAGACATAGCCGCTGCCAACTTGAGGCCTAAGACGTCTTCGTAAAACCATCTAGTTTGCTCGGCATCTCTGCACCTATAGGCAACATGGTGTACTCCTTCTATTTCAACGTACTTCTTCGACATTTCTCCCCCTTTCTTAATTAAATAATAACTTATTATTCTTCAAAATGATTAACCATCTCTTCAATTATTGCAGGAATTAATAAAGTTGGAAAATTATGACCCATTCCTTCAATGATTAACTTTTCTGAGTTTTTGATTTCATTAGCTATAGCCTCTCCATGGTCCACAGGAATTAAAGGATCTTCAGTACCATGAATTATTAAGGTAGGTATGGACACTTCTTTAAGTTTTTTAAATCTATTAGGGCTTGAACCTACAGCAGCCATATGACCAGAATTTGGATTATTTCCATGCTCCGCCATAGATTTAAGTATTTTTTTAAGATTTTCATATTCTAGTTTTAAAAAACTAGGACCTATTAAAGCTAGATTTACTACTTCAGATGATTCATAAGGCTTACCTTGAAGAGTTAATACAAAAGATTCCTTCATAGCTTTTACATATTCTGGGTACGGACCTGATAATCCAGCGGTATCAAAACCAGGCGTTGTCATTATACCGGTAAATGTTTTTACTCTTTCCGGATACTTTAATGCAATAACCTGTGCAATCATTCCTCCCATTGATACGCCAACTATATGGGCTTTATCTATTTTTAAATGATCTAATAGCGAGATTCCGTCAAGAGCCATGTCCTCTAGATTGTATTGCGAAGGCACACCACCCATTTTGAACTGGCCTCTTTCATCTAGCATCTGATCAAAAAACCAATCCACTATTGGCTCTTGAATGAAAACTGGCATATATTTAATAAACTTAATAACTGCTGACTCTTTTGTAGGCCAGGTTGATTTACCAGTGTCCCTATTGTCGTAAGTGATTACATAGAGGTTTTGATTTATCAGACCTTGTATTAACTCAGGAGGCCAACGTTTTAAGTTTGAATTTAAGCCCATTATCATTAATACAGGCGGATTTGAATTATCTCCATGAGCCTCCCACCAAATATCAATATCATTTAATGAAGAAATTTGACCCTCATTAGCGTTAGAGGAGTTAAGAAATAATAAAAAAACTATAAAAATGAAACTTTTCATAGACAAGAAATTTCTACGGAGAAATTTTATAAATAGATCTCTTCATTTCATCTGTTGCGAAGATATTTCCTTTATGAGCTACTATTCCATTAAAAACCATTGAAGGCGGTTGGAGTGGTGAAGCAGCTGGACTGCCGGCACTTAAGTTGGCAATTACTGATATTTTGTTATCAGAGATAGACTTAATTTCTCCAGTGTCTCCTTCATACACAAATATAGTATCGTCAATAAAAGCTATTCCCTCAGGTGAATCTAAACCAGAAATTAAGATATTTTTATCTCCCGAGGAAGAAATCATTACCACTTCTCCCCTATTTCTATCTGAAACCAGGAGTCCATCTTTATAAGGAATGACATGAGTAGGAGAATCAAAATCGTCAGATAAAATATCCAAACTACCGTCGTCGTTCAGTATAGAAATAGAAGAATTTCCATGCAGAGCTACTGCATATGAATCTTTAAACTTTGCAGTTGATACAGGTATATTCAATCCTTCAAAGCTCTTAACTATCTTACCATTTTCAGGATTAAGAATTTTTACCGTATTGTCTACCCAGCTTGTTAGCAGTACGTAATCATCTAATATAGCCGCAGATGTGTTAGCTCCTAAAGGCGACGCTCTAAATATATTCCTTAAGACCCAGTCCTGATTCCTATTGTTAATATTAAAAGATCTGACAGACTGGATATCAGCAATGACAAGGCTGTCTTTATAAACAGCTAAGCCTCCTGGATGTGAGATGCCACCAGGCAGTATTTCTTCAGTCTTATCTCCGTTAACTTTTAAGATTGAACCATCAGCATAACTTGAAACAAATATTTCATCTTTATCATTAAAAGCAAAGTTATCTAAGCCTGTAAGCAGGTTGGCTATAGTTACTAATTCTCCATCAATTACTTTTAATACTTTTCCATCTGCGGTATCCAAGATGTGTAGTATTCCATTTGAATCAAACTTTACTGCAGCAGGAACATTTAAACCTGTTGCTTCAACTCGCATTTCTCCAGTGTCTACGTTTAAGCTCACAACTTCATTTTTAAACCACCTTGGTCCATACAACCTTCCATCAGGACCCCAATCCATGCCATTCAAGCCGCAATAAGGCCCCAATCCTTCTTTTATACTCCTAGGCTCCCCTATTCCTAAAGGATCAACTTCAAATAAACCATCATCGTAAAAGCATTGAGCGACAAATAATCTGCCGTCATCAGAGAAAGTAATAGGATTTACGCCTGGACCCAGGTTGGCAGCGATAATTTTCTTTCCTTCAGAATTAAAGCCTGCGACTTCTCCTGTAAGGATCGTAGTCCAGTAAAATTCTCCTTCGTTGTTAAATGCAACATCATCAGGTCCAAAGACACCTTCTTCTGGACCATATCTCTTAATTATTTTTTTAGATTCTGTATCTACCACAGATATATCAGACCCGATAACAGAAGTAGCATATAAATAACCATCTGGACCAAAATGAATTCCATTTACACCAGAGATTTTAGCCCCAGCTGAAAATAACTCTACGTTTAATTTTTCTCTTTCACCGCATGAAGTTATTAAAGATAAAAGAAGCAAGGTTATATATATATTCTTCACATTTAGTTCTCCTTTTTAAGTCTTTATAACGTATTCAGAATCTATCTTTTTTATTTCCTTTCTTAATAAAATTAATGCTATTAAATTTGGGACGGTAGCAATAGGTCCAATAACTGTAGCTATATCCCAAACTATCTTAGTATCTATTATTGAAGCAGTAAAAAAGGCAGCTACATAAATAACTCTATACCAGAAAACCCACCCTTCTCCAAAAAGATGGACGGTTGCCCTGTCTCCGTAATATGACCAAGCAATAACAGTTGAAAAAGCAAATAACAAAAGACCAATAGCGACTATATATTGACCAAAATCTCCAAATATACTCTTAGTAAAAGCTTTGCCTGTTAAATCTGCACCAAGAAGCAAAGAGTCTCCTCTTAAAATATATTCACCTGTATTCTTAATGCTTCCATTATTTATTTCCATTGATCCTGTGTATAAAGAATTATCTTTAGAAAGATAAACAATGGTATTTTCAGCTATTGATCTATTATGAAGAAGAGTAACTTTCTCTAAATTGATCTTTCCATCAATTACTTCAATTGGTCCTGTATATTCTATTTCAGAGTTATTTCCATAGTAGTAGCTCCTAAGTTCAGTAGCATCTTCTTGGTTTGTTTCTATAAACTTCCCTTCAACGAAGACCATTGCACTAGCTTCGAATTTATTTTCAAATTTCTGATTCCAAACACCAGACGAAAGGATAACCAAGCCAGTAAGAGTGCAAATAATTATTGTATCGATAAAAGGTTCAAGTATTGAAACCATACCTTCCTCTATAGGATTTTCTGTTTTAGATGAGGCGTGAGCTATGGGAGCGGAACCTTGACCAGCTTCGTTGGAATACAGTCCTCTATTAACACCTCTCGTAAGTGCAGCAGCGACGCTAGCACCTAGAAAACCTCCAATTGCAGCGGTTGGCGTAAAGACATGGATAAAAATTGACTGGAAAGAAGGGATTATATTTTCGTAATTACTAATAATTACAGCTAATCCTCCCACTATGTACCAAAAAGCCATAAAAGGAACTAATTTACTAGCTATTTGAGCAATTCGTTTAATACCGCCAATAATTACTAACCAAACAAGAACTGAGAGAACTAATCCAGTTACAATCTTAGGTATATTAAAAGTATCAAGTAAAACAACAGAAATACTACTGATCTGAGGCATGTTGCCCGTACCTAAACACATCAACAGTAAGCAGACCGAAAAGACAACTGCCAACCACTTCATGTTTAATCCATTTTCAATGTAATACATCGGTCCACCTGACATACTTCCATCCGGTAACTTTTCTCTATATTTATGAGAAAGAGTTACCTCAACAAATTTAGTTGTCATGCCCAAAAATGCTGTTACCCACATCCAAAAAATTGCAGCTGGACCGCCCAAAAATATAGCTAATGCCACTCCCCCTATATTCCCAGTTCCTACGGTTCCAGATAAAGCAGTGGTTAAGGCTTGGAAAGGAGTTGTATCTCCTTCAGTATCTTCTTTAACGTACCTGCCTGTTAGAACTCTCCATCCATGTTTAAAGTATTTAATTTGAGGAAAGCCCAAGTAAATTGTAAAAAAGATACCTGTTCCAATTAAAAAAGCAGGAAACCAGTATTGATCAACCAGCCAATAAGTAAGAAAATCTAATATACCTGTAAAAGTTTCCATTATGACAGATGGGCATCTAATTCAGTAAAGCCACCTATGTATTCGCCATCCATAGTTATTTGAGGAAAAGTTCTGGCATTAGGAAAGTTTTCAATTAATTCTTCTCTTGTGTAGTCAACATCTATCATTAATTTCTCATATTCAAGATTTTTGAGCTTACAAAGGTTAACTGCCTTGTCACAAAATATGCAATTAGGTTTAGACCAAATTTTTATCATAATATCGTTATTTAGTTAATATACTTTTGAATAATTAGCTATCATACTTAAAGAATATTAAAAATATATAAAACAAATGGAATTACTAAAATCAGATTCTGGTCATCACTACTACACAGAGGGACAAGGAAATCCAATTATATTCCTGCATGGTTTTCCTGACTGTCCTGAAAATTACATGGAACAAATAAGCTTTTTTTCTTCAAAAGGATACCAGGCTATTGTTCCTTATATGCCTGGCTATCATCCAGATGATGCAGAACTAGACACTTATCAATCTGTTAGATTAGCTGAAGAGATTATAAAATTTATTGAAAGTGTAACTGACCAAAAAATTATATTATTTGGACATGACTGGGGGTCGAGTGTCGCTTACGCAGTAGCTGGATTAAGACCAGATCTAGTTCACAAATTGATTTCAGTTTCTGTACCACATGGATTGAGTGTTGGAACTGCTTTTTTAAGTGATGCAGAGCAACAAAGAAAGTCTTGGTACATGTTTTTCTTTCAGTTAGAAATCGCAGATATAGCTGTCCCTTTTAATAATTTTCATTTCATTGAAAGGCTATGGTCAGATTGGTCTCCTAATTGGCCCGAGTATAAAAAATACGCAAGTGCAACAATAGATCTACTTTCTAAAGGGTTTGTATTATCAAAAGCTTTGGCTTATTACCGTTGTACTTTTCAACCTGAATTACAAACCGAAAGAATTAACAAACTAGCAGAGTCTCTATTGGTAAAAAAAATTTCAATGCCTTCCTTGTATTTGCATGGAGAAAATGATGGTTGCATTGGGCATTATCTATCTGAAGGCATGGAAGATTTCTTTGAAGATATCGCTATTAAAATTCTTCCAGATTGTGGTCACTTTTTACATTTAGAAAAAAAAGAACTGACAAACAACCTTATATTAGAATTTATAAGCTAGAAATACCTAGTTCACTTTCCCAGGCCACAAATAAAGATTGTAATTGATATTCTTTTCTAAGATTGGTATCGCCGCTAAATAGATTCCAAATTTCATTGGTTTTATTTAAAAGTTCATGCAAATTAAAGATATCTGAATTTTCCCCTAAATAACGAGTAATGTTTTCACTATCACTTAGTACATCGGCATGCTCATTGGCAGATTCATGTTTAATGGCATCAATAAGAATATATGACATCCATTCCAGTTTTAAAGGAAGAGTCTCTAATTCTTTGCACCATTGCTCAGATATATTCACAATATGTTTTCCTGATTTAATAATTCCAGATATGTCTTTTATGAAGGTTGATCTAAGTTCTAAAATATTTAAATCCATTAAATTTTTAGCTATTAATGGTCTGTTATTAGATAGCTCTATAGCTAGATCAATATTTTCCGAATAAGATTCTGATAACCATTCACGACATTCATTAAAACTAGGGACAGTAATCTCTATTTCAATTGACCTGCTTCTTATGGTTGAAGGAATCTGATGAATAAAATTAGAAGACATTAAAAAAAAAGTATCCTTAGGAGGTTCTTCTAAAATTTTTAAAATAGCATCTGAAGCATCTCGGGACATGGATTCAATATTGGGTATAGAAATAATTTTATTTTTTCCTAGAAAAGCAGACTCGTATATTTTTTCTCTTAGATTAATTATCTGAGATATAGAGATATTTTTTTTACCTTCTTCTTTTAGGATGACATGCAAATCTGGATGTGTGTTACTTAATATCAACTTACAATTCTTACATTGACTACAAGATATTAGATTTGAGCTTTCACATAAAATTGTGTTGCTGACATAGGTAAGTAGATCTTTTTTTCCTAGGCCCTCTCTTCCATAAAACAAATAAGCATGGTGTAGATTTTCTTTAGACAATGATGCTGTGTATTTAGCTAGCCAAGTTGGAAGATTATGCATTTAAAAATTCATTAAGGTAATTTTCTACTTGTATAGAAACAGTTTCAAAATCCTTTGAACTATCTATAGTTTTTATACGATTATTTGTTGAAGCTAATTCTAGGTAAGACTCTCTTATCCTAGAATGAAAGTCTAGAGGCTCTCTTTCAAATCTGTCTAATTCCGACCTTTCTTTAGCTCTTTCCAAAGCTACGTCAACAGGTAAATCAAAGAGTAGAGTAAAATCAGGAGTTGGTAATTTTAATGATGCACTCAAAGAAGTAATTAAATTGATATCTAACTGCCTACCCCCACCTTGATAGGCAATAGTTGAATCTAAATACCTATCTGAAATAACCCAAATGCCTTTATCTAAATTAGGGTTTATTAAATTATCCACATGATCTTTTCTGTCCGCCATCATAAGTAACATTTCAACTGAGGGAGAAATAGATTGATCTTTATCCAATAGTAATTTCCTTAAATGAGGTCCAAGTGGGCCACCTCCTGGTTCTCTAGTAAGCACATAGTCAATTTTATATTGATCCAAAATAGACTTAACAGTTTCTAGGTTGGTGGATTTACCTGAACCTTCTATACCTTCTAGAGTGATGAATTTACCTTGCATTGATTTGATACTTTATTACAGCTTGATTGTGTTCTTCTAGAGTTTTAGAAAATTTATGATAACCGTTATTCATTGAAACGAAATATAGATAGTCTGATTGTTTTGGGTTTAATGCAGCCTTAACAGAACTAAGACTTACTAGGCCTATGGGCCCCGGGGGAAGACCTTTATATTTGTAGGTATTGTATGGGTTGTCTATTCTTAAATGAGATCTTTTAATATCTCCATCAAATTCTGAACCCAAAGCATAAATAACTGTTGGATCTGATTGAAGTTTCATGTTCTTTCTAAGACGATTCATAAAAACACCTGCAATCATTTCTTTCTCCAAGCCTTCTTTTTCTATAATAGAAGCAAGCGTAATAGCTTCTATGAATGAAGTATAAGGTAAGCCCTCTTGTCTTGAATCCCAAAGATCTAAATAAACAATTTTCTGTTTATCAAAAGCTCTCTTTAATAAAGAAGAAAACGCGTCGCCCTTTTTATAATAGAAAGTATCCGGAAAAAATAAACCTTCTGTTTGTCCAATTATATTGAGTTTAAACTTAAGGGCTTCTAAATCTCCATTTATGTCATCTAAAATCCCTTCGCTGTTACCTAACTCAAATATGTCTCTTGTTGTCATACCTTCCAGAAACTGAAGTTTTCTATAAAAGACATCCCCTTCTATAAATTTTCTTTGTAATGTAAATATAGACTCACTCTTGGATAATAAATATTCTCCAGCTTTAATTCTTTTCTCTATATTGTGAATTTTGGCATTTAGCTTGAAAAGTAAATTACTCGTAATTAGATCCATCTTATCTAATTCATTAGTTACTTCCTGAAGTGATGCACCTTGTTTAATTTCAAAAATAAAATCTTCCGTTATTGAAATTTTGTGATTGGTAACTAATAAAAATAAAGTAAGTAAAGTTGAAAAAAGGAGAGTTATATTTCTTACGATGAACACACCTTATTCTACATCAGTAAAGATCAAAGATGCATTTGTTCCACCAAAACCAAATGAATTAGATAAAGAATAGTTGATATCTTTGTGAGTTGCTTGATTGGCAGAATAATTTAAGTCACATCCCTCATCTGGGTTCTCTAAATTTATAGTTGGGGGGCAAATATTATCTCTAATTGCCAATATAGAAAATATAGCTTCAATAGCTCCGGCTGCACCTAAAAGATGCCCAGTCATAGATTTAGTTGAACTAACTATCAGATCTTGAGCAGAGTTTTTAAACACTGATTTAATCGCTAATGTCTCGGCTATGTCACCGGCAGGAGTTGATGTTCCATGGGCATTTATGTAATCAATTATTGATGCATCTAAATTTGCGTCTAATAAAGCGTTACTCATTGCAAGAGCTGCCCCTTCTCCGTTCTCTGGAGGTGCTGTTATATGGAAAGCATCAGCGCTCATCCCAAACCCAACTATTTCTGCATAGATATTTGCGCCTCTTTTTTTAGCATGTTCGTATTCTTCCAACATCAAACAACCTGAACCTTCTCCAAGAACAAAACCATCCCTATCTTTATCCCAAGGCCTACTAGCAGATTGTGGGTTTTCATTGTTTATTGATAAGGCTTTTGCAGCGATAAATCCAGACATTCCCAATGGCGTTGTAGCCATCTCAGCTCCTCCAGTTAGCATCATGTCTGCATCACCATAACATATAGATCTAAAAGAGTAGCCAATAGAATGGCTAGCGCTTGAGCAAGCACTGGCTATTGAAATGTTAGGTCCTTTAAACCCAAACCTTAAAGATGCATATCCAGACACCATGTTTGATATTGCCCCAGGAACAAAAAATGGTGAAATCTTTTTGGGACCTTTGGTATCAAGTAAAATTTTGTTTTCTTCAATAGTTCTCAATCCACCAATGCCTGACCCAATTGAAACACCAATTCTATTTAAGTCTTCTTCTTCTAGATTTAATCCAGAATCAATTACGCATTGATCAGAAGCAATTAAACCAAATTGAATAAATTCATCAACTCTTCGAATTTCTTTCTTATCTAGATGGTCTTCAGGATTAAAATTTACTGTTGCAGCGAATTTAGTTTCAAAATCTTTAGTATCAAATTTTGCAATAGGAGAAACACCACTATTTCCATCAATTATATTATTCCATGCTTCTGGAACAGTGTTTCCAACAGGCGATATAATGCCCATTCCGGTAATAACTACCCTTCTTTTCGACATAATTTTGCCTATGTAGGCATGAATTTAAGAATTACTATTTATGTAATCTACAGCGTTTTTTACTGTTTGAATTGCTTCTGCTTCTTCATCAGGGATCTCTATATCAAATTCTTCTTCAAAAGCCATAACTAATTCTACGGTATCTAATGAATCTGCACCTAGATCGTCTATAAAGGAAGCTTCTAGCTTTACTTCTTCTGCAGAAACACCAAGTTGCTCACAAACAATTTTTTGTACTTTTTCTTCAATACTCATATTTTTCTCCTGGCTAAAATCTAAAAATTAGGTAATACAAATTTTAGAGTTTTGCATTCTACTATCTTTTATAAAATTTTCATTAGTTATCAATATAAATTAACGAGAATGTCAAATAACTACATATAAAGCCCACCATTAATATGGATGATTTGTCCAGTTATGTATGAAGCTTCTTCAGAGCAAAGAAAAGAAGTTAAATGAGCCACTTCATCAGGCTTTCCAAACCTTCCTAATGGTATCTCTTTTATTAAATCATCCATATTCACTCCATCACTGTGTTGGGTCATATCAGTATCAATAAAACCTGGAGCGATAGAATTAATGGTGATGTTTCTTGATCCGACTTCTCTAGCAAGGGACTTTGTAAAAGCTTCAACCCCTGCTTTAGCTGCGGAGTAGTTTGATTGACCTTTATTTCCGATTGAAGCAGAAGTAGAAGTTATATTTATAATCCTTCCCCATTTCAATTTAAGCATCATCTTAAGTACTTTCTTTGATAGATAAAAGGCACCATTTAAATTTACGTTCATTATGTCTTGCCACTCATCTTCAGACATTCTCAATACAATATTATCTCTAGTAATGCCCGCATTGTTTACCAAAACTGAAATCTGGATTTCTTTCTCTTCAACTTGTTCCCAAAACTGTTCCTTAGATTCAACAGAGTTTAAGTCTAATACCAACCCTTCAATTCCCTCTTCTTCTAATTTTGATGCTCCTGCTGAAGAGGTTGCGGTACCTAAAACATGGTAACCTTCTTTTTTTAAATACAAGGCAATTGCATTTCCAATTCCTCTACTGGCACCAGTTATTAGAGCGGTTTTCATATAAGACTCTCCTTATCTAAAAATGACTCATAATTATCTAAAGAGATAATCTGAATATCTTTGAGAGCCCTTTTCATTAAACCTGACAAAACTTTACCTGGACCGCATTCAATGCATCTTCCAAGTGTTAGTTCATTAAAAGAATCCATTATATCAGTCCACCTAACAGGACTGTATATTTGAGATATTAAGTTTTCAGAGATTTTTAAAACATCCTTAGTTATGGAAGCATCTACATTTTGTATAACGTTACATTTAGGTTCTTGAATTTCTATAGAACTGAGAGCTGTTTTGAATTTTTCAGCAGCTGGTTTCATTAATGCACAATGAGCAGGTACGCTCATAGGTAACAATACTGCTCTTTTTGCTCCAGCTTCAGTACTCCTTTGTATTGCAACGTCAATAGCCTCTTTGGCACCAGAGACTACTATTTGGTTTGAAGAATTAATATTAGCTAATTCTACTAACGAACCTTCGTCACTAATTGATTGGCATATTGAATTTAAGTCTTTGTAAGTTAGACCGATAATAGCTGCTATAGCACCTTCCCCCTCTGGTACTGCTTCTTGCATAAATTTTGCTCTTGACGAGACCAGCGTTAAAGCATCTTCAAAAGTTAGAGATTTAGCAGCAACTAGAGCTGAAAATTCACCTAAAGAATGACCGGCCATAACCACCACTTGTTCGGGTTGAATTTCTAAGCATTCCCAAATTGCATTATTGGCAGTCAACATTAAAGGTTGGGTTATTTCTGTAGGAGATAAATCCTCAGAGGTGCCATTTAATATAAGGTCTTTAAAGTCTACCCCTAAGACTTCTTTAGATTGATCAAAAACGTAATTGAATTTCTTTTCTTTAGAAAAATAGAGTTCGAGCATTCCAATGGACTGAGAACCTTGTCCAGGAAAGACAATAGCAACCCCTTGGGACATAATATTATTCTTCTAAAGGCTCTTCAGGCTGTTTAACTTCCACTACTTTCTTTCCACGATAGAAGCCATCAGCGGTCATTTGATGCCTTAAGTGTCTTTCGCCTGTTACTGGATCAGTTGATAGTGTAGGGTTAGACAAAGATTGGTGTGCCCTCTTCTGAAGTTTTTTGGATTTAGATTTTTTACTCTTTTGTACAGCCATAGCAATGCTCCGAGGCGAATTTTAGATGAACTAATCGATCAAGTCTCTAATTTTTTTAAAAGGAAGGTTTTTTTCTTCTTTTTTTATAGGCTCAATTTCAAGACAATCTTCTTCACATTTAACAATATTGGGGTAATTTAATGATATCTCCTCTTGAATCAGTTGTTTCACATCAAAGTATTCTAAATTTTGATAATGCGTTTGGTCTTGATTTGAATCATCATCCATCATTAATGCCTCATCCTTCAGAACCAAATTACATTTAAAATTTAAACTCACCTCTATGTCTTTCAAACAAGACTGACAATTGTCAATAAAAACTGTGTTGATAGAACCTTCACAACGAAATAAATCTTTTGAAATTAAGGAAATAACAATGTTTCCACAAACAGAATTTTTAAGACGACCTATGTTTTCTAAATCAATATCTTCAAGCAATAAATTCATTCTTATGGGAAATGCACCTTCTTTTAAATTAAATGTTTTTATATTTTCAGACATATTTACTAAAAATCTCTGGTATTGGTGCAGTTTGTTCTATATCTAAATTCTTGAAATTAATAGATTCAGCATGCAATAACATCCTCTTTAAGCCTTTAGATTGTAATTCCTTATTATATAGAACATCACCATATTTAATGTCTCCTACAATTGGGTAACCTTTATGACTTGCATGAACTCTAATCTGATGTGTTCTTCCGGTGATTATCTTAGCCCTAATTAAGCTATTGGATTTACCAGAAGATATTAATTTAAATTGGGTTTCTGACTCTTTCCCTTTATTGTTTGCTTGAACAATCCTTTTACCAGATTTAAGGGTTTCTTTTTTAATAAACAATTTAATTTTTTGCAAATCTTCAGGCCATTTACCTTTAACTACAGCTGCATAGATTTTATCTACATGCTTATTTCTAATTTCTTTATGAAATTCTCTTAAAATGCTTTTCTTTAGTGCTATCACTAAACATCCTGAAGTATCTTTATCAATTCGATGAACAAGTTGTGCATTAATATACTTTTTATCTATCTGTCTTATAGTTTCTATTAAACCTAAAGATATTCCGCTACCGCCGTGACAAGCAAGTCCAACAGGTTTATTTACAATTAGAAAGTCTTTTTCTTTTCTTAGGATAGATCTTTCTACTTTTTCTTTATTTAATTCTGAAGTTTTCTTATTTACCTTCTGTTTGGAGCTATAGGGTGGAATTCTAATAATGTCTTCTACTTTTAATCTATAACTCGGTTTACAACGTGATTTATTTACCCTTACTTCACCTTTTCTAATAATTGAATAAATCTTGGCCCTAGGTAAACCTTTTAATTTGGATATTAAACAATTATCTAATCGAACTCCTTCAAATTCAGAGCTAACTTTATACGTTGAAACTGGGTGAAAATTCTCTTTCATGGCTGTAAATCTTTAATATAAGAGGATTTTATGGTATTTTAACTATGTAAATGCGCATTTTTAAAGAAAAAGTAGGACGCATAAAGAATTTAAATATAAAAAGCAGTATAGAGTAAAGCTCTAAAAGAACATTAGCTACGTAGGTGTGGCAACAGAATTTAAGTAATTCACCTACCTTTCAACATATATTCAATATATACAGCGCTTGCTATCTGCTTTCCTTAAATAAGGGGAAAAAATGAAGAGAATGTTAATTAATGCTACTCAGCCAGAAGAGTTGAGAGTTGCTTTGGTTGATGGTCAAAGTATTTATGATTTTGATATTGAACAATCTGGAAAAGAAAGAAAGAAATCTAATATTTACAAAGCTAGAGTATCAAGAATAGAGCAAAGCCTTGGTGCTGCTTTTATAGATTTTGGTTCTGAAAAACATGGTTTTTTACCAGTGAAGGAACTTGCACCTAGTTTTTTAAAATCAAAACAAGGTAAAAATGCAATTAATGATTGCTTGACTCAAGGTCAAGAAATAATTATTCAAGTTGAAAAAGAAGAAAGAGGCAATAAAGGAGCAGCTATAAGCACCTTTATATCTTTACCGGGTCATTATCTAGTACTTATGCCAAATAATCCTGAATCAGGTGGTATATCTAAGAGCATAGAAGGTAAATCTAGAGATGAAATGCGAGATAAAATGCGCAAACTTGAAGTCCCAAAAGGTATGGGAGCAATCTTAAGAACTGCTGGCGAAGGTGTTTCATTTGAAGAACTAAAATGGGATTTAGATTATCTTCTAAATCTATGGGATGCTATTCAAGAAGCAAATCAGTTAAGGAAAGCTCCGTTTCTTATTTATAAAGAAAACGATCTTATTTCAAGATCATTACGTGATTTTTTAAGAGAAGATATAACCGAGGTTTTAATTGATACAGATGATGCTTACGAAAAAGCATATGATTTTACTTCTAAATTAATGCCTGATTTTGAAGAAAAAATAAAACGCTATGATGAGGCTATACCTTTATTCACCAGATATCAGATTGAGAGTCAAATAGAAACGGCATACCAAAGAGATGTAGAGCTGCAAAGTGGCGGCTCTATAGTTATTGATCAAACTGAAGCTCTTGTTGCTATAGATATAAATTCAGCTAAGGCAACTAGTGGCAGTGATATAGAAGAAACTGCTCTAAATACTAATTTAGAAGCAGCCACAGAAATTGGTAAACAACTACGCCTCAGAGATATTGGCGGACTAATTGTTATTGATTTTATAGACATGCTTTCATTAAAAAATAAAAGAGCAGTAGAAGATAAATTATGGAATGCTCTTTCTATTGATAGAGCAAAAGTACAAGTTGGAAGAATTTCAAGATTTGGTCTTTTGGAGATGTCTAGACAAAGATTAAGGCCTTCGTTACAAGAAAGATGGACTCAAGATGTAGCTAGTCTTTCAACAGCTGTCTTAAGACTCATTGAAGAAGAAGCCAGTAAGAAGAAAAGTGGAGAAGTAAGAGCAATTGTTTCTTCAGACATGTCTATTTTCTTGCTAAACGAACGAAGGGCTAGAATAAATGAAATCGAAGAAAGAACTGATGTAAGAGTCGTGGTTGTATCTGACCCTACAAGATCTGATAACAGGTTTGAGGTAAATAGACTTAAGAAAGATGATAAGAAAGTTCAAGACCATGCAAGTTACGAAATTCAAAGCGAGATAGGAAATAATGAAAATTCAGAATTAAGCTATAAAAAGCCAAAATTTGAGAAACCTGCTGTAAACCTTACACCTCCAAAAAAACCAAAAAAGAAAGGTGATAATTTTATAAAGAAAATATTTAAAGCTTTAGTTGAACCAAAAAAGAAAGAAGATATTAAATCTAAGAAAAAACCTTCTAAACAAAGAAGGAAGCAAAGTAATAACAAAAGAAATAACCATCCTAGAAAACAGGCTAATGAAAAAAGAACTCAAAGCAAGCCTAGAAAGCAAGCTAATGACAAGAGCACATCAAATAAGCGTAGAAAGCAAGCTAATGATAAGAGCGCTCTAAAAAAGCCTAAACAAGTGGTTAACGATAACAAGGACATTAAGAAAAAAGATGAATCAAAAAATAAGCCTCAACGTAAAGCACCTAGTAAGCAAGTTAAGGAAGCTAATAAAATAAGTGACGAGAAAATCAAGAAAGATAATTCTTTATCTGATAAGGATAAAAAACAAGTAAATAAAAAGAGCATTGAACCTAAGTTTGACGAAAAACCTAAGATGACTAAAAAGGAAGAACCGAAAGAAGCAGTTCAAAAGCCTGAAGAAGTGTCAAAAGTTGAAGAAATTAAGCCTTTAAAAAGTGCCAAAGATTGGGGGCGAGCCTCTAATGATCCTAGGAATAAATCTTAATTATTAAGTTTTTCTAGATAACTTTCGATTAATTGTCCTGAAATAGAAATATTACCAGTTGGCACATTTGGTAAATCTTTATAATGAAACCAATCAGCTAAATCAATTTCTTCTCCATCAGGAGTTATCTCACCCTCTAGATATTCAGCATGATAACCCAGCATCAATTGACTGGGAAAAGGCCAAGATTGACTTCCGAAGTATTTGATATTTTGAACTCTAACTTTTACTTCTTCAAAAATCTCCCTATGAATAGCAGATTCAGCCGATTCACCAGCCTCTATAAAACCTGCAAGAGTACTATAAAAAGTACCTGGGAAGTTTTTGTTATGGGCTAATAGCAATTCTTCTCCCTTTGTTACTAATACTATTATGCAAGGAGAAATCCTTGGATAAACAGGCACATTATTACATTCACAAAACATAGCTCTTTCGGTTTCATGCATTTTCATTTTTGTTCCGCAAACGCCACAAAATTGATTATTTCTTATCCATTCACTAAGTTGAAGTGATCTAGAACATACTGTAAATAGTGAATCAGGAATCCTTCCTAATAGATTTCTTAGCGGAGTTAGAACAAGATCATCATCAAGCTTACTTTCAGGTGTTATTTCTAATAAATAGCAAGGTTGATCATTTAAATAACCTATAAATTGTTTATTAAACATTTCCATTTCAGACCACTTAAGATCATCTTCTTCGAAAATTAAAAATTCTGAATTTTTTGAGGTTAAGAATTCTTGACCTCTTAAAATAATTAATATAGCTGACTCTGAAGATGTATTGATATTTTCTGGAGTAAATACTAAATTAGAATTAACAGGAATCATTTTTTCAGTTTAAGCTATATAACAGTAGTTTAAAATAGAATAATAATACAGAGGTAAGTATGGAAACGATTGTAATGAATCAAGGAATGCTAGTTTCAGGAATAATATTGGCTGCTAGCTTTATCCTAATTTTTACTGAAACACTTCATGGTTTCCACAGAGTGAAAGTAGCGATGACAGGTGCTGCTGTAATGCTTGTGGTTGGTCAATCTTATGGTTTCTATTCTCCTGAACAAGCATTTGAAGCGGTGGATTGGAATGTAGTATTTCTACTAGGTTCTATGATGGCCGTTGTGGCAATTATGGTAAATTCAGGTGGTTTTGAGGTTCTTGCTGCAAACATAGGAAAGATAGCAAAAGGCAGACAATTTATGCTTCTAGCCTTACTTGGGACTGCAGTGACTGTAATTTCACTATTATTGGATAACGTCACCACAGTAGTTATTTTTGGACCATTAATTGTATTGATTTGTCAGAAGATGAAAGTAAGTGCAATTCCTTATTTAATGGCTGCAGCGTTATTATCAGATACTGGGGGCGTGGCTACATTAGTAGGTGATCCTCCTAATTTAATGATTGGGTCTGCATTTGATATTGCATTTATGCCCTTTGCTTACAAAATGTTTCCAATCGTTTTTGTAGCCTGGATAGCTACTCTTTTCTTTATGAAATATTTATTTAAAAAAGAGTTGGCAATTGTGCCGGAAGGTAAATTTGAGGACTCCATTCCTTACAAAGATAAAAGTCTATGGAATAAATCACTTTCTATTTTAGGATTAATGGTAATTCTCTTTGTCATACATAACACAATCCATTGGGAACCGTGGATGGTAGCAGGTACGGGCCTGATTCTTTTAGTTATTCTAGCTAAAGAAATAGAGTTTGAAGATGTAATGAAAAACATGACTCATGAAATACCTCTGCTGATGTTTTTTGTTGCTCTGTTCATGCTTGTCGGCGGTGTGGAAGGAAGCAAATTTCTTGAATACCTTGGTCAATACATTGTTCCATTCTTAATAGATCCAGTAACAGGTGAAGTGATTCAAGAAAACTTTATGATGACTTGTATTGCATTAATGTGGGTAGCGGCAATCATGTCCGCTGCAATAGACAATATCCCCTTCACTGCCGCTATGATTCCAATCATTGCATCATTAGAAACTGTTGGGGTAAATATTGCTGCTTTATGCTGGTGTCTTGCAATAGGAGTTGGCATGGGTGGTAATGGTACCCATATAGGTTCAACAGCAAATGTATATATTGTGACCGTTTCAGAAAAGCTAGCTAAAACAACAGGAAATCCAGATATGGCAATAACTCCACTTAAGTGGGCTCAAAAAGGATTACCTGTGATGCTTCTGACTTTAGTTATATGCACAATAATCATGTATATATTCTTTGATTATTACGCGTTGCCACTGCATTGATGCATAAATTTTGTGTTGCTCCTATGATGGATAGGACGGATAGACATGAACGTTATTTTCTTAGGACAATAACAACAGAAACCCTGCTTTACTCTGAAATGATACA
>CACAIY010000003.1 GCA_902532675.1 uncultured SAR86 cluster bacterium
ATTTAGTTGAATATGACGAATTAATGCTTCAGCAGAAAGAAAGAGCGCGATCCTCAAGTTCTTTTAGCTCTATTCTACCTGAATCATTATCTATCGAAGGTTCAACTGAATTCATTGGGTATGAGCATAAGAATGCAAATACTAAGATTGTAGAATTAATAAGTTCTACGAAAGAGATTAAAAGTGAAACTTTGGTTGAAGATGAGGAAGGTGTAGTCATTCTTGAAGAAACACCTTTCTATGCTGAATCAGGTGGTCAAATAGGCGATAGAGGAACCATAAGCGGAAAGGGTTTTGTATTTGATGTATTAGATACTCAAAAGATAGGTGATCACCACGGTCATTTTGGTGTAGTAAGAGAAGGTAATTTAAAAATAGATACAAAAGTAAAAGCACACATAGATGAAAGCTTTAGAGAAAAGATTGTACCTAATCATTCTGCAACACACTTATTGCAAGCCGCTTTAAAGAAAATACTCGGAGATCATATTGAGCAAAAAGGTTCATTAGTTGGAGAAAATCGTCTACGTTTTGATTTTTCGCATTCTGAACAGGTTAACGCAGAGCAAATTGTAGATATTGAAGACTTAGTTAATTTACAAATAGAAAAAAATAGTAAATCTGTAACTGAAATAATGACAATAGAAGAAGCTACTAAGAAAGGGGCTATAGCATTTTTTGGAGAAAAGTATGGCGAAGAAGTTAGAGTTCTTGATTTAGGAGAAGGTTTCTCTGTTGAGCTGTGTGGAGGCACCCACGTAAAGACAACGGGCGAAATAGGTTTAATGAAAATCGTAAGTGAATCTGGTATATCTGCCGGAGTGAGAAGAATTGAAGCAGTAACAGGAATTGGAGCAACCCTTCTTTTACAAGAACTTGAACAAAATATCACTTCTATTTGCAATGAATTCATAGTCGATCTCCAACCTATTAATAAAGGTCAAAATAATTTAGATTTAATAAGAGACCTTCAATCTCTGTTGTTTTTACTGGCAAAAGAATTAAATACTTCTCAAGATCAGGTTCTTAAGAGAATAATCGACCTGAAAGAAAGAATTACTTCTTTGGAAAACGCGTTGGGAATAAAGTCAGAAATAAAGCCTTCTTCTAGTAATCTTATAGATACCGTTAAAGAGCTTAAGATTTTGTGTCAATCTCTCGAAGATGAAAGTAAGAAGAAAGAACTCGAAGGAATAAGTACTTCAGTAGCCGACCTAAAAGGAGAATCTATTGAAATTGCAGGTTATAAACTAATTACAAAAAGTTTTGCAAATATAGACTCAAAGAGTTTAAGAGAGTTAGCAGATCAACTCCGAAACAATGAAACAAATACTATTGTTACTTTAATATCTGTCTCAGGAGATAAGATGCCTGTAATTGTTGCCTGCTCTAAGGAAGTAGAAATTGATGCAAGAGAAATTATGAAACACCTAGTGAATCAATTGGGCGGAAGTGGTGGAGGTAGACCTGATTTTGCTCAAGGAGGAGTTGATAGTTCTGAGGATATAGAGTTAGTTCTTGATTCTGTTGCTGATTTAGTTGTTTCTTTAACCAATCAGTAATATAGAATGCTTCCTTTTTTTCTAATGTAATGAGTAAACTTATTGTCAAGAAGTTTGGCGGGACGTCAGTGGCTAATCCTGAACGGATAGAAGCAGTAGCTGACATAGTTGAGCAAACAATTAATGAAGGCAATAGGGTGACAGTTGTCCTTTCTGCTATGGGCAACAATACTGATGAACTGATTAGTTTAGCCAAAGAAATTAACCCAGAACCAGATCTTAGAGAATATGACGCTCTATTATCAACAGGAGAGCAAGTTTCAGTAGCTCTTTTTGCTATGGCATTATTAAAGAGGGGTATTCAAGGAAAGTCTTATACAGCTTATCAATTAGGAATTAAAACTAACTCAAGCCACAGTAGAGCCAGAATATTAGATGTAGACGTAAATAAGATTACAAAAGAATTGGGAGAAGGAATTGTTCCTGTTATAACTGGGTTTCAAGGAATGAATGAAGTTGGTGACATCACAACTTTAGGAAGAGGGGGCTCAGACACAACCGGAGTAGCCTTGGCAGTTGCTCTTAATGCAGATGAATGCCAGATTTATACTGATGTAGATGGCGTTTTTACTACAGATCCTAGAGTTTATGATAAGGCAAGACTTTTAAAGGATGTCAGCTTTGAAGAAATGCTAGAATTATCAAGTATGGGAGCTAAGGTTCTCCAACTTCGTGCTGTAGAATACGCAAGTAAATTTAATATGCCCATAAGGGTGCTTTCGAGCTTTAATCAAAGTGAAGGCACTTTAGTTCAAGAGGAGAAGAACATCATGGAAAGACCAATCGTTTCGGGAATAAGTAGCATAGACACTGAAGCTAAGTTAACCATAAGGGGGGTACCTGATATACCTGGTGTTGCAGCAAAGATATTAGGTCCTATTAGTGATGCTGGTATTGATGTCGACGTAATTGTTCAAAATATTGGTGCAGATAACACAACTGATTTTACTTTCACTGTAGATAAATCTAATTTTACTAAGGCAGAAGCTATCCTAAAAGAAACCTCTAGTTCTCTTGGAGGGGGGGCAGGTAGAGGCAGATGATGATATAGCTAAAATTAGCATAGTTGGAAGAGGCATGCGAGCAAACGCTGGTGTGGCAAGCAAGATGTTTCAAGCGTTAGCAGATGGTGAAATCAACATATTGATGATTACGACCTCTGAAATTAAGATTTCTGTTGTTATTAAAAGAGGAGAGATGGAGGATGCTATAAAGGCTCTTCATGATGCCTTTGATCTCGATAAAGAGTTAGACGGATAGTGGAAGTATTGATTGAATTCATGGATTTGGAGCAGGGCATTCTAAGAGGTTTTGTCTTTGGTTTCGTTCATGTAGGAATATTGATCATCGGCTACTACACAGGCTGGAGCATCAATAGATTACTCAAGAAAACTTCGAACGGACATATAGCTGGAATTATTGGAGCTGTAATAGCTCACATACTTGCCGATATTATTGCTTCTTTACTTGATCCTACTATGAGATCAGCAGCTCTTGGAATTTTATTAGGAGGGCTTCTACCTCTTTTATTTATACCAGTTCTAGAAAAATATGTTACCAAGAGTGAAACACATATTATGGTAGGGGATCATGAAGATATAGAAAAAGATTTAAGATCTCATGGTCATAAAAGATAAAAAAATCTAATTTTAAAAAAAAAGATTGTAAATAAGAATCATTCTCATCTATAATGCGAATCATTCTCAATATGAGAATGATTATTAATAAATTATAGGTAAGATTATGAAAAAGATTCTATTAATTGGTATTTCTTTATTTTCATTCTCAGTTTTTGCTGCAGAAGAGGTAGAAGAAATTGTTGTTAAAGGCAAGGTTCTATACTCTGACCAGGTCAATGCTCTAAAGACACCCACAGCAATTGTTGATGTACCTCAGGCAGTTTCTATAGTGACTGACGAAGATATACGTAAACAAGGAATTAGGGAAATAGGAGATATTGTTAGATATACTCCTGGAGTTAATACCTCTCAAGGTGAAGGCCATAGAGATGCAGTTGTATTTAGAGGAGTTAGATCAACAGCTGACTTTTTCCAAGACGGAACCAGAGATGATGTGCAGTACTACCGTTCTTTATATAACGTTGAGCAAGTTGAAGTGCTTAGGGGACCTAATGCTCTTTTATTTGGTCGTGGTGGAACGGGTGGTATTATCAACAGAGTTACCAAAAAGGCCGCTATAGGAGAAACTTTTGGTTCATTTGATTTAGGAGCTGATGATTTCGGAGCTACTGATCTAGCTATCGATTACAACATGCAAGCAGGAGATAATTCTGCTTTTCGTTTGAATGCTCATGTTGACGCTTTAGAGAATCATAGAGACTTCTATGATGGAGATAGAACGGGCTTTAACCCAACCATGCGAATTGAATTAAGCGAAAATACAACTTTAGATTTATCTTATGAATACGCTGATCATGAAAGAATGATAGATAGAGGTATTCCTACTGCAAACGGTCAACCAGTAGAAGCACTAAAAGACGTAGTATTTGGAACTTCTGATATTAATATAACTACTCTAGAAGCAGATATCTTTAGAGGTAGCCTTACTACTGATCTTTCTGATACCTCAAAAGCTGTTTTTTCTATAACTTCGAGTGAGTTTGAAAAACTCTATCAGAATCTTTATGCCTCTGGTTACGATCTTGCTACTAATGTAGTAACTTTAGATGGTTACAGGGATCCTACAGAAAGAGAAAATCTAATCATTTCAGGTAACTTTATAAATGAAATTGAGGTAGGTTCTTCAACACATACTCTTTTAGTGGGATTTGAAAAAGTAGATACAGATAATAGTAATGAAAGATTCGATACATATTTTTCAACTACAGGAAAAGATAAAGAGTCATTTAATGTATCGAGACCTTTGAATATAGCTACAAATTCAGCCGGTGTTGCAACTACAGTAGATTTCACAACAAAACTAAAAAGCAGAACCACTTCTGATATTGAAGTTACTTCTATATATATACAAGATCAAATAGAAGTTTCAGATGACCTTCAGGTTCTTATAGGTGGTCGTTTTGATACATTTGATATCACAGTAGATGATATTAAAGGAGGAACCTCGCAATCAAGAGAAGATGATGAATTCTCACCTAGAGCAGGAATAATTTATAAGCCAGCAGATAATATGTCTTGGTATATAAGTTACAGTGAGAGTTTCTTACCCAGATCAGGAGAGCAATACAAAAAATTAACTGCAAGTTCTGCAGCATTAGACCCTGACGTTTATGAGAATATGGAGATCGGTATTAACTATGACATAAGGCCTAATTTAAGTCTTAGAGCTAGTTATTTTGATAATGAGCAAACGATAGCTACTCGTGACGAATCAGGTGAAGGTGCGGAAATTGTTGGTTTACAAGTTGACGGGTTTGAAATTGAAGTAAAAGGTCAAGTGAATGATCAGCTTTATATGCAGCTTGGTTATAGCAACATGGATGGATTGACTAGTTCAGGAGGGGAGCCTAGGGAAATTCCTGATCATACTTTGTCGTTATGGACTACTTATCAAGTTAATGACCAATTCGGTTATGGCATAGGATTTACTCGTCAAGGTGATTCAAATATAAGCAATAATAAGCCTGGCTTAATACTACCAGAATATACGAGAGTCGATTTAGCTGCTTATTATGATATTTCTGAAGATCTTACTGTTAGATTAAATATTGAGAACCTTACAGATAAATTGTATTTCCCGCATTCTCACAGCACTCACCAGGCTTCTGTTGGTGAAGCAGTGAATGCAAGGTTGTCTATAACAAGCAGATTCTAAGAAGTTTAGGTTAATGTCGAAAGACATTAGCTTAGAGCGCCCAGAACGGGGCCAGAGCAGAAATGCCTCGTTCTATACCAGTCGGAATTCGTTATAGACTTTAAATGAAACGAAAATCAACCCTCCCCAATGGTTGATGGTTACCGAAAGGCCTAGAACCCTCTTCTAGGCCTTTCATTTTTTAGAAAGATTATTTAAAACCGTCACCCAATCTTTTCTGGTATTTAAACAAGGAATGTAATTAAACTTTTCCCCTCCAGCAGCCAAGAAATCTTGCCTACCGTCTATATTTATTTCCTCTAAAGTTTCTAAATTATCTATGACGAAGCTAGGGCTTATTACATCTATTTTTTTTTATACCTTTACCGGGTAACATATTAAGTTCTTTATCAGTAAAAGGTTTTAACCAGCCTGGACCTATTCTAGACTGAAACGTTACTCTCCATTTATCTTGAGGGATATTTAGTTTCTCTGCACATAATCTAGAAGTCTCATACACTTGATGTCTGTAACAAAATTCTTTTGATATACATTCCGATTTTTCACAAAGCTGGTAATCGTGTTTTTTGTTTGGGCTTGCTTTTCTTAAGTGCCTTATAGGTATTCCGTGGTAACTAAATAGAAGCAGGTCAGAGTCTTCCTTCCTGTTCTCTTTAATTAATGAACACAATGAATCAATATATTCTGGTTTGTTGTAGAAGGGCTCTACGAAATTAACATCTACTTTCTCATCAATATTCTTTACTGCTTCTATTACTTTATTCTTAGTAGTTAAAGTTGATGAAATTGCATAGTGAGGGTAAAGAGGTATAACTAGTATGGAAGAACATCCTTTATTCACTAAAGAATTAACACCTTCATCAATGGAAGGTTCTTGATACCGCATTGCCGTCTCAACATGCAAAGAGCTATCTTCTGCCAAGTGACGTCCAAGTTCGATTGTATTATTTATAAGTGGAGATCCTTCTTCAGTCCAAATCTTTGAATAGGCTTTTTGCGTTTTTTTGTATCTATTTGGAACTATTATCCAGTTAACTAGTATTTGTTGAATCCATTTGGGATAGTCAACAACCAAGTCATCAGAAAGGAACTCCCTAAGGTATTCCTTTACTGAATTATCCTCTAAGTTTTTAGGTGAACCTAGATTTATAAGAAGTATTCCTTTCATTATATTTAATTGGTTGAATTATATGTCAGTTCCTATATTGAATAGTCTAATAATCTTCAAGAATAATTTATAATAGGTTTTATAAATTAATGAATTAGAAAAAAAATTATGAAATTTTATAAAAAGTTACCATTTTTATTAATCAGTTTAGTGATTTTATCTTGCTCCGAGTCCAATGAAGATGATTTAGTAAAAAAAGCAGGAGCACCTTTATTAAAAGGTCTTGGAACTCATAACCATACTGTTTCGACAAAAAATGCTGCTGCGCAAAGGTACTTTAATCAAGGTCTAGTTTTGTCTTTTGCATTTAATCATGCTGAGTCTATACGTAGCTTCAAAGCTTCTCAAAGGTTGGACCCTAATTGCGCGATGTGCTATTGGGGAGAAGCTTTATCAAGAGGACCTAATATTAATGTTACTAGTGATGGAAAAGTAGTAATGTCAGATTCTGACAGAGTAGAGGCCTTTAAGGCGATTGAGAAAGCGAAAGAACTTATGCACTCTGCAAGCTTAAAAGAACAAGATTACATCAATGCTTTATCTTCTAGATACAATGGAAAAGTAGGAACGGACAGAAATTTATTAGATAGGAAATACGCCGAATCGATGGAAGTTCTATCTAATAAATATCCAGAAGACATGGATGCTGCCTCTCTTTATGCAGAGTCTCTTATGAATACTATGCCTTGGAATTATTGGGCTGAAGATGGGAATCCTAAACCAGATACAATTAAAGTTATAAGTTCACTTGAGAGCGTCCTAGAGAAAGCTCCAGATCATCCTTTAGCCATTCATCTATACATTCATGCCGTAGAAGCTTCGAGCACCCCAGAAAGAGCAGAGGCAGCAGCTGACAGGCTTGGTGCATTAGTTCCGGGAGCAGGACATTTAGTGCACATGCCGGCACATATCTATTGGCGTATAGGGAGATATCATGATGCTTCAGAGGCTAATATTAGAGCAGCTGAAGTTGATGAAGAGTATATTGCACAATGTAACGCCCAAGGCTTTTACCCTGCACTATATTACCCTCATAACATTCATTTTTTATGGGCAGCTTCAACAATGGAAGGAAGAAGTAGTCTATCAATAGAATCTGCTCTGAAAGTTGCTAAATATGTTGGCCCTGAACAAATTAGACAATTTCCAGTTGTAGAGTTTTTTCACACAGTACCTTTATTGTCTTATGTAAGGTTTGGTAAATGGGAAGAAATTTTAAGTTATTCAACTCCAGCACCTGAATTTAAATACTCATTGGGTATTTATCATTACGCTAGGGGAATTGCTTTATCTACTCTCGGAAGGAAAGAAGATGCTTTAAAAGAATTAACTTACATAAAGCCTCTTAGAGATACTCAGGAGATAAGTAATTTAGTAAAAGCAGGGCAACCATCTCGCAAGTTATTAGAAATAGCAGAAAACCTCTTACAAGGTCAAATTGACTTTATGGAAGGAGATTTTGAGGCTTCTATAAACAACTTTAAAAAAGCGGTTGCTTTACAAGATGACCTTCCTTATACGGAACCTCCTTTTTGGTATTATCCTACCAGGCAATCACTTGGAAGAGTTTTGATAAAGGCGGGTAAACTTGAAGAAGCTGAAGCCGTATTCAAGAAAGACCTTGAAGGATATCCAAGAAATGGATGGTCCATGTTTGGACTATATAAAGTTCTAGAAATCCAAGGTAAAACTGAAGAGGCAAAGCAGTATAAAGATAAATTCGATATTATTTGGCAATTATCTGATATAAAGCTTGAGTCATCTGTTATTTAGTTTTGGAAACTTTAAAAGCAATTCAAAATAGGAACTCAGTAGCTCATCTTGCTGAGCCCGCACCTTCTATTGAAGAAATTGAGGAGGTTTATAAGGGCGCATTAAGGGCTCCAGATCATGCTTGGTTGAGGCCATGGAAATTTATAGAAATAAGAGGTGATTCTAGGAAAAAGTTAGCTGATTCGTTTATTAAAGCCTCTATTGCTTCAGGTGAAGAAATGACGGAAGAATTGGAAGAAAAGCTTAAAAAGGCACCTTTCAGAGCTCCGATGGTGATTGTTTTGGCTGCCGATATTAAAGAGCACCCAAAAGTACCGAAAATAGAACAAATTATCTCTTTAGGGGCCTCAGCGCAGAATATACTCTTAGGCTTGCATGATATAGGTTATTCAGCGATTTGGAGAACTGGGAAAATGGCCTTTAATCAGCAAATAACTGATGCTTTAGAGTTACCGAACAATTATGAAGTGATAGGATATCTTTACGTAGGAACCCCTTCTGGAAAAATAAAGACTTTACCTGAATTAGACTTAAATGATCACCTAACTAGATGGGAATAGCCTAGTTTGTCTTCAAAATTATCTTCCTAAATACTCCTTTCCGTAGTTAAATAGTTAACAAGTTTAACAATCTGGGGTGAATCAAATGAAAATTAAGATCTTACTTTTAAGTTTATCTTTATTAACAATACCTTCTTTTACTTATTCTGCTGAAGAGGAATCATCTATTTTTGATGAGGTAGTTGTAACTGCTAGGAAAAGAGAAGAATCAGCGCAATCAGTACCTATTCCAATTTCAGCTTTGGATGGAGATAGATTAGAGTCTAGGAATATCACTGAAATTGCTGACGTAACTAAATTAACACCTAACTTAAATTTTGCAGCTCAAGGAATAAATTCAACAGTAACGAATGTTTTTTTGAGAGGCATAGGGCAATCTAACTGGTCTGAAACACAAGATCCTAAAATTGGAATATATATCGACGGTGTTTATCTCAGTAGACCCCAGGGTGGAATGGTTGATTTAATTGATGTTGATCGTGTAGAAGTACTGAGAGGACCTCAAGGAACTCTATTTGGAAGAAACACTACTGCCGGATTAATTCACATAATTACTAAAGATCCAACAGAAGCTCTTGAAGGCTTTGCTAATGTAGGTTTGGGTACTGAAGGGCATGTTGTAGTTAGAGGAGTTTTAAATGTACCTATGACTGATAAATTGTCTGGTAGGTTTGCTGTGATGTCTAAAGAAACAGACGGATTTATTAAAAATCAGATCACTGGAGAAGATCAAGGCAATGAAGATTCTCAATCTTTTAGAGCCTCTTTTAAATACTCTGGTGATAATTACAACGCAAGATTAACTTTCGATCGTTTTGAATCAGATGAGTTAGCTATGTTATCTAGCTGTCGTTTTATAGCTCCCACAAATGGTGCCATAGCTACTGGTTTTCCGGCAGTGGCTTATTTGGCAGGAACTTATGACACTATGAGAAAGAATTGTCTTGAAACAGGCAGGAATTTAGGAAGAGACAATAACCCTAATCAGCATACTACTTCAGAGACAGACTCTTATACCCTTACTCAGAGTCTAGATATAGGTATAGGAACTTTAACTATGATTTCAAATCATAGAGAGATTGAGAACTATAACGGTACTTGGGGCTGGGGAATGGGTAGTGGTAATTCTACTACGACCTCAACTACTAATCTTCTAGATGTAATTAATAATCGAAGTGAAAATGATGTTGATTCGCATGAGATAAGGTTAAGTGGAGATACTGATAACTTGAGTTGGACAGTTGGCGCTTATACTTTTGAAGAAGACAACTATGGGATTATAGACGTACCTGTTCTGCGAGGATATACACCACCTGCACCTACTGCGTGGCCAATGTATTATCTAGTTATACCAGGTGTTCTGAACGTAGCCCAAACTGTTATGGGTACTCAGATGTTCGGCTCTAGAACTCAATATAATGACGTAACTAACTCTAATGATGCTTTTTTTGCTGAAGGTACTTATGTAATAAATGATAAAACAGACATAACTGTTGGCATGAGAAGAACTGAAGATAATAGAGAGTTTACTAGAGGCCAATACTTGTATGGAAGTGGTGCTTTTGACCCAACTAATAACTGTCCTGGAAATATTGATCCTACAACCATGGTAGCTAAAGCAGAAACTTGTTTTCAAGAAGTTGATTATAGCGAAACTACTTCTAGGGTTATCTTAAGTTATACTCATACAGAAAATCTAATGACTTACGCCAGTTACAGTAAAGGTTACTCTTCAGGTGGTTTCAATCAAGCAATCGACATGAAGGCATTCCTTCCTGAGATATCTGATAACTATGAGGTTGGCTTTAAGAGCACTCTGAGAGATGGAACCTTAAGATTGAATGGTACCTATTTCCATAACATATATGAAAATCAACAAATAACAGTTGGAAGGGTTATCGATGGACAACCTACAGCTGACATCATTAATGCTGAAGAAGCAAAAATTCAAGGTTTGGAATTAGAGCTTCTTGCTCAGTTATCTGATAGTTGGGCCATGACTTTGACTGCTGGTTTTATGGATGGAAAATACAATAGCTTTACTGTTGATGACTATGCTTATGACCCTACTACCTTTGTTACAACCATTACTTCAAGAGACTTAAGCGACACACCTTTTGGATACTCTGGAGATGGAGGAAAGAGTCACACATTTGATATGGCTTTCATACACACTCAAACATTATCTTCAGGTGCAAATGTTGTAAGCCAACTTGGTATTACTAACCGTGATAATTCTTGGGGCACTTTAAGACACACGCCAGGATCAGAGATGCCTGGTTATAACCTTGTTGATGGAAGAATTACTTATTCACTGCCAGATGGAGTAACTACAATAACCTTTTGGGGTACAAACCTAACTGACAAAGAATACAGGTCAGGCATGTTATGGCAAGGTGGAGATCCTGAAATAGGTGATCCTTCACTAGGAATGGCCGCTGATTATTGGGGTCAACCAAGACGATTTGGAATAGAGTGGCGTAGAGACTTCTAAGAAAGCTTAATGTCACAAGGGATTGCTGAAGTAAATAACATCAACATTTGGTGGGAAGACTTCGGTGATCCTTCCAACCCTTCAGTTTTACTCATTATGGGTGCAAATGCTAACTGCATGCAGTGGCCAGTAGAGTTTATTAATCCTTTAGTTGCAAATGGTTTTCATGTTATTCGCTTTGATAACCGGGACGTCGGTAAAAGCACTTGGTTTTATAAAGAGAGCTTTATCTCTAAGATAGCCAGACTTTTACCCTTAAGCATCTCTAAGAGTTTAATCAATTATGTTTTTAATATTGTCTCTGATGATGAAGGAAATTTTACTGGAGCAGAACAATCATCAAATGCAAAATACGATCTTAATGATATGGCAAAGGATGCTATTTCTTTAATGGATCATTTAAATATAGATAAAGCTCATATAGTTGGAGCTTCCATGGGTGGAATGATTACTCAAGTTATTGGCTTAGATCACCCTGAAAGAGCCTTAAGTCTTACCCCAATCATGTCTAGCCCTGGCATGGGCGATCCTGATTTGTCTGTTATGACACCTTCACTAGTAGAAGGAATAAAAGAATCCTTTTTATTAAATATTCAAGGTAAATATGAAGATGGGGTTGTAAGAATATACCGAGAGTTGACTGGCTCTAGATTCCCTTTCAATGAGCAAAAATTTAGAGAAAAAATGAAACCGTCCATGGAACATGGTCATAATCCACATTCTGGTCATGGAGATGCAGTTGGAGCAAGTCCAAGTAGAAGATCAAGGTTAAAAGAAATTAATATTCCTACTTTAGTCATACATGGCACTGAAGATGCAATTCTTCCTCTAGATCATGGTCAAGCTATAGCTGATGGTATTCAAAATGCTGAGATGATGATTATGGAAGGGGTAGGTCATGAACTTCCTGAAGAATTAAATGATGAAGTAATCTCCAGACTAGTAGAACATTTCAAAAAAGCCTAAGCTTTAAACTAGAATTAATTTCCTAATAACTTAAGGAGATAGTATGGAAAGTAATTTTGATTATATAGTCATTGGTGCAGGAAGTGCAGGGTGTGTTATGGCCAATAGACTTTCTGAAGGCGGGAAAGAAACGGTCCTTAGTATTGAGGCTGGAGGCAAGGACAGAAATTTTTTTATTCATATGCCATCTGGCTATTCTCAGATTGTTCCTACTAAAAGTAAGCTGAATTATGGTTTTGAGACTGAACCTGAACCCACTACAAATAATCGTCCTCTCTACTGGCCAAGAGGAAAGGTTTGGGGAGGTTCTTCTTCAATCAATGCAATGGTATACATAAGAGGGCATGCATATGATTATGATCTATGGAGACAGCTAGGTAATTCCGGATGGTCTTATGATGATGTTTTGCCTTATTTTAAGAAAGCTGAGAGTTTTCAAGGAGATGGTGATGAAAATTATCATGGGTTTGATGGGCCATTAAATGTAAAAAAATCTTCAAGAACGGATGATCCTTTAATGGATATTTTTATGGAAGCAGGCTCCCAAGCAGGTTTCCCTTTAACAGATGACTTCAATGGAAAAGAACAAGAAGGATTTTCTAGATACGAACATACCATGAAAGATACTAACTTTGGTCCAAGAAGGTGGAGTTCAGCTAGAGCCTATCTTCATCCTGCATTAAAGAGGAAAAATCTCTCTACAGAGACCAATGTTCAGGTTAACAAAATTCTTTTTGAAGGTAAAAAAGCTGTTGGAGTTGAATATTCTAAAAATGGTGAAGTTTTAACCTGCAAATCAAACAAAGAAATAATTATTTCTGCTGGTGCGATTAATAGCCCCCAAATCCTGATGAATAGTGGCATAGGAGATGCAGAAGAATTAAGCAAACATGGTATAAATGTCGTGCATGAACTAAAAGGTGTGGGTAAAAATCTTCAAGATCATTACGGGGTATTAAATTCTTTTTACTCCACTCAACCGGTAACTCTGCATAGATCAGCAGGGCTATTGAAGACTGGAATTGCAGGAATTAGGTATTTACTATTTGGAAATGGTGATGCAGCTTATCCCCCAACAAGTGCAGGAGCTTTTTTCAAATCGAGCCCAGATAAAGATATACCTGATACACAGTTGCATTTCACAGCTATACAAACGCCTGATTTGCATGGCAGGCTAGGTATTGATGATAAACATGGATTCACGGCAGTTATTTATATTTGTAGACCTCAAAGTAGGGGACATATTGCATTAAAGAGTTCAAATCCCAACGATGCGCCTCTTATGTACCCTAACTATTTATCAGAAGAACAAGACATGATTGATACTAGAAATGCCTTTCGTGAAACTAGAAGAGTTTTTCACCAAAAGGCGTTTGATCCTTTCAGAGGAGAGCAAACTAAACCTGGTAAGGATGTAGATGTAGATGATGATGCTCAATTAGATGATTGGATAAGGGCAACAGGTGAAACCCTCTATCATCCTGTAGGAACTTGTAAAATGGGTGAAGATGACATGGCAGTTGTTAATAGCAATCTTCAAGTTCATGGGGTACAAGGATTAAGAGTTGTTGATGCCTCTATAATGCCAACTTTGATAGGAGGGAACACAAATGCTCCAACTATCATGATCGCTGAGAAGGCAGCAGATTCCATTAGACAATCATAGTCATAACCTTAGAATAGACGATCCCGGAGAGGTGGCTGAGTGGTTGAAAGCGCTCCCCTGCTAAGGGAGTATAGGATAATCTCCTATCGAGGGTTCGAATCCCTCTCTCTCCGCCATTGACTTAGCTTTCAAGGCTCTTTAATGATATTCTGGGCACCATAAGGGGAATTTTATGTTTAAAAAGGTTATTTTTAGTTTATTTATCTTTTGTAGTTTTTCTTTAGCTAGCAATCCTATTTGTTCTATAAACCTAGAATTAAATAAAGATACTCTGTCTAAGCTAGATAAATATAGACCACAAACTCTTCAGACTTGCTTAGATTGTAATGAAGGTGCTTGTGCTCTGAAAGCTTGGCCAAAAGAAAAAAAAGCAGATGCTGCAATCTGTAAACTCTTATTTTGTACCCCAGCTTATGTTTCCAAAGTTTTTAAAAAACCTGAAGGTGCGAAATCAGGAAAGACAACAATAAATTTTACTTATACCGTTAATGGCGAAGGAAAAATTAAGAATCTAGACATAATTGATTCAAAAGGAGCTATGAACTCTAGAGAGTCTTATAAATACTTACAAAGTTTTACTAAGAAAACCCAATATAAGCCATTGATTATAAATGGAGAGCCTGTAAGTATTTCATTAGATGGTGAGCATATAGCTTACACTGGCAAATACCAGGATCCAGATAAAACGATGCCAGCTCGTTCAAATACTTGGAGGAACTAAGTCCTAACCCCAAGAATGAGTAATCTTCTTGATGCCGACAAATTACTTCAAAGTCTAAATATAGACTTAGGAGAAGGTGATTATGAAGAGCCTCTACATATACTTATAGAGTCTTTAAATGAGGAAGCAAATTTAACTTATTTTGGAAAGTTAGCCTGTGAATATCAAATCAAGAAGCATTTAACTCTAAGAGGTCAAATCTTTCAAAAATCTAGGAGTCTCCCTAATTCAACCATATCAAGACCAGTTTTTGTTATTGGATTACCAAGATCAGGAACAACTTTTTTATTTAACCTGTTAAGTTTAGATCCAGATCACCGAAGCCCGTTATTCTGGGAAATGATGAACCCGCTTCCTTTGTGTAAATCGGGCTCCATCACTGAAAAGATGAGAGTAATGAGATCAAGAGCTATTTTATTTTCTAAAAATAGATTTATTTCAAAATTGGATGATATACATGCAATAACAGCGACGAGTCCAGAAGAGTGTCTGTTAATAAAAGTATTTGCTTTAAGGAGTATCTTATATTTTTATATGGCCAATACGCCTTCTTATTTAAGTTATTTAGAGAATTCTGATAGAACAGTCAGCTATCTGTGGCACAGAAGGTTCCTGAAGGTGCTACAAAGTGTAAATAAACCAAAACGCTGGCTTCTTAAAGACCCTAGTCACTTAGGCAATCTTGATGAAATATTATCTATTTATCCTGATGCTTGTTTTATTCATATTCATCGTGATCCTGCAGAAACTATTCCTTCTATTTGCAGTCTAACTTCTCAAGTTAGAAAAGGTTTTACGGATTCCACAGACCTTAATGAATTAGGGAAAAGGACCTTAGATTTTTGGGAGAATTCAAATAAAAGGAATGAAGCTCAAAAGAATAATTTAAATACCGATCAATATATGGATATCTATTATGAGGATTTTATAAAGAACCCTTTGCAAAATATAGAGTCTATCTATGCAAACTTTAATTTCTCTTTCGATAAAAAAAGCAAAGAATTATTAAAGTCTTATATCGAAAAAAGCGTTAAAACACCTAAAGAAAAACACAATTATACTTTAGAAGAGTATGGACTAGACAAGAAAAAAGTTGATAATAGCCTCCGATAATTCATCGGAAGATAAAAATATGAAGATTTTGGTTATGGGATTACCCGGTAGCGGTAAGACCTATTTGTCTGAAAGATTGCAACCTTTATTGGAAGCAGCGTGGTTTAATGCTGACAAAGTTAGAGGTATGGCTGCTGATTGGGATTTTAGTGAAGAGGCAAGGACAAGACAAAGCCTTAGAATGAAATCTATTGCTGACTTTGAATCTTCCCATGGCAGAATCGTAATATGCGATTTTGTTTGCCCAACGAAAGAAACAAGGGACATATTTTCAGCTGATGTTTTAATATGGATGGATACGATTGAAGAGGGTAGGTTTGAAGACACTAACGCGTTATTTGAAAATCCTGACAAGGTTGATTTTCATATCAAAAAATGGAATGACCATAATCATAAGGATATAGCGGAAGCTATAAAAAAGAATGTTTGATTGGAAGAAACCTACAGTCCAAATGTTAGGAAGGTGGCAACCATGGCACGATGGACATCAAGAATTATTTAAAAGAGCAATAAAGAAAACTGGACAAGTGATCATTCAAGTTAGAGATGTTTACGGAGCTTCTGGAGGTGACGGACAAGAAGATAACCCATTTGATTGGGAAGAAGTTTGTAAAAACATTTCTGAAGGTTTAATTAAAGATGATTTTGTTAGAGGGGAGCATTATGAAATCATGATGGTTCCTAATATAGTTAATATTACTTATGGGAGAGGAGTTGGGTATGTGTTTGAAGAAGAAACTTTTGAGGACTCAATCAGTGATATAAGTGCAACTAAGATTAGAAAAAAGATGCGCGAAGAAGGTGATCTCACTTAGTTAATGAAGATTTGTATCAGTAAGTCTACTTACGATTCCTTTAAATCAGATTTCAACAAAAATTGCCAAGGTGATGAGTTTATTTTATTAGACTCTGATGGTGAGATAGCTTCGGGAGATGGCAGACCAGACATTGCTTTTATTTCTTATGAATTAATGTTTAAGTCGTTAAGAAGTAAAGAATTCTTTAATAAATATCTAGAATTAATCAAAGGATCTAGTTTTGTACAGGGTTCTTGGGCAGGGATAGAAACTGAAGAGGCGCAAACATTAATTAAAAACACAGGTTCTTTCTGCCACGGAGGAGGAATTCATGCAATCCCTATTGCTACTTATGTATTCGCCCAGATATTAAGATCCATCAAATCAATTGATGAACATATAGACCTTCAAAAAAATAAAGATTGGACACAAATGACATCGGTTGGGGAATTAACTGAGATGACAATAGGTATAACTGGTTTTGGAGGGATTGGTCAAGAAGTTGCAAGGCTAGCAAAAGCTTTTAGGATGAAAGTTTTGGCGACGAAGAGAACACCAGTATCTTCTGATAATCTTGATAGGCTTTTTAGGCCTACAGAATTAAATGAAATGATAGTTGATTGTGATTTTGTGGTTAATTGTCTGCCTGCTTCTGATGAAACCTTTAAAGTTTTTTCAAATCAGCAGTTTAAATTGATGAAAGAGTCAGCTATGTTTATTAATGTTGGGAGAGGGGAGTCAGTTGATGAAGAAAGTTTAGCTTTGGCACTAAAAAATAAAGAAATTAAATGTGCTGCATTAGATACAACAGATCCAGAGCCTCTTGATAAAGAATCTCCTCTGTGGACTTTAGAGAATTGTTTCATAACACCTCATGATTCTGCTTGGGGACCAAGAGCTCCTCAGAGAGCGGTGGATCTATTTATTGAAAACTACAAACGTTTTAAGTCCGGAGAAAAATTAATTAATCAAGTATAAAAAAAGGCCACAAGAGTGGCCTTTTTTAATCTTATTCGCTTTAGTCAGCGTAACCAACTACGGCTTTGGTTTCTAGGAATTCTTCAAATCCAAAAGGACCCCATTCTTTCCCATTACCTGATTGTTTGTAGCCTCCAAAAGGAGCAGTGAAATCAGCCTGAGCACCGTTGATTGCAATGCTACCTGCTCTGATTCTGTTCGCTACCTTTTTGGCGTGCTCTACATCACCTGAAGATACATAACCGTAAAGACCATATTCAGTATCATTAGCTATTGTGACCGCTTCTTCTTCATCTTTATAAGGAAGAATAGACAAAACAGGACCAAATATTTCTTCTCTGGCTATGGTCATATCATTATTAACATTAGCAAAAACAGTTGGACGCACGTAATAACCTGCATTTAAACCCTCCGGTTTTCCAGGTCCTCCAGAAACCAGCTCAGCACCTTCTTCAATTCCTTTTTCTATAAGACCTTGAATCTTATTGAACTGAACTTCACTAACAACTGGCCCTATGCCTGTATCTTCTGCAAAAGGATCTCCTACTTTAGTAGCCTCAGCAGCTTGTTTAGCAATTTCTTTTGCTTCGTCATGCCTCGATTCAGGTACCAACATTCTAGTTGGTGCATTACATGACTGCCCACTATTATTAAAGCAATGTCTGGCTCCACCAGTAATAGCAGATTCAAAATCAGCGTCATCTAGGATGATGTTTGCTGATTTCCCACCTAGTTCCTGAGCAACTCGCTTAACAGTGTCGGCTGAACCTTTTGCAACCGCAATACCTGCTCTTGTTGATCCTGTAAAGGACATCATGTCTATTCCTGGATGACAAGACATAGCTTCTCCAACAGTTGGTCCATCTCCGTTAACTAGATTAAATACTCCAGCCGGAACACCAGCTTCGTGTATTACTTCTGCAAAAAGCATAGCATTAAGAGGAGCTATTTCAGTTGGTTTGAGGATCATGGTGCAACCGGCAGCAATTGCAGGAGCAACTTTGCATGAAATCTGGTTAATCGGCCAGTTCCATGGAGTGATCATACCCACAACGCCTATAGGCTCTTTTCTTAGTAAGGTTTTACCTTTAGTTTCTTCCCACTCAAAGCCTTGCAATATTTCAATTGCTTGAGCAAAGTGTCCAAGTCCTGTAGCAGCTTGAGCTGCTTTAGATAATGATAAAGGCGCTCCCATTTCCATAGATATAGTTTCAGCTATCTCATCATATTTAGACTGATACACTTCAACTATTTTGCCAAGAATTGCTAGTCTTTCTTCTACACTAGTTTGACTGAAAGAATTAAAGGCTTTAGAGGCAGCTTCGACAGCTTTATCAACATCAGCAGCACTGCCCATAGCAATACTACCTATTACTTCTTCATTCGCTGGGTTAAGTACATCAAAAGAATTAACGCCTTCCGCAGGGTCAACCCATTCTCCATCTATATAAAATTGTTCATATGTTTTCATTTTCCATACTCCTTCTTTATTAAAGATAAGTATATATTACGTTTAAAGAAAGTTAAGCTATTTTGTAACTAAGAATTTCGCTTAATTAATGATGCTCTTAGTTGATGTTGAATTCTTTCAGCCCATAGTGAGATATATTTTCTTGTTTCTCTTGGGTCTATGATCTCATGCACTGAAAACGCTTCAGCTCGTGGAAACGGATTCTGGTTTTTAGCCATTTTATTTTCTAACTCTTTTCTCTTAGCTTCAGGATCTTTCGCTGCAGCAATTTCCTTTTTGAATGCTACTGCCACGCCTCCTTCTAAAGGAAGAGGGCCTGATTCAGAAGAAGGCCAAGCTAAAACATAGCCATCGGGTCCATAATGCGCTGCAGCAGCAACTCCAAAAGATTTTCTTATCATAACAGTAGTCCAAGGGACAGTTGATTCTGTACAAGCAAGAACCGCCTGCGTTCCATGGAGTATAGTGCCTTCTTTTTCAGCTTCAGGACCTATTAGAAAACCTGGTTCATCAACTAAACTAACTATAGGGATATTAAACGTGTCACATAATTTAAGAAACCTAGTAGTTTTTTGGGCTCCTTCTGCCGACATAGAGCCCGCGTAAAAATTTGAGTCATTAGCGAAGATTGCTACTGCATAACCATTTATCCTGGCAAATCCGGTGATAATTCCTCTGCCAAAAAATTTAGTCATTTCAAAAAAAGAACCTTTATCAAAAACTAGATTGACTATATCCCTCATTTCATATGATTTTTGTCTTTCCTTTGGAATAATAGAAAGTAGAGCTTCTTCTTCTCTATCATGAGGATCATCTGATTCAATTCTGGGAGTCAGCTCATACACATTTTGTGGAAAGAACGATAAGAATTTACCAATTTGTTTAAAAGCATCTTCTTCTGATTCAGCAACATTATCTGTTACACCGTTAAGTTTATGGATTTGCGAGCCTCCCAGCTCTTCTTTGGTCATCTTCTTGCCAAAAGCTCTTTCCACTACGGCAGGGCCTGCGACTAAGATTTGAGCGGTTTCTTTGGTCATTACCCTAAAGTGAGAAGCAACAAACCTAGCTGCTGGCATGCCAGCTACTGGTCCCAAAGCAGCTGATGCTACAGGAATCTCTCTAAGTGTATCTGCAACTGATTTAAATCTAGATTTTGAGAATACTGGATCTCCACCGTAACCTTTACCTTTCTTACCTGGTCCTGCTACAGAACCTCCTCCTCCTTCATGGAGCCTTATTAAAGGTACTTTGTACTTTAAAGCTAGTTCTTCAGTGTAGACGCTCTTCCTTAAACCAGCAGAATTAGGTGACCCACCTTTGACTGTAAAATCTTCTCCTCCTACTACTACCTGCTTTCCTGAGATTTTTCCAAAACCCAATATGAAGTTTGCAGGAGTTAAAGACTCTATTTCGCCTTTTTCATTAGTTTCGGAACCGCCAGCTATCTCTCCTTGCTCTTGAAAAGAACCTTTATCCAATAGTAGATCTATTCTTTCTCGTAAAGTTAGACGTCCTTTAGCATGCTGCAGATCAATAGCCTTGTCGCCACCTTGTTGTTTAGCAAGCGAACGTCTTTTTTTCAGTTCAACTGTTTCTTTCTTCCAATTCATATTTTTCTAGTGCCCCGTACAGGATTTGAACCTATGGCCTCTGGATTAGGAATCCAGCGCTCTATCCGACTGAGCTAACGGGGCCTTCAAAACTATTCTAACAATAGGAATAGAGAATATAGAAGATAATATTTTAGATATTGAATAGGTTCTATTAACAACAAGGCAGTTATAATTTAGTAGGATTTTCTGCTCCCGGATAGACAATTTCTGGATCAAAAACTTTTTCGTCTTCAGTAAACTCTAACTCAACCCCATCTTCTGTAACGTTTTGAAGAGATCTATAAAAACATGACTTGTATCCGACATGACAACTTGCCCCTAATCCTTTTATAGTAACTTTTAGCAACAAAGAGTCTTGATCATCATCAATTAAAATTTCGTCAACTTCATGAATCATTCCACTAGAATCACCTTTTTTCCACAACACCTCTCTACTACGACTCCAGTAGTAAGCCTCCTTAGTTTCTATAGTTTTCCTTAAAGAATCTTCATTCATATATCCCAGCATTAAGACTTCTCCAGATGACGTTTCTGTAACTACTGCCGGTATAATTCCGTTTAAGTCAAATTTAGGAGCAAGAACTTTCCCCTCTTCAACTTGTTCTATACTCTCTCTTTTAGCAAAAATTACTTTATTCACAGTTGTCCTTAAATTTTAAGGAGAGCATTTTATCAGAAGTACCTTCTTACTAAACACTAATTGACAACATTCTGTTCAATTAAAATTTTTGATAAAATAGTAATCTCAAATGCTTCCAAAGTTAAAAGTCTCAAATCTGTCTTGCATAAGAGCAGACAATCAACTATTTAAAAATTTAAGTTTTGAAGTAAACCCTGGTCAAAATATAGAAATTATTGGATCTAATGGCTCTGGAAAGACCACTTTACTAAGGATTTTGCTTGGCTTAATTGATATAGGCGATGGCGAAGTGGAATGGTTAGATGGAGAAGGAAATTATCACAAGTTTAGGAATATAGAATGTTTTTATCAAGGACATTCGTTGGGAATAAAAAATTTATTAAGTGCTCAAGAAAATTTAAGATTATCCAGTTATTCTTTCGGGGTTTCTGAAGAAAAGATTTCTTCATCGCTAAACAGGGTTGGGATTAGGAATCATTCTTCATTGACTTCAGAGCTCTCAGTTGGCCAGAAGAAAAGGATTTCAATAGCTAGATGGCTTTTAAAAGATTTCGGTATTTATTTTATTGATGAACCATTTTCTGCACTTGATGATCAGGCTTCTAATTTAATTGTTGAAATAATTGAAGAATTGAACGCTAAAGGAGCTTCTTTTGTAATAACTGGACATAGACCTTCCGAAGTTACATCCAATCAAATCACTTTAGATCATGAAATCTAATATCTATAACTGGTTCTTTTTAATTTTAAGAAGAGATTTACTCTTGGCCTTTAGGAGGTCTTCAACTTACATCACGCCACTGATCTTCTTTTTAATCGTAATTAGCTTTTTCCCTATAGCCTTGAGCCCTGATCAAGACTTTTTGAGGTCGTTGGCCCCTGGAGTAATCTGGATAGCAGCTCTATTATCTTCTCTATTAGCTATAGAAACTATATTTAGCGAAGACTTTAGGGATGGAACTTTAGATGAGTTTTTCATTTCAAATGATCCTTCTTTCGTTTTGGTTTTTGCGAAAGTACTTTGTCATTGGTTTGTTACGGGATTCCCTATCTTATTAGCTTCAATAATAAGTGCTTTAATATTGTATTTGCCCTTAAGCAGTCTTCTACCAATGATCTGTAGTTTAATTCTAGGAACCTTCTTCATGAGTCTATTGGGTGCGATCGGAGCTGCTCTTTCATTAGGCAAGTCAGCAATATTGAGTGCGATAATAGTTCTACCTTTCTCTATTCCTACTCTGCTGATGGGAACGGCAGCAGTAGCTTCGGCTATTGATTATCAAGATTTTTCAGGTTTCTTACTAATTATGGGAGCTATGCTTGCAATAGGAATACCTGGACTTTGCTTATTAACCGTTGAGGCAATACTTTTAAATTATGAATAAGATGTGGAATTATATTAAAGATTGGTTTATTGAAATGGGCTCACCTCCTTTATTCTTTAAATGGTCCTCAAAAATTTTACCTTGGTTAATGTTAGTAACTTTTGTTGTTTTTATTTTAGGACTTGCTTGGGGACTTTTTTACTCGCCTACTGATTACAAACAAGGAGATGTTTATAGAATTATTTATATACATGTGCCTTCTGCAATATTAGGCCAATCTATCTTTATGTTCATGGCTGTATGCGGATTTATAACTATGGTTTGGAGAGTAAAGATTTCTGGTATGTTATTAAAATCAGCAGCTCCAATAGGTGCTAGTTTTACTTTATTAGCATTACTAACTGGCTCTATTTGGGGCAAGCCTACATGGGGGACTTGGTGGGTTTGGGATGCTAGATTGACTTCAACTTTAATCTTGTTTTTTATCTATGCTGCAATTATAGGTTTACATTCTTCAATAGATAATAAATCAAGGGCTGATCGAGCTATTTCTATACTTTCTATAGTAGGTATAGCAATTATTCCTATAATCAAAAAATCTGTAGATTGGTGGCAGACTTTGCATCAACCTTCAACTTTTACTTTAACTTCTGCACCTAGTATGACTCCTGATATGTATCAGCCTCTTTTAGTTTGTGTTTTAGGATTTTATTTAGTCTTCGCCTTACTATTAACGATGAATCTAAGAGCAGAAGTGGTTGCAAGAGAAAAGAATAGATCTTGGGTTTCTAAGCAACTTTTAAACGTAGACAAATGATGGAACAAATATCTTCAATAATTTATATGGATGGAAATGGTTTATACGTTTGGTCATGCCTTTTAGTCTTAATTTTGATTGTTAGTATAAATATTTATTTACCAACTAGAAGGTTAAAAAAAATATACAAAGAGGTAAAAACTAAATTCCGATGAACCCTATTAGAAAACAACGAATATATGCCCTCATAGCTATACTAGCAGGTTCTATTCTGGCAGTTGGGCTCGTTATCTCTGCTTTATCAAAAAATTTAAACTTATTTTATTCTCCAACTGATCTTTTAAATAATAATCTTTCGTCAGATACATTAATCAGGGCTGGAGGTATGGTTAGAGAGGGATCTATAAAAAGAAGTAGTGATTCATTAAGTATTGCATTCACTGTAACTGACTTTAAGAATGACTTATTAATAAATTATTCTGGCATTTTGCCTGATCTATTTTCTGAAAAAGCTGGCGTTGTTGTTCAAGGTTATCTTGAGAGTGAAGGTACTTTTAGGGCAGTTGAGGTTTTAGCAAAACATGATGAAAATTATATGCCGCCCGAAGTTGCAAAACTACTGGAAGAGGATGAATGATACCTGAAATAGGTCATATTTTACTTGTTATAGCTTTAGTTTTAAGTTTTGTTGGTGGACTAGGAGCCTTTGCTCTTAAAAGAGAACTTCCTGTACTAAAGATTTCCTTTATCTTGAACTTGTTACTAATTGGATCGTTCTTTGCCTTAATATACTCTTTTGTTATTGACGACTTTTCTGTTGCTTACGTTGCGCAGAATTCCAACACAAATTTACCGATCTACTATAAATTTGCAGCTACTTGGGGCGCTCATGAAGGCTCTTTGATCTTGTGGATTCTATCAATGAATATATGGTTATTAACATTTATATTTTTTGATAACAGTAAAAATACTAATTTTTCTAACTATGTTTTTGGAGTTTGTTGTTTAGTAATATTTTCTTTTCTTTTATTCACAATATTTACTTCAAATCCATTTGAAAGGATATTGCCTATTCCTCCAATAAACGGAGCAGATTTAAATCCTTCTTTGCAAGATTTTGCTTTTACAGTTCATCCCCCGTTACTTTACTTTGGATATTCTGGATTGCTAATACCTTTTGCCATATCTATTTCTGCGATGTTAAGTGGTCAGCCAAATAAGGACTGGGCATCCAGTTCAAGGCCATGGACACTGTTGGCCTGTAGTTTCCTAACAATTGGAATAGGTTTAGGTAGTTGGTGGGCCTATTATGAATTAGGTTGGGGAGGATGGTGGTTCTGGGACCCTGTAGAAAACGCTGCTTTTGTGCCTTGGCTTTTAGCCGTAGCTTTAGTCCACTCACTGCTTGTTACTGAGAATCGCAACATATTTATAAATTGGTCGCTATTACTATCTATCTTTGCATTTGCTGCCAGCTTATTAGGCACTTTTTTAGTACGTTCAGGAATTCTAACGTCTGTTCATGCTTTTGCATTAGATCCTGAAAGAGGGTTATTTATACTTGGTATTTTCTCATTCTTTGTTTTAGGAGGGCTCGTGATTTTTGCCTTTAAGAATTCAACAAACAATGTCGCATCTTTTTATTCATTAAATTCAAAAGAATTTGGCTTACTCTTAAATAATTTGCTATTGGTAGTTTTGGCAGTGTCTATTCTATTTGGAACTTTATACCCACTTATTTATGAAGCTTTTACAGATGGAAAACAAATTTCAGTAGGTGCTCCTTACTTTGAGTTTATTATATTTCCCTTCGCAATATTGTTAGGTTTACTGCAAGGAATAGCTTTGTATATATCATGGGGCAGTACAAAATCTTTCAGTTTTATTGGTAAATTAATCGTAGAAGCCATCTCAATTTCCCTTTTAACTCTTGTTTTACTTTTTATTTTATTTGATGAACTAATATCAGCTTCTTTCTTTGCAATATTTATATTTGCCTGGATATTGGCAGGTTCTTTAATGATTAATTTTTCCTTTAAATCCTTTGCAAATTACTTAGATTTTGTAAACAGAAGAATAGGGGTTATGTTATCGCACATAGGCATGGCCTTGCTGGTTCTTGGGATTGGGGTAGTATCCTCTTACTCTAGTGAAAAAGAGCTCATAATTAAGCCCGGAGAAAAGGTGGAATTCCTCAATAAGGATATAGAATTATTGGCTATAAAAGATGTTCAAGGTCCAAATTTCATTTCGAAGACCGCAGAGATAAAAGTTTCTGATGATAAAAGAGTTTTTAATATTCAATCAGAAAAAAGAACTTATTTCCCCTCTGGTCAAGTTACTACTGAAGCTGGAATAGATACAGGACTTTTTAGAGATTTTTATGTTTCGATGGGGGATAATTTCAAAGAAGATTCGTGGTCATTTAGACTACAAAGCAAACCTTTTATTAGATGGATATGGTTGGGAGCTCTGTTGATCACTTTAGGAACATTTATTTCAAGTATTAATTTAATCAGAAAACAGTAGTGAAAAACCTTCTAAATTTATTACCCTTAATCGCTTTTGTTATTCTTATTGCAGTTCTTTATTCTTTTTTAACTCAAGATAATGACCAATTAGAGTCAGTACTTGTTGATCAGTCTGTTCCAGAATTCAGACTACCTAGCCTGGAAAATCCAGAGATTACTATCTCTAAAAGTAACATTAATAAATTGCCAGCTGTGATAAATGTATGGGCAACTTGGTGTATAGCTTGCAAAGTAGAACATCCTTTCTTAATGAAATTAAAAGAAGAATCTATTGTGACAGTCTACGGTCTTAACTATAAAGATAACAGAAGAAAAGCTTTGGATCTTTTAAAAAAAGATGGAAATCCATTTGAATTAAGTATTTTTGATGAGCATGGAAAGCTAGCAATAGATTTAGGAGTTTACGGAGCACCAGAGACTTTTTTTATAGATAAAACAGGAATTATTAGAGAAAGGCATGTAGGGGCCTTGACGACGAAAGTATGGAAAGAAAAATTTGAGAGATTCTTAAATGAGGATAATGATGTTTAGGAAATTGTTAACAATATTTTTTGCCACTTTTATTTTTGGATTAACTTTAGCTGAAGAACCAAATGAAGTTTATCCCTTTGAAGACAGCATTCATGAAGAAAGATTTCTGTCTCTGTTGAACGAACTTAGGTGTCCTAAATGCCAAGGTTCAAACCTAGCTGGCTCAAATGCTCCTATAGCAATTGATCTAAAAAGAGAGGTTTATAGACTCGTAAAATTAGGAAAAACTGAGAAGGAAGTAAAGACTTATTTAGTAGATAGATACGGTAATTTTATTGTTTATGACCCTCCTTTTGAGTCTGATACTTATGCCTTGTGGCTAGCTCCTCTAATAATCTTTTTGATTACAATTTCTGTAATTTTATTCAGAAGATTTTCTAATTAAAATGCAAACAACAGATAAAAGTCCCCTATGATTTTCATATATTTGTTTATTCCTCTTTTTCTACTTTTTTATTTTACTCTAAGAGGTTCTGCTAGATTAGATTTGAAAATTCCTCTATTTACTGTTTCCTTTCTATGCACTTTAATCACTTTATTTATATATAAAGAGTTGGGAGGAGAAGAAACGTATTCGCTAGTGAACGATAAGGAAATTCTCAAGAGATTTATTGCAGACGAATCAGAAAATAAAGAAAAAGATGCTATTGAAGTTGATCGAATAATATTCGAGATATCAAATAAAAAAGGAGTGCAAGCCGGAGAAATTTATTTGTTGGCTAAAAGACTTAAAGATGTAAATGAGAATGAATTAGCTGTTCATGCTTTTGAGCAGTTATATAGAAATTTTAAAAATGAATTAGGCGGCACTGTGTTAACGGAATACGCCCAAGTCATGTTTTTAAAGGAAGAAAGAACATTTAATAATCAGATCGAGAAGGTGTTAAAGGAAGCTCTAATGAAAAGCCCAGACAATCCCTCAGCTTTAACTTTACAAGGGCTAAAAGAGTTAGAAAATAAGAACATAGACTTGACCATTAAACTTTGGACAAGAGCTCTAAATTTCCTTGAAAATGAAAGGGATATTTCCGAACTAAAGATCTTAATAGAAACAGTAAAAAAACTAAAAAATCAGTAGTTTCTGGGCCATATATAGAATAGACTTTGCATGTAAATGAAGGTTAATTCAGTTTCATTAATGCTTCTTTCTGAGGCAATGGATTCTTACCCCCCGATAAAATACAAATTATGAGATTAAACTCTGTAAAGTTATCTGGTTTTAAATCTTTTGTTGATCCAACAACGGTAACTTTCCCTTCCTCCATGTCCTGTATAGTTGGGCCAAATGGTTGTGGAAAATCAAATGTGATAGACGCTGTGAGGTGGGTTTTAGGCGAAAGTTCTGCAAAAAATTTAAGAAGTGATTCGATGTCAGATGTAGTTTTCAATGGTTCTTCTTCTAGAAAACCAGTCTCCAAAGCTTCTGTAGAGCTTTTCTTTGATAATAAAGATGGAAGAATAGGTGGAGAATTCTCAAGTTATAGTGAAATTTCTGTAAGAAGAAGTCTCGAATTGGATGGACAGTCTAATTATTATTTAAATGGAACGAGTTGCAGGAAGAGAGATGTAACTGATGTGTTCCTCGGAACTGGCTTAGGTCCCAGATCATACGCGATCATTGAGCAAGGAATGATTTCCCAATTGGTAAGCGCGAAACCTGAAGAAATGCGTGGTTATATTGAAGAAGTTGCAGGTATTTCTAGATACTTAGAAAGAAAAAAAGAAACTGAATCAAGAATTAAAAGAACCAGAGAGAATCTCTCTAGGCTTGAAGATTTAAGAGAAGAGATATCAAGACTTTTACATAAGCTTCAGAGGCAAGCTAAAGCTGCAGAAAAATATTCTCAACTCAGGAAAGACGAAAATAAAGCTCACCAATTACTTCTTGCCTCTAAGTGGCTTGATATTTCTAAGATCATTAAAGCGAAAGAAAAAGTAGTAAAGGATCAAGAATTAAAGGTTGAGGAAGTAAATTCAGCTAAGAATACTTCTGACAGTGAAGTCATTGAGCTTAGGGCTAGTCAAATTGAGTTACAGTCAGCCATGGATAAGGTTCAACAAGAATTTTATAGTTTCGGTGCTGATATTTCTAGAACGGAACAGGAACTTGCCATTAAAAAGGAAAGAGTTAGAGATATAGAAGAAAAATTGAACACTAATAATTTACAAATAGATTCAAGAAAAGAGGAGTTGCAGTTATTAAACAAATCAAAAGAAGATGTTCAGTCAAATATTAATTCCATTGACTCAGAGTTACAAAAGATAAAAGAAGGGAATATAGAAAATTTAAATTTAGAGGAATCTGAAAAAATTGAGAGTTTGTGGTTGGCATTTATTTCTCAATCAAGATCTCTTATTTCAAAGTTAGAAAGTAACATAGTATCTCTATTAGAGAATTTAAATAAAAAGAGCCCTCTTGAAATAATAAACGAACTTGAACTTGAAGTTATTGAGTTAAAAAATGAAATAGAGTCTTTAAAAGAAGAGCCATCAAAATTAACTAAGCTTACCCAAGACTTCTTATCTAACTCTTCTGAAGATGCTAAACAGCAGAGGATTAATTTAATAGATAAAACTAATAAATTTGCCGATCTTCAGGCTAAATTTGCTTCTTTAAGATCGGAAGATAAGCATGTAAATACTCAACTTAGTGATCTGGAATCAGAGAATCTATCTTTAGTTGAAGAATCTAAGCTTTTAAATAAACCTATTTCAGAAATACAAGCCAATCTTGACAAGTTATTATCAGAGAGACTAATTGTTGAAAATAAATTACTGGAGTCTAGAAAGTCTATTGAAGAGTGCAATGAATCTATACATAAGATAGAAAGAGATAAAATAGAAAAAGAACAAATGGCAATCAGCCTTCGTGAAGCCTTAGAGAAGTTTAGATTAGAAAGTCAGGCTTCTAAAATAGAAGGAGATAATATAGCCAAACAGATTAAAGACTTAGATGGAGATCTAACAACTCTATTAAATGAATTGGATGAATCTAAGTCTTCGGAAAGCTTCGCTTCAGATCTAGAATCAATTGAATTAAAGATTTCAAGGTTAGGCGCTATCAATTTGGCTGCAATGGAAGAATTTGAACAAGAAGCAAAGAGGAAGGAACTGCTTGATAGTCAGCATCAAGAGTTGATGGATGCGCTAGAGACTCTTCAAAATGCAATCAATAAAATTGATAAAGAGACCCGAACCACTTTTAAAGATACATTTGATAAATTAAATCTAAGTTTAGCTAATTCTTTCCCTAAACTCTTTGGAGGTGGGCATGCTGAATTAATAATGCTAGGAGATGATTTATTAAGTTGTGGTGTAGGAATTTCAGCAAGACCTCCAGGAAAGAAAAATGCTACGGTCGCTCAATTATCGGGTGGAGAGAAAGCCTTAACTGCTATAGCTACTGTTTTTGCTTTCTTTGAATTAAACCCGGCCCCTTTCTGTATGTTAGATGAGGTAGATGCTCCTTTAGATGACCTAAACACTATGCGTTTTATTGATTTAGTTGAAGAAATGTCTCAACAAGTTCAATTTGTTTATATTTCTCATAATAAGATTTCTATGGAGAAAAGTAAGCATTTAATGGGAGTTACAATGCAAGAACCCGGTGTCTCTAGGATGGTCGCTGTAGACGTAGATAAAGCAGTAGAATTGGCCGCCAGTTAACATGTTTAACTTACCCGAAATATTAACTATAGTTATAGGAGCACTTTTAGCTTTGGTATTTATTGACGGTATTAGAAGGGCAATAAGAATAAGAAGAAGTTCTTTAAAGGTAGACCTTATGGATGTTGATGAATACGTAAGTAAAGACTTTGAGGAAGAATGGATGCAAGGTTTTAGTGACGAACCTCCGAAAGAAGAATTTGAAGTTAGAGAAGAAGAGACGTCGTTAGATATTAAACCTTCGACCTCTCTCCTTATTTTACACTTAGGCAGTCAAAAGAAAGGTCAGTTTTCAAAGGATTCTATTTCAGCAGCATTAAATGGATTAAATTTCGTATATGAAGAAAAAGGCTTGTTTACAGTATTAGATGCAAACGAAAACATAGCTTTCAGTATCATTAACGGAAAAAAACCAGGGACTTTCTTAGAAGATAATACTTCCGATGATTTAGCATTGGTATTAGATCCGGTTAATTTATCAAGTCCCTTGGAATCATTTGATCTATTAATTCAAATTTCACAGTCTTTAAAAGAAATCTTTGAATGTGAGGTTCTTGATGAAGATAGAAATTTACTTACTAAGCAAATGATTGAGCACATGAGGCAACAAGTCATAGAATACAGAAGACAGCACCTTGCAAGCACTGGTTAGTTCACTATTTAATGAAAGTTGATTCAGAAGTTAAATCTCGAGTACTCGAGCTTCATAAGATAATTAATGAGCATTCATATAATTACCATTCCTTAGATAACCCTACTATTGAAGACTCTGCATACGATGCATTATTTAATGAACTCTTAGAGTTAGAAGCTAAATATCCTGGTCTTAGTTTTAGCCATTCTCCTACTCAAAGAATAGGTTCAGAACCTTTAGAGGGATTTAATAAAGTTGATCATTTAACGCCTATGCTTTCTCTTGAAAATGCTTTTAATACTAAAGATTTAGAAGATTTTAATAAACGCATCATGGAAAGGATGGTGTCTGAAAACCAAGTTAACTTTTCTTGCGAACCAAAATTAGATGGAATAGCCGTTAATCTAATTTATAAGGAAGGTTTTTTACATCAAGCAACAACAAGAGGAGACGGAAAAACAGGTGAAGACATAACTCATAATATTAGAACTATACCTTCAATACCTTTATCTCTTCTAGAATCTAAAATTAAGGCACCAAGCTTGATAGAGATAAGAGGGGAAGTCTTTATTGATATAAATGATTTTAAGGAAATAAATAAGAAGGCCAAGACTGACTCTGAAAAAATTTTTGCTAATCCTAGAAATGCTGCTGCAGGAAGTCTGAGACAATTAGATCCTAGGGTTGCTGCATCAAGACCTTTAAAGTTTTTTGCGCATGGAATCGGAAGCTTAGATTTTGGTAAGGACACTTCACCTAAAACACAAATGGAAGTCTTTGACTGTTATGTTTCATGGGGATTGCCAATAAACCCCCTGACTGAACAGGCTAATGATATAAATGAATGTATCTCTTACTTTAAAAAAATAGAAAGTTTAAGAGGTCAACTTACTTACGAGATAGATGGAGTAGTCTTTAAAGTTAATAGTTTTGATATGCAACAATCTCTAGGTCAAGTTTCTAGGGCACCAAGATGGGCTATAGCAAGGAAATTTCCTGCTGAGGTTGGTTCTACGAAGGTTAAGACTATTTCTTTCCAAGTCGGGAGGGTGGGTAGCATTACACCAGTTGCAGAATTTGAACCACTTAACATTGGGGGAGTGGTAGTTTCCCATGCCAGCATCCATAATTTTGATGAAATAGAACGTCTAGATGTGAGAGAAGGAGATACGGTACAAATTAAGAGAGCAGGCGATGTAATTCCTCAAATTATCAAAGTTGACTTATCGAAAAGAAAAAAAGCTTTACAGAAAGTTAAGCCCCCGACTGCGTGTCCTTCCTGTAATAGCGAATTAATTAAACTAGAAAATGAAGCAATACTTAGATGCAACGCTGGGACAAATTGCCCAGCCCAGAAAACGGAGTCTATTAGACATTATGTTTCTAGAAATGCTCTCAACATTGATGGTCTGGGTGAAAGGATTATTGAGATGTTAGTGCAAAATAATCTTGTTTCCAGTCTTCCAGATTTATACCTGTTAAAAAAGGAAGATTTATTAGAGTTAGAAGGTTTTGCAGAAAAATCTGCTTCGAAGCTTCTAAATTCTATAGAAAATAGTAAAGAAACAACCCTTTCTAGGTTTATCTATGCTTTGGGAATTAAGGAAGTTGGAGAAGCAACTGCCTTGAACCTTTCTTTAAATTTTCTGCATATTGAAAGATTTTTGCTTGCATCTAAAGAAGAATTAATTGATATAAATGATATCGGCCCAATTGCGGCTGATCATATCTTTAATTATTTATCTAAAAAAGATAACCAGGATCAAATTAAGAAATTACTTAAGTTAGGAATAAAACTACAAGAGGTTCAAATTCAGTCAGATAATTTACTTAGCGCTAAAGTAGTCGTAATAACAGGTTCTTTTACTGGCATAGCTAGAAGTCAACTAAAAGAGGAGTTAATAAGGGTTGGTGCAAGAGTATCTAGTAGCGTTTCTAAGCGAACTGATTTTCTTGTGACTGGAGAAAAACCGGGCTCAAAACTAAAAAAAGCTCTTGATTTAGGCGTAGAAGTTCTGGAAGAAGATGACGTTTTAAGAATTCTTAAGCAATAATGATTAAAAAAATATTTGTGGTATTTAGTTTGCTTATTTTAATGGCCAGTTGTGCTTCAAATAGTCCTCCTTCTACTACTACCGATGTCTGTAAGATTTTTAAAGAAAGGTATAGCTGGTACAAGGCTGCCAAAAAAACTGAAAAGAGATGGAAAATACCAGTCTATGTTTCGATGGCAATTATAAAACAAGAATCAAGTTTTATCGCAGATGCAAGACCAGGAAGGACTAAACTACTTGGTTTTATACCATGGAAAAGAGTAACAAGTGCTAGAGGGTATGCTCAAGCGGTTGATGGCACTTGGGAAATGTATCTGAAAGATAGAGGCGGTTGGTTTGTGAGCAGGAACGATTTCGAAGATTCAGTGGATTTCGTAGGTTGGTATAACTATAAAACTCATAAACAATTAGGAATTTCTTTGACTAATGCCAGAGCTTTATACCTTGCTTACCATGAAGGAAGGGGAGGTTATAAGAGAGGCAGTTACAGAACTAAGCCGTGGCTACTGTCAGTTGCGGATAAAGTACAAAGACAATCAGATAAATATAAGGCTCAATATCAAGGTTGTAAAAAAAGGTTAGGAAAAAGGTTTATTTTTTTCTAATTATTAATATCATCTACATTGATTATGATAAGAAACATTATTCTTGTATCGGCATTATCTTTAATGGCAGCCTGTGCTAGCTCTCCTTACATTCAAACTGATTCTGATAGTAATTATGATCTTTCTTCCTACAAATCATTTAAAGTGCAATTGCCTGATATAGAAGACACACCTGAATTAATCAGCATTAACCCTATTCTTATTCAAAGAATAGATAGAGCAATAGAATCTTCTTTAGAAGATAAAGGCCTTAAGGTTTCTGAGAAACCTGATTTAGTTATTAGATTCTACTTAGGAACAAAGAGAGAAATTGATAGATCTTCTGATTTAGGGAGTTATGGATACTATGGAAGATACTTTGATACTAGAGATCAAAGATATATTAGGTCTGACAAAGATGAAATCTCAATAAGGTTCCATGATGCAAAAAGTGATGAAGTTGTTTGGTATGCTTTTACAAGATTCAAAAGATCAAATAATCAAAATGATCAGGAAGCAATCAATTCGATTATTAGAGAGGCTGTTTCAGGTTTTAATTAAATCTATTAGCGTCTAAAGCTATTGCTACTTCATGATCTACTGGCAAAGGTCTATTGTCTATGAGATCGGCAATAATCTCAGCACATAAAGGGGAACTTGTTGAGCCCCTTGAGCCATGGCCTGTGTTTACATATATCCCTTTATTGCAACCTACTAAGGGCAATCTGTCTTTTGTTACAGCTCTAAAGCCCACGTTACCACCATTTATAGTTACATTAAAGTTATGTATAACCTTTAATTTTTTTTTGTTGCTTATATGCTCCTCTTCAAGAACAGAATCATTCGTTACGTCGCTATATGATGATCCTAGAATATGCGAGCCTTTAGTTTTCGGAGAAAAATATCCACTGGCACAGATAGGGAACTTTAAGTTTTCGAATTCTTTGGAGCTATCTACATAAGATATCTGTCCTCTTTTAGAACTAAGTCCAGAAAAATTTAGTAAGTCTTTAGAAGTGTAGCCAGCACACAAGCACACTTCTTGATATTCGGACACTTCTCCGTTAATAGTAAGTTTTAGATTATTGTTATCTAAATCTATCTTTTCTACTGTCGAAGATAATTTTAAATTAATATTCTTATGACTAAGCAAGTCTTGGCAAAGGGCTTTAGGTTCTATGTAGCCTCCTTTCTCAAAGAGAATACCTCCATTATTTAGCTGAAGTCCTGCTCGTTTACTTGCTTCTTCATGGCTTAATTCTTCGAATAGTTCATTGTCAGGTCTAGCATTTAAAAGAGAGTTTTGTCTTTTAAGAGATGATTCATCATGGCTCATCAACAATACACCTGAATTATGCCAAGCATTCGTTTTTAGCTGATCATAAAAAGATGAAGCAAAAAGGAAAGAATGTAGACAGAATCTAGCATAAGGAGAGTCAAAAGCAGATAATCTTGGGTATGTGATTAAAATATCATTCCCTGATGCACCAGAACAAGCTGCTTCGTTTTGTTCATAAACATCAACTTTGTGACCTCTTTGAGCTAATTTATAAGCTAGGATGCTTCCTGCTATACCGGAACCTATAACTGCTATATTTTTCTTAGAGCCTTCCTTAACGGCAGCACTTTGAGCTTTTCCTTTTAACATGTGTCGTTTATTTGAAAAACCTTCAGCTAATTCGTAGATAAAACCACTTTGTTCTAAATTGTTTTTTACTAACCTTGCAGATGTGAATGTTGAGAATGTTGTATCTCTGTGACTTGAAAGATTCATCTGCTTAAAAATCTCTTTAGACCACATGTCTGGGTTTTTATCAGGTGCAAATCCATCTAAGTACCAAACATCAATATCAGAAGCGTTAGTTAAATAAGAAAAAGAACTTTTAATGTCTCCAAGTATTAAAGTTAGAGAAATTCTATAGTCTTTAAAATAAATTCTTTGAGTGCCCGATATATTGACTGGATAGTTATTTATGAAAACCCTAGAAACTTCTTTTAACTCTGGGCATTGTTTAATTGTTTTCTTAAAATCTTCTACATTGAATAAAGTTTCATCAAAAGCAATATAATCCAAGAATTGATTACTTTTATCCTCTTTAAGCCATTCTTGACATGTAGTTAGAAAATTTATCCCAGCTCCGAATCCTACTTCAACAATACTAAAAGTTGTTCCAGCCTCTAGACTAAGAAATTTTTCTTCTAAACGATTGCCTTCTATAAAGACATGTTTTGCTTCAGCGTATGAGCCTTTTTTTGAAGAATAAAAGTCTCCATATGATTGAGAGAAGGGATTATTATCTTTCCATGAAAGATCAGCAAACCCAAGATTCAATAAAGAGTTTGCTGATTGATTATCTTTTACAGAATTATTTATTGCCCGAAGGTATTTCGTTAAAAGGTATGCCTTTATCTGCTCTCATATCTTGAGGCATTCCCAAAACTTGCTCAGAAATGATATTTTTAAGAATCTCATCAGTTCCACCAGCTATCCTTATGCCAGCTGCTCCGTAAAATCCATATTGGTACATGGATTGCTCTGCTCCTTCTTCGTCAGTTCTTATTATTCCGGCTGAGTCTAGAATATCTAGACCAAAATTAGCTACTTCTTGTAATTTATTACCACTCACAATTTTTGTTATCGAAGATTGAGGACCAGGAGTTTCTCCTCTTGATAAAGCTGAGATATTTCTGTATTTAGCAAATTTTAGACCGCTTTGTTGGCAATACCAATCAGCAAGCTTTTCTCTCACAGCGTCATTCTCGATTGCTAGTTTTCCATTTAAGTCTTGACCTCTTGCAAGGGAGAAAGCTTCTTCAAAGTCCGGTCCAGACGCATCACCTACAGCAAGTCTTTCATTCATTAAGGTCGTTAAAGACACTTTCCATCCGTCTCCAACAGCACCTAATCTTTGACTGTCAGGTATTTTTACATCTGTAAAGTAAACTTCATTAAAGTTTGCACCACCAGATATTTGTTTAATAGGTTTAACTTCGATACCTGGAGATTTCATATCTACAAAAAAGAAAGTTAAGCCTTTATGTTTGGGTGCCGAAGGATCACTTCTAGTCACAAGAATCCCGTAATCACTGAAATGGGCTCCTGAAGTCCAAACTTTTTGGCCATTTATTGTCCAGGTATCTCCATCCAACTCTGCTTTAGTCTTTATTCCGGCAACGTCTGATCCAGCTGCTGGTTCGCTAAAAAGTTGACACCATATTTCTTCACCAGTAGCTAAAGGAGGAAGGTATCTTTCTTTTTGCTCTTCAGTTGCGTACATCATCATCACAGGACCCGCCATTCCTTGACCAATTTCTAGGTAGCCACCAGGAACTTTAAACTTTGAAACTTCTTGTCCCCAAATTACTCTCTCGATAGGAGTTGATTCGCGACCACCGTAAGCTTTTGGCCAATGCATACAAGCCCAACCGTCTTCATGTAATTTTTTCTGCCAAACTTTAACTTCTTTAAGCCCTTCTTCTTCTGAAGCTGCTCTCCAACCATCTTTAGGTCCTTCTTTTAAAGGGGCATTGGCTTTTAGCCATTCATAAGCTTCTTTTCTAAATTTAGCTTCTTCTTGAGTATCATTAAAATCCATAATCTTCTCCTATATTTGATTAGCTCTTTCTAGAGAGCTTATAAGTTTATCTTTCCAAATAGATTGGCTTCCTATATTTGCAGCTAGTTGTCTGCATCTTCTGTAATAAAGGTGACAATCAAATTCCCACGTGAAACCCATTCCTCCATGTGTCTGTATATTTTCTTTAGAACATTCATGATAAGCCTGACTAGCACTTACTCTGCATGTGGCTGCTGCGGTTGGTAATTCAGGAGCGTCAGTGCTTAAAGCCCAAGCTCCGTAATAACAGTTTGATCTAGCAAGCTCTACAGCAATATACATATCAGCTAATTTATGTTTTATAGCTTGAAATGAAGCTATAGATCTACCAAAAGCGTATCTACCCATAGCGTATTCTTTTGCCATATCCATGCAGGCCTCAGCTCCACCAAGTTGCTCAAATGAAAATAGGACAGCAGCTCTATCAAGTAGTGTCGTTATATTCGACCACCCTGAGTCTAATGCTTCAGCTTTAGCATTTTTAAATGTTATGGCAGCATGAGATCTAGAAGGATCAAGAGTAGGTTGGCTAGTTATTTCGACTCCATCTATAGAAGATTCAACTAAAAAGAGTCCAACTTCAGCTCCTGACTTAGCAGAGACTATAAAGAAATCTGCCACATCTCCATCAGTAACTGCAATCTTGGAGCCACTTAAAGAGCCGTCCTTAAATTCGCATGTAATATTTTTTTCAGTTGGAGAGGTAGTCGATTCTGCGTGAGCAAAAGCACCTATTTTTTCTCCGCTGGCTAAAGAAGGGAGGTTTGCTTGTTTAAGTGAATCTGAGCCAAATTGAAGAATTGATTCTGTAGCTAAGTAAACGCTAGATGAAAAAGGTGTTGGAGCTAAACTTCTTCCTAGTTCTTCTGCTATTACGCAAAGTTCTAAATATCCTAAGCCTAAGCCCCCGTATTCTTCTGGTATAGCTGTAGCAGTAAAGCCCATCTCAGCTACTTGTGACCAAAGATCTTTATCATAAGACTCTTCACCTTCTAAAATATTCCTAGCCCTTCTTACTGTCTCTTCTTTTTCTAAAAACTTCCTAGCAATGTCTTTCAATTGCATTTGGTCCGCTGAAAATTCAAAATTCATCTTATTCCTCTTAAATAAATCTAATCCAAATTGTTAAAATTTTAATATAAACTTCTATTGTATCTACGATCTAATAGAATGAAAGACTAAAATATACCTAATAATGAACAAATCTAAAGAAGAAAATAACCAAGATATTAAACCAGTTCGCTCTGAGGCTGTTTCAAATAGAGGACAAAGGAGAATTAAGGGCGGTTCAATGCTTTTTTCTTCAACAATAACAATAGTGAATACTATTGGAATTGTCTTATTAGGACTTTGGTTTTTTAATACTTCAGGTAGTCAGCAGCAAGCTGGGAAAAGTTTTATTGAAAGGATTAGTATGCTTGAAGAGAATATCTCCATACAGTCAACTAAGGTAGATGATCTCATAGAAACAAACTCCCAAGACTTAAAATTTATCAATAAAGAGATCAGAAAGTTATGGGATTTAAGCAATAAGAAGAACAGAAAGAGTATTTCCCAAAACCTAAACTCTATAGAGTCAATAGAAGACACCTTAGGAACTTTAGATAAAGAATATAAAACATTATCAGCTAAACAAAGATCATTAAATTTGGAGCTAGCTAAACTAGAGAAAATACAAGAAAAATTAGGTGAATCTCTGGACATTGAAAGCCCTTTTTCTGGAAGTGAAGATCTTGAAGATAGATTGGCTGACCTCGAAGAAGCAACTAAGTCGATGGATCTTTATAGAACCCAGGTAAATCAATCAATATTATCTCTTAAAGAGAAATTAAATGATTTAGAGTTAGAGCTTACAAATTTTAGTTCCAAGGAGGCGACATCAAACGAGTAGAAGCCTATAATACCCGCCACTTGCGGATGTGGTGGAATTGGTAGACACGCCAGATTTAGGTTCTGGTGCCGAAAGGTGTGGAGGTTCGAGTCCTCTCATCCGCACCATCTAATTATTCTGAATTAAACCATAAGTTTTTAGCATTAATTCCCTCATCCATTTATTTGAAGGGTCAGAATCTTTAGATTCATGCCAGTATAGATGCAAAACAATAGGATCAATCTTAAAGGGCAATTCCATTACTTCTAATCCTTTATGTTTAGCGAAACCTCTAGTCGTACTAATAACTAGATCAGATCTTTCAATAACAAAAGGTGCAACTAAAAAATTCTGAGATCTAAGAGAGATTTTTCTTGAATGGCCCAATTTATTTAAAGCCATATCAACCAATCCAATACCAGTCTTTCTATTTGAAACGTGCATATGAAAAAGAGATAAGTAATCGTCCATGTCTATTTTTTTCTTTTTCATAATAGGATGCCCTTTTCTTGCAATAAGCACGTAATCTTCTTCGTAAATCTTTTGATGTCTTAAGAAAGAATCTGCGTGTACGGGAGGGTCTATACAAAAATCTACATTTCCAGCAGATAATTCTTTTGGGGTTTCTTTTCTAGGAATCAGGAAACTTTCAACAACGATATTAGGGGCATCTTTTGCTAACTCCTTAAGTAGTATTGGTAAAAGTCTATATTCAGAACTATCACCAATTGATATCTTAAAAGTAATGTCAGAAGTAGCAGGCTCAAAAGAGTCTGTTTGAGAAATAGTTTTATTCATCAGTCCTAATGCCTCTCTAACATCTCCAATGATATCTTGAGCAACTGGAGTTGGCAGCATGCCTTTAGAAGACCTTATAAAAAGGTCATCATTAAACATCTCTCTAAGTCTGGATAGCGCATTGCTAACAGCAGGTTGCGTTATTCCTAAGATTTCACCTGCCTTGGTTAGATTCTTCTCAGTATAGATAACATCAAAGGCTTTGAATAAATTTAGATCTGTTTGTTTTAGGTTCATGAAATTTTAAAAATTATTTTTGATAACGAATATCAATCTAGACTAACTTAATATATGGCACTATGATCAGTATTTAGAATTAATATTAGATATAAATAAAACTTATATTACATAATAACAGTAATACATATCAATTATAAAGGAGAAGTTATATGGGGTTTCAATTTTCAGACAGATCACAAGAGCTTCAGTTAAGGATCACTAAATTTTTAGATGATCATATTTACCCAGCTGAAGAAGTTTATGCTCAACAAATGCAAGAATTTACAGAGCAAGGAGACAGGTGGCAAATACCTCAAATCATTGAAGATAAAAAGGAAATAGCTAAAGAAGAAGGTCTTTGGAATTTATTTTTACCGGAAAACCCAATGGGTGAAAGTATGAGTAACTTGGACTATGCCCCTTTAGCAGAATTGATGGGCAGATCTGGAATTGCCTCAGAAATCTTTAATTGTTCTGCTCCAGACACTGGCAACATGGAAGTATTGGCTAGATATGCTAATGAAGAGCAACAAGAGAGATGGTTAAAGCCTCTTTTAAATGGAGAAATTAGATCTGCTTTTGCAATGACAGAGCCTGCTGTGGCTTCTTCTGATGCAACAAACATCTGTACAACTGCCGTCCTGGAAGGGGACGAATACGTAATAAACGGTGAGAAGTGGTGGACTTCTGGTGCCGGTGACCCAAGGTGTAAAGTTTTAATTTTTATGTGCATGACTAATCCAGACAATCCGAAGCACCAACGACAATCACAAATTATTGTTCCTATGGATTCTCCAGGAATAAAGATTGAAAAAATGATGCATGTATTTGGTTACGACGACGCTCCGCATGGCCATGGCAGGGTTTCATTCAAGGATGTAAGGGTACCTAAAGAAAATTTACTTTTAGGAGAAGGTAGAGGTTTTGAGATTGCTCAAGGAAGATTAGGACCTGGAAGAATTCATCATTGCATGCGAACAATTGGTGTTATGGAAAGAGCTCTTGAATTAATGTGCAAAAGATCAGAAGAACGAATTGCTTTCGGTAAAAAGATATCGAGTCTTGGTGCAAATTATGACTATATAGCTGAAAGCAGGATAGACATAGAAACCTCAAGATTACTTACTTTAAATGCAGCAAATTTGATGGATACAGTAGGTAATAAGGTAGCTAGGAGCGAAATTGCTCAAATAAAAGTACACGTACCCATAGTAGCCTGTAGGCTTATAGATAGAGCCATCCAAATGCATGGAGGCGGTGGAGTTAGTCAAGATTTTCCTTTGGCAAGTATGTATGCACATATGAGAACCTTGAGGATTGCAGACGGACCTGATGAGGTTCATAGAAGAACGGTCGCAAGAGAAGAGCTTGGAAAATATGGAGGCGGTCAAAGTTCTGAAGCAGTAGTAACTAGAGACTAACTCTTTTACTTCTGAGATCTAGAACTTTGTCAGATTTGATATTAAATATATAAGGAGAAAAAATGAAAAACACAATTTTAATTATAAGTATGTTCTTTCTTTCATTTGTAAGTGCAGATGGACATCTTAAATCAGAACAGGATGTATTGGCTTCATTAGAAAAATACTTTGAAGCCAGAAATAATAATGACTATGAAACAGTAGTAGCTTTAGAAAGCAAGACAGGAACGTATGGTACTAACTCAGATGGTAGTTTCCATAAACCTAGGCAAATTCCTTCTGTCGAACAATGGAAAAAATTTGATCAAGGAGGAGTGACGAATGTCTTTTATCCTGAAGCCATACAGCTTTCTGAAGGCGTAGTTTTAACAAGATTTTATGCTGAAGGAGTTGTAACAGCAGGTGGAAAGTCTTCAGATTATCGTACTCGCGTAACAATGAATTGGGTTAAAGAAGGTGGTAAATGGGTTATAAAGAGCCAACACTATTCTGCTGCTAACTATGGTGGAGTGCATCAAACTCAGGCTGCTGACTTTGAAGACTAACTTGTAAGGTATATAAAAAGGTAACTTTAGAGGATAAAAGCATTGCATATGCCGTGCCAAATATACTCAATATCCCTGAAACTCAGTAGACACGTAGCTCAGTCTGGTTAGAGCACCACCTTGACATGGTGGGGGTCGGTGGTTCGAGTCCACTCGTGTCTACCAGCTCTTAATTCCCTTCTTCCTCTTCCTCATTATCCCTTGTTACAGCTTTCCCTATAGCCTTTATAGGAAATTCTATAACTTTTGCTGCTGTTGAAAATGCTGTGCTAACCAGACTAGCAACTGAGCAAGCTGACAATAACGCAAAAAGAAATAAAGTTAAAAATATTTTCATAAATTACCTATAATTTAATTTAGTCATCTACAATAATAGAACAATTACTTTACAAATATATATAAGACTATGATCACATTACTATACGCAGGAGCCTTGTCGATTTTAGCTCTATTTTTAGGAATTAAGACAGGTCAAAAAAGATTTTCTAAAGACGAAAATATTACAATTGGAGTAGGGGATAACTTTGAACTGCTCCAAATAACTAGAGCGCATGGAAATTTAATAGAAAATGTATTTTTCTTTCTAATTTTGTCAGCCTTATTAGAAATAGTTGGAGAGATACCTGTTTTGGCAACTTATATCCTTGGAGATTTATTTCTTTTATCAAGAATCTCTCATGCTTATGGAATAACAAGACCTGGAGCAGAAAGTATATTTAGGATGTTAGGAGCAACAGGTACCTTCTTAATACTAGCAACTCAATCAATTTGGGCCCTTAAGATTTCAATAACCTGGTTGGTTTCAAACAATTTTGGATTATAAGAACTGAGAATGAAGCTTTATTCTATATTAATTCTTGCTTTAATAAGCTTTAGTGTGGCTGCGGAAAGCAATCAATCTACTTCTCACCTAGAGAAGATAGTGCTTGGATCGGGATGTTTCTGGGGTGCAGAAAAGGGTTATGAGGCATTGCCAGGAGTTGTGGACGCTGTTTCAGGATATGCTGATGGTTATGGAATTCGCCCTTCCTACGGAGAAATAACTAAATACATTAATAAATTTAACCCTAATAATCATGCCGAAGTAGTTGAAGTAACGTACAACAAAAATATTATTAGTACAGAGGACTTATTACAGCATTATTTTGAATCTCATGACCCTACGCTTGTGAATCAGCAAGGAAATGATATAGGTACTCAATATAGATCAATAGTTTTATATACTAATAAGCAGCAACAAAGAGTTGTTGAAAGCCTTATTTCTGAATATCAACAACTGCTTAGCAATTCAGGGTATGGCCAAATCGCCACTATCGTTAAATCTTTAGATGAATTCTTTAGGGCTGAAAATTATCACCAAGACTATATTGCTAAGAACCCAAATGGCTATTGTCCTGATCATTCGACAGGAATTAAATTTGCTGAAATAGAAGCAGTTGAAAAAAAGGATAACAGCACACTTTTGAAAGGAAAGAACATTCTGGTTATTGAGCCGGAAAGCTATTGTCCGTATTGCGAAAAATTTAGATCTTTAGTTGTTGAAAATTATAATGGGAATCTACCTATTACTTTTCGTTTGGCTTCGCAGTTAGACGACATTGAATTACAAACTCCAACTTGGGCAACTCCTACTATTATATTTCTAGAACAAGGAAAGGAGGTTTTTGGGCATCAAGGCTATATGTCACCACAAGAATTCTACAAAGCTCTTGGTTTCTTTAAGTTAGGTGATTCAGAAGCCTACAGGGTGGCTTTTGAAGAGGGAACTGATGCAAGATTTTGTAAAGAATATGAAATTTTTAAAAATACTCCCGATGGAATATTTGTAGATAAACTTAGCGGTGCGCATCTTTTCGATACAAGAGATAGGTTTAATTCTGGAACTGGATGGTTATCTTTCACAAAGCCAGTAGACGGATCTGTTTACAGAAGAGCAGATAATAGTTACGGTATGCGCAGAATCGAGATACGGTCTAAGACTTCTGATATACATCTTGGTCATGTTTTTCCTGATGGACCAAATGGACTGCCTAGGTATTGTATCAATGCAACCGTACTTGAATTCAAGAATAGAAAAGAAATAGATAAAAGTTAATTAAATATAAGGAGAAACTAATGAAAGGAAAAATAGCAAAATACGTTACAGTCGGAACTAATGATCTAAATAGAGCTAAAGAATTTTATGATGCACTATTTTCTGATCTAGAGGTTACGAGTTTCGGTCCGAATGAGAGGAGCTTCTTCTGGACTATACCTGGGGACGATACAAACTTTGCAGTATTTGTGCCGTATGATGGAGAAGAGGCAACCGTGGGTAATGGAAGCATGGTTGGAATAACTCTAGAGACAACTGAAGATGTCGATGCTCTTTATAAAAAAGCTATTGAGTTAGGTGCTACCGATGAAGGAGAGCCAGGACAAAGAGTTCCTACTTTTTATGGAGCCTATGTAAGAGACTTAGATGGAAACAAATTAACCTTTTGTAAATTTGGTTAAGAATTTTTCTTAGAATTTCTATTTATCAGCAGAGACTACCCAAGTAGCACTTGGGAAGACTAGTCCGTCTCCTCTATGGAAATCTGAAAACGCTTCTTTTAAAGATTCAACAATCTCAGATTTTAAATCGTCTGTCGAATCTTTAAGCATTTCCGTCACAACAGGGTTGATAGCTAGATAATCTTCTGAGGCTTCTTCTAAAGACTTTCCTGCGAACATAGTAATGTTCTCTTGATTATCATCAAAACTGATATTAGAAAAACCAGATTTTTCTAGAATTTCTTTTACGTAATCTTTTTCATGAAAAGCAAATGGCCCAGGGCTTCTTGGAGGAGGAGATGGCATGTCTAGGTATCCTCTAATTACTTGGAGAGATAAACTTTGCCAAGGATTTAAAGACGGATCTTGCCAACATACGAAGCTTAGTTGACCACCTACTCTAACTGAAGAAAATATATTTTTGAAAGCTTCAAACGGGTCATCAAAAAACATAACTCCAAATCTGGAATATACAGAATCATATTCCTCGTATGCCAGTTGTTCAACTTGAACATCAACGACTTTGAAATCAACATTTGCTATACCTTGAATTTTTGCTTCTGACTTAGCTTTATCTAACATAGGAACTGAAATATCTAAACCTATCACCGCTCCCTCAGAGACAATCTGGGCAATTTCAAGAGTTGTTGCACCGCAACCGCAGCCTATATCTAAAACTTTAGAATTGATTTGTAAATCTAATTTAGCTAAAGCCTTTTCTCCTAGGGGGTTCAACATGATGTCCATCTCGCTTTGCTTTTCTACCCAGTAATCTCCACCTTTGCCAGACCAGAAATCTTTTTGTTTGGCATTTTTATCTTCCATAATTATCCTCTATTTTTTTTTGATATATTATTATAGAAAAATAAAGCGTCAATAAGGTTCTAAACATTTCTAAAGTAACTTTTGATAGCTATACTGTCGGCTATATGGACATTAATAATTCTTTACTAAATTTAATTGGAAATACTCCAATGCTTAAACTCTCTTCTGTGGACACAGGGGTTTGTGAGCTATTTGTTAAATTGGAATCTCAAAATCCTGGTGGTTCAATTAAAGACCGTATAGGTTTATCAATAATTGAACAAGCTGAAGAATCTGGTGAGCTAAAAGAAGGTGGGACAATAATTGAAGCTACAGCTGGAAATACAGGAATAGGTTTAGCCTTAGTGGCAGCTCTTAAAGGTTATAAAATCATATTAGTCATTCCTGACAAGATGAGTAGAGAGAAGATATTGCATCTTGAAGGCCTAGGAGCAGAAATTATATTGACTAGATCTGATGTTCCAGAGGGTCATCCAGAGTACTACCATGATGTAGCGAGAAAGGTTGCTAGTGAAACCCCTGGTAGCTTTCTTGCCAATCAATTTTCTAACCCTGCTAACCCTTTTGCTCACAGAACTACAACAGCCCCTGAGATTTGGGACCAAATGGAAGGAGATCTAGACGCCGTAGTAGCAGGAGTAGGTTCTGGGGGAACTATAACTGGTTTGGCGGAGTTCTTTAAAGAAAAGGATGATTCTATAAGCATAGTGGCAGCTGACCCTGAAAATTCAATCGTCGCTGATGCTGTTATTAAAGGAACCTACTCTTACGATGGGGGTAGTTGGTTGGTAGAAGGAGTCGGAGAAGATTTTATTCCAGATAATCTTAATCTATCTTTAATTGATGATGCAGTAATGGTTACAGATAAAGAAGCTTTTGAAGTTTTACAGGTCTTACTGCAAGAAGAAGGAATTCTGGGCGGTTCTTCGACAGGAACTCTAGTCGCTGGAGCGATTAAATGGTGTCAGAAACAAACAGAACCTAAAAAAGTTGTTACTTTTATTTGTGATACTGGAAATAAGTACCTATCGAAGGCGTTTAACAAATCTTGGCTTCATGACAATAATTTATTAGATCTAGAGAAAGAGGGCAATTTGAGTGATCTAATCAATAGAAGGGCCGATAAAGGAGAGATGATTACAGTTTCTCCAAGTAATACGCTTTTAATTGCCTATAACAGAATGCGTTCAACGGATATTTCTCAAATACCTGTTTTAGATGGGCAAGAGTTGTTAGGAATATTGGACGAAGAAGACCTACTTCTTAGTGTAGCTAAAGATCAAGCGGCATTTTCAATTCCTGTTACTAAGATCATGACTGATAAACTTGATGTTTTGCAGGTTGATGCAACTAATGAAGAACTTTTAGCCGTTCTATCAGAAGGAAAAGTGGCTATTATTTATGATAAAGATAAATTTATAGGATTCATTACAAAAGTTGATTTAATTAATCATTACAGAAATAAGATAAATCAGAACTAATCATGGTAGATAAGAAGAATAAACAAGGTTTTGATACAAGAGCTATTCATGCTGGGCAGGAACCTGACCCAACTACGGGTGCGATCATGACTCCAATATATACCAGTTCGACTTACGTACAAGAAAGCCCTGGAGTGCACAAAGGCTATGATTACTCTAGAAGCATAAACCCTACTAGGAAAGCCTTAGAAGCTTGTATTGCAGATTTAGAAGGCAGTTCTTTCGGATTCGCATTCTCTTCAGGAATGGCAGCATGCTCAACTGTGTTAGAGGTACTTAATTCTGGTGATCATGTAATAGCTATGGATGATTTATATGGCGGAACCTATAGATTATTTGAAGATGTAAGAAAAAGATCTGCAGGACTAAAATTTACCTTTTCTGATTTAAGTGACTTATCCACTCTTAAGACATCAATTACATCTGATACAAAAATGATATGGGTGGAGACGCCTACAAACCCATTATTAAAAATAGTAGATTTAGTAGAAATAGCTAAATTTGCAAAAGAATACAATCTCATATCAGTATGCGACAACACTTTTTGTTCGCCTTACGTGCAAAACCCTTTGGAACTTGGATTTGATATCGTCGTTCATTCCGCAACTAAATACTTAAACGGTCATTCAGATTTAATTGGAGGGGTAGTGGTTTGTTCTAGCCAAAAACCTGAATTAGCTGATCAAGTTCTTTATATACAAAATGCAGTTGGATCAATCATGAGTCCATTTGATTCTTTCTTACTTTTAAGAAGTTTAAAAACTTTAGCTGTTAGGATGGACAGACACTGTGAAAATGCTATGAAGATAGCTTCCTTTTTAGAAAATCATAAAGCAATTGAAAAGGTTATATATCCAGGTTTGAAGAACCATCCTCACCATAAGATTGCTAGTAAACAAATGCGAGGATATGGAGGAATGATAACCTTAATATTGAAAGGAGGCCTTGATTCCGCCAAGTCATTTCTTGAGAGGACAGAGATATTTTCTTTGGCAGAGAGTTTAGGTGGAGTCGAAAGTCTAATTGAACATCCTGCAATAATGACACATGCCTCTATTCCTCCTGAAATTAGAGAAGAAATTGGAATCAGTGATGGATTAGTAAGGCTTTCTGTAGGAATTGAGTCTTTAGATGATTTAATTCAAGATTTAGAATTTGCTCTTAAAGATCTCGGTTAATTTTCCAATTAACTGGCTTAGAATTCTTATCAACTTTGTCTTCTACCCCTAATACCAAAGCAAATAAGGCCATTCTTATAACAACACCGTTATCAGCCTGTCTGAAAATAGCAAGGTTAGGATTTTCATAAAGATCTGAATCAAGTTCATTGGCATCACTTCTCGAATCTCTAGGAAGAGGATGCATAATTACTGTGTTGGGTTCACAATTCGCAGTATATATGGATTGATTTAGTGTCATCAGGCCTTTATATCTCTTCGCATCTTTTTTATCTTTAAATCTTTCTTCTTGGATCCTCGTTACATAAATAATATCAACTTCAGAAATACCTTCTTCCAGGTTCTCAGTTTCATGTAGCTTAATATTAGATTTAGCTAGTTGCTTAACAAGATGTTTAGGAAGCTTTAATTCTTTTGGGGAGATTAGGTTTATTGTAATGTCCGAATATAAAGAGAGTATTTTGCAAAGTGAATGAACTGCTCGACCAAATTTGAGGTCTCCTACTAAGGCTATTCTCAATCCATCAATAGATTTATTATTTTGAGATAGTTCCTTACCTATGGTGTAAAGGTCTAGTAAAGCTTGAGAAGGGTGTTCATTTGCTCCATCACCACCATTTATGACAGGAACTCTACTAGCTTCTGCAAACTTTTGTACCGAACCCTCTTCAGGGTGTCTCATTACAATTATGTCGCTATAACCACTTAAAACTTTGGCGGTATCAACCAATGATTCTCCTTTTGCAAGTGATGAAGAACTTACTTCAGTTATTTCTCTTACATTTCCACCCAATAAATTAAAAGAAGCACCAAAACTAATACGCGTTCTTGTACTTGGTTCAAAGAACATATTCCCTAAAATTGCCCCTTCAAGTACGCGCGTAACTTTATTTTTTGAAGAATAAGGCTCTAAACTATCAGCAATATTGAATAATTTCTCGACGTCCGAGCGACTGAATTGATCTATGGAAAGAATATGACTACCGCTAAATTCCATGTAGTTTTTCTTGAATCACAGGGCGCATAATAACATTAATATATGGACATTGGATGAGTTAAAAATATAGGAGAAGACCAAGCCCTTTCCCCAACAGGTGCTAAGCAATCATCATTTGGGTCAAAATCAGGACCGCTGGAATAGCAAGGTCTGATTTTAATACATTCACCTGCTTCATTAAGTTCACACCTTAAAGGGTCGCCTCCAACAATATTAGTTGGTTCTTGTATGGCTCTAGCGTAGTACAAAGAGCTCTTATTATTTAAAACATATTCATCATCAAAGAAATTAGCAGAACAACCTTCTCCTTTGTCATTGCAAGTAAATACTTTCCAAGGGTCTTGTATATTGTTAGAAAGAGAATCTAGCTCAGTAGTTGGAGTGATTTTAACTATCTCAATTCTATCAATCTTATTTCTTTCGTTGCTCGGGTTGTAGCATTCATTCAAGCATAATCTTGATATTTCTCCGGCGCTCATTGCTGTGTGAACATACTCAGGACAACCTGGTTTCTGTTTGAAGGAACCGATTGCTGTAACTTCAAATTGGGGCTTCTGAGATATATTTCTTTCTCTTCCCATTGGAGTTATTCCATTTTCACTATCCAGTAAGTTAAACCAAAGCAATATGCGTTCTCCTGAAGTGGCATACACCTCCCTCTGGTAAAGAGAATTGTATATTGCATTCCGTTCTAGTTTGGGTGCATGTACAGCCACTAAACCTCCGGTTGAATAGAATGAAGCTCCTCTTTCTGGAGGTAATAGCCAAGTTAAATTATCTTTTGCTCCCCAAGAATCTCCCATTGATTTCCTCGCAAATTCTTTATAGCCCGAACCAGCTCTAGCTTTATGATTATCTGTTGAACCGATAAGACCTAACTTGAAAGAATTTAAGACATCTTTTTCTTCAATTTTAGAAGCGAGAGCTGCTTGTGCACTCATTCCAGGCCTGTAAGTATAGGCTGGTAGAAATTCGTTCTTAAGTTGGCCGCATTGCATCCAGTCTTCTGGAGTAGTGTTTTCAACTAACCCAAATCTTAAAATTCCAGAAACATCGTTAGCAAAGTCTTTTTTTACTTTTTCAGCCTTAACTATGCAAGATTCTTCGCTTTCGTTTTCACATCTTTGCTTGATTATTTCACCGGCCCTCCAGCAGCAAGGCTCAAAATCATCAGTTGGATCAGGACATATATACGAACCATCATCAATCTGCTCAGCATGTTTAAAATCTTTAAAGATTTCTGAATTACCATGACCAGAATAAACTTCTATTAATCTTTGCTTCTCAGGATCATGTTGGCCTTCAAGTAATTGATAACTTAAGTTAGAGCCTGCAGGAGCATGAATACCCCATGCTGTTCCATGAGGTATGACCAAAGCTTCAAGGTTTAGTTTATCGAGCTGCTCAAATAGTTGCTTTGGATTTTCAGCTTTTTCTTTGCATTTAACATTTTCTTCATTTTCAAGATCAGCACAAAAAGGTTCCGAATACGTAGTACTTCTGTACTTCAAAAAATCAAAGTCTATCTGTTCCGGTGGAAAATCAACTATTAAAGGGAGAAGAGGGGCCGCGTAATGTTTAATCATTAAATCCAGCCCAGTTAAACCCGCACCTATCGGTTTTTCTGGTAAATTATCTAAATCTCTTAATATTACATTCTTATGCCCATAGTGCGTTTCAGGAGTAGAAGCCATCTGCGTCCACTCCCACCCTACAAAGGCTATAAGATCTTTTTGATCATCATTTGATACAGCGTCACAATTCTTGATAGATTTTATTGTGTCTTCCCACATCTCCTTAGTAAGTCCTTCAGCATGATCTGTTATAGAAAAAAAATCGAGAGAAGAGCAGAATCTTGCAAAATTACAAGCATCCGCTGGAGGGTGTGCACCTTCGCCTTGAATTACAGGAAGACTAAATAAGAACGCATCTTGAGAAAAAGTTGTATGTACGTGTAAGTCTCCAAAGAAAATTTGATTAGTACTTCTAGAATCATCTACTTGAGGTCGAGGTGATTCAATCACTTCATAATCTTGAGGTAACTTTCCAATCAGTCCAGATGAAAAAATTAGAACATATGCAAAAATAAAAAATATAAACAGAAGTAGGTAACCAAAAAGTTTTAGAATTTTATTCATGAACTAGCCCTTTACCTCTAACAGAAATCCATTCATTGGTTGGGCTGTCTACTTCACCAAAATTTGTACCAGTCTCAGCGAAATGATAGACCATAGCTGTCCTTCTTTCTCTAGACTTATTGTCGTACGATTTATGCATTAAGAAGCTATGAAATATCAACACGTCACCTTTATCCAGAAGCATCGGGATTTCTTTAGAAAAATCATGGTCTTTAATCTCCGTATAACCATAATTAGAATTTTTCCTGTCATCTGGTAAATGTTCATGAAGTGGCTCTAGATGAGATTCGGGAAGTACCACCAGGCAACCATTTTCTAAAGTAGCTTTGCTAGTAGCTATCCAGACCCCTACTTGAGGTTCTTTATCAAAAGGAAAATAAGAAGAGTCTTGATGCCAAGGCTGGCCCCAGGCACCAGGATTCTTGAATATAAACTGACTTAAAAAACAATCAATGTCACTTCCTAGCAGGTCCTCCAATATGTCTAACAAGTCTTCCCTAAAAATAAAGTCTTTAAATATACCTGCTGTATGAATTCTAAATAATTTCGAAATTTCATCTTCTATATTTTTTGCTTCTTTGTTGGGTTTCATTTCTCTTATAGCTAAGTGGCCATTCCCAGCATAAGCATGACTGAAACCATCTTCTTCTTTAATAATAGAATGTATGATTTCAATGACTTCTTGGTTCATGTCATCGCAAAATTTTTCAGAGCAAAAATCTTTTAAAAGTATAAAACCTTCTTCATTCCAGGACTTTTTTTGTTCGGTTGAAATAAATGAAGCTTCTTCTATAAGCCTTTTAGAAAACCTTCCTTTTTGTTTATTTACTGCTGAAGAGAATTCTTCTTTTGACTTTTGATTGATGTCATCTCTTCCTTCAGTATCAAATTTTTCCATATCAAGCTTATTTTAGGATTAATTTTTACTTTTCCCTAGTTTAATAGAAGTAATTTTGAGAAGATTAGATAGTAAATTAATCATAGGATGAATAAATATGGCAACTTTTGAAGAATTAAAAACTGGTCTTGAAACAGCATTTGACTCAGATGGCGCTAAAGGCGTTGAAGCAACAATTCAAATTAATATAGAAGATTTAACAAACTTTTTTGTTGATATTAAGGACGGTGCATTAAGTGTAGAAGAGGGCGAGCATGATAACCCTGGTTTGTCTTTAACTTTTGACAGCGAAGAGACAATGGAAAAGGTGTTCTCAGGAGATCAGCAAGCTGCAATGGGTGCTTTCATGCAAGGAAAAGTTAAATTCTCAGGTGACATGTCCTTAGGTCAAAAACTAGGATCTGTATTTAAAGCTCCAGAATAAAGAATTTAGCCTGCGTATTTTACTGAACACCCGTAGGGTTTGGTTACAGGGTTGGATATATTTTTGCCTTGATTTAACTCTTTAATTGCTATCTTTACGTAGTTATTTGCTTCTAGCAGGTCTTTAAACATAAAACCTCTTCCTCCAGCATCATCAATTGCTCCTTGGTATTTAAGAACACCTTCTTCATTAATTACATACATATGAGGTGTTGTTTTTGCGCTATACAATATTCCTGCTTTACCAGTTGGATCAAGTAAGACATGCGCTGGAGATGCTTCTCGAGTAGTTGTTAATTCATTAGCTTCTTCTTTAGTTACATACCCTTGAGTGCCTGGAGCTGATGAAATAATACTCAACCACACGACATCCTCACTTTTTGCCAATTCTTGAGTAGATTGCATATTTTTTGTCTTGTAATGTTTAGCTACAAACGGACATCCATGGTTTGTCCATTCAAGCACTACTTTTTTGCCTTTAAAAGATTCTAAAGAAACTTCATTTCCATAAGTATCTGTAAGTTCAAAGTTAGGAGCTTTCGAATCTATTTCAATAAAAGCGAAACTAGCTTGAGCAAATATAATTAAAACTGTTATTAAAAATTTTTTCATGTCATTGAACCTCATTTAAGTACGATAATAATATATCTTCAGTAAGTATTTCAGGCAAGATTAAAGGATCACCTTTAGAAGGGAACAAGAGGTATAGAGGCAATCCAGTTCTACCATACTGCTCCAAGGTAGATGAAATAATGGGATCTTTTCTAGTCCAGTCAGCCTCCATATAAGTTATATTTTTATCCGCTAATAATTTACTTACTTTTGTGGTCTTCAAGGCTACTGCTTCATTTACTTTACAGGTTATGCACCAGTCAGCAGTGAAGTTAAGGAAAACTAGAGAATTTTCTTCTCTTAAATCATCTAGCAGTTGAGGCGTGTAGGTTAGCTGATCTTGCTTAGATTCATCTAAGTCACTGTAAGATGCAGGAATTAACCATAATGAAAATATAAATAACAATAAAAATGGAAGACGCATTAGCCATTTAACCCAATTCTTTTCTGAGTTATTTTTTTCTATTAACCACAGACCTGTCGTTATTAACAAAGCCCCTAATAAGACTTGTATAACTTCTTGATCTCCCACTTGACTACTAAGAACCCACAAAAGCCAGAGCGCTGAAGCCCACATTGGGAAAGCCATAAATTGTTTAAATGTTTCCATCCATTGTCCAGGTTTAGGAAGAAAACTAAGTAGAGAAGGTTTTGCGCTTAAGATCAGGTAAGGTAATGAAAAGCCTATACCTAGTCCTAGGAAGATTAAAATAGAGTAGAAACTAGGTTGCAGTAGAGCAAAGCCTATTGCAGAGCCCATAAACGGAGCAGTGCAAGGAGAAGCTACAATTACGGCCAAAACTCCCGTTAGAAAAGATTCGAGAGAGTCACTTTTATTTAAAGATATCGAACTTAATCTGGCTAAATTGCTTCCCAGCACTATATTACTCATGAAAATAAAACCTAAGATCACAAACAAATAAAATAATAATGAAACAACTACAGGAGACTGTAATTGATAGCCCCATCCTATGGACTCTCCTCCAGATTTTAACGCGATTAGTAAAGCTGCAATTGTTAAAAAGCTAATGACCACTCCAAGAGAGAAAAGTAAACCTTGCTGAAGGGTCTTATAGGTCGAATCTCTACTTTGCTCAACAAACCTTAATATCTTTATTGTGAGAATTGGGAAAACGCAAGGCATTATATTTAAGATTAAACCCCCTAAGAATGCGAAGACAATTAGAGTTAAGATATTGAATTCTTGTGACGCTTCTTTTGTTGCCAAGGGGTAATCAATTTCAATAAAGTTTACATCCTCATTTTTGTTTACAGCTATAACCCCTTTAAAAGATTCCTTTTCTATTGTTACTTCTGAGGCCATTATTTGTAGGCTAAAAGTATCTATATTTTTTTCGTATTGTTGATTCTCAGTGTAGTTTGTTAAACCGTATTCTTTAGGAAAGAAATACATAGAGTCATATTGATCCATCTTCTCAAATTCACCTTGGAGTACATATGAATCATCTAGTTTATTAACTCTATAAGTGCCATTAAATTCTACAGGGACCTTCCCTAAAGTATGTTCTAAAAGACCTTTTGAAACAGAAGGAGTTTTGGATCCAAGTTTTATAGGGATGCTAACTTCAGCTTCTTGAGGTATGCATATTTCTTTACATGTGTACCAACTAACTTGAGCATTTAAATTTAGAGGAATAGCTGAAGCCGCTGAAGTAGAGATTTTTGTAAGAAGCACAACTTCATCCTCATAACCAAAAGTCATCAAAGGCTCTACTGGGATCCTTTCAGGACCGGGCCATAAAATTTTTGAGGCAACTATATCATTTGGTAAATTCCATTTTATTGATGCTCCTTCTCCTGCATCTCCAGGATTTTCCCAATAAGTATGCCAGCCAGGATTTAAAGTAAATTTAAACCCTACAAGGAGCTCATCTCCTGGATTCATTGAATAAGACTCAGCAAGCATCTCAATTCTTGAGTCACTTACATTTACTATTGAGCTAGAAAATGCTCCAGCAGATATTAGTGATGCGCAGAATAATAGAAATAGCTTTATACTATTATTGTATTTAAATGATTTTAATTTTCTGAACATGCTTAAAGATTTAGTTAAAAGTTTTAAAGAAAATGGTTTCGTGACCGTTCCTGATGTTTTTAGCTCATCGGAAATAGAATTTTACAGAGAAGTCATTAAAGATGCCATCAGGGAAAGAAAACAGAATGATTTAAGGACCTTGAAGGATAAAAGTGAGTATGAACAATCCTTTATCCAATGCCAAAATCTATGGGAAGATTATCCTGTCATAAGAAAGCTTACCTTTGATCAAAGGTTGGGTGAAATTGCCTCTGCTTTACTGGGTGTTAGTAAGTTAAGAGTTTGGCATGACCAAGCTTTAGTTAAAGAAGCAGGAGGAAGAGAAACTGACCCTCATCATGATCAGCCTTATTGGCCCATTAAAGAAACTAATACTATTACTGCATGGATTCCCTTTTGCGATGTGTCAGAAAAGAACGGTCAAATGGGGTTCTATCCTGGGTCGCATAAGGTTCAAGAAAGCCAATTTATAAATATATTTTCAGGAAAAGTCGATGATTCAGAGCTTATAGATATTCCTCAAATAAAAGACATCAAAGTAGATTATCAGGATCTAAAGTTGGGGGATGTATCTTTTCATCACGGTTTAACTTTCCATAGAGCTAAATCAAATGATTCAAGTGAAGATAGAATGGTTCATACAGTTATCTTCTTTGAAGATGGAAGCAAAAGGGGAGATGATAAATTTCACTTTAGTGTAGATAGGCCTGGTATCGAAGTAGGTCAGGTCATTAAGAGTGACGTAACGCCATTAGCTTACCCTATAAAGAATATTCCTAATGCTCCAAAGGATAAAATATCTGATGATTACCTAGGTTATAAGATGTTAGGCCTTTTGCCAAAAGATTAAAGGTTTTCTATTGCAGACCTTACTAACTTAGTCCAAACCTCATACCCTTTTGCATTTATATGAAGACCGTCTTCTACAAATAATGTTGGGTCTGCTTTTCCTTCATTAGTAAGCATCGGGTCCCAAACATTTACATAAGTTAATAAATCATCTTCTGCAGCAAGATTCGAGATTAAGTTATTAAATTCCTTTTCTTCTTTAATTAAATACTCTCTAGCTATTGTGGGCTTAACCCCAATAACAATTAACTTAGTTCCGGTTAATTCCTTTTTTACCATCGAGTAAAACGTTTCAAAGTCACTAAAAGTTTCAGCAGGAGACTTTAGTGCTGCCAAGTCATTAGTGCCGCAAAAGAAAACAATGGCTTTAGGATTATAATTTCTTACTACTTCATTAAAGTGATAATTAACATGCGCTATATGAGCTCCTCCAAATCCTCTATTTAAAACTGAATGCGGAGCCATGTCTTCTTTAAGACTACTCCAGAATCTAATACTAGAACTTCCTGTAAATAAAATTAAGTTTTTAGGAGGGGAAGTAGCTTTATCTTTTTCTTTAAATTCATCTATAGCCCCTTGATAAAAATCCTCTTTACTCCAGGCATCTAAATAAATAGCAGTTTTCTTTATTTCTGCATAAGACATTTCTACATTATTTTTAGCTGCTTGAGCTTCTATCTTGTCCTCTAAATCACTAATAGAGTTTGAGCATGCTGTAGTAGCTAAAAAAATAAGTAATAATATGCTTGTAAGTTTTTTCATTTAAGCATTTCCAAAATCTGGACTAATCATCCTAACATCATACCCCATGAATTTAGATAACTCTTCCATCTGTCTTCTTGGGTCTGGGTTAAAAATAACATCTTTATTTTCAGGTATAACCACCCATGCATTCTCTATAAGTTCAGTCTCTAGTTGATTAACGCCCCAACCGGAATAGCCTAAAGTCATTAGATAGTTCTCAGGTCCTTCACAATTAGCAATAGATTGAATGGCATCTTCTGAAGTACTTAAAGATATGTCTTTTGATACTTCCATTGTTGAGTCCCATTTTTTTTCAGAAGAATGCAAAATAAAAATAGCTCCCGGATTAACTGGACCACCCATATAAACATTTCCTTCTGCTCTAGAATTTTCTACGATTTTCATGCTATTAAATAGATCCTTGAGCTTAAGATTTAAAGGTCTATTTATAATTAGTCCAAGTGCTCCCAAATCACCATGATCGCAAATATATAAGAGAGAATCGGTAAAATAGGAAGGTTCCTGCTCGCTGGGAGAAAAATATAAAAGGTTACCTTTTACCGAGTCTTGAGAAGGTTCTGTCATTACTAAGCAAAGTATAAAACTTTAATGCCCCTTTGATAAATATTGGTTATAGAAATAAAAGGCACAAATTACCAAAGCATGTTCGATTTCTCCTTTTTCAATCAATAAAGGAATCTCATCTATGGGTTTTTTTAATATTTCTATATCTTCCATGCCATCTAATTTTTGTTCTTCAGTCTGACATACATCCAAAGCAAGATAGGAATAGGTATGGTTAGACATCAGGGCAGGGTTGGGTTCAACTCTACCAATCTCTATGACTTTAGAGCTGGTATAGCCTGTTTCTTCAGAGAGTTCTCTAATAGCAGCATCTATGGGTTTTTCTCCTTCATCTACCATTCCTCCTGGAACCTCTAGGCAAAGTTTCTCAGTCCCAAATCGATGCTGATTAATTAGAATAACTTCATTATTTTTTGTTATAGGGATAATGTTTACCCAATTTGGGGTATCAATTACCCAAACAGGGTGTTCCGATTTTTTCTTCGGCGAAATAACTCGATCTTCTCTTAATTTAAAGATCTTGTTTTCAATTAAAAATTTCGAGGAAACCTTATCCCAATTCTTGATCATAAACTTGTATTTGCCTTTTCAGAAATAGATAATATCACCATAATATTAACTTTTTATAGGATAAAAAATGTCAAGACATCAAGCATTAGATACATTCGGTAGATCTGGTAACCCAGTAATGGGAAATAAATTTGATGGGGATGCTCAATTCAGAGATATGCCTATTTCACAAAAAATGACCTTGGAAGGCACTGTCAATAAAACAGGAATACTATTACTGCTTTGTTTTGCAACAGCAGCCGTTAGCTGGAATATACCTAACCCTATATTGATGTTTACTGGAATGGGTGTAGGTTTGATTGCAGCTATTATTACTATCTTTAAGCCTACTATGGCTTCTTCTACTGCTCCCGTGTATGCATTAGCTCAAGGATTGTTTTTAGGTGGAATAACAGTTATGTTTGAAGCTCAATACCCAGGCATAGCCATACAAGCCATCGGCCTGACTTTTGGTACTCTCGCGTCTTTATTGGTTTGCTATAAAACAGGAATCATTAAACCCACTGAGAATTTTAGACTCATGATAGTTAGCGCTACAGCAGGAATAGCTCTTTTATATATGGTTAATATCCTTATGACTATGTTTGGAGGAGGAAGCGGAATAGGCTTTATACATTCGAATGGACTAATGGGCATAGGCTTTAGTTTATTTGTTGTTGGTATTGCCGCCCTTAATTTAGTTTTAGATTTTGATTTTATAGAACAAGGTTCTGAGAATGGTCTACCAAAGCATATGGAATGGTTCGGAGCTTTCAGCCTCATGGTGACTTTAGTTTGGCTTTATTTAGAAATACTTAGATTGCTTGCAAAAATTAGAAGTAATTAAGTGGATCTAAACACTATTTTCTTTGGAGGATTAGCTCTAGTTTCCTTAGCAGCTTTCTTTTATTTAGGTAAATTCAAAGCGTCTAAAGCTCAAACAGAAAGAGATGATCGAATTACTTGGTCAAAAAGAAGTTTTAGTTTTAGAAGCTGCTTAACAATTGCCTTGGGTATCTTTTTAATATTCTTTTTTCTTAGTTATTTAGGCTATAACTAAATTACATAGCATCTAAAAAAAGCTTTTCCCATTCTTCTTTAGAGGGAAGTCTAGGTGTAGTAGCATTGCTTGGATCAGTCATAGAGTGCTCAACAAGATCTGGAATCATTGCTTCACTCACGCCCATGTCTTTTAACCCAGAAGGTAGACCTATTTCTTGATTTAACTTTTCAATCTCTTTAGCTAAATCGGTTGATTCAGGCTTACCCATTGCTCTTGCAATCTTTGAATATTTATCCTCTACGTGGTCTTTATTGAATCGGAGTATGGTAGGAAGAATAACCCCATTGAGGGTTCCATGATGTAATCTTAATTCTTGATCCGCACCTAAAGCATGACTCATGGAATGAACCGCTCCAAGACCTTTAGAAAATGCCATCGCTCCTTCAGTTGAAGCCATCATCATATTCCATCTAGCATCTTTATCATTTCCATCTTTAACCGCTTTTTTAAGATTTTCTCCCCTTATGACTCTTTCTACGCCATCCAAGCCAACAGCCTCAGCAGGGGGATCAATAACAGGAGACATTATTGCTTCTATGCAATGAGTTAAAGCATCCATTCCTGATCCAGCTGTAAGTATTGGCGGCAATCCAATCGTTAATTCAGGATCACATATAGCTGCTGCAGGCCTTAAGTGCTCGCTGGCTAAGATTAATTTCCTTCCATCATTCATGATGATTACAGCACCAGATGAAACTTCACTTCCAGTTCCCGAAGTAGTAGGTATAGCGATCATAGGTATTGTTTTTTGTATTTTCTCCAAGCCGCCTTCATTAATAGAATAATCAACTACTTTGCCTTCATGATTGGCCATTAAAGCTACAGATTTTCCCAAATCTAAACTAGACCCACCCCCGAAACCAATAACACCATCACAACCCTGTGTTTTATATATCTCTAAGGCGTTTTCTACTGCCTCTTCCGTAGGGTTGGCAGGAGTTTGGTCATAAAATGATGGAGTTATTTCATTGGATAGCTGATTTCTTAGCTGGTCAATCATACCTATTTCTGCAAGACCAGGGTCGGTGCAAATTAAAGGTTTCTTTATACCTAGATTCACTAAAACAACCGAGATTTCTTTTATAGCACCGTGGTCAAAATAAGGTCTATTGCTGTAAGCTAATTGAGTCATAAGATTAAAGTCATTATATCTATCTTTTGATACTTACAAAAAATTAAAGAAAGCATATACTTCTTGATAATGAAAATCCTTGAAGACTCAAAATCCATTCGTTTGAAGATAATGGATTTCCTGTCTAGAAGAGAGCATTCTTCAAAAGAGATTTTTAAAAAATTATCTCCTAGAGTTGAATCCAAAGAACTTCTTGAAGAAGAGATAGAAAAATTAAAAGCTGATGGTTTATTAAGTGATGAAAGGTTTGCTGAGAGTTATTTTCAAAGTAGAAAAAATAGAGGTTACGGACCGCTGAGAATTAGAAACGAATTAAAACAACGAGGTGTGGGAGATCAAATCTTTTATCCGTTATCTAATGAGATTGAGTGGTCAGATTTTGCTTTAGAAGCTTTAAGAAAGAAAGTAAGCGGGGATATGCCTACTGAAACTAAAGACATCCTAAAATTAAAAAGGTTTTTAAATTACAGAGGCTTCGATTTCCAAGATATTGATAAAGCTTTTCAAATTATAAAAAGTGAATAAGGTCATTAAATTTTATTATTAATAAACTATACTTCTATAGCAAACAATGAGTTATCAAGTACTAGCAAGAAAATGGAGACCAAAAGATTTTTCTGAGGTTGTTGGGCAAGAACATGTCGTTCAAGCTCTAGCTAACGCCCTTGATCAAAATAAAATTCATCAGGCTTACGTCTTAAGTGGCACTAGAGGGGTAGGGAAGACCACTATCGCAAGGATTTTATCAAAAAGCTTAAATTGTGAAGTTGGACTAGATTCTAAACCGTGCCATGAATGCTCAACTTGTGAATCTATAACAGACGGAAGTTTTATGGACTTTCAAGAAATTGATGCAGCTTCAAGTAGGGGTGTGGATGACACTAAACAGTTATTAGAGACAGTTATGCACATGCCTAGCTCATCTAGGTACAAAGTATATTTGCTGGATGAAGTGCACATGCTCTCTACACAAAGCTTTAATATGCTTTTAAAAACTTTAGAAGAACCTCCAGAACACGTAATTTTTATTCTAGCTACTACCTTACCTGAAAAAATACCAGCAACAGTTCTTTCTAGGTGCTTGCAATTTAATCTTAAGAATTTAACCCCCAGTCAACTTGATGAAAGATTAAGTTTTATTCTGAAAGAGGAAAAAATTAAGTTTGAAACTCAAGCTGTAGAACAAATATGCAGGGCAGGACGAGGCAGCTTAAGAGACTGCTTAACTATAGCAGATCAGGCTATTGCCTATTGTAATGGCAACTTAACCGATCAAGGTATAGCTCAAATGTTAGGCACACTTCCTTTTGATCATGTTAATTCGCTTTTATCTTCTATAGCTAAAAAGGATGCTGTTGGACTTCTGCAATCTTTAAAAGAAATTTCTCAGATGAGCGTAGATTATTTAAGACTGATGGATCTAATTCTAGAAACTATACAGTTAATAACTTTTACTCAGGTATCAGAAGATGTTTTAGATGAAACAGAAATTAGAAGAAGTGACCTCAAAGAACTTGCAGATATCTTATCTGAAGATGATCTCCAGGTACTTTACCAAATAGGTCTACTTGCAAAAAGAGATATGGAAATAGCACCAAGCTTATCTAGTGGTTTTGAGATGGCCTTGTTAAGAATGGTCTCTTTTTTACCCGGTGAAATAAAAGAAACTAAAAAAAAAGTTGAAAAAGTAATTAATAAAAATACTTTAGAAAAGGAAGTAAAGGTTTCTTCTAAGGAAGATACAACTCCAATAGAAGACAAGTTAATTACAGATACATCAGAATCAGAAAAGCAAAAAAAACACACCGGAAATAAAAAGAAATTAAGTCTATCTATAGATCAGTGGAATACTGTTTTTACTAACTTGGATCTTGATGCTGGAACCAAACAGTTAGCATCTCATTGTTCTTTTATAAAATCTGATGATTCAGTTATCTATCTATCCATGCCTGAAGAAAAATTAAACTTATTTAATGGAAAACATAGGCAAGAATTACAGGAAAAGTTATCCGATTATCTAAAAGAAGATTGCAATATCTTTTTAGAAGAAGGAGAACATAATGAGGACTCCCCAAATCAAATAAAAGCAAAAGAAAAAAGAAAAATACAAGATGATGCAGAGAAAGCTATTAAAGATGATCCTAAGGTAAAAAAAATAATAGAAGAATTTGGAGCCAAAATAATTGAGTCAACTGTTGAATCAAGAAAATCAGAATGAGTAAAGTTAGCCCTCTTGTCGACGGCTTAATTGAAGCTATGCAGTGCTTACCAGGGGTTGGACCTAAGTCGGCCCAAAGAATGGTTTTACATTTATTAGAAAGGAATAGAGATGGCGGGATTATGTTAGCAGATATAATGGCTAAGGCGATTGAAGGCGTCGGTAAGTGTAAGAAATGCAGAATATTTACTGAAAGTGAATTTTGTTCTATATGTTCGAACGAGAAGAGAGATAAAAGCTTTATATGTGTTGTTGAATCTGTCTCTGATGTTTTTGCAATCGAGCAAAGCAATCAATTTAATGGTAACTACTTCATCTTACATGGACATTTATCTCCTATAGATGACATAGGCCCTGAGGAATTGGCTTTAGATAAATTGTTTAACCTGGCAAAGTCTGAAGAGGTAAAAGAATTAATATTAGCAACAAATTCTACGCTAGAAGGGGAGACAACTTCCCATTATATATATGATTATCTTAAAGATTTAGAGGACTTGAAGTTAACTAAACTGGCTCAAGGGGTCCCACTTGGCGGTGAGTTAGAATATGTTGATAGAGGTACAATTATGCATGCTTTTAGTGGTAGAGTAGAGTTAAAAGATTTGTCAAAATGAAAGTTTTTATAGGAATACTTTTAGCAACAATCGTTAATTTCTTAATGGGAGTGTTGGGACTATATCTTGCAACTTCAACTTTCGTAATAGGTCTTGCACCCAATAATATAAATAGTCTTGAATTATCTACCTTTGATTACATTTTTAGTTTCTTTTTAAAGTTCTTTGTCATTCTTGTTTTAACTTGGATACTTTATAAAGTTATGCCTTTATTAGACAAACCTAGAAAAAGAGTACTGTTCATCTTTTTCTTAGGTAGTATTTTTGCTCTATATAATGAAGTGGATTTATTTTGGTCGGATGTAGATTATCTTTGGAGTACTTTAGTAATAATTGCCGAATCAATTAACTGGTTAATTACAGCATATATACTTTCAAGATTTATTAAGCCTAGGCACTTAGGAGCTCTTTAAGATTCATTAAATAAATCTAAGGCTGCTCCTGTCATCGCTTTTACTCCTGTTTCTATAGTAGGTTCTGGGTCAGGTAAAAATAAATCAGAATGTAGTGAAGGAAGGACGATGTCTTCTCTTATAGCTTTTTCATATATTTTTTTATTTACAGCACCAAGCCAAAATAGAGCAGTTGGAATAATAGGTTCCACTCTTCCAAACATGCCAAAGTCTTCCCCGCCCATAACCGGCGAAACTTTCTTCACATTATTTTTACCTAAAGTTTTCTCAAAACTTTCTTTAAGCTTCTCTACCAATTGGGGATTATTAAAAACTGCTGGCGTATATTCATCTTTGAGAGTAACTGTTGGATAGAGTTCTTCTGGTAATCCAGCTGCAATTGCAGTTCCTCTAACTATTCTCTTAATTGAAGAAATAGTTGTATTTCTAACTTCATCTGTATAAGAACGAAGGGTTAATTGAAGCTTTACTTCGTTAGGTATTACATTATGTTTGGTTCCTCCATGTATTGAGCCAACTGTTACAACTGCTGGGTCAGTAGGAGCAATTTGCCGACTAACTATGGTTTGTAATTGAGAGATTATTTGAGCAGATAAAACAATAGGATCCTTAGTCGTATGAGGATAGGCTCCGTGACCACCTAAACCTTTTACTGTAATGTCCACCGTATCAACATTGGCCATAGCCCATCCAGGTAAATATCCAACTTTTCCAGCTTCCATGCCTGAACTAACATGCAACGCAAGATTAAAATCAGGTCTTGGAAATCTAGTGAAAAGTCCATCTTTAATCATATTTCTGGCTCCTCCACTTACCTCTTCTGCAGGTTCGAGGATGAGTATTAAGGTACCGCTCCAATCAGACTTATTTTCTATAAGTTGTTGCGCCGCTCCTATGAGTACTGTCATATGAACATCATGCCCGCACGCGTGCATGGTGAAGACTTCTTGCCCTTCATCATTTAACGTCTTTGTTCTGCTAGCGTAACTTGCACCTGTCTTTTCTTCAACAGGCAGTCCATCCATATCAGCTCTTAACATTAGGGTTTTTCCTTCACCATTCTTTAATACGGCTACAACACCATTCCCCCCAACATTATTTGTTACTTCATAACCTAACCCTTCAAGGATTAGAGATAACTTTTTTGACGTTTCAAATTCTTTATAAGAAAGCTCAGGATTTCTATGTAAATCTTTATACAATTCTAAAAGATTAATATCTGAATTGCTGTTAGTGAAAGCAGAGGCAGAAAATAAAGCTATTAAAAGTAATTTAAATAATTTCTTATTCATAAAAATATATGTTTTTTTAAAATGTTCCAGAAAGTATCATACCTTAACTAGTAAGTATAAAAATTATAATTAATGAGCATCAAATCTGATAAGTGGATAAGAAAAATGGCCGAAGATCATAAATTGATTGAGCCCTTTGAAGCCGGTCAGATCAGGAAAGACGAAAAAGAAAATAGGCTTATTTCATACGGTACCTCTTCTTACGGTTACGATGTTAGATGTTCAAATGAGTTTAAGGTATTTACTAATATTCATTCAGCAACTGTAGACCCTAAGAATTTTGATGAAAATAGTTTTGTAGACGTTGTTGATGATGTTTGCGTCATACCTCCAAATTCTTTTGCGCTCGCAAGTACTATAGAATATTTTAAGATTCCCAGAAACGTATTAACGATATGCCTTGGTAAATCAACCTATGCCAGATGCGGGATCATAGTTAATGTTACACCTTTAGAGCCAGAGTGGGAGGGTCATGTAACTTTGGAGTTTTCAAACACCACCAGCCTTCCAGCAAAAATATATGCAAATGAAGGCGTAGCCCAAATGCTTTTCTTAGAATCCGATGAAGAGTGTGAAGTAAGTTATAAAGATAGAGGCGGGAAGTATCAAGGTCAAAAGGGAGTAACTTTACCTAAAGCTTAGTCAATTTCTTTGAAGGATTTCATCTCAACTGTTATTGGTCTTCTTCCATCATCATTAAATATTTTTATAACTGAAAAATCTAGTTCTGGAGCAAGCCAAAATACTTGAGATTTAGCTTCATCTTCTTCATACCTTCGAGAAACTTTGTAAGCTAAATAATTACCTAAAGGAGTTTCCACTCTTTCTGGATTTTCTTGTATATCAAAGATCCTTTCTTTAATTAAACCTCTCCAGAAAACCTTATATTTCAAAATTTTAGGAATATTCTCTAAATCTAACTTCCTAAAGTCCAGACGTAGTTGTAGTTGGGCCGAACTAGGCCCTAAAACTTTTTCTTCTAGGACAACTGAACCTTTATCTTTTTTTTCTATATAACTAACTTTATTTTCGTCCCAGTTAAAAACAGCCGACGCGTTGTATTTCCTCATTAAAATAACTTTCATGGAGAAGTTATATTCAATAGGCCTAATAAAGTTATCCTCTAGATAAAAATATTCAATTTCTTCTCTGTTTACTATTCTTCCTCCGTCTAAATATGATCTTAATTTCCACTTACCATCCTTTAATTGAATCATTTCTACTTCCATTTCCCCTACATTACTTTCTAGAGTAGCAATAGATTGTTTTATGGGGTTATCTGAAGCCCTAAAACTTGCAATATTTGTTATCAAGGCTAGTGCTAAGAATATCTTGATCATTTTTTTATTACCTTACCTTCTTTAAATGCCATTTTACCATCAGCAATTTGCTTAATCACTAAAGGGTAAATTTCATGTTCTATTTTATGAATTTGCTCTTCAAGCTTATTTACATCTTTGGTAGTTACTTCTATTTCCGATTGAGCGCATATAGGCCCTCCATCCAAAGTCTTGTCCACATAGTGGACGGTAACTCCATGGTAAGAGTCTTCATTTTCAATTACCTTCTTGTGGGTCTCTAATCCAGGATACTTTGGTAACAGAGAAGGGTGGATATTAATTAATCTACCTATATATTTATCAACAAAAACTTTGCTTAATATTCTCATAAAACCTGCTAAAACAATTAAATCAGGACTATAACCCTCTAAGATTTTGATAAGTCTTTGATCAAAATCTTCTCTGTTATCAAATTTTGTATGGTCTATAAAATGATTATCGATAGAAGCCTTTTCTGCTCTCTCTAAGCCAAACGCATTTTGCTTATTACTGATAACGCAATTTATATCAATAATGCTTTCTTCTTTCATAAAGTTATCAATCAAGGCTTGCAGATTAGAGCCATTGCCAGATATTAAGACAGCGACCTTAAAGGTTTTCATATAAATTTAGACAAAGTTTAATTCAGGTTCGTTCCCTTGTTTTTCAGAAACAGCACCTATAGTTTTTGCATAAAAAGAACTTTGATTAAGAGTGTCTAGTGCCATTTCTTCATCTTCAGGAGAGACGGCAATAATTAATCCAATTCCACAATTAAAGGTCTTTAACATATTTTCCTCAGATAGTTTGGCCGTATCTTGGATCCATTTGAAGTATTTATAAGCAGGCCAGTCGCTAAAGTTAAATGTTATATCGACTTTCTGATTTTTATTTAGCATTCGAGGAATATTTTCAAAAAAACCGCCTCCTGTTATATGAGCTATAGAGCTAATCATTAATAATTTACTTAAATTTAGAACTTCTTGAACATATATATTTGTTGGTTTAAGCAAGATTGTCCCTAATCTTTCGCCCTCAATATCATCGTCTAAAGAAATCTTGTAGTTTTCAAGGACTCTTCTAATTAGTGAGAATCCATTTGAATGGAAACCTGATGAAGAAACACCAATAAGCACATCCCCATTTTTTGGACCATTCGTTCCTATCATTTTTTCTTCATCAACCACACCTAAAGAAAATCCAGCTAAATCAAAACTATTGTCTGGGAAACTGCCTGGATGTTCAGCCGTCTCACCGCCCACCAACGAACAATTAGCCATTGTGCAGCCTGTAGCTATTCCTTCTATCACTTTACTGGCCGTATCAACCTGTAATTTATCTGTTACGTAGTAATCTAAAAACAATAAAGGTTCTGCACCACACACGACTAGATCGTTAACACACATTGCCACTAAATCTATCCCTAAATTTTCAAATTTATTTTCTGATTTCGCTATTTCAATCTTTGTTCCAACGCCATCTGTGCAAGTAACTAGAAGAGGGTTCTCAATATGCGAAGGAATTCTACTTATTGCTGAAAATGAACCTAACCCAGAAAGTATTTCAGGTCTTTTAGTTTTTTTTACGTAAGGCTTAATTCTTTTTACTAGTTCGTAACCGGCATCTACATCTACACCAGATTTCTTATAGTCTAATTGTGAATCTTTATTGTCTGAAGTCATCGACTTGTAATTGAATTTAGCTTATTTTAACAATCTTAGAACAATACTTCTGAAATAAATGAGAAATGATTAAAAAAATATTTATTATTTATATACTTATATTTTCTTTCTCTTTAATAGAAAGTTGCGAGGTTTACGGCCTAAAGAATACTTATGAAGTTGAGACTGCACTTAATGGTACTGATAAAGCATCTATTGAAGAAGGAATGCAAGACGCATTAAAGAACCTTATGGTTAGAATAACTGGTAGTACTACAGTAGCTTTAGATCGAAAGCTTAATACGCTATATAGAAACCCAGAACAATACATCAATCAATACAAGCTTAATTCTTCTGACGGAGCTATTAATGCTACTTTCTTTTTTGAAGGAAATAAGATAAGACATTTTCTTTCAGATAACCAATTACCACTTTGGCTCTCTAAAGAATCAATCGTAATGACTTATATTCCTTGTCAACTCAAATCTTCTATCAATCTTTTAGATACTGTTGATAGAGAATCGTGCAATATTCTTAAAGAAAATTTATCAAGCCTTTCTGAAAAGAGGGTTGTTGCATTGGCCTATCCTATCTTAGATTTTAGAGATCTCAATTATTTAGACTCTTTAAGCTCTGTTTCTTACTCTGCATTTATGAATAATACGATTAGGAGGTACGGTTTAGAAAACTGGATTGTTTGCCTTATAAAAGATGATTTTGGAATAATGTTGGAAGAAGCAGAATGTTTCTCTTCGCTTTCTAAGAAGGTTAATAATTTAGATAAAACTTTCAATAGTTTAATAAATAACATTAACTTAAGAAAAAGTTTAGTAGTTAACAAAAAAGAAAAGATAAATAGTAGAGTTTCTATAGAAGGTGTTTTCGATTACTTTGCACTTGAAAAAATTACAGACGAACTTAGATCACAGATTATCGTTACCGATTTAAATCTAGAGAGCATCAATAGAGACTCAATTAATTATGAAATTTCTACCTTTGGGAATGTAGAAGACTTAGAGAACCTTTTGGACATTAATTCAAATTTTATTCAGCTAGAAGGTTCTTCAAGAAATAAATTAATATACAAATATTTGGATATCTAAATATGTTATCAGTTATACCTAATTTAATAACAGGCTTAAGGTTTATATTAGTAATACCAATAAGTGTATCTATTTATCAAGGGAATTATTTAATGGCCTTGGTTCTTTTTATAGTGGCTGGCCTTTCTGATGGTTTAGATGGCTATTTAGCTAGAAGATTTAACTGGACCAGTGAATTTGGACAATTTGCCGACCCTTTAGCTGATAAATGTCTTATTTTAGCTACTCTTTTAGCTTTAGCCTTTTCTGAAAGATTACCTTTATGGTTTGTTTACACCATGCTGACTAGGGATGGACTTGTTTTAATAGGATCTATGCTGTACTTGCTTCTTTTCGATAGCAATCAAGCTTCGTCTAATAGATGGGGTAAGCATTACACTGGATGGACTATAGCATTATTCATAATAGTTCTTATGGGCTCTTCTTTTAGTTTTCTTCCTTGGTTCGTAGAATGGATTGCGATGTCAGGTGTTCTAATTTTTATAGTCCTTAGTTTAGGTTCTTACTTCAACAAAGAAGGCAGGGACATATTTAGAAAAATCATATGAATAAGTTTCCAGAGCAACTTCATTTGAAAGTGCAATTAGATGATTCAATAAGCCTTGATAAGTTTATTGAATGTGATTCAACAAAAGACTTTTTAAATATTTTACGCAAAACAACTGAAGACTCTTCTGTTTCTAGCTTTTATTTAATTTGGGGTGATGAAGGAAGAGGTAAGTCTTATGTGATGCAAGGGTTGCATAGAAAGTATTTAGATGTCGGTAAACAAACTTTCCATTTTTCTTTTAGAGATAAAAGAGTGGCTTCAACTGAGATTCTTTCGAATCTCGATTCTTTAGAGGCACTATTTATCGAAGACTTGGAGCTAATGGAAATCTCAGAAGATTGGGAGAAGGCAATGTTTAACTTGATCAATGAATGCCGCATTAGCGGAACTAAAATTTATCTTTCTTCCAATACAGTTCCTAAAGATTTACCGATTAGTCTCAAAGACCTTGCCTCCCGTTTATCTTCTTTTACAGCAATTGAGTTGCCTGAAATTACTGAGGAAGAAAAAATACAAGCCTTGTTACAATCTGCTAAAAGAAAAGGATTTGTGCTAGATGACAAAACCATAAAATATATTATTAACTATACTTCAAGAAGCTTATCTGACTTATTAAGGCTGTTGAATGAATTGGATAGTTTCTCCTTGCAGAAGAAGAAAAAGATTTCTTCTTCTTTAGTAAGGGAGATGGTAAGTGCTAAATAAGGCAGTTTTCACACCTCACATATAAACCTTTAGGGTCATTAAACCTATCTATTTCCTTTAAAGAATTAATAGACTCTTTAAGGATAAGGTTCTCTCTTATAACCTCAGGAATTAATAATTTAAGGCCAGATGAGAAATTTTCAATTAACTGCTGCCGCCAATCTATCTTTTGCGTAGGGTAATAAGTAATAAAGTCTTTAAGTTCTGCAATTTGAGCAGCTCTTTCAATTGCTTCATTTAGATTTCCTAGATTATCCACTAAACCCAATTCAAGTGCAGTGCTACCAGCCCAAACTCTACCTTGTGCAATTTCATCAACTTGTTGAATGGTTATGCCTCTAGCTTCACTGACTAGGCTTAAGAATCTTTCATATCCGTACTCTATTTCCTTTTGCATTATCCTAGAAAGAGCAGGGTCTAAAGGTTGTGTTACATTACCGGATAAATCTATTGACGAGGTTTTAACACCATCGCTGCTGATTCCAATCTTATCTAGAGCTCTGTTAATGGTAGGCATAATTCCAAATATGCCTATAGATCCTGTAATAGTGTTATGAGATGCCCAAATTTCATGTGCATTGGCAGATATCCAATAACCCCCAGAAGCTGCGACATTGCCCATCGAGGCTATAATTGTTATATCTTTTTCCTTAGCCGCAACCAACTCTTGTCTTATTAATTCTGAAGCAAACACTCCTCCACCCCCAGAATCTACTCTTAATACAATTGCTTTGACGTTTTCATTTTCGTGAGCTTCTTTGATGAGATTAGAAGTAGAGTCACCCCCAATAGTTCCAGGAGGTTGTGTACCATCAACTATTGTCCCTCTTGCAATAATGACAGCTATTTCATTCTCTGACTTGTTAATTTCTTTTTCAGATTGAATTAATTGAAAATATTCAAAACCAGAGATTTGGGAAAAAGTTTTTTTGTTTTCAGACTCTCCAAATTTATTTTTTAGATACTCTCTTTGTTCTCTTCGGCTTAAAAGGCTGTCTATCAGTCCATAAGATAATAAGGCTTGTCCTGTTCCTTCCTTAGATTCAGATATAACTTTATCAGCGTTATCCACTAAATATTGAATATCTTTAGGTAGCAAACCCCTATTTTCCGCAACTACTTTTTTCCATGAATCCCAAAGCACATCCAAGTATGCAAGATTAGCTTTTTTAGCCGCTTCCGACATATCGTTTCTTAGGTAAGGTTCTACAGCAGACTTGTATGTCCCAACTCTGAATATATTAAAATCTATCTTTAGTTTATCTAGAAAAGATTTGAAATATAGTTTAGACCTTCCAAAACCATCTATAAAAAGATAACCATCAGGATTCATAATAATTTCGTCAGCAAAAGAGGCTAAATAAAATGCACTTCTGCTGTAACTATCTCCAACGGCCACTAACTTCTTACCTGAGCCTTTAACTTTCAGTAAAGCATTTCCTACATCAAACAAAACCGCTTGCCCAGTTCCTTCAATATTATCTAATTTCAAGACGATATCTGTTACTCTTTTATCTTTAGAAGCTGACTCTAAAACTTCCAGTAAATCACCAACATATAACTCTGTAGGCAACTGACCTCTGATGGAGGCTAGAGGATCATTAGAACCTGCTACTTGTTCAACAATAGGACCGGGAGGGCTTATTACTAAAGCCTTACCAGAAGGGTCTTCAAAATCTTTAGTGAAGAAAGAGGCTATAAAAGAAATTAACGCCACTAGTACAACTATTAAAAATAGGCTGTTTAAGGTTAGAAAAAATAATTCTCCAGAAAAAAGCCAAGAAAAAGGATTTTCCTTTAATCTCTTAATAAAACTCTTTTGTTCCATAAAAATACCTTTTAATTTTTATAATAAAGATAATACATTCTCAGGAGGTCTTCCTATAATAGCTTTATCGTCTTTTACAACTATAGGTCTTTCGATAAGCTTAGGGTTTTCTGACATAAAAGTAATTAACTCGTTTTCCTTTAAACTCTGATCTTTTATGTTTAGAAGTTTATATTCCTCTTCACCCTTTCTAATTATATCTCTAGAACTAAGACCTAATTTCTGTAATATCGATTTTACTTCTTCTGCAGATGGAGGAGTTTCAAGATAGAGAACAATCTTAGTATCGACATTTTGCTCATTAAGAATTTCTAGAGTTTGTCTAGATTTGCTACACCTTGGGTTATGGTAAATGATAAAATCACTCATAATTGTCTAATTAAATTTCTTTATGAATCTGATAACTAAAAATTTTTTAACTTTCTCTATATTAATATTTCTTTGCGCCTGTTCTAAACCTGATTATGAACTATTTGGAGGGTCTCATGGGAATAAAAGTGATTTTCTTGGAAAATGGTTAGTTGTGAATTACTGGGCAGATTGGTGCCCACCCTGTATCAAGGAAATGCCAGAATTAGAAAGCTTTTATAAGCAAAATAAGAGTAAAGCTCTTGTTCTAGCATATAATTTTGATCGGCTAGAAGGTGAAGAGCTTAGAGATCAAATAGAAAGGTTTAAAGTTAATGTACCAAGTATTCTTACAGACCCAGGCTTATTGTTTGGATGGGCAGCTCCTCCTAGTCTACCAGCAACTTATATATTAACTCCTGATGGTAATTTAGTAGAGACACTCATAGGTCCTCAAACTAAGGAAAGTATTGAAGAAATTATCTCAAAACATGAGAAATCAAATTGAACCATTCAGGAATATTTCTGGATTAATTGCTACGCCCATTAGATAAACTTCCCAATGCAGGTGCGGACCAGTTACTCTCCCAGTTTGTCCAATTAAACCAATTAAATCTCCCTTTTTTACTTTATCTCCATTTTTAATTTTTATTTGACTGAGGTGGGAATAACTACTCACCAAACCCCCTCCGTGATTTATATAAATCACATTACCTTTATAAAAGAAGTTTGAAGCAATAATTATCTCTCCGCTTAAAGGAGCTGATACTTCAGATCCTTCAGGAGCAGCAATGTCCATACCGCTATGTCTGTTTCTAGGTTGATTATTAATAAACCTTCTCACGCCAAACTCACTACTGATTTGACCCTTCGCAGGTTCGATCATTGCCCAATCTTTTAATTTTATCGGGGTGTAAGTATTTTTTGCTTCCTGACTTAATCTGTATTCTCTTCTGATCCTAGGCTGAAGCTCTTCACCAGGACTTACATAGTCATTATTTGAGATAGTAATTCTTGATTCTCTGTAATTTTTATCGAATATCTTATTTGAGTTCAATAAGGCACCTCCTTGCTTTACTTCAACTTTTTCACTCTTAAAATCTAAAGGAATTGGGATAAATATCTTAGATTGATAAAGAGAATACTTGCAGATAGAAGATGCAAGACCTTCTGTATTTAATTTTGTATTACTATCAAAATCTATATTTTTAATATCGATACTAAGAACACCCCCAGGGTAAGGACTGTTAATAGGAAATTGACAGGTATCAAAAAGGGATAATTTTTGGTTAAAAGCACAAGAGCCTAAGAATAAAGTAAATACTATTGTTGATATTTTAATTCTCATCAGAGACATCAATAACTTTTGTGAAAATTTTACCCTCTTTAAGCTTACCTGTTATTTCATCTCCAACTTTCACTTGAGAGTAGGAGTTAATAACTTTCTCTTCCTTTCCTTTGGTCAAGATTGAATAACCTCTTGAAAGAACTGAAAGAGGACTAACTGCTTCAAGAGTATGGGAACTTGTTAAGAACTGGTTTCTTTTTTCTTCCAAGACCGCTTGCATTGACCTTCTTATATCTTTAATTGAATTTTCTATTCTATTCTTGTTATTCTCAACCATCATATAAGGAGAGAATTCTTTTAGTGATGAGGCAATGGAATTAACTTCTCCTTTAGAAATTAACAAGACTCTTTCTAGTAGATTAGCTAAATGAGTTTCTATTCCATCAATTTTTTGCGAAATTTCTCTTAATTTATCTCCAGGGTGTCTAATAAGTTTAGTTAAGCCCCTAAAGCTCTCATTTTGATTTCTTAACTCATTATTTATTTGTAAATAGAGATCTTTTTGTGCTGACGTTATAAGAGTTTTTAGATTGCTATGATTTTGACTAATTATTTCCGCAGCTGCTGAAGGTGTAGGGGCTCTCAAGTCGGCAACAAAGTCAGAAATCGTAAAATCAGTCTCATGACCTACGGCACTAACTAATGGTATCTCAGATTTAAAGATTGCCCTTGCAACAGATTCCATATTAAAGCACCAAAGATCTTCTATAGAACCTCCACCTCTGGCTAGAATAATTAGATCAGAATTTTGAAACGTATTTACTCTCTCAATTGCTTTGCAAATTTCATTTTCAGCTTGCTTACCTTGCACAGGAGTCTCAACTAAAGTTAATAGAACACTAGGAGATCTTCTTGACAGGACATTTATAATGTCTTGAAAAACAGCACCAGTTGCTGAAGTAATTACAGAAACTTCCAAGGGAAATTCTGGTAAATCCTTTTTATTCAGATCAGCAAACAATCCTTCTTGATCCAGTTTTTTCTTTAAATCTTCAAATGCTCTAAGAAGAGCACCTTCTCCAGATACTTCAATATGCTTAACATTAAATTGATAACGGCCAGTAGGAGAGTAGATGCTAACTTTGCCGTTAAGAATTAATTCGTCACCTACCTTTGGTTCGAAGAGCAGGTTTATGTTGTCGAATTTGAACATTACACAATCTAAGGAAGACTTTTTATCTTTTATGGTAAAGTACCAATGACCTGACCCATGAGCGGTGAAGCTTGAAATTTCTCCTTGAATCCAGACATTAGAAAGGTCTTTTTCAAGCAAGCCTTTTGCTAGATCATTAACATCTGAAACGGAAATTATTTCTTGGTTATTTTGAACAAAACTATCCATAAAATTAGACTCAAAGTATAACTTAGCTAGTGAATGAAGAGATAAATAAATCAAATGACATGATAAAGGGTTTGAGTTCTCTTTTTATTGGTTCTGCTTTGTTGGGTATGTCTGCAATTTTTGTCCGTTACAGCGATTCTTCTCCTTCTTTAGTAGCTTTTTACAGAGCATTTCTTGCTTTACCTTTTTTATATTTGTGGGTCCTTATTGAAGGAAGATCATTTAATTTATCTTTATTAAAAAATAGGAAGTTATTTTTTATTTTACTTTTATCAGGATTTTGTTTTGCAGTTGATATGTCATTTTGGAATTGGTCTATAGCTTTTACATCAGTTGCTAATGCAACTTTAATGGCTAATACAGCACCTATATTTGTTAGTTTTATAGGATTATTTTTTCTAAGGCACAAAATAAAGCCTGAATTCTTTTTAATATTATTACTTGCAATGATAGGAGTTAGTTTAGTAATTCTTTCGGGTTCAAATGATAATAGTCCCAAAGTATTCGGTGATTTTTTAGGCATAGTTGCTGCTTTCTTTTATGCAAGTTACATTCTTTCAATAAAATCCTTAACTGAAAAATTTTCACCAGCTCAAACCTTATTTTTAGCTACTATTTTCACCTCTATATTTTTAATCCCTATTAGTTTTTTTGAGACTAGAGATTTAATTCCTTTATCAGCAGAAGAGTGGGGGATTTTATTCACTTATGCTCTGGTGTGCCAAACTATAGCTCAAGGGATGATCACATACGGGATTTCTAAAATTTCTGCCCATTTATCTTCGTTGGTTCTTTTGATACAGCCTTTAGCTGCAGCACTTTATGGTTGGTTATTACTTAGCGAATCGATCTTGCCGATTCAGGCTATTGGAGGTTTGATTGTTCTTTTAGCTATTTATTTAGCTGCTAGGAATAATTAATCCCATTTTGGTTCTCTTTTCTCGAGAAAGGCTGCTATGCCTTCTTGAGCATCAGGACCAGCAAAGGTTTCGGCGCTCTTTTTTCCTAAATAAGGTAAAGCTTCATCAAAATCCATGGCGTCTTGATTTACGTAAGCTTCTAGACCAAATTGCATAGTGCCAGGTGCTAGGTTGGCTAGATCAGATGCTAAATCAGCCACCACTTCATCAAGTTTCTCTTCAGGCACAGATTCATTGATAAGACCCCATTCTTCTGCTTTTTTTGCATCAATTGCTTGTCCTCTCATACAAAAATCAAGCCCGGCTCTTTTAGGCATGACTCTAAATAATCCTGCCATAACCATGTGTGGCCAAACTCCCCTTAAAATCTCAGGTGCAGAAAATTTTGCCTTATCAGTTGCTATCGCGTGGGTACAGTTAGTTACCATTAAAAGGGCACCAGCATGAACCGAGCCTTGTATCTTACAAATAACCGGTTTATAAAGGTGTCTTATTAATAAACTAATATCATCTGATCCTTCAATTTTAGGCACATTAGATTCAGCCTTTTCTCTTCTTAAATCAGCTCCAGCACAAAAAACATCACCTTCAGCGGCTATAATCACTACCCGAATACTTCTTTCTTGTTTTGCATAGGCAAGGGCATAACAAATTTCATTCATCATTACATTGTTAAGAGCATTCTTTTTTTCAGGTCTATTCAATGTAATTGTCAGAATATTTTCTTCAACATTAATTTTAGTGGCTTGAAAGACTAGGCCTTCTAGAGATAATTCTTTAGTCATAGTTCTATTTAGTTAATTAAGAAATCCGGCACATTTACTTCTTTAGCTCTTAGGTATTCTCCTAAAGATTTAGCCTGCCCATCCAATCTTGTTGAAGAAGAAACACCATCTTGCAAAATATCATGAACGTAAAAATTTAAAGAAAGTATATTAGGTAATTCATGCCTATCTATCTCAAAATCTTTAAGATCAGGAAGAAGCTCTTTAAGTTTTTCTACAGTTAGGAAATCATACAAATACGAATACGAATCTTGATTTTTAGCCCAAACTCCTAAGTTTGCACAACCTCCCTTGTCCCCAGATCTGGTTCCGTACAGCTTTCCAAATTGAGTCGATTGATAGTTTTTGATTTCAGGAAGTTTATTTTCATAAGGTTCTTTTTGATAGTAAATTTCTTCAAAGTTCATTTGACTTGTAGGCTGAACGTCAATAGTTTTTCCATCAATATGTACTTTCTCCGTAATAAATTTACTATCTATTAGAGCTGGCCAATATTGTATATAGGGCCCAGAAGCAATCCCCGATCTTCCTGTATAACCAGGAATGCTTGCCAATCCTAATTCAACAATTTTTGCACTAAAAAGTCTTCCTACAAGATCTGGGTTTTGCGACATGACTGATATTCGCAAGGAAGCTTGTGCTTCTTCATTGGAGTTAGGATTAAGATGGTCAGTCCTTATCAATTGAACATCAACCTGATCAAATTGTTCTCTACCGCCAACATTATTAAAGATAAGATCCGTAACCAATTTAGCTTTTTCTTCAATATCTAATCCCGTCAGCAATATCTCCGTACCGTTTCTAAATCCACCAGCAAGATTTACGCATACTTTATGACTTTTAGGAGCACTTGAGCCTCTACATCCACTAACATGGACTCTATCTTCAGATTCTTGTTCCATTTTTAGAGTATCAAAATGCCCAATGACGTCTGGGTTTACGTAAGCGGGCGAGCCTATCTCATAAAGCAGTTGAGCTGTTACAGTCCCAACAGAAACTAAACCTCCAGTACCGGGATGTTTGGTAATAGTAAAACTCCCATCTTCAAATATCTCTGCTATGGGGTAACCTATATTTAAGAAAGAAGGCACTTCTTGGAAGAAAGAGTAATTTCCTCCAGTAGCTTGGGCCCCACATTCAATTATATGCCCGGCAGCAAGAGCACCAGCTAAGGAATCAAAATTGTCTCTGGACCAATTGTATTTCCAAGCAGCAGGACCAATTACAACCGCAGCATCAGTAACCCTTGGACAGACGACAACATCTGCTCCAGCGTCTAAAGCTTCTTTTATACCCCAAGCCCCAAAATATGCATTTGCCGTTAAAGGTGTTTTTTCGTAGTCGTGTAAAGAATTTCCCTTTTCAATGTTATTTAATGGTTCTTTGGCTTCTTTTAATTCTTCGAATCGAGGGATTAGGTTATCTCCATCAATATAAGCAACTTTAAGATTCAAATTCAATTCTTGGACAATCTCTTCTATTTTTGTTGCCATGGAAGAGGGATTTAAACCCCCCGCATTAGTAACAATCTTTATATTCTTTTCTTCACAATTTTTTGCAACGTCTTTGAATTGTTTAAGGAAAGTCCCCACGTAGCCTTGATCTTCACCTCTCTTCATTCTTTGGTTATAAAGAATGGTCATGGTTAATTCTGCTAAGTAGTCGCCAGTAAGAACATCTATAGGTCCCCCTTCAACCATATCTTTCGCAGCTGACAGTCTGTCACCATAAAATCCACTGCAATTACCTATGATTATTTTCTCTTTATTAGCGCTCATGGTGTCTCCTAATTAATTTAATCCACTATCATGAGCAAAGCTCCATTCTCAAGCTGATCATCTTTTTTGATTAAAACTTGACTGACTTTTCCGTCTTCTATTGCTTTGACTTGATGTTCCATTTTCATGGCTTCTAGGATAACTAAAGTATCTCCTTTTTTAACTTTACTGCCTACTTTCACTTTTAAATCTATTACTTTGCCCGGCATAGGCGCTACAAGACCACCTGCTTGCAATTCTGATCCAGGTAAAGTGAATCTAGGGAGGATTTTTAGTAAAGCATCTCCCCAAGGACCATGCACAACAAGATCATCTTTTTTTCTGGTTACCTTAGAAAAGAATCTCGTGTTATTCACCTCTAGGTCTATTCCTGCAGTAGTCCATTGAAGTATATTTGCCTTAGTATTCTCATTTAGATCAAAGGAACTATCTCTATTTGCTTTGTAAGAAACATTTATTTCTTTATCAGAGTATTCAAAGCTTATTTTTTGTCTTGGCAGCCTGGAATTCCTCCAACCCGAAGGAGCTTCTTTCAACAAAGAAGCATTATTCCTGTTTTCACCTTGTATCCATAAAGCTGCTGCTGTAACAGCTTGCTCTAATTGCTGACCTTTTAAAATAACTGATCTTTGAGGTTTAGCTTTTTCTATGAAGTCAGAAGTTGTTTGCCCTTTATGGAACTGCTTAGATCTTAAGGAAGCTACAAGAAAATCTCTATTAGTTGTAACTCCTCCTATATGTAAAGATTGTAAGGCTAGAGCTAGCTTGTTTGCAGCATCTGTCCTATTTTTACCTTTAGCGATAACTTTAGCTAACATTGGGTCAAAATCTGTTCCTATTACAGAACCTTGTTCTATTCCTGTGTCCCATCTCGCATCGATACTTTCATCAGTTTCATAAGCAATAAGGGTTCCAGTAGCCGGTAAAAATTCATTGGCAGGATCTTCTGCATACAATCTAGCTTCAATAGAAGATCCTTCCCACGATATATCTTCTTGTTTATAACCTAGTTCTTCACCTCTAGCTATTCTTAACTGTTCATATACCAAATCCTTTCCTGTAACTTCTTCTGTTACAGGGTGTTCAACTTGTAATCTTGTGTTTACCTCAAGGAACCAAAACTCTCCACTTTTATCGTCAACCAGAAATTCAACCGTTCCTGCAGACTCGTACTTCAGCTTCTTTGCTAATTTAATAGCAGCATCTCCCATGGCTTCACGCATCTCAGGGTTAACTCTAGGTGAAGGCGATTCTTCGATAATCTTTTGATGTCTTCTTTGTATAGAACATTCTCTCTCTCCTAGATGAACAACGTTACCGTGCGTATCTCCAAGAATTTGGATTTCTATATGTCTTGAAGAAGCCACATATCTTTCTATAAAGACTCTATCGTCTCCAAATCCAGTCATAGCTTCTCTTTGAGCACCTAATAACGACTCTTTTAGGTCCTTTTTAGATTCAACAATTCGCATACCTTTTCCTCCACCACCAGCAGCAGCTTTTATGAGTATGGGATACCCGATTGTATTAGCCTTTTTTGGATCAGTAGTCATCGGAAGGGTAGGGACACCTGCTTTTTCAGCAATATCTTTAGCTTTTAACTTATCTCCCATAGAAGTGATAACTTTAGAGCTAGGCCCAACCCAGATTAAACCAGCTTTGAGGACATCTCTAGAAAATTTGGCATTTTCAGATAGGAAGCCGTATCCAGGATGTATCGCTTGAGCTCCTGTTTGAATGGCAGCTTCTATTATTTCTTTACCATTAAGATAAGTGTCGGATAATTTAACAGCTTCATCAGCTTGCCTAACGAAAGGTGATTCCGAATCAGCATTGGTATAAACCGCTACACAAGAAATTCCCATCTCATGAGCACTCTTAATTATTCTGCAAGCAATTTCGCCTCTATTGGCGATTAGTAATTTATGAAAAGTCATAGTCTGTATACTCCATATCCAGGTGCACCTTCAATATTCCTTCCACTAACAAGCGATAAACAAATTCCTAATACCGTCCTAGTGTCTCTCGGATCGATGATTCCATCATCACTAATTGCACCAGTAGCTCTTAATGCAAGGGAGCCTTCTTCTTGGACTCTTTCTGCATAAGCAACCATTTTGGCATCTTCTTTTTCATCAAACTTTTCTCCTAATCTTGCAGCTCTTGCTCTTCTAACAATAGACATAACCCCAGCAATTTGTTGAGGTCCCATAACAGCAATCTTTGCTGTGGGCCAAAGAAAAGTAAATTTGTTATCGTAGGCTCTTCCAGACATGGCATAAGTACCTGCCCCGTAGCTTGCACCTAAAATAACCGTTAAGTGAGGCACTGTTGAATTAGATACAGAATTAAGGAATTGAGCTCCTTTTTTTATTTGACCGTCTCTTTCATAATCTTTACCTACAACAAAACCTGTTATGTTTTGTAAGAAGATAATAGGAACATCTATCTGGTTACATAATTGAACAAAGTGAGCACCTTTCGATGCCGTATCTGGAAAGATAGGCCCATTATTTCCTAGAACACCTACGGTATATCCATGAATGGAGGCAAATCCACAAACTATGGTTGGCCCAAATAAAGGTTTAAATTCTTCAAACCGAGATCCATCAGTGATTCTTCCAATTACTTCCCTTACATCAAAAGGTCTTTTTAAATCTGGATCCACAAGCCCAAGTAAATCTTCCGAATCGAGTACAGGATCATCTGGTCTAAGTTTAGGTCTAGCACCTTCTTTTCTCCAATTTAAATGTGAAACCACCTCTCTGCCTATCCTTAAAGCATCCATTTCATCTTCAGCTAGATAGTCAGCTAAACCAGAAGTTTCAGCATGCATTTGGCCTCCGCCTAAAGTCTCATCATCAGACTCTTCTCCTGTAGCCATTTTAACAAGTGGCGGACCTCCTAAGAAAACCTTAGATTGCTTTTTAATAAAAATATTATAATCAGACATACCGGGTTGATAGGCTCCTCCTGCAGTAGATGAACCAAAAACAATAGAAATTGTAGGTATTCTTAATTTAGATAATTCCGTTACATCGTAGAAAGTTCTTCCTGACTCGGCAAAATGACCCGCACCTAGAATAGTTCCTCTGGATTGACCTTTACCTTTACCTCCTCCCATTCTTAAATCACCACCAGCAGACTCTACAAACTGAACATAAGGTATTTTGTTAACTCGTGATATTTCCATTGCCCTAGTCCATTTTTTCCCTGAAAAAGCGTGCATAGCTCCAGCTAGAACGGTAGGATCGTTTGCAAAGATAACGCACTCGGTACCAGCAACTATTCCTATTCCTGCAACAGCACCTCCACCTACCGGGTAGTCCGATGCGTATGCTGCTAAAGAGCTTATTTCCAAAAAGGGAGTATCAGGGTCGATGAAGTTAGCTATTCTATCTCTAACTGACATTTTGCCTCTTGCCGCTAGTCTTTCATGGTGATGCATGCCCCCACCTAACTCAACAAAGTCTAATAAGTCTTCAATACCATCTAATCTTTCCAACATAGCGGCTTTGTATGTAGCAAATTCTTCAGATTTATTGTCAATATTTGAAACAACAGGAGGGGCTAATAGAGTATTCTTCATAATATGTTTATATTAACGCTTTATTTAAGCTCTTAAATTTTTAACTTCTTGTTAATTTAGTGCATTGAATATTAACAATAAGATTTTGTTAGGCAAAGAAATATTTACTCAAAAGCAATGAAAGCGAATAGATTAGATATAGGAGTTGTTTTAGCTGAGTTATCTAATGACTTTATAGATGAAGAGCTAATGAAAGAAGCAAAAATAAGATCCTCTGGAATAGAATCTATTGTTCTCGCACATTATCTAATCTTAAGGTCGGAATTTCATTCAAATTTTAAAAGCTTGTGAACTAAAATTTATGGTACAAATTTTGAACTAGATAATTTATTCTATAGATAAGGGGAAATTATGAATCAAAGTAAAACATTATTAAATCCTGATGTCGTAATAGTTGGAGCAGGTGTTGCAGGCATATACATGCTGCATAAACTTAAGAATATGGGATTGAAGACAGTTGTACTTGAAAAATCAGACGAGCTTGGAGGTACATGGAATTGGAATAGGTATCCCGGTGCAAGATGTGATATACCGTCTCTCGAATATTCCTATCAATTCGATGACGAGCTTCAGCAAGATTGGAGCTGGAGTGAAAAATATTCTGCTCAACCTGAAATTTTAGAATACCTGAATCATGTAGCAGATAGATTTGATCTTAGAAAAGATATTAATTTTGAAGAAGAAGTTCTAGAAGCTAAATACAATGAAGAGTCTTCATTATGGAATATTACGACTAACAAGGAAAATTATGAATCCAAGTTTTGTATCTTTGCTACAGGTTGCTTATCTATACCTAACAAACCAGATATAGAAGGTCTTGATAAGTTTGAAGGTCAACTATTATCTACATCTTATTGGCCTAGAGAAGAAATAGACCTCTGCGGCAAGAATGTAGCTATTATTGGTACAGGCTCTTCGTCCATTCAAACTATTCCTGAGATAGCGAAAGATGTAAAAAATCTCTATGTGTTTCAAAGAACTCCCAATTATTCAATACCTTCTAACAACGGACCCATGGATAAAGAGGTAGAGGCAGATATAAAATCAAGGTATTCGGATTTTAGAAAAGAAAATTGGTCAAATGGATTTGGAATTGCTGGCATTTCAGATGAGGCACTTATTGCTGAGTCAGATATTGATGAAGTTAATAATCAATTAGAAAAAAATTGGAAGAATAATGGCTTAGGTTTTTTTGGGGGTTATGCAGATGTTCCGGTAGATGCTAATGCAAATGAAGTAGCAGCTAGTTTTGTTAGGAATAAGATAAAAGAAATAGTTAAAGACCCTGAAACGGCAGATAAATTAAGCCCTAAATATCACATTGGGGGCAAAAGATTATGCGTTGATACTGGTTATTTTGAAACTTTTAATAAAGAGAACGTCCATTTAATTGATTTACATTCCAGTCCTATAGAGAGAGTAGGGCAAGGCAGTATAGAAGCTGATCAAGAATACGAGATTGATACATTAATTTTAGCTACTGGATTTGACGCTATGACGGGTGCTTTAACCAGTTTAGATATAGTTGGTAGAAATGGAATTGTCTTGAAAGACCAATGGGCAAAAGGCGCTAAGTCTTATTTAGGTTTGGGTGTTAGCAATTTCCCAAATCTTTTTACCATTACAGGCCCTGGCAGCCCATCCGTGTTATCGAATATGATGCCTTCAATAGAGCAACATGTTAATTGGATAGCTGAATGTATTGGTTGGATGATAGATAATAACAAAAGTGTAATTGAAACATCTACTGCAGCTGAAGAAGAGTGGATGGAATTAGTTAATGAGATAGCTGGTATGACTATTTTTAAATCTACAGAATCCTGGTACAACGGATCAAACATAGAAGATAAAGCAAAAGCCTTCCTCCCATTTATAGGTGTTCCAGTCTATACTGAAAAATTAGAAGAAATTACTTCTAACAATTATCAAGGCTTTATCTTTGACGTTTCAAATAAATAAAAAAGGAAGGAACTAGACTTAGGCTAAAATCTTCTGAGAAGATTCCCTATATCTTCGTAGGGACATCTTAAACAGTAATGCTGAAATAGGCAGAACAATTAAGCCAGATAAGGAAATTGAATTAATTAATAAATTAGGATCGGCAAAAATAAAATCGGTAAAAAAGGCAGTCAATTGAGGCCCTAGACTTAAGCCAAAAGCCATCATTAGAAAAGCATGTATAGCTGCTGCTTGACCCTTAACACTTCCCGTGCTTACCCCACTTATAGCTAAAAGACCCAAAGGCGCGAATGAGCTTATAAACAGTAGATATAAGGCTATGCAGATCCAAGCTCCAATTTCACTGCTAACGAATGAAAGCATAACAATGGGTGGTAAAGCTAACATAACAGCAATCATTGCAGCCCTTACTGGCGCATCAGAATAATTTTTATTACGAAGATAATCTACAGCTGAGCCTGCAAGAATTGTTCCAATTATTGAGCTAACTATTGTAATCAAACCGAGAATCAAACCAACTTCAGACAAAGAAACATTAAACGCTCTTATCATCATAGTTGGTGCCCAAAAACTAAAAGAATAGAAAATAAGGGCCATAAAAATTAGGCCCCCAAACATCGGAATTAAAGTTTTTTTATGCTCTTTTAAATGAAGGAATATATTTTTCCTCTCAACACCTTTATCAAAATTTACTTGCTCTTCTATTCTTTCTGGTTCCTTTAAAAAAAAGGCCGCTAAAGCTAAGATTAAGCCAGGTATACCTACTATCATAAATGTTGCTTGCCATGGTTTTAAATATCCTATCAATGGAAGATTTATACCACCTATTTCTGTCAGATAATCAATTAAGAAACCTCCTCCAAGCAGAGTAATGCCTATACCTATGTAAACACCGGCTGTGATAATTCCCATAGGCATACCTTGTTTATTTTCAGGAAAAGAGTCACTTATTAGGGATACACTTGTAGGTGCCATTACAGCTTCTCCAACTGCTACTCCTATTCTGGCACCGAAGAGTTTACCAAAAGAGTTTGCTAATCCAGCTAATGCTGTCATTAAAGACCACAAGAAAATCCCGGTACCTAATACCTTAGTTCTTTGATAGCGGTCTACGGCATATCCTATTGGAAGAGCCATGATTGCATAAAAAATTGAAAATGCTGCGCCTCCTAGTAAAGCAATCTGTGAATCTGTCAGATTAAAGTCTTGCTTGATAGGCTCAACAAGCATAGAAGGAATTTGTCTATCTATAAAAGCAAATACTTGAGCTAGAGTAAGAATTGCGACCGCAGAATAACTGTTTTTCTTTTCTGGATAACTCCTCATTTAAAGAAAGTCTTAATAGATTATTTAAGATTTATTTTTTTAGTATCTTTCCTGAATAAGAAGAAATGCGCCATCCATCAGGGTCTTTAATTCTTTCTGGAGCAGGGGTTAAATCTACTTCTTTTCCATCGAGAATAACATGCTTAATTAATTCTCTTTTTCCTAAGATACTTACATCTTTTGAAGGATCGCCGTCTATGACTAATAAGTCAGCTTTATATCCTGAAGAAATTAAACCCAGTGTGTTTTCTTTTCTCATTGCTTTTGCTGCATTTTTAGTTGCGCAAGTTATGGCTTCTAAAGGTGTCATTTTGAGTTTATCAACAAAAACTTCAAGTTCTTTATAATGCCAATCTCCATATGGAGTTACAGAAAAGCCGCTTTCGCTTCCACAGATAAAAGGAACTCCTGCATCAAACGCTTTTCTAAATATTTCTATATTGTCGTCGATCTCTTTCTCAAAAATTGTTTTATAGTCTTTTGAGGCATTCATCTCTTCAGCGTAATCAATTAAATTAGCTTGGAATGTAAAAGTAGGAACTAATGGTATATTTCTCTCTAACATTAATTCCAATCCTTCTTCATCCATGTAAGTTCCATGAAGGATCATGTCCATTCCAGCTGACATAGCATCTTTTAAGCTGGGCCCACCTCTACAATGCCCCACAACAGGTATTCCCAATTCGTGAGCTGTATCACAAGCTAATTTCAGTTCATCTCGACTCCAAGCTTGCAACTCACCTTCATAATCTTGCCTAGGAACCATTCCCGTTACATGGATTTTTATCCAATCAACACCCATTTTTATTTGTCTTCTAATTTCAAGAACAATTTCATCTCGACTTGTTACAACAGCTCCATAACCTCTTTTGCCTTCATCAGGAATTAACCTTCCAGCTGTACCTCCCGCTGAAGTTATTAATGCGTTACCTCCTACGGCCATTCTGGGACCAGGAATAATTCCACTTTCTATTGCATCTCTTAAGTCGACCCCAACGCTATAGAGACTATCTGCATCGAAAAAACTTGTAACCCCTGACTGGAGAACTTTTAGAGCATTTGTTCCCGCAATAATTGAAGCAAGACCTTCTCTTCTGTGAAAAAAAAGTTCGTCATTTGATACTGGTTCATCAAAACTTATATGACAATGTGCATCTATTAAGCCCGGCATTACTGTCTGACCTTTAAGATCAATAACTTCTATCTTTTTTTTTGGTAATTTAGAATTTTCTTTGTGAACGTCTTTAATTTCACCATCTACTACATGAATATGTCCCTTATAAGGGGGTAGGCCACTTCCTTCTATAATAGAAGCATTTTTTAAAACAAACTCAGCGTCCATACTTTATTATGGCTTGTTTTATGGTTTACTACAAAATTATGAACTCAAAGGAGCCCAAGCCAATAAACTAGAATCATCTGGTCTTGTGCTTGGAACTAACTTAATTCCATTTGCTTCTGCCATTCCTTTGTATTCAACCCAAGATAATAGAGATTCTATTTGAGTACCTGGACCCGAATCAAACATAACAGGACCATAGAGATTTGCAGTATAAATAAGATCTTCATCAGTTACTCTTTGTGTTGCATCATGTCTTGCACCGGCCGGTTCATAAAACCATATTCCTGGTCCATAACCTTCTGGAGGTCCAGCTCTAACACCAAGCTGTCCTTGTAAGACTAAGAAATCGCTTGCACCAACATGTGTATGAGGATCTGCAACACCATTATGTCTAACAATTAAAGAAACATAGCCTGTTTCTTGACTTACTCTTAGTATTTTAAGACCAACATCTTCCATACCAGGTAGAACTAACCATGGCACTTGTTTTGTATCAACAAAGTGAGGATGAGTTACTTCGGTGTTCTTAGTAATGTCTGCATCATCATTAACAAGCTTACCGGCATTTCCACTAGCAATTGCTAAAGGCTCTCCGTTCCCTTTGTACTGTTCACCTTCAATTTCCATGCAAGCTTCTAAGGAGTTAGGAACAAGAATAATTTTCTTGTCTTTAGCCATTTGCATCACATCAAGTGCAGTTAACAAAGAATCAACTGATCCATCTTCCTTTAAAAAGGCGACTGCACTATGAAAGTTAGCTAAGACTTCTGTTTCTTCTATAGCTAAGAAAGAATTCACTCTTGAGTTAGCGCAAATAAAGCCCCATGTTCCTGGATTTAAAATGCTTTTAGAGCCTTCTTGGTCATATTCTGCCTTACCAGAGAGGATTAACATATCCATCCCTCCAAGATAAACAGAAGCAGGAAGAGAACTTCCTGCTTCTAGTTTAAATATAAGACTAAAAATACCGCTTTCACCACTAGCTCTTGCGGGCTTAATTGACATACCGGGTGCATTAGGAATTGGTATCCATGGTAATTTGTTAGTGTCTATACAGTCACCAACTCCACTTGGGTTATATTCAGGGTTTGCTGCCATTCTCTTCTCCTGTTTAGAAATTATAAGTCAGACTAGCCGAAGCAATCTTAGGCTGACCAAAAGTTCCTATAACAATTGTTGCCGGACCAGTACCACCAAAATCAGGTGAATCAAATCCAAAATTTGGGAAATTTTCAAGGTCAGTATAATAGTCTTCGTCTAAAAGGTTATCCACGCTAATAACTAAATCCCAAGGTCCATTACTATATCCAAACTGCAGATTTACAACCGCATAGCTTGGATTAGTAATAGGGTTCGCAGGAGGCATACTTTCTCCTTGTCCTTGATGACTCCATTGAATATCGAAAGTTAAATCAGCTCCATTCGACAAAGGCCTAGCGTAGTTAGCTGCTAGTAACATGCTATTGTCAATTACGTTTGAAGGAGTTCTTCCTGTTAGAACAGTTCCATCAGCAAGAACTGTTGGATCTTCCCACTCAGCACTTAGCCAACCGCCAGCAAGTGAGAATTGAAGGAAATCAGTTACTTGAACTGCTAATTCAAATTCAAGACCGCTTTGCTCTGTATCACCTATGTTAGCAACATACTCAATTAACCCTGGTCCAGCAGGATTAGGAGCTAGTACTTGGAAAGCTCTATCAGAGTAATCTATTTGGAATATAGCAACTGAAGCAGTTCCTCTTCCTCCAAAAGCTGAACCTTTCCAGCCCAGTTCATGCTGAGTGGCTTCTTCTATACCAAAAGGTTGAAGTAATCTATTCCCACTAGCATCAGAGTAAGGAACACTTCCATTTAATCCGCCAGGCTCATAGCCTTGTGAAGAAGTTAAGTAAACAATCCCATCTTCAAGATTTCTGGTTATAGATAATCTTGGAAGTGTTTCAGTATCATCTGTTTTAGAAGAGTGAATACCACCGTTAGTTTCAGCATCAAGATTATCTTCATTCTCTTCCCAGTTATCTATTCTTACACCAAAATCAAACCTCCAGTCATCCATTTCATAAGAAGCGTTTCCAAAGAAAGCGCTATGGGTATTTTCTTCATCTCTCATCTCAAATGGCATTATGAAATCAGTGTCAGGTAAAACCATTCCAGGCCCAAAATGCAAATAGGAATCCATTTTGTTCTCGTAAGTTGAATTGTAATAACCCACTATCCATTGAAAATCACCATCACCAGTTGAAGTTAAACGAATTTCTTGAGTTGTAACTTCCATTTCTTCAGGCCTATAAGTATTAAAGAACCAGTCAGGAGTTAGATCAACATCCGTAATACGAGTACTTTCTGTGTCTGTATAAGAACTAATAGAAGTTATATCAAAACCATCCATTTCTAAATTTAGTTCTAAAGTAGTACCGTTTGTTTCTCTATCATGAGTAGGATTTCTTCCTGTATCCAATTCATGTACATAATTAAAGGCACCAGGGCTGCCCATTTCTCTTGCCCAGTTGTTTACTGGTCCGCTATATTCATTAGATCTGTGAGATGCATAAAGACTTAATGTATCTGAAAGAGACCCAGCTACTGAAATTCTATAACCTTCTTCTTCATATGCACCAACATCTATAGGTTGATTTTGACCAGCTGAATTAGGGTTAGTTAAAAAACCTTTATCATCTCTATTAAATGCAAAAACCCTCATGGCCCAGCCATCAGAAATCGCTACATTTCCAGAAATTTCATAGTCTTTAGAATCTTGACCACCTGCTTGCATTTTAACTCTTCCTGAATCTTCACCCATAGTAGGTCGTTTGCTTACAAATTTAACTGCTCCACCTATATTGCTTCCTCCATAAAGAGTTCCTTGTGGACCTTTTAAAACTTCTATTCGTTCTAAATCACCAAATCTTGAAGATGCATCAGCAAATAACTGAACATCATCCAGATAAAAGCCAACACCTTGTGTTAAACCAAAAGCTCCGATACCTCTAATTGAGACATTAGGATAACCATCAGTTCTCATGGCTAAGTTCAAGTTTGGTATAGCTAAACCTATTTTATCTAAACCTTTAATACCTTGTTTTTCTATATCATCACCAGAAATAGCAGAAACAGATTCAGGTATATCTAATACACTTTCTTCTCTCTTTCTAGCTGTTACCGTAATTTCTTCTATTACACTAGCAGATTCACCATCTACACTTTCTGCAGCAAAAGTATTTAATGGAAATGCTAATAAGCTAATTCCCGAAATTAGACCAAAGGTCAATTTAGTAATTTTCATAATTTTCCCCAAAATGTTAGTAAAGGTAATAAAAACTTAGATAAATTAAATATTACCGAGCACAAATATAGCCTTTTTTGCACTAATAATGCAACAAAATTGCTTTCATATTTTAAAAACTTAATTAATTTATTTACCCAAAAAATATAAACTAATTGAATTATTGGTTAGGATTCACGATTATATAAGCTCTTTAGGAGGAGAAATGGAAGAATTGAAAAAGCCTTTATCCAAAGGAACAGAAGAATTTGTCTTTAATCAAACGATGTTGAGAATAAAAGATCCGAAGGATTCTCTAGAGTTTTATGTCGATGTATTGGGAATGACTTTAATTAAACAATTGGATTTTCCTCAAATGGAATTTTCTTTATATTTTCTAGGTTATTTAAGAGATGAAGATGAACCAGTTCCTTCTGACCCAGTTAAAAGAGCCGAATACGCCTTTAGTCAAAAGGCCATGCTGGAACTAACGCATAATTATGGCACCGAAGATGATGATTCATTTTCATATCATGACGGCAATGCAGATCCAAGAGGGTTTGGCCATATAGGAATTACTGTTCCAGATGTATATTCAGCATGTGAAGAATTTGAGAAGAAAGGAATTGAATTTGTAAAAAAACCTGATGAAGGAAATATGAAAGGGTTAGCTTTTATCAAGGACCCTGATGGTTACTGGATAGAGATATTATCAGCTTCTACTTCGTCTAAGTTCTAAAAATAGATCACAATTACAATGGAAGAAAATAGCAAAATCATTGAACGACTTGAAAGATTAGAGGCCAAAGAAGAAATTAGAGATTTAGTTTCTAAATACGCTGAAGCATGCGATCAGCAAGACTTAGAATCTTTAGAAATGCTTTTTACTGAAGATGCTGAATTCGATTCACCTAACGGAATGCTTACAAGCAAAGGTCGTCAAAATATAATTGATATGTATCTAGAAGTATTTAAATCTAGAGGTCCTTCTTTTCATTGGACTCATGACGTGAGAGTTCAAATGCATTCTGAAAAAACAGATTTAGCTAATGGATCTGTCTATAGCCATGCCGAAACAACTCGAGACGGAATAGTTAGCTTAGCTGCTATGAGGTATGATGATGAATACGCAAAAGAAGAGGGTGTTTGGAAATTTTCGAAAAGAGTTATTCATTTCTTTTATTACGTTAAAACCAAAGAGTATGTTGAAACTCTTACTAGCCCTCTAAGAGTTGGGATGGGAGAGGTAAATGTAGCTGCGGACATACCCGAATCAGTACCAGCCTGGATTGAATTTCAAAAAAAATACAAAAGTGAAAAGAAATAGTACTAACTCTGAAGAAATGCTCGGTCTTGCTAAAAGAGCCCTTGAGCACTTTATAAATAAAACGACTGATCAAGCAGAAGGCATAATGTCTAATTCAATAGAGGCTTATGTCAATCCTGAACGGTATGAAAAGGAAATTGAAAGAATCTATAAGAAACTTCCTTTGGCTTTATGTCTAAGCAGTGAAATACCAAATGCAAACAGTCATAGAGCAATGAATGTAATTGATACCCCGGTTCTTATAACAAGAGCCAAAGACATGAAAGTAAGAGCTTTTTTAAATGTTTGTAGGCATAGAGGATCGCAAGTTTGTGAAGAAGGCAGTGGAGAAAAAAGAAATTTTATATGTCCTTATCACGCTTGGACTTATAACCATGAAGGTGAATTAATAGGTATGTATGGAGAGAAAACCTTTGGTGAAATAAATAAAGAAGACTTTGGTCTAATAGAATTAAATTGTGAAGAGAGGGCAGGACTTATATGGGTAATGTTAAGCCCTGAAGTGGAATTTGATATTGATGATTGGTTGGGAGATTTTGCTTTAGAGCTTGAAACACTTAATTTGAAAGAATGGTTTATTTACGACCAAAGAGAAATAAAAGGACCTGGATGGAAAGTAGCCTTGGATGGTTATTTAGAAGCCTATCATCACAATCAATTGCATGGCGATACTGTAGGAAAACACACGGTTGGTAATCTACTGGTTTTAGATACTTATGGACCACATCAAAGATTAACTTTTGGAAGAAAATCTTTGAATGAGCTGATAAAAAAACCTGAAGAAGAGTGGGAAGACCCCTTAGAGCACATACGTTTGATACACTCAGGTTTTCCTAACTTATCAATCTCAGGAGTATTAGGAGGACACTGTCTAGTCAGTCAGATTTTTCCAACCTCTTCGCCTGATTCAACAATTACTAGACAAACAATCTTGTCTGCTAAAAAACCAAAAACGAAAGAAGAAAAAAAACTACTCAAGATTTTAGCGACATGGTTCTACAAGCAGTTGTTGATGAAGATTATAAAATGGGCCTACAGATCCAAACCAATATTTCAAAATTAGAATCACATAATTTTGTTTACGGTAAGAATGAACCTGCCGTTCAAAATTACCATAACTGGATTGAAAAATTCATGGGCGAAAAAGGAAGTGACTGGTAAAACTTCGCAATGGACGTAATTGACATACATGCTCATGCCATTTTTAAAGAAACTTTAAATTCTGTAGAAGGACTGGGCCCAGAAATTGGTGGCCAGAGAGACAATCCTTGGTTTCGGGTAGGTGACTATAAACTTGAGGGTGTAAGGTATGAAAACACACCTTTTATGGATATTAATTTAAGGTTGGATGCGATGGAATCTTTGGGTATTGATTACCAGGTTATATCTCCAAATCCTATTACTTATTTTCATTTTATTGAACCAATAAAAGCCGTTAACTATTGCAAATTACATAATGATACTATGGCGAATTCTATTTCTAACCATAGAAATCGTTTAGGTGGTTTTGCATCCTTACCAATGCAAGATCTGCAAGCAGCTTCTAAAGAACTCGAAAGAAGCGTTAAAGACCTTGGTTTTCATGGAGCATACATAGGTACTGATTTTCCTTTAGGTTTTACACATAAAGAGATGGATGATTTTTACAGTTGTTGTGTGGAATTAGATGTGCCTTTATTTATACACCCTGCACCTCAAGGCATTAATGGACCTTATTCTGACAACAGATTAGATTTATACAGTTTAGACCTTACGGTTGGTTTCGCTAATGATGAAACAGCAGCTTTAGGTAATTTAATATTTGGAGGAGTTTTACATAGACACCCGAATCTTGATATATGCATTAGTCATGGAGGAGGGAATATAGCTTTTCTAGCAGGAAGGATGGCCTTAGCAGCTGAGAATAGACATACCTCTCCAGATTGGATTAAAGAAAAGGGTGAATTTCTTAGACAACTTCAGTTAATCTGGTTTGATAATCACGTTCATCAAGAAGCCTCATTAAACTTATTAGAAGAAATAGTAGGAAAGGAAAGGCAGGTACTAGGAACTAACTTTTTAGGTTGGGATCAACCCGATAGGAATTCAATTAAAGAAATCCCTTCTTACCTTACGGATAATGCTAAAAAACTTTTACGTTTATAGATTATTTTACTTTAATTTCTTCCAATATTCGCTAAGACGCTATTCATAACACCGCCATCTACTACTATGTTTTCTCCATGAATATAGGAAGAATCATCGGATAGTAAAAACATAACAACATTTGCTATATCTTGTGCTTCACCTATCTTTTGGATTGGTACCATTCCTTCTCTTTTTTCTCTTTCTACAGGGTCTACGTAATGATCAGCTGACATACCTGAATCAATAAATCCAGGTGAGATTGCGTTTACGCGTATTCCTTCTCTTCCCCACTCAAGAGACATTTGTTCAGATAGCATTGCTACTCCAGCTTTCGTAGCTGCATACGCACCTGAATGTATAGCAGGGTGTTTTCCTCCACTTATAGAACTGATATTAATGATATTACCTGAACCATTCTTTTTCATGAGTCTCGCTACAGAACAACTTACAATAAAGCATCCTAGTAAATTCACATTTATTACATCTTCAAAGTCTTTGACTTGCTGATCTAACAAGCTTCCAAATCTAACTATACCTGCACAATTAACCAATCCATCTGGAGTTTCTCCAAATAAATCTAAAGCTTGATTAACTGAATCTTCTTTAGTGATATCTGCAGGCAGACTTATTGAATTCTCTATCTTCGCTTCTACTTCTTTCAATTTTTCAGAGTTTTGGTCTATCAATCCAACTCTATATCCTTTTTTGCTAGCGGAGGTAGCAATTTCAGATCCTATTCCACCAGCGGCGCCAGTTACTAATAAATTTTTCATAATATCTCCTATAATTACTATACTCCTACATCAAATTTTTATAAATCTACAGAAAGGTTTTAAAAAGATATACCTTTAAAGCTCAGATATTAAAAAGGCCCCGAAGGGCCCTTTTAAATTTCTTTCTTTATAAAAAAAGAGTTACATGCCTCTCATTGGACGGCCAATATACTCTCTAGGATTAGAGCAAGAAAAACCTTTTAAATTATCTGAAGCTTCAGATCCATCAAGCTTGTCCCAATATAATTCTTGGTTTACTCCCATACCATCTATAGAAGATGTGTATAGCAGCCTTACAAAGTCAGCGTCGCCATCATAACCAGCTGACGGAAAAATTATTTTTCTACCTACAGTGTCTCCTTGAGATTGAGCGTATATTGCAAAGTCTTTGTAAAGATCATAAACCTTTCTGCCGTCGTAACCTTCTTCAAATTTACAATCAGTATATACGGCTACCATCAAATCGCCTTCTTCTGGATCAGCAGGAGTTGAGATAACCCACTGAAATGTACTTACTTGTCTAGAATTCGTGAGAGGTAAACTCTTTAGCAACTCAGGACCTCCTTGAGTCATCCAAGCATTAAGAGCTGCATATTGTGCAGACTGAGTAGGGAAATTATTTACCCACATTGCATCCATTGAAGCGAGGTCAGCATGAAAATAAGGAGTCAGAATTGCGATACTCATATCATCGTATACACCTTTGTCTTCTGCCCATTTTGAAAATTTTCCATACCACTTTACTAAGTCATCTAAATCTTTACCTTTGTTAAATTTGCCTATGTAGTATTCAGCTGCATTACCTTCAGGTTCATACTTATATTCGCTATCTTCGGCAAAAAGACCAATAGAAAATACAAGCATTAAGCTTAAAATATATTTCATAAATTTCTCCTATAGAAATAGTTATTAATTAAAGATACTAAACGGAGTTCTCTGCGGAGTAAACACTTTATAATTTTTCTAAATTCAAAGTTGATGATAGGCTAACCAAATAAAACACCTAACCATCTCATCCTAATAGTGACTTAAATAAACTTGAATACTATAATTCGCGCCTCTTTGGGCGATTAACTCAATTGGTAGAGTGCCACCTTTACACGGTGGTAATTTCGACCCAAAAACCCCTTCAAATCAACAAAAAACCCCTATAAATCAACATTCTATTTTCAAGAAATAGGGTAGGATTAGAGGTAATTGGCAATACATAGGCAATACATAGATTTGTATAGGGAGTCATTAGTTTATTGTTCAAAGTAAGATCACAAATAAAAATGAGACACTTTGTTGAAAATCATATAAGGTAGATTAAATTTTCTGGAGCAAGTCATGACAAAAAATTTAGTCATTATTTTACTCTCTTCAATAATAATTTCTGCGTGCGGAGGAGGGGGTGGTGGAAGCTCATCAACACCTATAGTAAATTCAGGTTCAGGTTCTGGATCTACTTCAACTCCAACTTATTCTTATGACGAGGTGAGTGCTAATTATAATGGAAAATCTTGGGATACTTTTTCTCAAATGAGAAGAGCTATGTCAGGCGGTATAGCAACAGGTTTTTCTGGTTTTTCAGATCATCCTTCAAATATATCTATTACGGAATATTCTAATTATATAGAAATTGTTCTCGAAGGATCCACAAACGGACTTGAAGAATCTTTTAGCTATGATTTCAATCTCACTGATACCAATACATCCGGTGACCCTTTATACAATGCAGATAATCAGGTGGTAGCTTATTTATTTACTACAAATTTTAGTAATGCAACTCTGTATGGGTTTGTATTTGATACTGATGCTTTGTCATCCAACGCTGGTATTGATTATACGAATGTAGGTTTTTTAGATTTTGTATTTTCTGATGGTTCAAGAGATACCTTTGCATTCAATTATGGCGATCTAACAGATTCTGGTGATATGCCAACCTCTGGAACTGCCTCTTATGAACTAGGTTCGTACATGATTTTTAATGCTTTTGTGCAAGGAGATGGTCGTTACAGTTCAAGCGATGATATATCTCTTGTTTCTCAAGGTGAAGGGGCACTAACTGCTAACTTTGGAACAAATATGATTGATGGTTCGATTAACTTCACCAGATACTATTCTTACTATGATTTTTTGTACTACGGAGCAGATGCTCAATCCCAGATCCTTAATGTACCCTCAACTCAATTAACTATGTCAGGTTCTATGTCCTCTTCAAGCTTCACAGGAAGCGCTATTCTACAAGATGGATCAGATCTATACGGACAAGGGGTTTTTCAAGGTAGCTTTTTTGGCCCTAATGCTGATGAAGTTTCTGGTACCTTCCTGGTTGCAAAAGATCAAGATCAAGATAACTCTGGCGCTGACTGGTGGGATGTTGTAGGGACTTTTATAGGTTGCAAAACACCAGCTTGTTAAAATACTTTTCTTTTTTCTTAATTTGCTTTTATACGAACTTTTTCTTTACAAAAGAGATTCTTTATAAAGAAAAATTTTATAAGTCGCCTGATGATCTAGCTTCTTATTTATATCTTTCAAGAGACTTTGAGGATCTTTTTACCATTACACTCGAAGGTATTAATAACAAACAGAATTGCGAATTCAGAATACCTTTTGTTGAAAAATCTATTAGGGCTTCTTTCCAGAAAAAAAATAAGCAATTTACTGAATTTCTTTATCAATCTGTAAGAGATTGTAAGGTCAATTATCCAATTGAAGAGACCTATCTTAAATATTTAATTGAAGAAAAGAAATTTGATGAAGCTATTGCTTTACGGAATAAGATTGGCGATAAAAGTTTTTATTTTAGGTTTCTTGAAGAAAGACTATTTATAAATTCAAGAAGATTGAGGCACGATCAAAATTTCTTTGTATCTCTTATGCAAAACTCTAATGTGAATAGTGGTTTTTCAGCAGATACCGTAAATCTTTATGGTATTCCTTTTGAAGTTTCAGACGAATCTGCTCCAAAAAAAGGTATTGGAGTTAAGTATGTTTATAAAGGTCAATCTTACGGTTATCTTAATGCTTCCTCTCAATTAAGAGTAAATACTTATTTATCTTACGAAGATTATGAAGGAATAGAATCAGATAAATTAACTCCTTTTATATCCTCTGAGTTGGTGTTCAATAAGAATAATATGTTTGCCTTGGGTCTAGGTATCACAAGCTTTTCGGACCGCACTATTTATGAAACTCAAACTATTTCATACATGAGAAGGTTTCACCAATCCAATATCATTGATACTTTGAAGCTATCGTTGGGGAATGTAAGGAGCCCAATAAACGAGATTAATAGCTCGATTTATAAAAATTTAGGCTTTCAAAAGAACTTAAATAACTTCTACCTTAATTTGGGCTACACTAAAAATGATACTGCATTTGGTTTTTCTTCTTATAAAGAGATGGACTTCAAAATTGCTAAAACCTTTACTTTCAACTGGTTAAACATAAAACCTTTCTATCAATTCAAAAAAAGAAACTATGAATCAATTTGGAGTATTTATGGAAAGAGGAGGACATTTGTTCAAAACTATTTAGGTTTAGAGTTTTTTAATAAAGATAAACTGGGCTTAACAATCTCCAAATCTAATAATAGTTCTAATATTCCCATTTATGATAATGATGTTGATATGGTAGAACTTAGATTTAATATAGACATTTAATCCCTTTTCGTCCTTAGAAAAACGAATGACTTTATTAAAGTTGAATAATATAATCGCACGCCACTTTAGGGCGATTAACTCAATTGGTAGAGTGCCACCTTTACACGGTGGAAGTTACAGGTTCAAGTCCTGTATCGCCCACCATTCAAAATCCCTTTAAATCAGCTTCCTGAATAATTCTGTATTTGCATCTTCATACGAGTTAAAGTGGATGAAGTATAGATAAATTAACTTCATGAGTACTTGGTCAGCAACAGCATTAAATACAGCACCTGATTCAGAAAACAGAATTCACGGAGACGAACTCGCAAAGGAATATGGTTTTGAGGGAGGGTTGGTGCCAGGAGTAACTATCTCTGCCTATTTAGTTCATCCATTAATAGAGTTATGGGGTCAGGATTGGTTGGAGAGAGGTTTTGCCGACTGCAGAATTACTTCCCCTCTTTATGATAATGAGGATTTTATAGTCGAAACTAATTTCCAGGATGAGTCTAAAGCATATACTGCACTTATTAGAAATAATGGGGTAGTTAGTGCCAATGCTGAAGTAAATATCTCTAACACTCTACCTGTTCCTCCCTTGCTGAGAGGAGATAAATTTGTATCGGAAATTTACAAAGCCCCTAACGCAACAAAAGAGGTATGGAGCTCTCTAAAATCTAATGGGTGTTTGGCATTCAACTTTAATTGGGGTGGTTCTGATCCATTGATTTATCTTAAAGATGAGAACTTATTACCTACATTGTTGCAACCAAAAGATGGAGGTTTCTCTAATCTGTGTTTCTTGTTGGGATGTTCCAATTGGATATTAGCAGGAAATGCTTACATGAATCCATGGGTTCATCTGCAAACAATTTCCCAAAATTTTAGAGCTGTTCCACTAGGCACATCTTTAATTGCTGAAATGGAAGTAAATAATATATACGAAAAGAAAGGGCACGAGTTCATTGATGTCTTTGTTAATTTATTCGACGAAAAAGATGAATCTTGTGTGATGAGTATTAACCTCATAGCAATTTATAAATTGAGAGGCGTTAAATGAAAAAATTATGGATATTTGTTCTTATCTTTAGCTCATATGGTTCTTGGGCTTCTTCGTTAACTGAAGAAAAGGCTATTTCAAAGCTCAATCAATTCTTTGAGCTTTTAGATCTTGAAGTTTATCAAAAAGAGAATATTTCTAAGATTCTAACTAATGACTTCCACATATTTGAAATGGGCAAAGCTTGGAATATGGATGAATTTGATGAATTTATCCAAGAAGCATCCAAGACCACCATTTCAACTGATTGGTATTTATCAAATTACGTTGTATCACTAGATGAAAATTCTGTACATATTTCCTATGTAAATGATGGAGTGTTTAAAACAACAGATAATGAATTAGTTATATCTAATTGGCTTGAAAGTGTTTATTTAGTCAAGGAGGGTGGGGAACTAAAACTTAAATTTCTGCAATCAGATTTAGTTAGTAGAGAAACCAAACCAAACTAAAATGAACAAGAAGTTTAAGGAATGTTTAACAGAGGTTTATCTAGGAGAACAAGCTGGTGAAATGATATTCGAGTCTTTGCTTGCAACGGCTCAAGACGACGACCAACGTTATATATTTAGCAATATGCTTCAATTTGAAACGGAAGGAAAAACAATAATGAGACCTTTGCTTATAAAGTTAGGTTTACCAATTGAAGAGAATAAAGCTTTAAGAAATCAAGGGCTCGAGATAGCTGATAGTTTCAAGGAGATGTCATTTAAAGAACAATTTGAGAACATATATCAATCTGTAAAAAACTATTATCTTCCGCGGTATGAAGAATTATCAACACTAGTAGATGAAGAAGATTCGGAAGCATTTAACGTAGCTAATTTTATGGGAGAGCACGAACGTTCTATCTTGTTGGCAGCTGATAATATAATTAAGGACATACAAGACCCTGTTAAGCCAATAAGAGACCTTCTTAAATTTCCAATATGACTAAAAGGTTTACTGATGCTCATGTTGATACATGGCGAAAAGAAGGAGCAGTTGTGGTTCCTAAATTTTTTAATGACAAGGAAATTGGAGATGTCATTCAGGATTTTGAAACGATCTTTCCAGGTCGTAAGGCCGAAGCAAAAGCTCTCAATAAAAAGAAAAAAGGAGAGTTTGGAAATAAACTACCTTTACAATTGTCAGGTGAACCGATGGGTAAAACCACAATGGATCAGTTTAAAAATTTTGAAAATATTCCTTTTGATTGTTCCAGCTCATTAAATCTAATTGCTGTTCACCCCAGCTTAATTGAATTTGCTCGATCTGCTTTAAAGACAGATGATGTTCGAATATACCAGGCACAAGCATGGGCAAAATTCACTGGAGAAGCAGACTTTGACCAAGCGTTTCATTGTGACTTTGGTAACCATACTCTAACAGTACCTTCCCAAGATGAATGCTTAAATTCTATTACATTTATTATTTATTTCACTGACGTTGCAGAAGCTCATGGACCAACACACTATGTGAATCGAACAGATAGTAATGGTTTTGAAGGAATGAAGCGGTTTCTTAAAAATCGTGAAGATGTAGAACACCAAAAGGAACTTAGAAAGTTTGAAAAAAGTGCAGCAGGACCCGCTGGCACTTTGCTGGCTTATGGTATTGATGTTTTCCATCGTGGCACTAACCTGACTCAACCAAATGGTTATCGATATGCCATGACTTCATGTTTTAAAAAGGCAGGCAATGACTCCATTGGATATACTTCATGGCCTTGGCATTTTACTAAACCATGGCAAAACATTTTTGAACATGCCACCCCTGATCA
>CACAIY010000004.1 GCA_902532675.1 uncultured SAR86 cluster bacterium
ACAGCCATGATTGCTTCTGACATGATAAGTTTTATTAAAAGCGACCTACAGTACTTTGCTTTAGGTGTTTTAATAATGTTTATTGTTACTCTTGGAGTAATTTTTAAAAAAATAAGATGGGTCATTATGCCTCTAGCTTCAAGTGGTTTGGTTGCTCTTTTTGTAATTGGTTTTCTGGGATTGATGGATTGGAGGGTGACTGTAGTTTCCTCTAACTTCATTTCTCTTCTACTAATTATTACGATTTCTTTAACTATTCACCTAATTGTTAGGTATCAAGAACTTTGTGAGCTGAATCAAGGAATGAGCCAGAAAGAATTAGTCTCAATGACAGTAGAGCAAATGCTTAAACCATGTTTTTACACTGCCTTAACAACTATTATTGCGTTTGCTTCCTTAGGTGTAAGTGAGATAAAACCGGTTATAGATTTTGGAAGAATGATGGTAGCAGGTATCTTCTTTGCATTTATCTTTGCTTTCACTCTGGTTCCAGCAGTTATGGTTTCTTTGTTCTCAAGAGACTCTGAATCGAAAGATTTTAGCAAAGGTATTACATTAGTATTCTCAAACTTTACCACTAACAACGCTAAGGTAGTTATTGGTGTTGCGCTGTCTCTAGTTGTTTTATCTTATGTTGGTATTTCCAAGCTTACTGTTGAAAATAGATTCATAGATTATTTCAAATCCTCTACGGAAATATATAAAGGCATGGAGCTTTTAGATAAAAAGTTAGGAGGTACTGCTCCATTAGATATAGTTCTTAATGCCCCTAATGACTGGTCAGTTGAAGAGGAAGAGTTTGATGATGATTTTGGATTTGAAGAAAACGTAGATTCTATAAACGGTTATTGGTGGAATACCATTTCTATTTCTAGACTAGAAAAGATTCATGATTACATTGAATCTTTACCTGAGATAGGAAAAGTCCTGTCTGTTGCTAGCGGTATAAAGGTTGCAAGAGAATTAAATGATGGAGAAGAGTTATCTGAATTAGATCTTGCTCTGGTTAAGAATATGCTTCCTGAAGATATAAAAGAAAGTTTACTTAGTTCTTATATTAGCGAAGATGAAAATCAAGTAAGGATTTCAGCAAGAGTATTAGAATCTAGTTACGGCTTAAATAGGAATGAGCTTTTAGAAGAAATTTCTACGACTTTAGAAAAGGAATACGGTTTTTCAGATCAAGAATATCGCTTAACTGGACTTGCAGTTCTATATAACAATATGCTGCAAAGCTTGTTTGATTCACAAATTCGAACTATTTCAATTGTTTTCAGCGTGATTTTTATTATGTTCCTTATTTTATTTAGATCATTTTATTTATCCATCATTGGCATTGCCCCAAATCTATTAGCAGCTGGTGTTGTGTTAGGAAGCATGGGATTATTGTCTATACCGCTTGATATTATGACCATAACAGTGGCAGCAATCAGTGTAGGTATGGCAGTTGATAACACCATACATTACATACATAGATTTAAGGTAGAGTTTAAAGAGACAGGGCAATACAACTTATCCATGGTTAACAGCCATAGGACAATTGGTAGAGCAATGCTTTACACCTCATTAACAATAATTATTGGATTCCTGGTTTTTGCTACATCAAACTTTAACCCAAGTGTTTATTTCGGATTTTTTGTATCCTTAGCGATGATTATGGCATTATTAGGAGCATTAACTTTGTTGCCCCAATTGCTACTGTATTTTAAGCCGTTGGGCAAAGAAAAATAATGAGGAGAATATCATGGGACCTTTAAACGGATTAACAATAGTAGAAATGGCTGGGATTGGCCCAGGACCCTTTTGTGGAATGGTTTTAGCTGATTTAGGTGCAGAAGTAATAAGAGTAGATAGGGCATCTGCTTTAGGAGGAGGTACCAGGGAAGAACCTGCTAATAGAGGTAAAAAATCAATAGCTGTTGATTTGAAGTCTCCAGAAGGGGTGGAAGTAGTACTAAAGTTAGTTGAGAATTCTGATGCAATATTTGAAGGATTTAGACCGGGTGTTATGGAGAGATTAGGTTTAGGACCAGACATATGTCAGAACAGGAACAAAAAGCTTGTCTATGGAAGAATGACTGGTTGGGGGCAAACTGGACCATTAGCGGATGCAGCTGGTCATGATATTAACTATATTTCTTTGTCAGGAGCCTTAGCAGCTATTGGAAGACCTGGGTCTCCACCTGTTCCTCCTCTAAACCTTATAGGAGACTTTGGTGGAGGAGGGATGTTGTTAGCACTGGGATTAGTTTCTGCTCTCTTAGAGGCTAAAACTTCTGGAGAAGGTCAAGTTGTGGATGCTGCCATGACCGACGGTTCTGCTTTGTTAATGACGATGATTTATTCAATGCAACATTCTGGTTTTTGGAAAGATGAAATGGGATCAAACTTACTAGATGGAGGAGCACATTTCTACGATACCTATGAGTGTAGTGATGGAAAGTATATTTCCATAGGATCTATCGAACCTCAATTTTATAAATTACTTTGCGAAATAGCAGAACTCGATGCATCTACTTTTAGTGATCAAATGAACAGAGATTCATGGGCAGAAAAGAAAGAATCTATTAAGGATATATTTTTAAGTAAAAGTAGAGATCAGTGGTGCGATCTAATGGAAGGGACTGATGTTTGCTTTGCTCCAGTTCTGGATATGACTGAGGCTCCACTCCATCCTCATAATGTGGCGCGTAAAACATTCATAGAAATGGAAGGGGTAACGCAGCCTGCTCCAGCACCAAGATTTTCTAGAACAGAACCAAAAGTTTCATCGGCACCCGCTTTAGTGGGTGAACATTCTCAAGAGATCCTCGAAGGACTAGGCCTATCTCAAGAAGAAATCGATAATTTAAAGTCATCTGAAGCTGTCGTTTGAAGGAGGTAATCTTAGTAACAGGAAAAGATTGTCACCTATGTGAACAAGCTAAAGATCTATTAACTGAGTTGCAAGATGATCAATTAATGTTTATTGAGAAAGACATTTATTCAAAAAGAGATTACTTAGATAAATATTGGGACAAGATCCCGGTAATTTTATTTAAAGACTTGGAACTTCTTTGGCCCTTCAATAAAGATAATATTAAAGAATTACTTTTATAATATATTAAAAAAGTTTAGTGAATTCATATAGATAGCGGAAAAAACTAATTCAGGACTCTCACTTCTTAATTCCGCAATCCTTCTTGCTATATGGGGTAGATATTTAGGCTCGTTTCTAGAAGAATTATCAATGCCCATGTCTCTAGGCAATAAATAGGGTGCATCAGTCTCAATCATTAATTTCTCTAAAGGGATTAGAGGAATAAGGCTTTCTAAGTGTTTTCCTCTTCTCTCGTCACAAACCCATCCTGTTATTCCTATAAAGAATCCCATATCTATATATTTAAGTAATGCATCTTTATCTCCAGTAAAGCAATGCACAACACTTTCTGGAAGTTCTTTGATGTAAGGTGTAATTACTTCAACGAACTTTTCATGAGCTTGTCTTTCATGTAGAAAGAGAGGTACTTTATTATCAATTGCTGCTTCTATATGTGCTTCAAAACTAACTTGTTGCTGTTCTGGGGTAGAAAAGTTTCTATAGAAATCCAAACCTGTTTCTCCTAAGCATTTCACTTCATCAAATTTAAGTAGGTCAATTATCTCTGTAAATGAACTTGGAGAGTATTCTTTAGCATTGTGAGGATGTATGCCAGTAGTTGATACCATGAAGTTAGGGTTATTTTTTGAAAGCTCAGCAGCTTTGATGCTTTCATCTATATCACTTCCAGTTATGGACATTCTTTTAACTCCAACTTCTTTGGCATTACTTAAGACGTCAGTCGTATCTTTTTCAAATGAAGGGTGAGTTAAATTAGCACCGATATCAAAAAATTGTTCTTGTATTTTTTCCATAACGATGTCTATTATAAGGGCGAAATATTAGATAAGGGGAGAGTAATGTCAGGTCCATTAAAGGGATATAAAGTATTAGAATTAACTTCAACAGTTTCCGGACCTTTTGCAGGAATGATGCTTGCTGATCAAGGCGCGGACGTTGTAAAGATTGAGCCACCTGGGATTGGAGATTTAGCAAGGTTCATGGGCACTACTAAAGATGGCATGGGTGCTATGTTTTCTACCTTGAACAGAAACAAAAAATGTATTTGTTTAGATTTAAAGAATCCCGAAAACATGGAAGCATTTCTTAAGCTTGCTACAGAAGCTGATGTTTTAATAGAAAACTATAGACCTGGAATTGTTACAAAATTAGGAATTGATTACCAATCTCTTAAGAAGATAAACCCTAAGATAGTCTATGCTTCCATTACGGGTTATGGTCAATCAGGTCCTTATCAAAACAGGAAAGTTTATGATCCCTTAATTCAAGGTACTGTTGGCATGCCCTTTGCTCAAAATACAGATTCCCCTAAATTATTAAGAACTATTATTTATGACAAGGTGACTGGTTTAACGGCTGCCCAAGCTATAACTTCTGCATTATTGCAAAGAGAAAGGGAAGGAATTGGTCAACATTTACCTATATCGATGATGGAATCAGCTCTTTACTACAATTGGCCTGATTTAATGATAAATCACACCTTTGATGAAGGCGGTCTAAATATAGGAGAATTGGCAGATCTTTTTGAAGTTTATGATGCTAAAGACGGATCTGTCATAATGATTCTCATACCTACTGATGATGTGTTTAATAAATTTTGTGATGTATTTGGTGCAGATCTTAATAAGGATGAAAAATTTAGTAATACTCTCGCAAGACTGATAAACAAAGAAGAACTAACAGCTCAGATTAATAAGATAACTAAGGAAATCACATCAAAAGATCTTGTTGCTAAAATGGATGCTGAAGAGATACCCGCTTCAATTTGTAATCAACTTGAAGATGTTTACAAAGATGAGCAAGTTTTAGATCAAGGTTCGATAGTGGAAATAGATCACCCAGAACTAGGAAAGATGAGAATGCCAAAACCGCCTGTAAATTTCGTAGGACAGGCAGAATTTCCGCGTTCTTTAGCACCTATACTCGGAGCAGATACAAGAGAAGTGCTGGCTGATCTTGGCATTGATGATGATATAATTTCTAGCATGGAGGAAAGAGAGGAACAGAATAGGGTAATGTTAGCAAGTTTCACTCCTGTCTCAACTGAATAAAAGGAATTATGTTAAAAAAATCTTTATATCTAATAATAAGTATTCTCTTAGCTACTGTTTTAGTAGTTCTACAAACAACCTTAAGTAATTTAATGTGGCTATCTTCTGTAGATATGCCTGTCACTATCGGTTTAACTTTCAATACCTTTTTTGGCGATTTAATTGGAATGAATTCTGGCGGGGCTATACCTCTGGTAGGTCTTGTAGCACTCGGCATGTTGCTAGCCTACTTGGTTGCCAAAATACTGTTGATCTGGATCAATGCAAAAAAATCCTATGCTTATGGTCTGGCTGGTGCTGCTGCTATATTAGCTATTGTTTTATTAATGCCTTTAGCATTTTATAACTTAGATTTAATTGCTGGAGCAAGAACTGCTTTAGGAAAAACTATTCTTATTCTTTGCGGCTTCTTAAGCGGTTATTATTTTGGTTCTAAGTTAGAGGGCAAGGAGTAATTTATGAAAAATTTGAAACTGTATTTATTCTTCATTTTTAGTTCTATTTGTTTCAATTTAGCTTCTGAAGATTTTGAATATGAAGTTATTGCTGAGGAACTAAGTAGTCCTTGGGCTATAGCAATGATAGATAACAATAATATCCTCTTTACAGAATTATCAGGTCAACTCAGAAGAATAAAAGATGGAGTTTTAGTTCAAGAAAGCGTATCAGGAGTTCCCGAAGTCCTTTTTGCAGGACAAGGAGGTTTATCTGGAATTATTTTAGACCCTAACTTTAAAGATAATAATAGGCTCTTTATTGCTTTTTCTTCACCTGATGAAGGTAAAGCTACTAATACGCTTGAAGTCATAAGCGCCATTCTTGATCAGAATTCATTAATAAATGTTAATACAATATTTAAGGCCTCTCCCTCTAGAAGGACAGCTGCTCATTATGGAGCCAGAATGGCCTTTCTAGATGACGGTACACTCTTGATAACTTCAGGGGATGGTTTCAATTATCGTGAAGATGCACAAAATTTAGATAATCATTTTGGAAAGGTTATTAGATTAAATATAGATGGTTCTATACCCTCAGATAATCCTTTTATAAATCAAGAAGGAGCTTTGCCTGAAATTTATTCTTTCGGCCATAGAAACCCACAGGGCATAGTTGTTGCTAATGGATTTATTTATGAAAATGAACACGGTCCAATGGGAGGTGACGAACTTAATATCGTTGAAGCCGCAAAAAACTATGGATGGCCGGCTATCACTTATGGAAAAGATTATAGCGGAGCAATGATATCTCCATTTACTGAAAAGGATGGAATGGAACAACCTATTAAATATTGGGTTCCATCTATAGCTCCATCCGGAATGACCTTTTACGATAAAGATCTTTTTTCAAGCTGGACAGGAAGTATCTTAATTTCAGCATTGGTACCAGGAGATGTGAGGAGGCTGGTAATGAATAATTCTGAATTCATTGAAGAAGAAACTCTTTTTTCAGATTTAGGCAGAATAAGAGATATCGTTACATCACCAAATGGCAGCTTAGTATTAGCAACAGATGGGCCAAATGGTAAATTAATTAGAGTAAAACCAAAACAATAAGGAGAGAAATATGTGGGCGAGAGTTATATCGGGATTAATAGGAGCATTCATGCTCTATAGCGCTTTAGGATGGATAATAGATCCTGCTAGTGCAGCAGCTGGGTTAGCAATGACTTTAGTAACGGGACCTGGGGAAACAACCTTAGGAATGAATACACAGATTGGTGATTTCACTTCTTTCTTCTTTACAGCTGGAATAATGGCTTGTATTGGAGCCTACAGAAATGAACATATATGGCTCTATGGCACAATCTCTTTATTAGGTTCAGCAGCAGTTTTTAGAACCTACGCTGGTTTAGTACACGGAGCAGATTTCTTAACCACCGCAATTGTGTTTGAGGTTGTGATGTCTTTATTGCTTCTCCTGAGCGTTTATAAGATGAAATCTGACTCTTAAAGTTCTTATCAGGATGATTTTCTTGGTGGCTGTGATAAAGTCACGCAATATTTTTAACAATAGGATTATTTATGAAATTTAAAGGGACTGACAATTATATTTCCACTGATGATTTGAGTATGGCAGTTAATGCTGCTATTGAATTAGAAAAACCTTTACTTATTAAAGGGGAGCCTGGAACAGGTAAAACAATGCTAGCAGAAGAGGTCGCAGCTTCATTGGGCATGCCCCTTATCGAATGGCACATCAAATCTACTACTAAAGCAAGGCAAGGTTTATATGAGTACGATGCCGTAACAAGACTAAGAGATTCACAGTTGGGAGATGAAAGAGTAAAAGATATTTCAAATTACATACAAAAAGGAAAAATGTGGGAAGCCTTCGCATCAGAAAAGAGAGTTGTTCTTCTTGTAGATGAAATAGATAAAGCAGACATCGAATTCCCTAATGATCTATTGCAGGAAATTGACCGTATGGAATTTTATGTTTATGAGACCAAAGAAACCATCAAGGCAATCGAAAGACCAGTTGTGATAATTACAAGTAATAATGAAAAAGAGTTACCTGACGCCTTCTTAAGAAGATGTTTTTTTCATTACATAAATTTTCCAGACAGACCAACTATGGAGCAAATTATTAAAGTTCATCATCCAAAAGTGAAAAAGAAACTAGTTAAAGAAGCTTTAGAAATATTCTTTGATATCCGAAAGGTTCCAGGCATGAAGAAAAAGCCATCTACTTCTGAGTTGATAGATTGGTTAAAACTGTTAATGGCTGATGACATACCTGATGAAATCTTTAAAAATAGAGACCCTTCTAAGGCCATACCTCCTCTCTATGGAGCATTAATTAAAAATGAGCAAGACGTTCAGTTATTAGAAAGATTAGCATTCATGGCTAGAAGAGAAGGCAATACTAACCAACAATAGAAATGTTTATATCTCTCTTTAATACTTTAAGAGCTACAGGCATTCCTTGCACCTTAAGAGAGCTTTTAGATTTGATAGCAGCTGTTGAAAAGAATTTAGGTTTTGCAGACATGGAAAAGTTCTACTTTTTAAGTAGAGCCATACTTGTAAAGGATGAGAAACATTACGATAAATTCGACAGAGCTTTCGATATTTACTTTAAAGGCATCGAAAGCCTTGATGACATTCTAGAGATGCTTATACCTGAAGATTGGTTAAAAGCAGAATTTGAAAAACATTTAACCGAAGAAGAGCTTAAGAAAATAGATTCTTTAGGTGGCTTAGAGAAACTCCTTGAAGAATTTAAGAAGAGAATGGAAGAACAGGAAGAGAGGCATGAAGGTGGAAGTAAATATATAGGAACTGGTGGAACGTCTCCCTTTGGCAATTCAGGTGAAAACCCTGAAGGAATTAGAGTCGGTGGAGAAGGGGGCAAAGGAAAAGCAGCTAAAGTTTGGGAAGCAAGAGACTTTAAAAACCTTGATGATGATGTCGAGTTAGGCACTAGGAATATGAAGGTTGCATTAAGAAGGCTAAGAAAATTAATTAGAGATAGTGCAGATGAGGAATTCGACCTAGATGGAACCATAAGCTCAACAGCAAAAAAAGCTGGTATGTTAGATGTAAAATTTAGACCTGAAAAAAGAAATGCGGTTAAAGTATTGGTTCTTTTTGATGTGGGAGGCTCCATGGATCCTCATATCAAGGTTTGCGAAGAACTGTTCTCTGCCTGTAAAACAGAATTTAAAAACCTTGAATACTTTTATTTTCATAATTTTATATACGAGACTGTTTGGAAGGATAATAGAAGAAGGCAAAATGAAAGAATTTTTACTGAGGACATCATTCATAAATACTCTGCAGATTACAAAATACTTTTTGTTGGAGACGCGACTATGGCTCCGTATGAAATTACAAACCCAGGTGGAAGTATCGAACATTGGAATGAAGAAGCAGGTGCACTTTGGATGAAAAGACTTGTAAGTGTTTATGATAAATTGGCATGGCTAAATCCTGTTCCTAAAGAACATTGGGAATATAGTTCATCGGTTGAATTAACAAAAAGCTTAGTGGAAGACAACATGTTTCCTTTGACTATCAGGGGTTTAGAAGAAAGCATGGCATACCTCAGTAAATAAAGTCTTATGAAGGCTTTATCTATTTCCAATCTTAAAAAGGAATATCAAGGCGGCGTACAAGCTTTAAAAGGCATCGATCTTCAAGTAGAAGAAGGTGATTTCTTTGCATTGCTTGGCCCTAATGGCGCTGGTAAATCTACAACTATAGGCATCATAAGCTCTCTGGTTACGAAAACGTCAGGCCAAGTAAAAATATTAGATATTGATATAGATGAGAACCATTCGCTTGCCAAAAAGAAACTCGGAGTAGTTGGTCAGGAAGTAAATTTTAATCAATTTGAAAAGGTCGGTGACATTATTAGAAACCAAGCTGGTTATTACGGTTTAGGGTTCAGGAAATCAAAAGAAAATGCCAAGTACTACATGAAAAAACTAGATATTTGGGACAAAAGAAATGAACAGGCTAGAAAATTATCTGGCGGTATGAAAAGAAGGGTGATGGTGGCAAAGGCTTTAGTTAATAACCCTAAATTATTAATTCTTGATGAGCCAACTGCAGGGGTGGACATAGAACTAAGAAGATCTTTGTGGGATTTTCTTACAGAAATTAATAATAACGGTACTAGTATTATTCTTACTACACATTATCTAGAGGAGGCTGAGAGATTATGCAGAAATATAGCCATCATAGATTCTGGTGAGATTGTAGAAAATACCAGCATGCAAGAGTTGTTAACAAGGCTAGAAGAAGAGACTTTTATCTTCGATTTAGCACAACCCATCAATGAAATTCCAGATATAAAAGAATTTGAAGTTATCTTAGAAAATCCTAAAAGAATTAAAGTGACTTTAGGAAAAGGTCAGGGTCTTAATACAGTTTTTAAAACTTTATCAGGCATTGGAATTGAGATTTCAAGCATGAGAAATGAAACTGGCAGACTTGAAGAATTATTTCTAGAGTTAGTCGAACCAACTTTGAAAGAGAAAGATTAATGAATGCAACTGAACAGTTTAAAGCTCTAGCAACTATTCTTTATAAAGAGATACATAGATTTATGAGAATTTGGATGCAAACCCTAATTCCACCTGCCATTATGATTATGCTTTATTTTGTAATATTTGGAACACTGATAGGAAAGAGAATAGGTCAAATGGGTGGGTTTGATTATGTTCAGTTCATGATTCCAGGGTTAATTATGATGTCAGTTATAAGCAATTCCTATTCAAATGTTGTTTCCTCTTTCTTTGGACAAAAATTTTCAAGAAGTATAGAGGAGCTTTTAATTACCCCCTTGCCTCATTATTTAATTTTATTAGGTTGGGTTTTAGGCGGAGTAGCAAGAGGTCTTGTAGTAGGTGCAATAGTAACCTTTGTTTCTTTGTGGTTTTACGATTTAAGTGTTGATAATTGGCCTTTATGCATATTTGTAGTAATTTCTACTTCTGTTCTATTTTCTTTAGGTGGTTTTTTAAATGCATTATTTGCAGAGTCATTTGATGATATTTCCATTATTCCAACCTTTATCATGCAGCCTTTGATCTATTTAGGTGGAGTGTTTTATTCTATTCAATTACTCCCACAATTTTGGCAGACCATTTCTTTAGGTAATCCAATTTTATATATGATTAATGCTTTCAGATTTTCTATATTGGGGTCTTCAGATTTAGAAGCACTTGGGTTTTCTATATATTCAGCCTTAGGAATGATAGTTTTCTTTATAGTTTTATTTTCTGTGATCTGTCTTTGGCTGCTAAACAAAGGAAGAGGAATAAGGTCTTAATATATGTCTGATTTACCTTTAGGAAAGAAGGCTAATTATCCACCAAGTTACGACCCTTCGGTCCTAGTTGGATTAAATAGATCAGACTCTAGACAGAAGCTACGTCTTGAAAGTAATCAACTAGAAATATTTGGGATAGATTCCTGGACTTGTTACGAGCTATCTTGGCTTAATGAAAAAGGCATACCTAGAAACAGTATTCTGTACTTCTCTTATAGTTGCCACTCAAAATTTTTTGTTGAATCTAAATCTTTGAAGCTTTATTTATTCTCTTTACACAACAAAAGATTTTCTTCAGATGGGGAGCTAGTTGAAACTATCAAAAGTGATCTTGGGGCAACGTTGAAAACCGACATCTCCTTAGAGATATCTAGTGAACCAAGAGAAATAATATCCAATGAAAATAGCATTGATAGCTTAGATATAGACGAACCAAGCACCCAACCTAATTCATTAGTCTTGTTGTCAACTGACAAAGATGTTGATGAAGATATTACGTGCAGTCTTTTTAGGAGTTTATGTCCAGTTACAGCTCAACCTGATTGGGCTACTATTCATATAGCCTATGCAGGAAAACAAATTAATCATGAAAGTTTATTAAGCTATCTATTGTCTTACAGAAATCATCAAGGATTTCATGAAGAATGTGTAGAAAAGATATTCCAAGATATTAATGAAAGGTGTGAAATAAAAAGTTTACTTGTAAGGGCTAATTATTTAAGACGCGGCGGAATTGAAATAAATCCTGTTAGGACCACACATGAGAATTATGAGAAGATTTTAAGGGAACAAAGACAATAAGAAGATGAAAGTTAATAATCAAGATAGATTAAATAGGATTGAATCAAAGTACTCTTTCCAAGAAGACTCTATAGAGAGAATGAGTCAGGAGTTAAGAAATCAGCAATTAGAAATTCAGAAACTTAAAGAAGAGATACTCTCATTAAAAGAATCCTTAATTGAAATTTCATCTAAAGAAGGCGTACAAGATGAAAAGCCGCCTCATTATTGATTGTTTTAGGTTAGCTTTACTTATACTTTATAATGCACTCCAAAATTTGGAGAGATGGCAGAGTGGTCGAATGCGCACGCTTGGAAAGCGTGTAAGGCGTTAAAGCCTTCGAGGGTTCGAATCCCTCTCTCTCCGCCACTAAATAACAGAATTCAAGTAAAATATAAAATAATAAACTAAGGAAAATTATGTCAAATTTAAAAAATAAAACTTTATTTGTATCAGGGGCAAGTCGAGGAATTGGATTAGCAATAGCTAAGAGGGCAGCTAAAGATGGAGCAAATATAATTCTTGCTGCTAAAACTGCAGAACCACATCCAAAATTACCAGGTACTATCTATACAGCTGCTGATGAAGTAATTGAATGCGGAGGGCAGGCTTTACCAGTTATTTGTGACATTAGAGATGAAAAAAATGTAAGAGATGCTGTGAATAAAGGAGCTGAGGAGTTTGGTGGAATTGATATTTGTATAAATAATGCCAGTGCAATTCAGTTAACCGGTACTTTGCAAACTGATATGAAAAGATACGATTTAATGCATCAAATTAATTCAAGAGGAACTTTCCTAGTTAGTAAGGTATGCCTGCCCCATCTTCTAGAATCTGAAAATCCTCATATTCTTAATCTTTCTCCTCCTTTAGATATGAGCCCTAAATGGTTTGGACCGCACGTAGCATATACGATGGCAAAATTTGGCATGAGCTTATGTGTTTTAGGTATGGCAGAGGAATTTAAAGAACAGGGAGTAGCTGTTAATGCTCTTTGGCCAAGGACTGCTGTTGCAACTGCTGCTATTAAAAATGCTTTAGGTGGAGATGAGATTATGAATATATCAAGGTTCCCAGAGATAATGGGTGACGCGGCTTATGTAATCTTAACCAAAGATTCAAAAGAATTTACAGGAAATTTCTGTATAGATGATAATTTGTTAGCTGAAAACGGTGTTACAGATTTTAGTCAATATGCACAAGTCCCTTTCGATCAACTAGCTCCAGATTTCTTTGTACCGGATGATCTTGAAGCTCCAGAAAGCGCAAAAAATAGTTAATTCTTATGAAAACTATTGAAGAAAAAAGGTCATTTAATGTTTCACCAAAGAGGATTTGGGAAATTATCAGTGATTTATCTAGAAGTGACTGGGTTCCTGGAGTTGAAAGCATTACATTAGAAGACAACGTAAGGACATTTAAAATGCAAGGCATGGGTCGCTTAGTAGAGAAGATTACAAAGTGTGACCATGATGCATTAGAGCTTGAATACAGTGCGATAGAGACTCTCGCTCCAATTAATCATCACTTAGCTAAGATAAAGTTAGTCTCTAACGAAAATGACTCTACAGATTTTATTTGGACAACAGAAATCGATCCAGAAGAGTTTGCAGATGCCATACTTCAGGGTATGGTTTCTTCCTTAGATCAACTAGAATTAGTGCTCTCAGAAACATCTTAATTTTGTTTGTTATAAAGAATCTTAACTGATAAGGTTATTCTAATATTACATAAATTACTGGGGAGGGTTTATGTTAGTACTAAGTAGAAAGGCTGAGGAGTCTATGTTTATAGGCGATGATATTAAGATCACCGTTTTAGACATTAGAGGAGGCCAGGTGAGGATAGGAATAACCGCACCTCAAGATATAAAGATTCATAGAGAAGAAGTTTACGATCGCATCAATCAAGAAGTTTGAAGTAATATTTCTTTCGTAGTGAAATTCTTTTAAAGAGTTATAATCCAATTTAAATTGGGGCTGTAGCTCATTTGGATAGAGTGTCTGGCTACGAACTAGAAGGTAGCAGGTTCGAATCCTGCCAGCCCCGCCATAAATCAATAATCAATTATACTTAGTATTTATTTTAAGGATTAAATATGAACGCAGTCGAAAAGTGGCACGATATTATGAAAAACCCTGGTTCTAATGTCTCTGAGAAATTAGATGAACTTCTTGATGATGACGTTATTTTCTATTCTCCAGTAGTTTTTACACCACAGAAAGGTAAAGACATTACAAAACTATATCTAGCTGCGGCTGGAGGTGTTTTTAGTTCTGATAAGGACAAACAAGAAACTAAACCTAAAGAATCGAAATTTAGATATATCAAAGAAATTGTGCAAGATAATTACGCCTGTCTAGAATTTGAAACTGAAATAAATGGTATTTACGTTAACGGAATTGACCTCATTACTTGGAACGAAGAAAACAAGATAACTGAATTTAAAGTTTTAGTAAGACCTCTGCAGGCAGTCAATACTCTCCATCAAATGATGGGTGAAATGTTAGATAAATTAAAGGCCAGTTAAATTGCTATCTAAGGCTCCCTCATACCTTGTTCATATCTTTACTGCGCTAGGTGTTGTATTTGGATTCTTAGCTTTGTTAGCTACGGTAGATGGAAAAATACCTGAAGCCTTTCTTTGGTTAGCCGCTGCTTTATTTGTTGACGGAGTAGATGGAACCTTGGCTAGGGCTGTTAATGTAAATCAAAACACTCCTGAAATAGACGGCGCGATTTTAGACAATATTATTGATTACTTAAATTATGTTGTAGTTCCAGTATTTATTTTTTATTCACTAGGAATGGCTCCAGAACCATACTTATTGTTGGCATGTGTAGCTATATTGCTGGTATCTTGCTTTACTTTTACAAATACCAATATAAAGACTGATGATTTCTATTTTAGTGGTTTCCCAGCGATCTGGAATATTGTGGTTTTATATTTTTATATTCTTGAGTTTTCTGAGTTTACTAACTTTATTTTTGTAATTTTGTTTTGTGTTTTAACTTTTATTCCATTTAAGTATGTTCATCCCTTTAGAGTTGTGGAGTTTAGGAAAATAACTTTAATCATTACTCTTATTTGGATGATTACAACCACAATCTTACTCTTTGATGTATCCTTTTCTAATCCTACATTCACAAGCACAAACTTCTTTATATGGCTTATAACGAATGTTTATTTTGCGGGTAATATTGTTTTTAGATCTATTAAATAGATTAAGAAACCATTTTGGGCATGTAATGACAGAAAATATTAGAATAATATTCACCTGATAGAGGTTCCGGTCTTCCATGTTTAAGGGTAGCGCTTTCATAAAAGATCATTTCTCCTGGTTCAAGTAATACCTTATGAAGGTTTTGTTGATGATCTTCTATTTCTAAATACCAGTCATCGCGAACCTTTTGATCTATGTTAATAATTGTTCCAATTATATGCGTCTCCTCTCTGTCCTTATGAGAATTCAGAATTGCTCCGTCGAGATACATTCTTACGCCGTAAACATATGTCGGTAAAAGCTTCATACCACTCCATTCTTCAATTAAATCTTGAATTGAGGCATGTATTTCACTCCTTAGTTCCTCGGGTAGTTCTATAGTTATACTAGACTCTTTATCTTCTTTAACATTTTTAATATAGCCTCCAGCCACATTCTCTTCTTTTTTATTTGTTAGATTAGCTTTATAGAATTTATTAATTTTTTTATGAATTTCTTTAGGAAGTTTCTGTTTAGAGAAACCAATTTCTGTGTAGGATGGTATCTCTTTAAATGTCTTCTTAAATTCTTCAACATTCTTTTTAATTAATTTATCTTTATCTAATAAAGAATCGTCAAGTTTTTTCTTAGGTTTATAGTTGTTAAGAACAGAATTGATCTCTTTCTTCTTGAATCCATTTTGAACAAGAGTGTAATAAATATCATCTAAGTCTACCCCCAAAGAAATATTTTCGAGGATCCAATCCAACCAAACCTGAGGAATCTTTTTTGACATCTTCTTAGGAAGGAGTAATTAAATATTTCTCTCCAGTAGCTTGCTTAGAGTATTGCAAGATATTCTCTTCATTAATTACTTCTTCTAATGAAATTTCTTTCGTATAAGAACTATGAAAAGTTGTACTTATCTCATCTGCAACTCTTTGCCTTAATTTTTGAAATTTTTCTTGTCCTATTTTTCCTATGAAAGGAGTCAATAGCCAGCCTCCTAGACCCCAAGAAAATCCGAAAGCTCTGGTGAGTGTAGTGGGGGATCTGTCCAAGCCTCCATAAATGTAGACCTGCTTATAACTATCAGAACCATATCTACTATATTCAGTAGCAGTCTTATTGGCTGCAACTTCCATCGCCGTTAGTATTTGACCTGATAATTTACCTCCTCCAGTTGCATCAAAACCTAAGGTGGCTCCTGTTTCTACTAAAGCATCGATTAGTTGCTCCATGAAATTTTGGTCGGAAGAATTACAAACATGCTTGGCACCCAAATCTTTTAACAATGTAACATGCTCTTCTTTTCTTACTATATTTACAAGGTTGATATCATCTTGGTTGCATATTTTAATTAGCATTTGACCAAGGTTTGAAGCTGCAGCAGTATGAACAAGAGCGGTATGGTCCTCCATTCTCATTGTTTCAACCATTCCTAAGGCAGTTAAAGGGTTAACAAAGCACGATGCGCTTTCCTTAGAGGTTGTACCTTCATTCATTACAAGACATGCTGCAGCAGGTAAACATCTGTAGTTTGAATACATAGAACCGCCAGCAACTCCAACCACCTTGCCTATAAGGTCTTCAGCGCCTTTACCGGCACTTTCTACTATGCCAGCACCTTCATTACCAACAGGTAATGATTGATCAAGTCTAGCTTGTACACTTCTTAATAAAGCTTCAGGAACTTTCATTTGGGCTACACCATCACTAACTTTTAGGGAAGAGACATCTGCAGGGCCAAGAAGGAGTCCTAAATCAGAAGGGTTAATAGGAGAAGCCTCAATCTTGATTAAAACCTCACCTTCTTTAGGTTCTGGTTTAGCTACTTGCTCAAGGCTAATTTTTAGATTTCCATCAGAAGTAATTTCTGATCTTATTTCATTTGATATTTCTGTCATTTCTTTATTTTAAAATTATTTTTAAGAATAAAAGGGACTGTTAAGCCCCTTTGTTTTATGAATATTTAGTTAATTAATCAAGACTTGTCATTTCATAACTATCTACAAGTCTTCCATATTTTTGTTTATCAAACCAGTCAAGCTGCTTTCTTTGCCATTCTTCATCTGTTAATAAAGATTCAAGGGATTTCGCTTGTTCTTCTTTAGAATTTGACAACATTACGAAGTTAAATGAATATTTACTTCCTAATCCGTGCTGCCATAAATCAACTAGAAAACCATGACTCTCAAATATTTCTTTTGCTTCTTCTAAAGCTTTAAGAGTTTGAGCAGCCTTACCTACCTTAGGACGCCAAGTCCAAACTTGAACAATGTAATCACCAGGATTAATGTCATCTAATGAAGTCATTTGATAGCTTTTAATAGGTTCAAGAATATCCTGACTGTTAAATTTTTCTATAAAAGGCCCCCATGACTCATTGCTGTATGCTTGTGCAGCTCTTTGATTGTAGTCATCAAAGAAATCAACCCAAACAAAAACTTTCTCAGCACCTTTCCCAATGTTTTGTTGATGAACAATAACTGATTGTCCATTGGATAATCCTATATCTCTTCCTTCTCTCATTAGATCAGCAGCTTCTTGCAGTTTTCCTGGCTTAGCTTTGTAAAAGTACATATCAGCAATGCCTTCAGCTTTTATCGCAGTAAATGACAAAATTAGTGTAAAAATAGTTATATATTTAAAAGTATTTTTCATGTTCTATTTCTCCTTATAAACCTTTAGTAATTAACTATACACTGTATCAAACTTGAGCTTAAGTTTTCTAGCTTTAGAGTGTTTTTATGTATAATGCGTTTCCGCTTAGCGGGTATCGTATAATGGCTTATTACCTCAGCCTTCCAAGCTGATGATGTCGGTTCGATTCCGACTACCCGCTCCAAGTTTTTAATTAGGAGTACACTACATGTTTGAATTATCTTTATTTAATTCAGCTCAATTTGCTGATCAAGGTTTATCTATTTTAGGAACCTTTTTATTAACTAGTTTAAGTGCTAAAACAAGAATGTATGGTTTTATTGTGTTTCTTCTTGTCAATATTCCAGGTTTGTATTTATTAGTAGTTACAGAATTATGGTGGATCTTAGCTGTAACACCACTTTGGCTATATTTAAACTATAGAGGATTTATTAATAATTACAGAGAACATAAAGGCCAGAGCATAAGTTCTACATAATCTGTTTCCACATATCTAAATCTTCAATCCTTAAGTAAGTGTTAATTTCCTTAACTCTTTCCATGCTTTCATAAGGCTCTGCGCTGTAATTGTGCCCTGGGTAGAGGATAGTTTCGTTTGGTAAAGCAGATAATTTTTGAAGACTATGAAACATATCTTCAGAGTTTGAACCAGGCAAATCAACTCTTCCACAACCCTGGACAAACAAAGTATCACCAGACACTAGATTATTATTTACCTTAAAACATTGTGAGCCTGGCGTATGACCAGGTGTGTGTAAAAATTCAATATCATTTTCACCTATAGTTAAATGGTCACCTGATTCAACAATATTAAGGTCTATATCTGAAACTCCCGTAACCTTTTTTACACCTTCCGCTTCAAGTTTATGAACAAATATTTTAACTGGATCTTTTTCCAGTAACTCTGCAATTCCTTCTATTGAATGTCCTCCCATGCCGCCACCTATATGATCAGGATGGTAGTGTGTTACCAAAACTGAAGTTAATTTTAGATCTTTTTCCTTTATATGTGTCAAAAGGGCATCTATGTCCCAGGCAGGATCAATGATAGCTACTTCTCTAGTGGATTTTGAACCCACTAGATAAATAAAATTATCCATTGGCCCAACTAATAATTGTTCTAAATATAGATCATCATTTTTCATATTTAACTCTTAGCTTCATTGAAGACTTCATCTAACAGTACCTTATCCTTTTTGTATCGCTTCCCAGCTAAGTAATAACAGGGAATAGAAATGACACTAATAATTGAGAATACAACTAACATCATTGTATATGGCTCTTGATAATTCTCTATTACCATCCAATCAGCAACAACACCTCCGCCCCATGAACCTATGGTTAGACCAATTAGATTTAAAGTTAATATGTAGAATGCTACTACTGTGGCGCGTATACGATCTGGCACTAGCTCTTGTACGGTACTAAAAGTAGGACCAAAGAAACAACCCAATTGGAAATATCCAATAATGATGCCTATCCAAAAAACATAGCTTCCAGGCTCAACAAAACGATAATAGATTCCTATAGGAAGAGTTAATAAAGCTAACCAGAATAAAAACATAGGTCTTCCTTGGTCAGTATTTTCTTGCCACCAATCACTTAATAACCCACCAATTAAGTTTCCACTTAAACCTGCAAAAACTCCTATCCAACCAACTATCTGAGCTATATTAGATCTTTCAAAACCTCTTTCTTGAACCAGCCATAATTGCTCAAACCCAGAAGCACCTAAGACTATGTGATAAAAAACTCCAGCCAGTATAGTGAACCTTAAAGCTGATGAAGTTCTTAAAGCCAATAACAGGGTAGAAACTATCTCTAGTGTCGTATCTTTAGACAATGTAGGATTAACCTCTTGATTAGATACATTTTTTCTAGGTCTATCTTTAAACAATAAAGTGCTTAATCCCAGTACTAACCCTATACCTCCTAAAAGAAAAAAACAGTTCCTCCAACCTAAAGATTCTCCTAAATAACCAGCAATCAATAAACTAACACCCACTCCTATGGGCACTCCCATGTAGTAGAAACCAGCCGCAAAACCCATTCTTTTTGATGGGAAGGAATCGGAAAGTAATGACATGGAAGTAGGGGTTAATATAGATTCTCCTACTCCTATAAACATTCTAGGAAGGGCCATAGAAATGAATCCTTTTGCAGCTCCAGTCAAAGCTGTAAATATGCTCCAAAGAACCACTCCAAATGCTATAAGTCTAGGTCTATTAACCATATCTGCTAGAACACCCATAAAGAGACCGGCGATTGAGTAAAAAACTATAAAAGGAATAGTTGTTAAAAAACCATATTGAGCATTCGTTAATCCTAAATCAGGAACTATGAAGTTAGAAAAGCTTGCAATCAGTTGCCTATCTACAAAGTTTAATAAATTAAGTAATGTCAGAAAGAAAAGTAACCTATAAGCATTCAATGGTTTCCCCTTTTTTGCCAATCATAGCATGAAGAATTTCTATGTATTAGAAAATTGTATTATTCTTAGATTAAGTGTTATAGTTAACTAACACACTTAGATGTAATTGAACGAATGAAGCAACAAAGATCCTGGAGTAATGCAGAAATGCGAGCCTTAACTAGAGGGGAAGCTATGGCTCATTATTCTAGAGGACAACATTATTACGTTAAATCGGATTGGTATGTTTGGTTTTTTGGCAACCCGACCAGATATTCTATTTTTCATACTTTTTTATGGAAGTATGGAAATGGAGAAATGGTAAGTTATACGGACTTAACCCAGACAGAAAAGATTGGCTCTGTGAAGTTAAAAATTGATTCTATTAAATCAACAATTCGCGAAGGACTGGCTCTAGGATTTATAGATGCCTATAAAGCTGAGAATGACAGAAGAGTTACTATGTATAGTTTTAATGAGAAGATATTGGAAGAAATTACTGATTATTGCTTCATGATGAGAAGAAATAGAATGTGGGAGTCTGCTTCTTTTATAAGTAACTATTCTTCTGACTCAATTAATAGTAAGTTGGTTCAAGCAGGCATGAAAGAAGAATGGGTAGAATCGATAAATAACTTCATTGCAAAGATGGCTTTAACATTTAAAGCTAAGTTTGGAGAAGATCAATTGCCAAATGTAATCCCAATTAAAAAAGAAGCTAAGTAACTAATAAATTAGTTGCATCTTTTAGCTTCTATTCTGGTTGTTTATAAGAAATCAAGACATAAAATAAAGATAACTCAAGGATGGGTTACAGAGAGTGAGTTTTTATTTGATTTCACCTACCTTCCCAGGAGTTAATCTCAGGGCTAAGGCTCACTCTCTACTCATTAAACATCGCAGTTCTGCCTCCATCGACCACTATATCCTGACAAGAGACAAAGCTTCCAGCATCGCTAGCCAGATATAAAGCAGCTTCAGCAATATCTACAGCCAGTCCTGATCGATTAAGAGGAACTGCCTTTGCTAGATTGCCCTTTAACTTTTCAAGTTTTTTATCATTTTCTGCAGTCGATAATGTATTGGCTCTTTGCGAACCCCCCCAGAATATTGGAGTAGCTATTGCACCAGGAGAAATTGAATTAACTCTTATATTGTCTGGACCTAATTCTACTCCTGACATCCTAGTGTAGTGGGTAACACCTGCTTTTAAAGCAGCATACAAAGGATCTCCTTGTCTGTATCTTATTCCTGCAATACTTGAATTATTAATAATACAGCCACCACCGTTTTTTCTCATAGGCTCAATAGCAAATTTCGTTCCAAGAATTACGCTTGCAAGCAATAGATGCACTCCGTAATCAATATCTTTTTGAGTTACTTTTTCTATACCAGCCCCAACAGGACCTCCTGCGTTATTAAACAAGATATCCAATTTACCAAAGTGGTTAACAGTTTCTTTTATGGAATTCTCTATATCTTCTTCCTTAGTTACGTCAGATAGAAGGTATTTAGAGTTTTTACCTAGCTCATCGCTAAGAATCTGTCCTTTTTCTTCAGATCGCCCTGAAATAATAACTTTTGCACCTTCCTTTATAAAAAGTCTAGCCGTCTCAGCTCCAATTCCACTTGTTCCACCAGTTATTAGCGCCACTTTATTGTCTAGTTTTTTTGTCATCTTTATTCCTTATTTAAGCATTCATAAGTTGCATTGATTAACTCCAATGATCTCCCGTCCGCAGCAAAATTATTTTTCATTTGATTCATGACATAAGAGACCCCAAGATTATTTTCAGGATCACCAAAGGCACAAGAACCTCCCCATCCAGAATGCCCAAAAGATCCTTTGACAGGACCATAAATAACCTTGTGCATATTCATGATGAATCCAGCACCCCATCGAGTTACTACGTCTAAAACTAAATCTCTATTTGTGATTCTTTCTTGAGTCATTTTATTTATAGTCTCTTCATTAAGAATTTTTAAAGAAGAGTCGTCAGACACGACTAAACTATATAACTTGGCCAAACCAGATGCACACCCTTGTCCATTTGCTGAAGGGATCTCCGCAGCTCTCCAATCTCTTGAATTTTGAAGATTAATTAAATTAGGACCTCTTGCAGTTGCTCTTTTTGCATCGTTAATTTTTGTAGATTCTTGCGATTGATTTTCTTCTTTAGGGAAGGGTACCATTTCCACAACTCTCCTTTCTTCCGATTCAGGGAGCCCAATAAAAAAATCTATCTCATTTGGGTTACCAATTTCATCTGCATAAAAGGTACCAAGAGTTTTACCTGTGACTCTGATGATTAATTCTGAAGTTAGCCATCCATAAGTCATAGAATGATATCCAGAGGCAGTGCCAGGTTCCCATATAGGTTTCATAGCAGCCAACTCTTCTGCCATAGTTTTTTGATTGTAATAGTCTTCAACATTATTTGTTGCAGATCCGCATATCCCAGCTTGGTGGGAAACCAACATCCCTACTGTTATGTCTTCTTTGCCATTACACCCAAATTCAGGCCAATAATGCGATACCTTCTGCTCATAATCTAAAAGTCCCTTTTCTACAGCTAAAGCACAAGTTATTGCTGCTACACCTTTCGTTGTAGACCAAACATTCGCTAAGCTATTTTGATTCCAAGGATTAGTTTTGTGTTTATCGGTATAACCTCCCCAAATATCTACTATTGCTTTACCGTCCTTATAAACAGCAAAAGAAGAACCTACCTCTCTACCTGAAGAGTGAAGAGACTCAAATAACTCTTTAACTTCCTTAAATTTATGATCACAATTTCCTTGTATTTCCATCTCTATTATTATTTATTAGAATATTTTGATTCTACATTATTTAGTAAATATTTTTTATTGAATAGATAACTTATTAAATTCTTCTTTAATCTTGAAGAAACCAAAACCAAACTTCCCAATAATTAACTCTTCGCCATTAGTGCATAGATTTTGATTTATTTTCTCATTGATTATTTCTAACCCACCGCAATTAATATTAATTTCTTTAGAAGAAAGATTAAAAAGACATCCAATCTTCTCATCACTTTCTCTACTAAAAAAAAGAATCGAATTGCCCATTTCATGAAAATTTATATCACCATCAATAAGGGATCTTTCTTCTTTTCTAAAAGATATAAAGTCTCTATAAAATTGTAAGACTGAATTGTTCTCTTTCTCTTGCAGATTTACAGACCTCTTAATTTGAGTACTTTTTACTGGTAACCAAGGTTTAGTGGATGAAAAACCCGCATTATCTTTCATAGAATCCCATGTCATCGGTGTTCTGCAACCATCTCTCCCTTTGTTCTTAGGCCAAAACCTAATACCAGGAGGATCAGTTAGTTCATCAAAATCTAATTCAGTCTCTAGTTGCCCTAATTCTTCTCCTTGGTATATACAAATCGAGCCCTTTAGACTTAATAAGAGGGCGCATGTAAGTTTTGCAAATTCTGATGGATTGTTAGCTTGATCCCATCGAGAAACATGCCTAATCACGTCGTGATTTGAAAAACTCCAGCAAGGCCAGGAATCTTCTTTAAGATTAAAAAAACCATCTAATGTCTTAATAATATGTTCAGTAGTGAATTTATTCCCTAAAAGCTCAAAGCTATATGCCATATGTAGTCTGTTACTTTTTGTGTATTCACTCATTATTTCCAGACCCCTATGAGAATCACCAATTTCGCCTACAGAGGTAGTTTCAGGATATTCATCAAGTAAATTTCTGAACTTTTCTATAAATTTTAAATTTTCTTTCTGGTTGATTGAATATATCTGATTCTGCATGTAATAAAGATTGTCAGGAGGACGTTCAAACTTAATCGGGCTAGGAGGATTATCTCTTAATTTACGATCATGAAAGTAGTAGTTAACGGTATCTAACCTGAAACCATTTACACCACGCTCTAACCAAAATTTCGATGACTCTAACAACCAATTCTGCACCTCCAAATTATGAAAATTGAAATCTGGTTGACTAGGTAAAAAGTTATGCAGGTAATACTGATCTCTAAGAGGTTCCCATTCCCATGCCGAACCTCCAAACATAGATAACCAATTATTGGGAGGAGAGCCATCTTCTTTTGGATCAGCCCATACATACCAATCAGATTTTGATGAAGTTTTACTTTTTCTACTTTCTTGAAATAAAGATATTTGGTCAGAACTATGGGATAGAACTTGATCAATTATTACCTTAAGATCTTTTTTATGAGCTTGTTTAATTAATTCATCAAAATCTTCTAACTTTCCAAATAAAGGATCTATATTTTTATAATCACTCACGTCATATCCCATGTCTTTCATGGGCGAAGTGAAAATAGGCGAAAGCCATATAGCATCTACTCCAAGATCAGATATGTAATCTAACTTGCAAGTTATACCTTTGATATCGCCTATACCATTTCCTGAAGTATCCAAAAAGGATCTAGGATAGATTTGATAAATTACCGCTCCTTTCCACCAGTCATTCATTAGTTAATTTTATCTTCAAGCCAATCTATTAAGCTTTTTTCAAATTGATTTATTGATTTATATTCTTTCATTGGCCCTGGTAAGTTTTCTATAGCCATTTTTAGGCTCTTCAGTGAATGCTTGTCATTAAGTATTGATTCAATAGGGTCTACATGAACACGTATAGTAAATAAAACGGTCCCATATTTAGGAAGTTTTCTAATTGTTTGTCTTTCGACTCTTAAAAAAAGTTTATTCGGTTCAGTTTCTTTAAATTCCACAAAAGGCTTGCTATGAACTGGCTGAAATAATTTTGGATCATCGTAAATTGACCAGTTATACCTTTCCAATATCCTTTTAGTTGGAAGTTTATTAAAAATTTCATCTACTCTTTTACCTATATCTTCTCTATAGCCTGGCACTCCATCGTGTAAATCCATCAACGATTTAGAGAACTTTTCAGTTAAAGACCAGTGAGAAGGAGCGCTCAAAGAAGCTGCCTCTAAATAGAATTCATTTTTTTTAGGACTCATCAAGACTAAGTCCTCTTGAACAAGAAGTGAAGCTAGTTCAATTGGGTTTTCGAACTGATTAAAATCATATAGATCATTTGTGCTTTCTACATAGATAGAATCTTTAGAAAATTTATATTTATCAGAATGAAATTCTTGTAAGTAATTTAAAATAGATTTTAGAATTTCTTCTTGTTCGGCTTCACTCCCTTCACTAATCTGCAAAATATCTTCTCTATTCGTATTAAGAAGATTTTTTTTAAAAAGAATCTCTTGTTCAAATTTATCATCTAATTCTAACCAGGAAGATTCTGCAATGGGACTAAGGCCTATTTTTACTCCTCCTTGCCCATCAAGATAAGGTGTGTGTTTAGGTGACGGCAATCTAATCTAAGCCACGTTTTCTTAATAATGGCTCAATTTCAGGTTCTGACCCTCTGTATTTTTTGTATTGAGTCATCAAATCTTCAGTGTTACCAGAAGCATATACATATTCCTTAAGTTTTGAAGCCGTCTCTTTATCAAACAAGCCTTTCTCCCTAAAAGGCTCAAAAGCATCTGCTTCCAACACCTCAGTCCATAAATAACTATAATACCCAGATGAATATCCACCCGCAAATATGTGCCCAAAATAAGTACTTCTGTATCTGCTTTCAATTTGCGGAATTAATCCAAGTTCACCCAATGTGTCATCTTCAAATTTATCAATATCTTTTATATCTTCAATGCTTGTGTGATAGGCCATATCTAAATGAGCGGCAGCTACGTATTCACTTGTTTCAAAGCCTTCATTAAAAGTACCTGCTTCTGATATTTTATTTAAAAGACTATCTGGAATAGGCTCATCCGTCTGATAGTGAAGGGCAAATGTCTTTATTACCTCAGGCTCTCTTGCCCAATTTTCCATCATTTGTGAAGGGAATTCTACATAGTCTCTAGTAACCCGCGTACCAGAAAGACTTGGATAATTAGCATCTGATAAAAGTCCATGTAGTCCATGCCCAAATTCATGAAACAAAGTTTCAACTTGTTCGAAGGAGAGCAGGGATACACCATCTTCATTTTCAGGAGGGAAATTACAAACATTTACAACAATGGGTATTTGTTTGCCATCAAATTTACTTTGGCTTCTGAAAGTATTCATCCACGCACCTCCACCTTTGTTTGGTCTAAGTGTGAAATCGGTGTAAAAGATTCCTATAGTTTCATCCTGTTCATTGAGAACTTCAAAACTTCTAATGTTGTCTCTGTATTTTGGTAAATCATTTCTCTCTACAAAAGTTATATCAAAGAGTTTAGATGCTACATCAAAGGCTCCTTTTAAAACTCTATCTTCACTAAAATAAGGTTTAACTTCTTCTTCACTGAAATTGTACTTAGTTTGTCTTATTTTCTCTGCGTAGTGCCACCAATCCCAGGCTGCCAGTTCAAAGTTCCCACCTTCTTGTTTAATCAAACTTTGCATTTCATCTGCTTCAGATTTTGCTCTGGCAATTCCTGGTTTCCAAATTTGCTGTAATAAGTCATCAACTCTAGAAGTTTTCTTAGCCATTGTGTCGTCCAGAACATAGTCGGCATGTGAATTAAAACCCATTAGATTGGCTTTTTCTTTTCTTAATTTCAACATTTCAACAATAAGAGATTTATTATCAAATTCATTGTCGTTATCTCCTCTTTGTATATAGGAGTTATATAGCACTTCTCTTAGCTCTCTTTGAGTGGAATATGTTAAGAAAGGATACATGCTCACTCTGGTAGGTTTAAAAACCCACTTTCCATTGTGGCCTTCTGATTCTGCTAATAATGAAGCTTGTCTTATTTCTTCTTCAGGCAGGCCATCTAATTCGTCTTCATTATCTATTATCAAGCTAAAGCCATTAGTTTCTTTTAGTACGTTTTGATCGAATTGAACTGACAAAGTTGAAAGAGAGCTATTTATATCTACTAACCGCTTCATATCAGAATCAGAGAGATTAGCTCCTGATCTAACAAAACTTTTATAAGTTTCATTTAGGAGTCTATCTTGTTCTGTAGACAGCCCCAGAGCAATCTTTTGGTCATACAATGTTCTAATTCTGGCGAAAAGAACTTTATTTAAGAGAATGCTGTCATTATGAGCTGATAATGCAGGACTGATAGTCATTGCCAAAGCATCCATTTCGTCAGAAGTGTTAGAGCCGAGTAAGTTAAAGAAAACGCTGGAAACTTTATCAAGTGTTTTTCCTGCTCTTTCCAATTCAGCAATAGTATTTTCAAAAGTTGGATTTTCCTTGTTAGAAGCTATTTTTTCAATTTCAGATAAATGTTGTTTCATTCCTTCTTCAAAAGCTGGCTCGTAATGCGAGAACTTAATTTTTTCAAAAGGAGGGATTTGATAAGGTGTATCATAGTCTATTAAGAAAGGGTTCATATCAGCTCCATTGTTTTGACATCCTAAACCTAGGAAAATAAATAAAAATAAATAGAATGGTTTTTTCATATACATTTTAATACTCTATGAAAGGTCATCGAATAAGTCTATATCATTTAAGAATTTATGAGCAGTAACTTTACTAAAATAAGGAAATTATTTGGATGGGCCTTAATTGTGGTTTCAGTTATTCTTTCAATCGTGGGGATAGTGATTGCAGCAAAGGGTGAATATCTCCAAGGTGGAGCTATATATGTAGCAAGCCAGGTGACCTGGTATCCTGGGTTAGCTTTATTAGGTCCAGAAATTGTTCAAAAGAGTAAGGACATATGGAATAATCTAAAAAAGAAAGTTAAAGGTCTTTTTAAATGATATACACAAAAGAAGAAATACTTAGTAATCATGATTTTGCTCAACCTAATGAGATGGCTGGCTATCTCTTACATGGCGGTCTTGACGAGGATGGTGAATATATTTCACCTAGAACTCGTGTCAGATGGAAAGCAGTAGATCAATGGACTAAGATCTTAAGTGATAGAGGCCATGAACTTCTAGATTGTTCGGTAGATATATTGAAGCATGATAATTTTCCAAGCCTAAATCAAGCAAAATTACTCCTCAATCAAGGAGAAGGGCAGTTTCTTTGGAATAGTTTAACCATTACAGGAATTATAGAGGCAAGAGGAAGAGCTCTAGCAGAAATTGAGGCACCAAATTTTCAAGATATCATAGTTGAAGATATCTCTGACACTTGTTTAGCGCATATGAATAAAGGCTTATTCATTGCTCATGGATTCGATGAAGGGGGCGATCCAGATAGTAATCAAGGGGCACATGATCAGATGTGGTTTGCAGCAAGAGATTTATTATTAGGAAATGATGCCTATCCCATCCCTGAAGTTCCTGAATCAATAGGAAGGCCTGCCCAAGAAAGAGAAATGCCTGACCTACCCATCGAGCATGAAGGAATACTTAACTTGTTATTAGATGTTCTGATGATTGAGATAAGAGCTGAAAGTTTTTTTTCTTATTGCATGAATCTAGCTAAGGCAGAAGACGTATTTATGGATAGGAGAGATGATGCTTTATTAGCAGGAGAGATGGTATCTAGAATAAGACAAGACGAAGCCATACACGTTGCTTATCTTAATTTATTAATATCGGAGTTAAGATCCTTCACATTCAAGACGGTGGACGGAAGCGAGAAGAGAGGATCTGAAATTATAGATCCTTTATGGAAAAAAATGGTTCTTTGGCATGGAGAAGAGGTACACCGAGAAAGTGTGGCAGTAAGGTCTGAAGAATTCGTCAAATTATTTGAAAAGATTAGTGATTCAAATCTAAGGAATGAATTTAATTCTTTGTCAACGAACAGAGAACTTTATTCAATTTGAGTTACCTTGATAGAAAGAATTGATCATCTAATTGTAGCTGTTAAAGATTTAGAAGCTGCAGAGGATAACTACAAGAAAATTTTTGGTCATGACCCTGTCTGGAGAGGAGCACATGAATCTTTAGGCACTAAAAATTCAATTTTTAATTTTAATAATCTATATTTCGAATTACTTGCAGCTAATGGCAAGGGTGCAGGAGCGTCATTAGTTAACTCTTCCATAGAAGAGAATGGAGAAGGATTGGCTGGCCTAGTTTTCGGTTCAGATAATATAGAGACCACTAAACAACAGCTTTCTTCGAAAGGATATGAATTATCCGGACTTGCTTTGGGTGAAGGCTTTGATGAGGACGCTGGAAAGAAAAGAACTTGGCAAAGTTTATTTTTACCTAATGAAATTACTAGAGGTTTATTTTCTTTTGCTATAGAACATAAAACAGGAAAACTAGATTTATTGGACAGGTTTACATCTGATTGTGTACATAAGTTAGATCATGTAGTTATCAACACAAACGATGCAGAAAGTTTTATTCGGGTATATGAGAAAGATTTAGGAATTAGGTTGGCTCTAGATCAAACGGTAGAGAAGTGGGGAGGTAGAATGTTATTTTTTAGATTAAACCAAACCACAATTGAGGTAATAGCTAGACCTGATGAAGGACCTTCTAAAGACAGTTTATGGGGTTTAGCTTGGGATGTAGAGGATTTGGAAGCAACTCACACAAGACTAACTAAATTAGGGATAGAGGCATCTGATGTTAAAGAAGGAAGAAAGCCCAATACACTTGTCTCTACGATTAAATCCAATACTTGTAATATACCTACTCTATTTATTCAGCATTTGGATTCCTAAATTTATCATGCACCCAATAAGGTGCATAAATTAATAAGAATAAAAACGCCCCTATAATTATTAGTAAAGGAATATGCAAAGGTGGATCAGGAAAGAAATCCATAATACTTTGACCTTCTGTTGGTTTTGTACCTAAGAACCAATAATTAGCTGGCGGACCTAAAAGTAGATTAATTATATAAATAATAGGAAGTACTGTTAGCGTGAAGAAAATGCCATTTTTAACCGAATCAAAAGTAGGGCGATTGCTCAACGCAATACAAGCATAACCTATATTAACAATAAGCAAGCCATGTCCAATGAAGAATAGTAAATATGCAGGATCTGGAAACGTTAAAGTAACGTCTGGAGTTATGAGGGCATTTATTCCTCCTCCTATGCCCCAAAAGAATGCAATTTCAAAGAATATTCTTTTTTTGGTAAGAAGAAATATTCCGATAAAGAAGCCCGATAAGCTGCACATGTGTATGGGTATTAATCTTATCCATGGATAGTCCAAAGAGTGCCAGATAAAGGGTTTAATTAATTCAAGTGTGATAATGGATATACCTAATATCTTTGCCACATTTTCTTTCTGAGAAACTGATTTATTCCTGTAAGCTCTAGGAAAAAAAATTGCCAAACACAAAATAATGACCAAAGTAATGATGTGGGAAGTGCCAAAAATGGTAAACGGTTGAGGCTCCATAAAGTTATTGTAAATTTACAAACTATTTTTTCAACATCATAGCTATAATGGTGAACAATTAAATGACGAAATGAATACTATTTCAGAACGTTTTTTTCCTTCTATAGGAAAAGAAGACTATCTTCCTCTTTTAAAAGCCTTTGGGTTTTTCTTTTTTGTCTTAGCGTCTTGGTATGCTTTGCGCCCTATAAGAAATGAATTGGCTGTTGAATTTGGATACGAAGATTTAATAATACTTGGTTTCTCTGTTAACCCAATTTCGCTTCTTCTTACAGTAGGTGCTCTCTTTATGCTCTGTATAAATCCTATTTATTCTTACGTTATTTCAAAGATAGATGGCAGTAAAGTCGTTCTTTATTGCTATTCTTTTTTTATAGTAAATTTTGTGTTGTTCCTTTGCGGTTGGACGCTATTAGAAGACCAAGGGAGAATTTGGACTGCCTATATTTTCTATGTTTGGTTAAATGTCTATTCTTTATTGGTAGTTTCAATCTTTTGGGCAACTTTAATTAATTTTTTTAATAGTGATGATGGAAGAAGACTTTTTGGGATTATCAGTGCCGGAGGCTCCTTGGGAGCTTTTTTTGGAACGAGCGTCACTCAGTATTTTGCGTTAGAAGTTTGTGGGAGCGATATTTCAGACACCGGACCAAGTTTTTTAATTATCTTTTCTATTGTCTGTCTTTGTATATCTATTTTTCTTGCTAGAGATCTCCATGTCGAAGATAGCAATAACTTCTCTGAAAAAAAAGAAATAGGTGGAAGTGCTGGTGATGCAATTAGAAGTTTAATATCGGTTCCAGAAGTAAGAAACATTGCAGTTTACGTGCTCCTATTTACAACATTAGCGACCATTGCATGGATGATGTCATTGGATATTATTAGAGAATGGTCTTCTGATCCTTGTGAAAGAACTTCTTACTTCTCATTTGTTGAGCAAGTTGTCATACCTCTTACTTTGATAATGCAGGTTTTATTTTCTTCTTTCCTTATGAGACGTTTTGGAACCTTAATCATTTTAGTGATCTATGGGCTATTATTTGCTATTGCTTTTTCTGTCTATTACTTATTTCCGGTCATTGCTGCGGTATTTACTATAAGTATCATGCAGAGGCTTTTTGAATATGGACTTAATAAACCTACTAGAGAAACCTATTATGCTGATATGAAAAAAAATGATCGATATAAATCTACAGTATTGGTAGATACTTTTATTTCCAGAACTGGAGATTTAACTGGAGGATGGATTGTCGGTTTTGGGTTAATAACTCTTTCAATCTCTTGGGCAGCATTGCCGCTTGCATTGCTTTTATCCTTAACTGGCTATAAAGCGGCTAAGTCTATAAGGTAATTAGATGTCTGAAGATAATTTCTTAGCTGTTGCTGATACCACAGATATAGATCTAGGGCAGTCTCAATCTGTTCACGTTAATGGCGTTGATATTCTAATTTGTCATACAGAAGAGGGTGTTTTTGCTGTTGAAGATCTTTGTACTCATGCAATGATTCCTCTTTGTGGTGGAGAAATACAAGGAAATTACATCACGTGTCCCTTACATGGTGCAGTTTTTGATTTAACAGATGGATCAGTTCAATCACCCCCTGCATTTGAAGATTTAAGAACATTTGAATTAAAGATTGAAGGAACTATGATAAGTGTTAAAAACTTTAAACAAGAGTAAAGTATTATCAAAAAAATAAATGAAACTTGAATTTATAGAAATAGAAAAGATCTCAAAACACGTTAGGAAGATTTATTTAAACCGACCAGAAAAAAGAAATGCTTTATGCAATCCTTTAAGGCAAGAGCTCTTTCGCAGCCTTGAAGAGCTTGATAATGATAGAGAAGTCAAAGTTATCATAATTGCTGGAAAGGGATCCTGTTTTTGTGCTGGTTATGACCTTTCTTACAATAACGCGGAAGATTTACCTTTCCATACTAGTAAGACAGATGGGTTTTGGCCTAGGCATGTAACAGATGGCGCTTTTAAGATATGGGATTTATCAACACCTGTCATAGCTGAAGTTCATGGCTATTGTTTAGCAGGCGGTACCGAATTAGCTGCATCTTGTGATTTAGTCTATGTAGCTGATGATGCAGAAATAGGCTATCCGGTTGTTAGGTCGATGAGCCCTCCAGACAACCAATTCTTTCCTTGGTTAATGGGTATGAGAAGTGCCATGGAAATGATGCTTACGGGTGAATCTTTATCTGGAGAAGAGGCTGCTTCTCATGGTTTTGCAAATAAGAGTTTTGATAAAAAATCATTATCAGATGAAGTTATAAAGATTGCTGAGAAAGTAGCTAAAGTACCTTCAGATATTCAAGCTATTAATAAACGTGCAGTTCATAGGCAAATGGAAGCAATGGGAATGAGAAATGGAATTAGAGCAGGAACAGAGATGCAAGCCTTAGCCATGCATTCAAAATCTACCCAAGAACATTTAAAAGAATTAGCTTCTGGTCTTAAAGAGGCTTTAACTAAGAGAGATAAAGAATTTGGTGATTACCGAACTAAAGAAAAAGACTAAATATTTAATAGTTCTTCTATTGGTAATCCAAATTTCCTGTTCATCTTCAGAAGAAAATCTAGGCGCTACTTGGATAGGTCCAGTTGACTTTATGCATGTTACAAAAGATAAGATGGAAATGAGCTATTCAGTAGATGTAATTGGCCAAAAGATGTACTTGGGTGGATTTTATGAAGTTATAAAGAAAGGAACAGAAACAGTTATCTTTAAAATTAAAGTTACTGACCTTGAGTTTGGCATCAGAGAAGATGGTATATCCTTTTGTAGAGTATGGGGAACTGTTGATGATTCAGGTATAGAAAGTTATTTATTAGCTCAGGAGTGCTCAGCTGTACAAGACAATGATTAGATTAAACCTTCGTACGAACCACCATCAAGTTGAATATTTTGTCCAGAAATGTAGCTAGCTTGCTGACTGCATAGAAAAGCACAGGTTGCTCCAAACTCTTCCGGTTTACCAAATCTATTAGCTGCAATAGAACTGGCAATTTGAGACCTTGCTTCATCTCTAGAAATATTCTGATTTTTCATGAGCATTTCTGTCATGAATACTTGCCTATCAGTGTCAAATCTTTCAGGCAAAAGATTATTAATTGTGACGTTATGTTTGGCAACATCCTTCGATATACCCTTAGAAAATGCTGTAAGCCCTGTTCTGGCCGAAGTTGAAAGTGACATCATAGGATGAGGTGATTTAACCATTGCAGAAGTAATGTTAACAATTCTTCCAAAATTTCTTTTTGTCATTCCAGGAAGCAATTCTTTGATCATGAAGATTGCTGACAACATATTTGCTTCTAAAGCTTTGAACCAATCATCTTTATTTGTATCTAAGAAGTTAACTGGAGGAGGGCCGCTATTATTGTTTATTAAGATATCAGGCTCTGGGCAGTTTTTTATAATAAGTTTTCTTCCTTCTTCAGTATTCAGATCAGCCACTACCATGGATATATTGTTTTTATCTATTTTTGATAGTTCCCTATAGGTTTCGGTTAATGTTTCCTCTCCTCTAGCATTTATAAGGACAGAAACACCTTCTTCTAATAATGCTTTAGCACAAGCTCTTCCTAGTCCTTTAGAAGAAGCACAAACAATTGCTTTTTTTCCTTTTATTGCTAAATCCATAAAAACAGTTAAATATTTAGATTCTTTTTCTTAAATCATCAATTAATTGCTCTAACGATACCTTATTTGAACTACATCCAAAAATATATTTATCTGGTCGGATTAAAAAGACCTCTCCCAAATCTAAAACCTTTTTAACCCAATGATTTTGACTTATGTAGTGTTCATCTAAAATCACAAAAGTACATCCAATATCTTGTAAGAATTTTTTATCTTGTTTACCAATTGAAATCTTATCTTTTGAAATTAAAGTAAAACTATTTCCTAGAATTTCATCTTCTCTTTTAAAGACTTCATTATTTTTATATATAAGTGGCTGGGGAAAGAGATGTCCTGAATTCATTGATTCATCTGCTTTTCCTCCGTAAAAAAGGCCTTCATCTAGGCCAGGTAAAACAAAAGATCCATAGCCTTTAGCTACCAGAACATCAGGGACTTTACTTGGGTCATCTGTCTTGGCATATGCTTCCATTAGCTCTCCAATGCCAGCTGAATTTTCAACTACAAACTTAGCATGAGGCTTTCTTTCTTTTTGATAAGTATTTAACAATTTATGATCCAAATTATTTTGGATTGTTAAAGCAATCTTCCAATAAACATTCATTGCATCTCTGTAACCAGACATCATTCCTTCTCCCATGAAGGGTGGAGCTTGGTGCGCTGCATCCCCAATTAAAAAACTTCTACCTTTATTTAGCTTCTCGGCAATTACAGAATGAAATTGGTAAACAGCTTTTCTAACTATCTGATATTGATCTGGCTGTAACCATCTTTTTATTAGATTTTGAATTTTCTCATCATCTAAAAAATCATTTTTATTATCGCTTTCATTTATCATAAATTCCCATCTTCTGAAGGGCAGGTGAGATGGTATATAAGTACATAGCCTTTCTGGATCACAAATCTGCAACGCCCTGTTATCTAATTGATTTTTTCCCTTAAGTTTAACGTCTACAACAACCCAATCTTGATTGTAATTTAGATCTTCTTGAGATATTTCTAATAAGCTTCTTACAGAGCTAGCCCCACCGTCTGATCCTATTAAATATTTAGACGAGAATTGAAAGTCTTTTTTATTCTTTAAATCTTTAATACAAACATTAACGTGTGTTTCTTCGTTCTTTAAGTCAATTAATTCATGTTCCAATAGTATTGTTACTTTTGTTCTGCGTAATTCATCCCTCATTGCTTGGTCAGTAAGCGGTTGATGAAACATTCTAGAAGGTGCCCAGCCATTAGAAGTTATGACATCTTCTATATCGAGAACGCCACCAATTACCTCAAGATTTTTATTAACAAACGCCGCCCCACCTAATTTAGTGCTATTTTTTAGATATATATCTTCTATATTAGCTGCTTGAGCTATACGCAATCCTTCGTCGCTTATTGTTACTGCTCTAGGTAAAGAATAAATTTCATTTTCTTTATCAATGGCTAACACCTTTAAACCGCTTTCTTCTAGAAGAAGCGCAGTAAGACTTCCTACAGGGCCAAGACCGACAATAATTACATCAAAGTCTTGATTCATGTATTGTATTTAAGCTGTATTAAGATTTTGTAACACTAATTGAACAGCCAGAGATTTGATTTATATAATTAAATGATGCCCGCCATCCATCAACATAGTCTCTCCTGTTACCACTTTTGAGACATCTATAAAATTATAAATACCGTCAGCAACTTGTTCAGGGGTAACTGTTAATCCTAGTGGTGTGTTCTTGGTTAGATTCTCATGGGCAGCTTTATACATTTCATCACCCATACCTTTTCTTAGCCACTCTCCTTGTATGAAGCCTGGACAAATAGCGTTAACTCTAATAGGTCCGAGGTTTCTTGCCATTGATTTAGTCATGGTGTTTAAAGCACCTTTAGAAGAAGCATAAGCTAAGCAGCTTCCTATGCCTTTGATACCTGCTATAGAAGATATATTAACAACACTAGGATTATCGCTCTTTAATAGCAATTCTTTACAGGCCCTTACCATCTGAAAAGGACCGACAACATTAACCTTGTATATGTGCAAGAAGTCTTCAGCATCCAAACCTTCTAAGTCGCCATGGTTGAATACAAATTTAGTTGTCCCAGCATTGTTAACTAGAGCATCAATTCTACCCCATTTTTTAACAGTTTCTTCTGATGTTTTTCTACATGCGTTATCATCAGAAACATCTGCAGATAAAGCTATTGCCTCAACCCCTAATGCTTCGCACTCCTTCACCACTGCATCAGCATCTTCTATAGAACTTGTGCAAGTAATTGTTATGTTCCATCCTTTTGATGCCAGCAACCTAGCTGTAGCAGCACCTACGCCTCTACTTCCACCAGTTATTATCGCTACCGGATTTGGTGATTTATCATTCATAATTTATCCCTTCTTTATTTTCTGTTAACAAACTCTTTAGTGCTTTCTTCTCTTTTAATAAAACTTGGCTCGTCTTTAAAGGTCTCTTCAACCCATTCAAGAGCTTCTTTTTCATTCAACTCAGGATCCCAAGGTATACCTTGTGGCTGTTCTACATCCCAAGGTGTATCAATAAAAATCTCTAAACCGTTTTTTTCTGGATCACTAAAGTAGAAAGAAAGTGCATTACCATGACAGAGAGGTAAATAATCATGATTTACTGAATCAAGTTTTTCTTTAACTTCTTTTAATTCACTATAAGTTTCAACTCTAAAAGAAAGATGATTTAAAGATGTTTGAGCTCCAACTTCTTCTCTTCCTAATACAAAAGCAAGTTGATGATGCTCATTAGGATTCTGACTAATAAAAATGATTTCAGGACCATTTTCTACTATAGGGCCTCTATCCGTAATTTTAAAGCCCAAAGTATTAGTGTAAAAATTTAATATTTTTTCTCTATCTTTAATATTTAAAACTGTATGCGACCAATCTAATTTCATAACTTTAAGTGTTTATAGTATTTTCATTATGACTTATTAACACCAGAATGATCCGATATTCTTTTACAATCATTTTTTAAAGTTCCTAAGCCTTCAATGCTAGTTCTTAAAACATCCCCATCTTTCAAGAATTTACCTTCCATAACTCCGACCCCTCCTGGAGTTCCAGTAAAAATAACATCTCCTGTATTAAGTGTCACAATTTCAGATAAATAAGAGATAATTGAGGGTATATCAAAAATAAGATCATTTGTATTATCCTTTTGCCTTACTTCTTGGTTTACTTTACATTCAATCTGCAAACTTTCTTTATTTTGCAGACTATCAGGTGAGACTAAATAGGGACCCATTGGACCAAAAGTATCAAATGATTTTCCGAGATTAAATTGTGGAGGTTTAGAAGAAAATTGGACTGTTCTATCTGATATGTCTTGCCCTACACATAATCCAGCTACGTGGTTCCAAGCTTTATCTTTTAGAATATCTTTACCAGGCTGACCTATTACTACTACTAATTCAGCCTCATAATCTACATGATCACTTCTCATTTCTATCGTAGAATTCGGTCCAACTAAACAAGTAGTGTGTTTAGTGAAAACCATGGGCACAGACGGTATATCCATGCCGGCTTCTTCGGCATGATTTCTGTAATTTAAGCCAACCGCGTAACAATTCTTAGGCGCTGATATAGGGGCATCAATTTTTACATCATGCAACAATCCTGTAGGTTCAGATTTTGACAGATCTTCACTTAATTCACTAAGGCCAACTAAGTTAGTTAAAGCATTAGAGGTGTCATTATCAAATTTACCATTAGAGATAGTCTCTAGATCATAATAATTTTCACCGTCTACTAACGCAGCCCTGCCTTCAATGTTTGCTAGTTTAAAACTCATTTTTTGTTTCCTTTTGTGATTATATTTTATTCTAGAGATTTTATAAGCTGAATATGAGAGCATATCTAAATTCTATGGAAAGAAAAGAATTTATAAATAGCAAAGGGGAGCAATTTTCATACTTAAGCGATGAAAGTGATCAGAATGATGTTAATTTTGTTTTTTTTCATGCAACTGGTTTCAATGCTCAAACCTATGAACTATTACTTGAAGCACTAAATAAAAAAAGCCATTCAAAAATAAACTTGTATGCTTTAGATCAAAGAGGGCATGGATTTAGCAAAGCCAGGTCTGTCCCCTCTGAACTAAATTCTTGGTCTGTCTTTTTAGAAGATGGATTAGAATTTATTGATTCCTTATCAGGAAAAATAATATGTTCTGGACATTCCATGGGTTCTATAATTGCTGCAAAAATTGCTTCACTTAGAGACAAAAGAGTGCAGAAATTATTTATGATTGAACCTGTTTTATATAGTCGCTGGGAATCTTTCAAATTTTCATTAATGTCAAATTTGAAGATAAATAGAAAATTGGATATAGCATCTGGTGCTGCGAAAAGAAGAAGAGAGTTTGAAAGCCTAGAATATGCACTTTCTTCTTATAAAGGCAGAGGTGCATTTGCAACTTGGGGTGATGAATGGATTTCAAGTTATTTATTAGGAGGTACGGAAGAAACTAAAGATGGAAACATCCAATTAACTTGTGCTCCAGATTGGGAAAGTGCTACTTTTAGAGCATCCTCAATGGATACTTGGAAGTATCTTAAGAAAATAAAAATACCATCTGAGGTAGTGTATGCAGAAGCTAGTCATACGTATTCACCGAGAGCTAGGAAAGAAATAGACAGATTAGGAAAAAACTGGAATTGTAAATGTTACGACGACGCAACTCATTTCTTGCCTATGGAAAAGTCTGACTCTGTAACTGAAGATATTATTAAATATATTAAAGACTTTTTATAAATTCATTTAATGCCGAGCCTATTTCATCTGCAGAATCTTCTTGGACAAAGTGGTTTCCTTTAACCGTAATTTCTTTTTGGTTCTTCCAACTTCTTACAAATTCTCGTTGATCTCCTGTCAGAATAGTTCCAGGGTCTGCATTGATAAACAATTTAGGAATTTCAGAATTTTTATGAAAATCAGCATTTTTTGTTACTTCATCTACAACTTCTTTTGGTTCTCCATCTAGAGGAATTTGTCTTGGCCAGGTAAGAGTAGGGCGTCTATCTTCACCAGAGTTTATGAAAGGTCTTATGTACTCTTCTTTTTCTTCATCTGAGTAACCAGAGACTGAATCACCTAATAATATTCTTTCTACAAAGAAGTTTTTTTCAAGAACAAGTTCTTCGCCTGCTTCAGATCTAAAAAGTCCAAATATCTTCGTAGCTGCATCTGGCCATTGATCCCAAGTAAGAGGCATTACTATGGCTTCCATATAAGTTATGGATTTAATTCTATTTGGATTTTCTCTTGCAAATTGAAATCCCATTGCAGAACCCCAATCGTGAATGACTAAATGTATTGAATCTTCCAGATCTAATTTATCCATCAAACCAGTTAAATATTTATATTGACCATGATATTTGTAGCCTGGATTATCCTCTCCATCTAATTTTTCAGAATCTCCCATTCCTATCAGGTCGGGTATAACTATTCTATTTGTATCTTCTACATGAGGGGCAATGTTTCTCCATAAGTATGATGAAGTTGGATTTCCGTGAAGAAAGAGGACAGTATCACCGGACCCTTCATCAACGTAGGCCATTTGTTTTCCATTCACATCTATAAATTTTTTTACGTATTTCATTTGTTTATTTATTATGATTAAACATAGTTAGGAGGTGCTACGTATCCTCCTATCTCTTCAGCTATCAGTCTTGAAAACTCGATTGTTTTATAATCTTGAAATGCGCCGCTTACAGCCTGAACACCAATTGGCAAACCATCACTTGATGGTCCTGTAGGGAAAACAGTGCTTGGCAAATACGAGTTAACGATTATGCCAGACCAGAATATTTGTTGAAAATAAGGCTGCTCTTGATTGTTTACCATCAAAGTTCTTTCGCTAAATTTTCTTTGATCGTGTTCAAATGCAGTAACTGCCATTTGAGGACAAAGCAAGATATCCCATTCTTCAAAGAATTCTTTCCAAGCTATTTTTAATTTTTCTCTTTGATAGTTTGCTTTAAGCCAGTTAGCGTGAGACAAAACAGCTCCTCTAGCTGACGCTGCTTCGAATAGTGCAGTTTTATCTCCCAGAACTGCAGCATCGGATGTCATTTGAGATTCATCCAATTTTTCTACCATTTTTTGTATTTTAGCTCTCTCTTCGTCTCCCATACCTGCAGCCATTACTGACTGAAGAAGTAATTGATAATTTGCATGTGCAAAAGTTGGATCAAAATTTGGCCTTGCATCAAAAGAAACTTTTGCACCTAATTTTGCTAACGTTTCTCCTACTTGAGTTGTTCGTTCTTCAATTTCATTTGATACGGGAGCTACTTCGTCTGTTGCCCAAACAGCCACCTTTAGTTCTTTTAGGCTTTTAAAATTCGGTTTAGGGAGTTGTAGTTTCCAACCCATGGCTTCTCTTTTTGCAGGTCCTGCCATTATATCTAGGGCACATTTCAAGTCTTCTGCGCTTCTAGCTAATGGGCCACAAACAGATAGATCTGAATCAGGAACATTAGATATTAATTCATGTCCTGTTTGAGGAATTATTCCATGGGTAGGTTTATGTCCATAAACTCCACAAAAATGTGCAGGATTTCTAATTGATCCCCCAATATCAGAACCAGCCTCTAATCCTGTAAAACCGGCTGCCAAAGCAGCTGCACTTCCACCAGACGAACCACCAGGTATCCTTTCTAAATTCCAAGGGTTATTGGTAGTTCCATAAATTGAATTAAAACTCTGGAAGTCAGCTAAATCTAATGGAACATTAGTTTTTCCCATGAAATGCGCTCCTGCTTCCCTAAATCTTCTTACCGCCAATCCATCCGATTTTGCTGTATTCTCTTTAAAAGCTTCATTTCCCCAAGTAGTTTTTTGGCCTTCTATCGCATAAGACTCTTTTATGGTCATTGGGATTCCATGTAATGATCCTAAATCTTCACCTTTAGATAGCGCAATATCTGCTTTTTCTGCATCTTGAATCGCTCTTTCAAACATTCTTATGACTACTGAATTAATATCTCCATCAAGTTTTTCAATTCGATCGATATACATTTGCGTAAGCTCTTTAGAGCTCACTTCTTTAGATTTAATTTTGTTAGCTAAATCGGTAGCTGATAATTGATAAATTTCCATGTTTATTCATCTCCTGGTTTCCAGTCTTCATATCTTTCTTGTAGTCTTTGCATTCCGGAAATCCATCTATCTCTATCGTTCCCTTTTCTTGATACATATTCAAGAACTTCAGCATGCGGTGTAACCAAGAAACGTTCTTTTTCAATAGCATCCAAAACATCTGCTGCTGCAACTTCAGGTTCAATCATTCCATCTACACCAGCAACACCGGCTCCTTGCGCTGTCATTGCTGTTCTTACTGCCTGAGGACAAAGACATGAAACACCTATACCTTTGTTGCCGTATGTTATTTTGAGCCATTCAGCAAAACTGACTGCTGCTGCTTTAGTTACAGAATAACCAGCTGAACCAATTTGTGTTAAAAGACCTGCTGCAGACGAAGTACTCATTAAATAACCTTCACCACGTTCTAACATTTGAGGCAAAACATGTTTAGCTGCAAATATATGAGACTGAACATTTATCTCCCATATATTTTGCCAATCTGAAGTTTCTACTTCAAAAAAACCATGCACACCTCCAATTCCAGCATTTGAGCAGAAAATATCTACACCGCCTGATAAAGAATCTGCTTCTTTGATTACATTGATTATGTCGTCTTCAATACCTACATTAGCTTGAACTGCTAATCCTCCAATAGAATCTGCAGTATCTTTTGCTCCATCTAAGTTCATATCCACGCAAACCACTGATTCTGCTTCAGCGTCATTGAAGGCTTCGCATAATGCTTTTCCTATTCCACTAGCGGCACCAGTTACAACTACTCTTTTTCCTTTTACTTGCATTAATCTAACCCTAATTCTTTTATGGCTTCTTCCCTCATTAGTTTTTTTGCTGTTTTACCTGAAGCAATTCTTGGTAATTCATCTTCTTGGAACCACATGCGTTCAGGAATTTTAAACTTAGCTATTTTTCCATCTAAGAAAGACGATAATTCAGCTTCATCCAAAGTTTGTCCTGGTTTAAGGGCAATCCTAGTAACTAGACTTTCTCCTAAGCGCTCATCAGGTATTCCAAATACAGAGGCTTCCGCAACAGCTGGATGCTCAGCAATAACGCCTTCAATCTCTAAACACGCAATGTTTTCTCCTCCTCTGATGACAATATCTTTAATTCTGTCTTTAATGAAAACAAAACCATCTTCATCAACGCAACCCACATCACCGCTTCTGAACCAGCCTTCTGAATCCAAAGCTTCTTTGGTCGCTTCCTCATTTTTCCAATAACATCTGAAATTAGAAGCGGACCTAATAGCTACTTCACCCAATTCACCAGTTTCTACTTCATTTCCTGCTTCATCTAAAATTCTAATTTCATGAACTAAAGGGGTAGGGAATCCTGCAGAATCAGGTTTGCTGTAAAGAAGTTTTCCGCTTGCGTTTGTTCCAGCAGCATTCGTTTCAGTTAACCCATATCCAACACCAGCGGCTTTAGTTGGGTGATTTTTTTCTTGATCCTTTATTTGCTCAGGTGGTCTAGCCGCTCCACCACCACTTAACATGGCTAAACTTGAAACATCTATATCTGGATTTTCTTCACTGGTTCTCAATATATCTTGATTCATTGTAGGCACACCAGAAAAGGAAGTGACTTGATATTTTTCAATAAGTTCAATTGCTTTAAGAGGATCCCATTTATACATCAGAACCATTTTTGTTGCTGATAATAATGACAACAAAAAATTAGAATGTGAACCGGTTACATGAAATAAAGGAACGGCTGCTAAAGTGCAAGGCTTTTCCGGTTGTGGAAAAGTTGGTCCATCACTTTCTAAACTTCCAGCTAAAGTACCTAAGAATGCCCAAGCTACAGGCGTATTTATAATTGATCTATGTGTAGCAACTACACCTTTAGGGTATCCAGTACTTCCTGATGTATACATGATGCTAGCATCATCTTCAGGGCCAACTTCAACTACAGGAAAGCTTTCTTTAGATTCAACTACCTCATCAAAATTTACAGCATTTTCATATGCGCCAGCGTCGCAACGAACAGCTATTCTAGGTATATCTTCAACAAAACCTTTGAGTCTTTCGAGTCTTTCATCATCACCAATAAATAGCTTAGATTCGCTATGAGTTATACCATAATCTAATTCTTCACCCTGCCACCAAGAATTTAATGGAACTGCAATAGCGCCTATCGAAGTAACAGCCATATAGCTATATATCCATTCCGGATAATTTCTCATAGAAAAAGCAACTGAATCTCCTTTCTCTATGTTATATGTTTCTTTCAAGGCATGGGCAAGACCGGCAGCTCTATTCAAAACTTCTTGATAACTGTAGGATTCTTCTTCGTAAGCCAGAAAGTCCCATTCACCATGAATTAACGCGAATTGAAAATATTCACCTAAAGTCTTTGGGGCACTAGCAAAGGTGTTGTATGTATTTCCTCTAATTGTTTCTTCTTTTAATTCAAATAATCCTTCTTTAGTGAGCTCTCTAGCTAAAGCTTCACGGTTCTCTTGTTTTAAAAATTCATCTACGTGCATGTTACTTTCCTGTAAATTTTGCTTCTCTTTTTTCTACAAAGTGAGAGACACCTTCTTTAAAATCTTCAGATCCAAAACTATCAAGCATTGCTTGCATAGAACTTTCAAGATTCTCGCTAATAGTTTCTCCTTGAGCATTGTATATTTGCTCTTTCATGATCCTTAGTGATCTAGGGGAAACATTTTTAGCTAAATCTTTAGCGTACTCAAAAACAGCATCATCAAATTCTGATTCGGAGAAAGTTTTGTTAACTATTCCCATCTGCTCAGCTTCTTCTGCTTTAAATTTTCTTGAAGAGAATAAGATATCGTTAGCTCTCGCTATTCCAACCAGTCTTGGAAGAATCCAACCCACACCCCATTCTGCTATTAGTCCTCTTTTTGAAAAGGCACTAGAAAAAACCGCACCTTCTTTAGCAAATCTTATATCTGCGTAAAGAGCCATAATAAAACCTACTCCTGCTGCAGGACCGTTTATAGCAGCAATAATTGGCTTAGGAACTGTGGGGAAGTAGCTAAACCCTCCATCAAAACCTTTAACTCCATTTGTCTCATAGTTTCTTTCTTCTGCTTCTAACTGAGATCCTTGGGACTCACCTTGGCTTGTTGCTGCAAGACCATCCATGTCAGCCCCGGCACAAAATCCTCTTCCAGCTCCAGTAACTATGATCACTTTTACTTCATCATCTTTAGCCGCATCGTCTAGTTTTTCTTTTAGACCAGCCCTAATTTCATCATTGACTGCGTTAAGTCTGTCAGGCCTATTTAATGTAACAATAGCTACACCTTCTTTTTTTTCTAATAAAACTGCATTATTCATATTTATCTCCTTATTAAGCCGTTGAGCCACCATCTATTACTAAAGTATGACCATTTACAAAGGTCCCCGCTTGGGAAGCTAAAAATACAGCAGCTCCTCCTATTTCATCAGGTTCTCCAATTCTCCTTAGAGGGCAACCAGCTGTTGATGCTTTAAGAATTTCAGGATTTTCCCACAAAGCTCTAGCGAAGTCTGTTTTAAAGAGACCAGGCGCTATGGCATTAGTTCTTACATTATGAGGTCCAAATTCAGCTGCAAGGTTTTTAACTAGCATAATATCTGCAGCCTTAGAAATGTTGTATGTTCCTATGACTGTACTTGATTGTAGTCCGCCAATAGAAGAGACAATGATGATACTTCCATCTTTTCTTTCAACCATTTCTGGAATAACCATCTGACACAATAAATGATTACTTTTTATATTGTTATTTAAAACTTTATCAAACGCATCATCAGGAATATCCATCATGGATCCGAAGAAAGGATTAGAAGCAGCGTTGCAAACTAAAATATCGATTTTTCCAAGTTGGTTTCGAGTTTCATCTACTAATAACTGCAAGGCTGTTTTATCAGATATATTGCAAGGAATTACTATCGCTTCTCCTTCTTGACCTTCACATGCCTTATTTATCTCTGCTGCAGTTTCTTCACAAACGTCGGCTTTTCTACTTGAAACCACTACTTTGGCTCCTTGAAGAGCCATTTGCATAGCAATGGACTTTCCTATTCCTTTAGATGAACCAGTTATAACGGCTGTTTTACCTGTTAAATCAAACATATTTTCTCCTTCTATAATGAAAAAACAGTTTATCCTAACTTAGTCATCTTAAAAACACCTCTTAGAGTTTTTTTAAATAATTTTGTTACACTGCAAAAATGCTTAAATCAATCACCTACATATTCGTATTTTTCTTTTTGGTTTACGTGTTACTTGTAACTTTATCCGTGAATGGATACTTAGGCAGATACGAATCTCCAGGCGAGATAATTGATTCCCCTATACCTAGCAAAACCTTAGAAGATAGGGTTATTTCTCAGATTATTACAAAGGATCATTTATTAGAACAAGACAATAAGATGATTCTTTTTGGTGATTTCCATGTTCACACAACTTATTCAGTTGATGCGTTTTTACTTGGTTTACCTATGCTTGGAGGTGAAGGAACTCACCCTCCAGCAGATGCCTGTAATTTTGCAAGATTTTGTTCTTCCTTAGATTTCTGGTCCATTAACGATCATGCTGAATCTTTAACTCAAGAAGATTGGCAAGAAACTATAGATTCCATAAGGCAATGCAATGACGCAGGAACTCCATCAGGAGTACAGGATACAGTTGCTTTTTTGGGTTGGGAGTGGACTCAAGAAGGAGGACTTGGTAAACCTCACTACGGTCATAAAAATATAATTTTAAAGGGAACTAGTAGAGATGAAGTCCCTTTAAGACCCATTGCTTCAACTAAAAGTCTAGATATGACTGATTTAGCTCGTTACACGCTCTCTGCTGTAAGACCAACTGACAGACGTCTTCATGATTTTATGAGGTTCATTGACGATTCAAGAATTTCTACCTGTCCAGAAAATATTTCAGTAAGAGATCTTCCATTAAATTGTATGGAGGTAGCTCGTACACCTGAAGTTTTATTCGATAAATTAAATCAATGGGATTTAGACAGTATCGTTATACCGCATGGAACTGCATGGGGAGCATACACTCCGCCAGATGCAGACTGGAATGATCAGCTCACGGACGACTTGCACGATCCTAATATTCAAACTTTAGTGGAAATTTATTCAGGTCATGGAAATTCAGAAGAGTACAGGGATTGGAAGAATTATTTTAATGACGAAAAGGGTAACCTCGCTTGCCCAGAAGCTACCACTGACTTCCTGCCTTCTTGCAGGCAAGCAGGCAGAATAATAGAAAAGCGTTGTTTGGATGAAGGTGAATCAAAAAGAGAATGTAAAAAGCGTGCAAGCGAAGCAAGACTCAATTACTTAAACGAAGGCATATATGGTGAGACAACAATCTTTAATGAATTACCTTCTGATTGGTTAGATGCCGGTCAATGTAAAGACTGTTTCTTGCCTGCTTTCAATTTAAGACCCAAAGGCTCTGCACAATATATGCTGGCGCTTAGAAATTTTAATAATGACGATGTCGTAGAAAGATTTAAATTTGGTTTCATTGGCTCTAGTGACAATCATAAGGCTAGACCTGGAAACGGATATAAAGAAATTAACCGAAGAGAAATGACAGAGGCTGCAGGTCCTGAAGATGCTACAGGCTATTTATTGGCTTTCAGAGAAGGGGAAGGACCTTACAGCAGGTCTCTTGCAAGAAACTGGACTAAAGATACAGTTCCTCCAGGGCCAGTAGAATTCGAAAGAACGGCTTCATTTTTTAAAACTGGTGGCCTTATTGCTGCTCATGCCAATGGTAGAAGTCGAGATTCAATATGGAGTGCCGTAAAACGAAAAGAAGTATACGCAACTTCTGGACCAAGAATTTTATTATGGTTTGACCTATTGAACGATCCTTACGGAGAAGAAATCTCTATGGGATCCGAGACAATAATGAATAAGAACCCAAGATTTGTTGTTAAGGCTGCTGGTTCTTTTAAACAAAAACCAGGTTGTCCTGAATATTCATTTAATGCTTTAGGTTCTGAAGAAGTAGAAAGACTTTGTAGAAATGAATGTTATAACCCCTCTGACGTTCGAAACAAAATAACCAGAATTGAAGTAGCGAGAATCACACCTCAAATTTATGAAGGAGAACCAATAAAGAATTTGATAAAAGATAAATGGAAAGTCTTTGATTGTCCTGATGATAATCAAGGTTGTACTTTTACGTTTACTGACAAAGAATTTGTTCAAGATAAACGAGATGTTGTTTACTACGTTAGGGCAATAGAAGAGCCTTCTAAAGCTGTAAATGCATCGGGTTTGAGATGCGAATATGATTCATTTGGAAATTGCTTAGAAACAAATATTTGCTCAGGAAGTTCTTTAGAAACCCCTTACCAGGATGATTGCCTAGGAGATGTTGAAGAAAGAGCTTGGTCCTCTCCGATATTTGTTGATTACAGAGAGGACTATTAGCCTTACTTACCTTTCCAGTTAGGTGCTCGTTTTTCAGCAAAAGCTACTGGACCTTCTATAAAGTCTTCACTTTTATATAAAGCTTGCACAGCAGGATAATTATTATTTTGCATAGATTTTTCAAGATCTGACTCATCTAAATTTTTATAAGCCACTTCTTTAGTTGCCCTAATAGACATTGGAGAGCAAGCCTCTATTTCTGAGGCCCATCTTCTAGCAGCATCCATTAAATCAGCTTGAGGAACAACCTCATTAACAAACCCTAATTCTTTGGCTTCTTCAGCTCCTACATGACGACCAGTCAACATCATGCCCATCGCATTCTTCATGCCTATTTGTCTTGGTAATCTTTGAAGACCACCAGCAAGAGCAGCTAATCCAACTTTAGGTTCAGGCAATGCAAATCTTGCATTATCAGAAGCGATAATCAAATCACAAGCTAATGCAATCTCAAATCCTCCGCCCATAGCAACACCATTAACAGCTGCAATAATCGGTTTATTTAGATTAAAACGACTTGTGAGCCCCGCAAAACCAGATTCCGCCATACCTATGGTTCTATCTCCTCCAGCCGCTTGATACTTTAAATCGTTACCAGCAGAAAAAGCTCTATCACCAGAACCAGTAACTATACCTACCCATAGATCTTCATCCTTCGCAAACTCATTCCAAACTTCATCAAATTCAAGATGTGATGGTGGGTGCAAAGAATTCATTACGTCAGGCCTATTGATAGTCACTTCTAAAATATGCCCGTTGATCGCCGTTGTTAAAAATTCATAATCAGTTTTCATTTAAGTCTCCTTATTAATATAGAAAGGATAACAGTCATTCTTTATAAGTTAAATAGGGTAAGATTATGAAATGGATTCAAATTTAACCATTGGAATACTTTTGACGGATCATGTGGTTCCTAAGTTAATTGAAAAACATGGAGATCAAGACGAATTCTATGAGTATATCTTTAACAAAGTAGACCCCAATATTAATTTAAAGGTCTACGATGTTGTAATTGATGAGTATCCAGATGATATTGATGAGTGTGATGGTTATATTATTACGGGCAGTAAACTCAGCACTTATGACGATGTCGATTGGATTAAAACTCTAGAGGAGTACGTAAGAACATTAGATGCTTCTAAAAAAAATCTTTTAGGAGTATGTTTTGGTCATCAATTAATAGCTCAAGCATTAGGAGGTAAAGTTGAAAAGGCTAAAGTAGGTTGGACGTTGGGTATTCAGCCTTACAATTTCTTATCCAAATTTCCATGGGTAAATAATCATAACGAATCAGTGCGATTAATTCATTCACATCAAGACCAAGTTACTGAATTGCCTACAAACGCTGAGTTGATAGCAAAGAATGATAGGGTTCCTGTAGCAATGTTTAGAGTTGGTGATCATATTATGTCCATGCAAGGTCATCCTGAATTCTCAGAAGATTACGCTCATGACGTTGCCAATTTGAGGAAAGATATATTAGGAGAAACAGTTTTCAGTAAGGCAAGTCGTAGCTTGATGAAAAAAGATTCTGACAGATTGGAAGTTACTCAGTGGTGGGTTGATTTCTTTAAACAGGCCTAACCCTCAATCGTAATTCTCTCCATTCTTCTTAATTGAGGCCAATAATCATTTACTGGCTTATGCAAAACCGATCTATTGTCCCAAAATGCTATTGAATTTATTTCCCAGCTAAACCTGCAAACAAATTTATCTTTTTGAATATGATCGAATAAAAATTCAAGCAAATCTTCAGATTCACTAGAATCCATATTTTCTATGTGTGAAGTAAATAACCTATTAACGTATAAGACCTTTTTCTTAGAGATTGGATGACTTTTTACGACAGGATGAGAAATAGGGGGGTTTTCTTTAAGAGCCCCTGCCAATCTTTCTCTTCCACCTTCTTCAGCTAAGCTTTCTTGAAAACCATGCTCAAAACTATGAATAGCATTTAATCCTAATAATTTTTCTTGCATTTCATTATCAAGATCAGAAAAAGCTGCCGACAAGCTAGCAAACAAAGTATCACCTCCAGTTTTAGGAATAACTCTTCCTATTAAAATGCTACCCAGAGGAGGGCTTGCTTTAAAGGTCATGTCCGTATGCCACTCTTCAATTTTAGAAGGGTTTTCACGATCGTTTTCCAGGATAGTTATTTCTGGAAAACCATCTATTGTTGGGTAAGCCGGGTGGGTTTGTAAACTTCCAAAATAATTGGCTAATCTTTTATGATCTTCATAGCTTATATTTTGATCTCTAATAAAAACAACCTCATTTTCAGACAATACTTCCATAAAGTTAGAGATCTCGTCATCTGAGAATGGTTTAGAAAGATCAAATCCACTTATGGTAGCACCTAAAACAGAGTTGCTTTTTTCAACTTTAATCATCATCTCCACTATAATGACAAGCTATGAAAAAAGGAATTACATTTGGAGCTTTTGATTTATTCCATGCTGGACATGTTTTGATGTTGAAAGAGGCTAGAACCGTTTGCGACTATTTAATTGTAGCTCTTCAAACTGATCCTAGTATAGATAGAGATACTAAAAATTCACCGGTTCAATCCATCGAAGAAAGAGAAATACAAGTCTCAGGCTGTAAACATGTGGATGAGGTCATTATTTACGAGCGTGAAGCAGATATTATAGAAATCTTAAAGACAATAGATTGGGACGTAAGAATATTAGGCGACGAATACAAAGATAAACCTTTCACTGGAAGAGAAGAGTCTTTAGATAAGTGTTATTTCAATTCAAGACCTCATGATTTTTCAACCTCAGAACTAAGAGAACGTGTTGCAAGTAAACATTTCAGTGCAAAAAAGGATTAAATCTTTTTACCATTCTTTTCATTTTCGTAACATATTGTTCACACAAAGCTGGATAATGTAACCAATGAGCAAACATATCCTTATTGTTGAAGATGAAAAGGATCTATTAGATACCCTTGAATACAACTTTAAACACGCAGGTTATAAAGTTTCCACGTCCTTAGAGGGCAATAAAGCAATAAGTCTTGCTACGGGTAAGAATAATCCAGATCTAGTCATATTAGATTTAATGCTACCTGATATTTCTGGTTTAGACGTTTGCAAAGAAATAAGAAGCAACCCCGTGAGTAAAAATACACCCATATTGATGTTAACGGCCAAAGGAGAAGAGGTGGACCGTATACTTGGATTTGAACTTGGGGCTGATGACTACCTGGTTAAACCTTTCAGTCTCAGAGAATTAACACTCAGAGTAGCTGCGTTACTCAAAAGAAATGTGCCCTTAGAATCAGATGAGAATATTAAATTAGGTGATTTAAATATTGATTTAGCCGCGCACAGAGTTTTCGTTGAATCTAATGAAGTTACGTTAACGGCAAAAGAATTTGATTTATTAGTGCATTTAGCCAGACACAATGGCCGCGTTCAAACAAGAGATTACTTATTAGAACAAATTTGGGGTTATTCCAGCGACGTAACCACAAGAACCGTAGACACACACATTAAAAGACTCAGATCTAAAATAGGGTCTTTTGGAAATTTAATCGAAACAGTTAGATCAATTGGTTATCGATTTAACTATAATTCGGATACATGAGTTTCCTAGATTTTTTTAAAAAGAAAGAAGCATCTTTTCAACAGCCAGAACCCACTAATAATAGCTCGGCAAGAGATCTATCCGGAGTTTTAGACTCCGTTGGAGTGGGTTTAATAGTCATAGATGAAAATGACTGTTTATTGGAACTTAATGAATCCAGCATGGGCTATCTTGGACTCCCTGAGAATACCATTGGAAGTAAAGCGGTAGAGGTTATAAAAAGTGTAGATTTAATAAATCTTATCAAGCAATCAAAAGAGTCAACAAATCAAGTTGAAGAAATAAGCGGAACTCATGCAGGTGATAAGAATTTTCTAGTTAGTGCTACTTATGATGAAGAAAACCAAGAGACGCAAATTGTCATGATGGATACAACTCGCTCTAATAGATTAGAGAACGTTAGAAGAGATTTCATCACCAACTTATCTCATGAATTAAGAACACCTGTGTCGGTAATAAGAGCAAACTCAGAGTCTTTGATCGACGGAGCTCTAGAAGACGAAGAGGCAGCTAAAAAATTCTCAACTGCTATTCTTAGAAATGCAGAAAAGTTAACGCGTTTGTTATCGGATATCTTAAATTTATCTACTCTTGAATCTGGTGAATACACACTAGATATTCGATCAACTAATGTCACACCCATTATTAATAATGTAGTTTCTAACTTAAAAGAAGCAAATCCTTCAATAGACATCCAGGTAACAATTCAAGAAGATTTATTGGTCACGTGCGACATTCAAGCTTTTGAACAAGTAATGACTAACTTAATTGAAAACGGAATAAAGTATGGCACTACCGATAATTCTAATACCTTATCAATAGGTGCTAAGCCAGTAGGTCAGAAGATGAGATTTGAAATAGAAGATAAAGGTAAGGGTATTCCCCCCGAAGAAAGAAAAAGAGTTTTTGAAAGGTTTTACAGAGTTCAAGAAAAAGAAGTTCTTGAAAACAGCGGAACGGGCTTAGGCTTATCCATAGTCAAAAATTTAGTTCATCTCATGGACGGCTCCGTAGGCAATGAACAGGCCCATCCCACCGGAACTATTTTCTGGTTTACGTTAAATATTGATTAGAAACAAACTACACAAACGTTTCTAGCTTGAAACAAGATTGTAACAATCTTTTTTTAATCTAAGTTTATTATCTAAAAAATTGGAGACTAAATGAAACTTAGAGATTGTTTATTCATTTTTATTACATTATTTTGTTTCTGTTTAAAAGCTGAACCCACCGTGTATGGAAAACTTTGGATTTCGGTTGAATCTCAAGATACTTCATCGGGTACAGAAGTAGATATGGTTAGTAATGCTTCAAGATTGGGTGTTAAAGGCTCAATGGATTTTGGAGAAGGCTTAGAGGCCATTTACCAAGCAGAGTATGAGGTTGATCCTGTGGACGGTACCGCTGATGAAAAAAACGGAAGGACCTTCAAACAAAGAAATAGTTTTATTGGCATAAAAGGGTCTTATGGAACTTTATTTCTGGGCACACACGATACAGCCATGAAGAGATCTATAGCAAAAATTGATCTTTTTAATGATCTCGCAGGTGATATTAAAAATATCTTGCAAGGCGAGAATAGGATGAGTGATTTTATCAGTTATACAACTCCTACTTTAGGAGACGGATTTTCAGCAACTTTTAATGCTATTAAGGGAACTAAAGATGAAGAAGATAATAGTATTGGAGATTCCACTTCTATATCTCTAAATTATAAAACTAAATCTTTCTACGCAGCCATTGCTTTTGATTCAGAGCTAAAAGGCTACGATACGACCAGGATGTCTATTCAAGTGCCTTTTAATAGAACTCAGATAGGTATTATTTATCAAGATACAGAGAAATTAAGCTCTGGCTTAGAAGAAGATGGTTATGTTTTAAGTCTTTCTCAAAAGGTGGGAGAAAAAGGACTGTTTAAAATTCAGTTAGCGGAATCAGATATGAAAATGGGTTCCGGTAAACAAACTTCTATTGGTTACGACTATAAATTAAGTAAAAAGGCAAAAGCCTTTATCTTTTATACAGACCTTTCCGGAGATACTCTTTCTAAAGAAAAAGAAATAACGGCTCTTGGATTTGAGTATAAGTTTTAATAACTGTTACTAAGACGTAACAAAGTTGTAACAAGTTTTATTAATTTAAAGGATAAAATATAACAAAAAGAGAGGAGCAAAATGGCATCTAGAGGTTTTAGCGATATTATAAAAAAGTCACCATTTGGGCCGATAAAAGCTCATATGGAAGTCTCCAAGAAAAGTACTGAAGAGTTAATTAACTTTTTAGAATCAGCTGTTAATTCTGATTGGAATAAAGCAACTGATTCTAGAAAAGTAATTTCACAATTAGAAAACGAAGCTGATGTTTTAAAAGCAGAAACTAGAAGCTTGCTAACAAAGAGTTTATTTTTGGCCGTTCCTAGAGAAGACATTCTAGATTTAATTAAATTAGCCGATGATATACCTAACACCGTTAAAGATATTTCTGGATTAATGATAGGGCGTCAAATGGAAATCCCTGCCGAAATATCCACTTCATTCATGCTTTTTGCAAAAGAGGCAGCCGCTATCACGGATGCAGCCGGTGAAGCTGTTGATCACATAGATGAACTTTTTCAATTTTCTTTTGGTGGAAATGCTGCAATTAAGATGAAAGAGCTTATAGAAAAACTAGACTCCCTTGAAAATACTAATGATCAATCTGAGATTACTCTAAGGCAGGAATTATTTGCAATTGAAAAGGATCTTCCTCCAGTTAATGTTATGTTTTTATATAACGTTATCAATAAGATAGGAGAATTATCTGATAGAGCAGAACAAGTTGGGCATCGTATCTCATTAATCGCATCTAGATAGGAGAAAAAATGGAAACTATTATCTTATATGGACCTTATTTACTGATTTCAGGATGTGTTTTTGGTTTCTTTATGGCCTGGGGCATAGGAGCTAATGATGTAGCAAACGCCATGGGAACGTCAGTTGGTGCTAGGGCATTAACTCTAGCTCAAGCCATTTTAGTGGCTTGTATATTTGAGTTTGCGGGTGCTTATCTGGCTGGTGGAGAAGTAACTTCAACTATAAGAAAAGGGATTATTGACCCAAGCTTGCTTCAAGATACTCCTGATTTATTGGTTTTTGGTATGTTAGCTGCACTCTTGGCAGCTGGAACATGGCTTTTAATAGCTTCTTCTAGAGGATGGCCAGTTTCTACCACTCACTCCATTGTAGGAGCGATTGTTGGTTTTGCAGCTGTAGGCATAAGTGTCGATGCCGTTAGCTGGTCTAAAGTAGGATCTATAGTTTCAAGTTGGGTTGTATCCCCATTAATGTCGGGAACCATTGCATTTTTAATATTCCTCTCCGTACAAAAATTGATATTAAGTACTGATAAGCCCTTTGAAAATGCAAAGAAATACGTACCAGGGTATATGTTCTTGGTTGGCTTTGTTATCTCAATGGTCACTTTACTAAAAGGACTTAAGCACATTGGCTTACCACTTACATTTGCAGAGAGTTTGACCTATTCAATTGTAATAGGAATTGTTATCTCTTTGATTGGTTCTTACTTTCTTAGAAAGATCGACAACACCTCACAAACAAGAGGCGATGTTGTTTTTGATGGAGTAGAGAAAGTATTTGCTGTACTGATGGTATTTACAGCTTGTGCCATGGCTTTCGCTCATGGTTCCAATGATGTAGCTAATGCTGTGGGTCCTTTGGCGGCTATTGCTAGTGTGGTTCAATCTGGAGGTGAAATAGCTGCAAAGTCAGCCATGCCTTGGTGGATACTATTATTAGGTGCTGGAGGAATTGTCGCTGGTCTAGCAACCTTAGGTTATAAAGTAATTGAGACCGTGGGAAGAAATATTACTGAATTGACTCCAAGTAGAGGTTTTGCTGCTGAATTAGCCGCAGCCACGACCGTTGTATTAGCTTCTGGTACTGGATTGCCTATTTCAACCACTCACACTCTTGTAGGAGCTGTTTTAGGTGTTGGATTAGCGAGAGGTATAGCAGCTATTGATTTTTCAGTCGTTGGACGAATCATAGTCTCTTGGGTAGTAACTTTGCCTGTTGGTGCAGGACTATCAATACTATTTTTCTTTACCCTTAAAGGCATATTTGGTTAGAACTATATTTTTATAGATTTACGTAACCAATTATAAGAATATGTCTATATGTGTGGGCGTTTTACTTTACGCAATGTAGATACTTTAAAGTCTAAATACGGAGAAATAGATTTTGAACCAAGTTATAACCTTGCTCCTGGAAACTCGATTTTGATGCTTACGGATCAACTAAAATCTATAAATTGGTCTTTTACTCCTTATTGGGCAGATAAACCTTTTAATTTAATCAATGCAAGATCAGAAACCCTCAACTCCAAACCTTCTTTTGAAAATTCTAATAGATGCTTAATTCCTGCTGATGGCTGGTATGAATGGAAATCTGAAGGAGATGAAAAAATACCTTACTTTCATCACGCCGATGGTGATGTTTTCTTTTTTGCAGGCGTGTATGGAGGTTATAGAGGAAAACTGGGATGCGCTATTGTTACGATGGAAGCACTTGAGACCACTAAAGAAATACATGAAAGAATGCCCCTTATAGTTGCCAGGTCACATTTTAAGGAGTGGCTGGAAGGAAGCGAAAGCAATAGTTTTGATGAGTTAATGGTTAAATCCATTAAACATCATCGCGTTTCGACACATGTAAACAATCCTACGAATAACGATCCTAAATGCATTTTTCCTACTAGTTAATAATGCCAAAACTTAAAGAATTGCTAAGCGAATTCACAGGAACTTGTTTCTTGTTAATGATAGTGGTTGGTTCTGGAATAATGGGCCAAAATCTTTCAGAACAAAACATATTAATTTTATTAGGCAATACCATTGCAACCGGAACAGGTTTGATGGTTCTAATTTGGATTTTTATGCAATCGTCTGGTTCGCATTTTAATCCAGCCGTATCGTTTATATTTTATTTATCTAAAGAAATAACTTCACTACAATTAACTTCGTACATACTTGTGCAAATCATAGGAGCTTTAACTGGCGTAGTTTTGGCTCATTACATGTTTAATTTAGATTTATTCCAACTGTCAGGTAATTACAGGTCAGGTATAAATATATATTTTGCAGAATCAGTGGCTACCTTTGGATTAATATTAACAATCCTAAGAGTTAAAGAATTAAATCAGTTCTTGGTTGCACCAGCAGTGGGCTTGTACATTACAGCAGGGTATTGGTTCACATCTTCTACTTCTTTTGCTAATCCGGCAGTTACTATAGCTAGATCTTTTACTGATACCTTTACAGGTATTAATCTAGACAATGTGATCTTTTTTATAGCATTCCAATTTATTGGAGCGACATTAGCTTTGGGTCTTAATAAACTGATTGAAGAATCTAAAACTTAGTTTGATAAATAAGATAGACAGGCTCTTTTAGATTCACCTAAAAAGGCTGGACTTATACTTTTCTCAGATTTAAATCCACTATAGAGAGAAGATAAAAACATCTGGGTGGCTATTTGATTTTTAATGGGCTTGGTGTCGGGAGAAAGTTTTGAGATTTCTTCAGTAATTGCACTGCTTAATAAATCCTCTGCAAACTTGGTAAAAAGAACTTCAGAAATTTCTTTATTTTGATTTATGTAAATAGCAGCAACATCAATAATAATTTTGTAGTGCTCCGATACATTTGAATAATTAACGTTTTCTAGATTCTTTTTAATCAAGTTTATTAATTTCAAACAATGTTTTTCTGACAAAGCATCAACTATGGATTCATTACTTGGAAAGAATTTATAAATGGAAGGTCTTTTCATGCCAGAAATTTTAGCTACGTCTTGTATGGTAAGAGAATAGCTTGATTCTGACTTCAGTATGTATTCTGCCGTTTCGAGAACTTTTTCAAACCGTTTTATGCTTCTCTTTTGTTGAGGTTTTATTATTTCTGAAGAAGATTCCATTTTATAAGTTAATCAGCCAATTCTGATAAATGACTATATACTTTATAAGCCAGGTACTACAGAAAAAATTGGAATGAAAATTAAGGGATATTTGAATCTATTCTCAGGCATGGTCATGTTAGAGCTTGGTAACTTGTCTTCGACGTTAGCACCTTTCAATGTAGGAGTTATCTCAGATGGCTTTTTAGCCTCATCTCAAGACGCAGGTCTTGTTGTATCTTTAGAACTTTTTTTTGCGGCTATCGGTGCGCTTTTTTTTGGAGCTTCGAATTTCAAGGGTCAGAAATTGGCATTTTTAGGATGTTTTGTAGTCGTTGTTTGCTATTACTTGGGCTCTCTTTCAACTAGCGTATCTGAAATATTTTTTATCAAGTCCTTTTCAGGGTTAGGTTGTGGAATGTTAATAGCTAGCGGACATTCTATTTTGGCTGCTTCCAAAGAGCCCAATAGAACTTATGCGATGTTTACGGTTTTCGCTTCTTGCACTGGAGCGACATTAGTTTATTTTTCAAGCATTTGGATAGAGGAGGGAGGTTATGTTCAGTTCTTTACTAACTTTGTTTTTATATATGCAACTCTTTCTATATCTTTTTTCTTGGCCACGAAACCAGATTTATCTTTAACTAGCGAATCTAATGACGGTAAGAATTCAAAATTTTATATATTTGCTTGTCTTATTCTTGCCGTCCTCTTTTTTGAAGTTCCTTCTAGCGGTATCTGGGCCTTCATGGAAAGATTTGGTGTTGAAGATTTAGGAATGAATGTTTCCCGTGTCGGTGAAGTCATATCTATATCAATAATATTTAGTTTGATTGGGCCATTATTTGTAGGTTTGGTGGGAAATAGGCTTGGCAGAAAAATTCCTATCTTAGTGTGTCTGTTTTTATCTAGTTTTTGTATTTACTTTATATTTGGAGTTGCCACGGTCGAGACGTTTTATTACGGAAATATAACTTGGAATATTATTTTTACGATAATGGTTATCTTTATTCTCGGCGCTTCAGCAGATATAGATCCATCTGGCAAATTAGGATCATGGCTAAACGCCTGTATGCTTCTTAGTGCTTCTATTTCGCCGGCTGTATTTGGATGGATTTTATTGGACCAAAGTTTATCTGAGATCTACCCTTATTTAATGTTCTTTTTACTAGCAGCTTTTGTGTGTATTTTTATTACAAAAAGAGAGTTAGAACCAATTGATAAAGTATAATAAGGCCAAAAAATTATGAGTGCTCAACAAAATCTAAATTTAGATAATTATTGGCTACCATTTACGCCAAATAAAAAGTTCAAAGCAAACCCTAGGTTATTAGTTTCAGCTAATGGCATGCATTATAAAACTGATGATGGCAGACAAATTCTAGATGGTATATCTGGTCTTTGGTGCTGTAATGCAGGTCACTGCCACCCTAAAATAGTTTCGGCTGTGCAACATCAAGTTGGTGAATTGGATTATGCAACTGCTTTTAATATGTCTCATCCTAAAGCTTTTGAATTGGCAGAAAAGATAGCGGATTTAACACCCGATGGTTTGGATAGGGTATTCTTTGGAACTTCAGGTTCCGAAGCTGTTGAGACTGCTTTGAAGGTTGCTCTTGCGTATCACGCTTCTAAAGGCGATGGCCAAAAAACAAAATTCATAGGAAGAGAGAAGGGATACCATGGCGTCAATTTTGGTGGTGTATCTGTAGGTGGCTTAACGCCCAATAGAAAATCATTTGGCCCCTTGCTTCCTGGTATAGATCATATGCCTCATACCTGGAATCCTGAACATATGGCTTTTACTAAAGGTCAACCTGAGTGGGGCCTGCATTTAGCAGAAGAATTAGAGAAAATACTAGTCTTACAAGATCCTTCCACTGTTGCAGCAGTGATCATAGAGCCTGTAACCGGTTCAGGGGGAGTAATTGTGCCTCCAGTTGGCTATTTAGAACGTATAAGAGAAATTTGCACTAAGCACGATGTGTTATTGATATTTGATGAAGTAATTACGGCTTTCGGAAGATTAGGTGATTCTTTTGCTGCAAATCGTTTTAACGTACGCCCTGACATTATTACCATGGCAAAAGGTTTAACAAGTGCAGTGATTCCAATGAGTGCAGTTGCTTTTGATACAGCTATTTATGATCAACTCATGGAAGGTCCGGAAGCGATGATAGAACTTTTTCATGGTTACACGTACTCTGGACATCCAGTTGCTTGCGCAGCTGCTATAGCTACTCTGGATGTTTACCAAGAAGAAGGTTTGTTTGATAAAGCTAAAGAATTAGAACCAATTTTTGAAGAAGCATTGCATAGTCTTAAAGGGCTTAATCAAGTCATAGACATTAGAAATATAGGTCTTATGGGGGCTGTTCAGTTTGGGCCTGGCAAGTTACCAGCAACTGAATTTGCAGCGAACGTGTTTCAACACTGCTATGACAATGATGTATTGGTTAGGTATTCAGGAGAATTCTTAGTTCTTTCCCCATCTCTTATTGCCTCTAAAGAGCACATTCATCAAATATCAGACGCATTAAGAAACGCCATAGAAGCAAATTCTTAAGGAATCATAAATGAATAACCAAGAGTGGTTTAATGAATCATTACTTTCTACACCAACGGAAAACTTCGTTGAAGTAGAAGGGGCTAAGATTCATTATTTGACTTGGGGCGATACTAAAAATCCAGGTTTATTCTTTATCCATGGTTTTAGTGCCAATGCTCATTGGTGGGATTTTATTGCTCCTGCCTTTACCGAAGATTATTGTGTTGTCGCCATAGATCTATCTGGATCTGGTGATAGCGACCACAGAGAAACTTACTCTCAAGAAATGTACGCAAATGAAATTAAAGCCGTGTGTGATGATATGGGTTGGGAGTCAGCAGATTTTATTGCTCACAGCATGGGAGGATCAATCTCCTTAAACGCAACTTCAATTTATCCTCAAATTTTTAAATCTCTATATTTACTAGATTCCATTGTTATTTTACCACCAGATAAAGTAAGAAATTATTCTTCAAATAGATCCATGATTAGAGCTGACTTCATTTATGAAGATGAAGCTTCTGCTATAGAAAGTTTCAGATTGATACCCCCACAACCTTGCAGAAATGAATTTCTTTTAAATCATATCGCCATAAATTCATATAAACAGACTGAAGAAGGGTGGCTGCTTAAATCGGATGGGAAGATGATGAAAACCTATCAATCTAAGGACTTAACAGAGACTTTGATGGCAATTCAATGTCCTATTTATATTGTATATGGTTTAATGAGCCAGATTTTTACGCAGGAAATTCTTGACTACACTGTCTATGTCGGAAATATACCCCCAGAAAGGGTAATAGGTGTGCCAGGAACAATGCATCATTTATTTGTAGATGACCCTTTAAGCGTTATAGAAGAATTAAAAAAATTATTAGGAGATAATTAATGTCAGATGGACCTAAAAAAACTATAAGTAAAATTACAAAAGGCTTTGCTAAACACGGTTATATTTGTAGTGACCAAATCTCTACTGCTGTTTACCTAGCTTCAGAACTTGAGAAACCTATCTTAATCGAAGGACCTCCAGGTGTAGGTAAAACAGAGTTGGCTAACACGGCAGCAATGTACTTCAAAAAAGAATTAATTCGTTTGCAGTGCTACGAAGGCCTTGATGAATCAAAAGCTTTGTATGAATGGCGCTACGGCAAACAACTTTTATACACCCAAATCTTAAAAGAACAAATGCAAGAAGTCCTTGAGGGGGCTAAAGGATTAAAAGAGTCATTGGGTAGGTTAATGAAATTTGAAGATATATTCTTCTCAGAAGATTTTTTAGAGACAAGACCTTTATTAAAAGCTCTATCTTCGGATAAAGGATCGGTTTTATTGATAGACGAAGTTGATAAATCTGATGAAGAGTTTGAAGCTTTGTTGTTAGAAATTTTATCTGAATTTCAGATATCTATTCCTGAACTAGGAGTTAGAGAGGCTAAAGTTAAACCTTTGGTCATGTTAACCAGTAACAATAGTAGGGAAATCGGTGACGCTTTAAAAAGAAGATGTTTGCATTTGTATATACCTTTTCCAGATGCCAAATTAGAAAGACAGATTGTGCAAGCCAGAGTCCCTGAGATATCAGAATCAATGCAAATTCAACTAGTAAATTTTGTACAAGGCATTAGGGAATTAGATTTAAAGAAACAACCAGCTATAAGTGAAACAATTGATTGGGCAAAAACTTTAATATTATTAAATTCAGAAGAGCTTGATGCGAATCTAGCTGAAGAAACTCTTAATATACTTCTAAAACATCAACAAGATATAGAAGTCGTCAAGAAGGAGATACCTGCACTAATTTCAAGTGCCACTGAAACTTCAGATGGAAAAAGTATTAACTGATTTTGTAAAAGCACTCAGAAACTCGAACGTAAGAGTGTCTCCAGCTGAAACATTGGATGCAATGTCTGTTATTGATGAGGTTGGATATGATGATCGTGAACTTCTTAAAAGAAGCCTTTCGATAGTTCTTCCAAAAACCCCAGACGAGAAACAGAAATTTGAAACCTGTTTTGATGATTTCTTTACGGATGAGATAAAAGAACAAGTGCCAGTAGCTTTGAAGGAGCTTAAAGACATTGAAGATGTTAAGTCTGATTTAGCTAAAACACTATTAGAAGGGTCTCAAGCTGAGCTAATGATATCTATTGCTGATGCTGCTGAAGCTTCAGAAATTAGAGAGATAAGATATTTTACCCAACGTTCAGTTTTTACTAGAAGAATTTTAGAAAAAATGGGTGTTGGGAAGCTAGAAGATGAACTTATGCAAATAGGATCATTAAGGGAAGAAGATATACCTACTGATTTAGAACAAGAATTAAGGAATCAATTAACAGGGTTGAGGGAAAGGGTGTCGGACTACGTTCAGCAGCAATTTCTATTGCACGGTGATGTTTCAGGAGAGCAATTAAGAGAACAAGTATTCAAGTCTATGAACATGGCTCAAATAGATAGATCTTATTTGCATGAAGTTCACTCGTTGGTACGAAGAATGGCTAAGAAGTTAGCTAATTTGCACTCGAGAAGAAAAAAGAATTACAGAAGAGGCAAGTTAGATATAAGAAAAACTATTAGAGAGAACTGGGTTAATCAAGGTGTTTTATTTAATCTAAGTTGGTCTTACAAAAAAGTAGATCGACCTAAGATTTACGTTATTTGTGATGTCAGTGGATCGGTGGGTGCTTACGCAAGATTCATGCTTATGTTCTTATTTAGTTTGACAGAAGTCGTTTCTAAATTAAGAGCTTTTGTTTTTTCTTCTAACTTAGGTGAAGTCACAGATGAATTTAAAGACTCAAATCTTGATTCTGCTATTGAAAGTGCATTACAAAAACACGGAGGAGGATCAACCGACTACGGACAAGCTTTAACTGATTTTGTAAGTTTATGTATAGATGAAATTGATAAGAAAACTACCGTTGTAATTTTAGGCGATGCTAGAAATAATTTTGGACCTGAAAAAGCTCATTTGATGAAAATAATAAATGAAAGATCTAAACAAGTTTTTTGGCTTAACCCTGAGGGAAAATATCGTTGGGATACAGGGGATTCAGTTATGACAACTTATTCCGCTTATTGCACTAAAGTATTTCAGTGCGGCAATATTGAGCAGTTAGAAAGAGTCATCTCAACTCTTTTAAAGACAGCCATTTGAAGATACTATTTAAACTATGAAAAAATTATTATTACTCTCCATCTCCTTACTAACTCTGTCTTTTGTATCAAACTCTTTTGCTCATGACCTTAAAGGAGCTATAGCTAGCGAAGACAGGACACCTAAGAACGTTGTTAGGGATGTTTATAGGCATCCATACGAGACTCTAGATTTCTTTGGAATTAAACAAGATATGACGATTATAGAACTGTCTCCTGGAGGGGGTTGGTATACAGAGATATTAGCTAATTACATACATTATCCAGGTACTTTGATAGCTGCTCATTTTAATCCAGATGCTGGAGGTTATTACAAAAGAGGCAGAGCCAACTTTGAAAAGAAAATGAATAGCAGTCCAATGTATGGCAGAGTTGAGATAGTTAATATAGATTCAACTTTGGCTGAACCAAATAGCGTTGATGCTGTTTTAACTTTTAGAAATTTACATAACTGGTTAGGGCCTCTACTGGATACTATATTTTCTAATTCTTATAAGGCTCTAAAACCAGGGGGAATTTTTGGAGTTGTTGAGCATAGAGCTGATGAAGGAACTACTTTAGAGATGATGAAAAAAAGTGGCTATGTAACCGAAAAACACGCTATTGAGATGGCCAAGAAGCATGGATTCGAATTAGTATCTAAATCTGAAGTGAACTCTAACCCTAAAGATATCAAAAATTACCCAAAAGGAGTTTGGACATTACCTCCAAATCTAAGAATGAAAGATGTGGATAGGCAGAAATACCTTGAAATAGGTGAAAGTGATCGTATGACTTTGTTATTCAGGAAACCGCTTTAGACTTTAATAAGATTCAATAGATTTTTTTTATATTTAAGTTCTATATTTTTCTGAACACTAGAATGTTCAAGCGTATCTACATTCTTTATTTGTAAACTTTGGTTATCAGAAAAGGATAATTTTGTTGAAGTTATCAGATAAACAATGTCATTCTTTTTTATGTCTTGGTTTTCTAAAGTAAGAGAATTCAGATTTACGATAAATGAATGAAGTTCTGCGGTTAACTCATCAACTTCGTTCAACTCTAATTGATATCCGTTCATGGATTGAATAACAATATGAGTTGTGGCGCTCTTATCTGAATAGGAAGAGTGGAAATTATTAATTTCCTCTTCTAAAGATATGAGATTTTCTATATCAAGATAAGTCATTGTTTTTGAGTATTTGCATATTAATATAAAATTAAACTATGGATAATGAAAATAAATACGTTAAAAGAGCAAAGAGAGTAGAAGAAAGAGTTAATAACTATTCTCAAAGTGCGGAAAGTCTAATACTCAATTCAATAGATTTAATCCAAGATTTTTTAATTGAGCTTAGTTCTAAGCCAAAAAATATTGATAAAGTTGATTCCAAAAAAAAGGGAGGTTAAACCTCCCTTTTTCTGTATTTAGCTTAGTAATTTACTCTTAGAAGTAAAATCAATTTTTCTAGTTTTCTTCTCTTCAGGAATAATTCTTTCTATCCCTATATACAACATGCCGTTACTAAGAGCTGCGCCCTTTATAACCATGTCATCAGAAAGAACAAATCTTTTAACAAAGTTTCTTGATGCTAAACCTTGATGTAAAAGTCCTTCAGATGCGTCTTTATCTTTGGATCCTTTAATTACTAGGTTTTCACCCGAAGCTTCTATATCAATTTCTTCCTCTTCAAATCCCGCAACGGCTAGCTCAATAGTATATTTATCTTCGCTAACTTTTCTTATGTTGTAAGGCGGGTAATTTGAGGATTCTTGTTTTGAATTCGCTAGCATGGCTAAACTATCAAAGGTCCTATCAAATCCTACTGCAAAAGGAGAGATATCTCTCCATAGTAAGTCAAATGTATTATTTATCATTTTTTTTCTCCTTATAATTAAGCAAGTTAAATAATTTACGTAAGCCCCTAAGGCACTTACACTATATATATGGGGTTTTTTATTTAGAAAACAAGGATAACAATTATGAAAGATTTATTTTCAATAGAAGGAAAAGTGGCTCTTGTAACTGGTGGTTCAAGAGGTATAGGAGAAATGATTGCAGCAGGCTTTTTAGCTAATGGGGCAAAAGTTTATATAAGTTCAAGAAAAGCAGAAGTATGCGATGCGACGGCTGAAAGACTAGCTAAAGAATATGGAGGAGAATGCATTTCAATTCCTGCAGACCTTTCTAATTTAGAAGGCATTAGTGCTTTAGCCAATGAGCTGTCTTCAAAAGAGAAGTCTCTGGATATATTAGTAAACAATGCAGGCGCTTCTTGGGGAGAGCCCATAGAGGATTATTCTGAATTAGGCTGGGATAAAGTTATGGACACTAACGTTAAGGGTATATTCTTTCTCACACAGCAGTTATTGCCTTTATTAAGAGAGTCTGGAAACGCTGACAACACATCTAGAGTTATTAATATAGGATCAATTGACGGAATTAAAACAGGTACATTTGATGCATTCTCTTATGGTCCTTCAAAAGCTGCTGTTCATCACTTAACACGCGTATTGGCTGCTAGACTAATTAAAGACCATATAATTGTTAATGCCATTGCTCCAGGCCCATTCCCAACTTGGATGTTAAGTACTGGAGTAGGCGGTGGCGGTGATACAGATATAGATTGGTCTGCTGTTGGACAAAGCAACCCGAGTGGAAGAGTGGGCGATGCAGAAGATATTGCTGGTCTAGCTATTTTTCTCAGTTCAAGAGCAGGTGCTTATACGGTTGGTCAGACAATAGCCTGCGATGGAGGAGCTGTAGCGAGTTCATAAATGACTAATAGAGCTAAAAGTTTTTTAATAACAGGAGTTGTTTATATAGTTGCTTTAGTAGTGGCAATTGCTGCTGCTTACCAGTTCATAGATGCTCACCAATGGCTGGTTATTTTAACGGGTCATTTATTTGCAACACTTGTTGTATTTGTGTCTAGTCGAATTTATAAAAATTCAAGTTTATATGATCCTTTCTGGTCTGTTGCCCCTATTCCTATAGCGATTTATATAGCGTTATGGCCTGAATCAAGTGAAATTAATCTTGAAAAAGTTATATTGATTTTAATACCGGTAATGTATTGGGCATTAAGATTAACAATAAATTGGATGAGAGATTGGGATGGATTAGAGCATGAAGATTTTAGATATATCGATTTAAAAGCTAAGCCTTTTGCTTTTCTTATAGATTTATTCGGTATTCATATATATCCAACTTTACAAGTTAACCTTTCTCTATTTCCGATTTACTATGCTCTCTCAGTTTCAACAAATGAAGTTGGAATACTATTGTATCTTGCAAGTTTGTTCACTGTTTTGGCTGTTACATTAGAATTAGTTGCAGATGAACAGATGCGTAAATTTAGAAGCAATGTATCAAATAAAGGAAAAACCATGAGACAAGGTCTTTGGTCTTACTCTAGACACCCAAATTACTTAGGAGAGATTTTATTTTGGTGGGGTCTTTATTTTATGACCATTTCAATTGATATAAATTATTGGTATTTATTTATATGTCCTTTGATTATGAATCTGATGTTCTCTTTAATAACTTGCCAAATGATGGATAACAGAAGCTTAGAAAGGAGACCTGACTACGCGGATTACATGAAATCAACGCGACAATTAATAATATGGAGATCTAATTAGGAGAATTTTTATGGTAAGTGGGTATTGTGATGAAAGGTTCTTAGAAGCAAAAAAAATATTTGAAGCAAGTATTGATAGTGGCTTTGAATTGGGTTGTGCCATTTCTCTTGAAATAGAAGGAGAAAAAGTAATTGATCTTTGGGGTGGTTATGCAAACACAGATAAAACGAAACCTTGGGAAGAAGACACAATAGTAAATGTTTTCTCAACAACCAAAGGCATTGCAGCAATTTGTTTACTTCAATTAATTGAAAAGGGACAACTAGATTTAGATAAACCGGTATCAGAATATTGGCCAGAATTTTCTAAAAACGGTAAAGGTGATATTCCTGTGCGATATCTTTTTTGCCATAAATCAGGTTTATGTGGAGTCAGAACCCCACTTGATCCGGGATCTTTTACTAACTGGGATCTCATATGTAGTGAATTGGCAAAACAAGAACCTCTTTGGGAGCCTGGAACTGCACACGGTTACCATGCATTAACGTATGGCCATTTAGTCGGAGAAATTTTAAGAAGAATCGATGGCAGGACTATAGGAAATTACTTTAATGAGGAAATAGCAAAACCTTTAGATTTAGACTTTTGGATAGGGTTACCGGAATCAGAGTTTTCAAGAGTAAGCAATATACTTCCTTCAAAACCAAACCCATTACTTCCTTTATTGGCAAAACTTCCAAGATTTTTATTGCCTGGACCAATGAAATTTTTATTGGACTTTACCGATACTAATAAACCGGTAGGTGCGGCATTTAATAATCCACCACTTGGTAGTAATGAGAATGATGAATTTGAAGCTAATACTCGCGAGTGGCGCGAAGCAGAAATACCAGCAGCAAATGGGCATGGAAATGCTAGATCTCTAGCTAAACTTTATGGAGTTTTAGCTAACGGAGGTTCTAGGGATGGTATTCATGTCTTGAGTCCAGAAACTATTGAATTGGGTAGGCAGACCCAATCTGACGGTAAAGATCTTGTACTAGGTCATATGCATACGAGGTTTGGAATTGGTTTCATGCTAGGAACAAAAAACGTAAGTATGGGACCTAATCCTGATTCATTTGGTCATGGAGGAGCTGGTGGATCTTTAGGGTTTGCTGATCCAGATAACAATATATCTTTGGGCTTTGTTATGAATCAAATGCACCCTGGTATTACCGCATGGAAAACTGCTACGGATGTAGCTGCATCAGTATATAAGGACTTAAAAATTACTTAATGAAAGCTGTTTCTTATTCTGACGGTAAGGTCTTTACTTCAAATATTGATTTTCCATCAGGGGAAGGGATATTAGTTGATGTTGCTTCTGCTGGAATTTGTGGAAGTGATCTGCATATATTAAATTCTGGAGCTCATTCTCCTCATGTAGCTGGTCATGAAATTGCAGGTATTACATCTGACGGAACTCATGTAGCTATAGAACCTATAATTTCATGTCGAAAATGTAAATCCTGTGAGTCTGGTGACTACCATCTTTGTAAGGTTGATTTTCAAGGAATAGGCATGAGTATTAATGGCGGTATGGCAGAACAAATATTGGTACCTGAAGAATGTTTAATTAAATTAGACAAAAGGGTGGCTATCGAGGACGCTTGTTTAGTAGAACCTTTAGCAGTTGCATTACACGGATTTATTAGAACAAATACCACATCGAGTCATAAAATTGCTGTCATTGGTGGGGGCACAATAGGTATGTGCGCAATAGCAGCAGCAAAATATATTGGATGTGAGGTTGATTTATTTGCTAAATACGACCATCAAAAAGAAGCCGGAAGTAAATTAGGTGCAGGGATTCTTGAAGGTCTTTACGATAGGGTGGTAGATTGTGTGGGCACTAAAGAAACTTTAGATTTAAGTGCTAAATCTGCAAAACCAGGTTCTTGGATAGTGTTATTAGGAATCCCTTTAGAGGGAATCAACTTACCTGGCTTAAGAGTAATAATGAATGAAATTAAAGTCTTTCCTTCAATAATGTATGGATCAACTTCTGGCATAAAAGACTTTGAAGTAGCAGCAAAACTTATTTCAACAAGCCCAACTATAGGAGATACGATTATTACCCATAGATTTCCTCTGCTTGAAGCAGAAGAGGCTTTTAATGTTGCACAAGACAAATCATCTAATTGCATAAAAGTGGTGTTTGATCCTAAATCATAAAAATACATGATGTATTCTTCAGTTATAAGAGATTATGGTGATGAGTCATCTTTTGAGATTGATGAAACTTTACCATTACCAGAACTAAAATCTAACCAAGTTTTAGTGAAAATTTCAGCTAGCTCTATAAATCCAATTGACCTTATGAAAAGAGAGGGTTACGGGAGATCAATTTTTGAGAAACAAAGAAGAAACAATTTTCCATGGATTTTAGGATCTGACTTTTCTGGTCACGTAGTAAGTGTGGGTCAAAAAGTTACAAGATTTAAAGAGGGTGATGAGGTGTGGGGCTGTACTTCGAAAGCTAGTAGTGGAACTTATGCCGAGTATGCCGCAATAGATCAAGAGGAAGTAAATATTAAACCTAAAAATCTAACTTTTGAAGAAGCTGCATCTTTACCTTATGTTTTTTTAACAACCTGGTCAGCAATAGTAAGATGGGCTGGATTGAGACCTCAAGATCTAAATGAAAGAAAAGTTTTCATACAAGGAGGGGCCGGTGGTGTAGGTACTGCTGCGATTCAGCTATTTAATCACTGGGGTTGTGAAGTTTCTTCAACATGCAGTGGTAACAATGTTGATTTGCTGCAATCTCTTGGTGCTAAAAAGGTCATTAATTACGAAAGCGAATTATTTCAAGAAGCATTAGATGGCCATGATATAGTTTACGACTTATTAGGTGATTCTGTTTTAGATGATTCTATCGAAGAATGTTGTAAGATTTTAAAAAATAATTCCTCATCTCACTATATAACGCTCACCCATCCATTAATGAATACGCTGGATAGTAAAGGTTTGTTATTAGGTGCACCCCATGCATTTTTCTTGAGACAAAAAATAAAATCGGCCTACAGACCCATAAATGTTCATTGGTCAATATATAGACCTAGTTTATCTGGTTTGCAAGAATTGACTCATTTAGCAGAAAAAGAAATCATAAAACCAATAATTGATTCAATTTATTCTCTTTCAGACATTTCAGAAGCACATAAAAAAGTCGCTACTGGTCACGGTAGTGGTAAGGTCGTTATCAACAATATTTTATAAATGACAAATTTAAGCGTAAACGTTAATAAAATTGCCTGGTTAAGAAATGCTAGAGGGGGCCATACACCCAATATTCTAGAATTATCGGAGTTAATAATAGACTGTGGCGTTTCCGGTATAACTGTTCACCCAAGACCAGATTTAAGGCACATAACTCCAGAAGATGTTTACACACTTAGAGAGTTAACCAAAAGAAAAAAAGTTGAATTTAACATTGAAGGTAATCCCTATGCAGAAAGAAACAAACATTACCCTGGTCTCCAAGAAATTATTCAAATAGCTAAGCCAGATCAATGTACGCTTGTGCCTGATTCTTTAGAACAAATCACTTCTGATCATGGATGGGATTTTATTAACAGAGAAACATCGGAAGATATTGATCTAGTTAATTCCCTAAAAGAAAATTCTCATAGAGTTAGTTTTTTTGTAGATCCTATACCTGAGCAACTAGAAAAGGCAAAGGACACTGGAACAGATAGGATAGAATTTTATACAGGACCTTACGCAGAAGATCCGGGATTAAACTCAATTGACCCGTTTATTCGGTGCTATGATTTAGCTAGAAACTTAAACTTAGGTGTTAATGCTGGTCATGATCTTGATTTACATAATTTAACCTTTTTCTTAGAAAACGTACCAGTGGATGAAGTTTCTATAGGACATGCACTTATTTCAGACTCTTTGATAATGGGAATTGAAAAAACAGTAAAACAATATCTTGATCTTTGTAATTGAGATAAAATGAAAATATGACAACAGTTATTGAAGAACTAGAACAGCAGGTTAAAGAAAATCCTGTGCTTTTATACATGAAAGGTTCACCAGATTCACCTCAATGTGGATTTTCATCAAAGGCTTCACAAATTTTGATTGCTTGTGGGAAACCTTTTTCATTCGTAGATATACTCACTAATCCTGAGATTAGGGCTAATTTACCTCAATTTTCTAATTGGCCTACATTTCCTCAACTCTTTGTTAATGGAGAGTTAGTTGGTGGTTGCGATATCATCACCGAGTTGCATGAAGCAGGAGAGCTTCAGTCAATTATCGATTCGGCTGAAACTGAATAAAGTCACTCTCTAAAAACAGCTGCTTTTATATAGCTAATGTGTTAAAAATAGCTATGTAATCTGGCTAATAGGGGAGATGTATGTATAAATTTGTACCGCCTTTTGAACTTAAAGATTCTATCTTAAAGAAAACTATAGCTTTTGGTGGCTTAGCTGCCATTTCTTCTTTTGAAAGCAATGAAGTGGTTGCTGCAGAAGAAGAGAGTAATGTCGAAGAAATAATTGTAACTGCTTCTAAAAGGGAATCTAGGATTGAAGATTTACCTATGAGCGTTCAGGCCATAACTGGAAGTAGACTTGAAAGCGCTAATGTTAATGATTTTATGGATTACGCCGAATTAATCCCTTCTTTATCATATATTCAGTACGGTCCTGGTAGATCTGCCTTTTATATTCGTGGTACGTCAGACGGTAACTTTGGTAATTTAGCTGGACCAAATACAACAGTTGCAATGTATATTGATGAATCTCCCATCAATACAGTAGGCTTAAATCCTGACTTACATGTTTATGATATGGAAAGGATTGAGGTTCTTAATGGACCTCAGGGAACTTTATACGGTTCTAGCGCGCAAGGAGGAACAGTTAAATTAATAACAAATAAACCTCAAAGAGATGTATTCAAAGCTAGTGCTGAATTGGATTTTTCTTCTGGACAAGGAATAGATACATCAGAAAGTCTTGAAGCGTTCATTAATGTACCAATTAGTGAAAACATGGCTGCACGTGTATCTGCATACGACGTAACTGAGGGTGGCTTTATAGACTTAGTTGGAGGTACTAAAACTTTTACCGGTAGCGGCTACACAGTACCTTTAATTGAAGCTGAAGACCATAATGAAAGTGAAGTACGAGGATTCAGAGCGTCCTTAAGAGCTTGGGTTAATGATAATCTTACGGCAACTCTTACTCATATAAATCAAGAATCTTATACAGTAGGAAGTTGGGATCACCAACCAGATACTTTAGGTAAGTTGAAGAGTAATAAAGTTATTTCTGAATTTACTGATGATGAATGGAATCAAACAAGTTTAACTTTAGAAGGTAGTTTTAATGATACTTCCTTTACTTATGCGGGTACTTTTTTTGATAGAGATGTTAGATATCTGTGGGATTACAATGATTACGTTGAGTACTATCAATTAGATAGCACTGGCGTGAATGGTTTCGGATATGCAAGTTATTATACTTGTGATTATTATTCTTATTATTACTACGGCACTTTTGAAGGTGCTTGCAATGATCCAACAATGTGGGCTGACTATTCTCTTAATATGGAAAGAGAAACTCATGAGCTAAGGTTTGCTGGTGGTGAGGACGGAGACCAATTGCAATGGTTAATAGGTGTTTTCTATGACAAATTAGAAAATCCTTATAAATACACATATCTATGGCCAGGTATGCAAAGTTACTACTCTGATGGAAGTTGGGGAGGAACAGGCATTTCAGGTAGAGAAGGTATCTGGTGGGAAGCAGATAATATCCGAGAAGATGAAACTAAAGCTATTTATGGTGAAGCAATTGTAGCGCTCGATGAAAATACAGATCTAACTCTTGGCTTAAGGGCATTCGACTCGGAGATACTATTTAATGCAAAAGATGGATACTTTGGTGGATTTGGTCTTGATTATTATGGCCATGAAGCAAATAGAACTGAGGAAGATTCTGGTATATCTCCAAAAATCGCCATATCTAGAAAGTTAGAAAATGATGCTTTAGTTTACTTTAATTATTCTCAGGGTTATAGGCCTGCGGGAACTAATAGAACCAATAAGAATAGTGATGCAGCTCCGCTGTACTATGACTCAGATGAATTAAATAATTATGAGATAGGGTATAAGTACGCAAACTCGGATGCAACGCTCAGGTTTAATGCAGCCTTATATTTAATGGATTGGAAAGACATGCAAACGGCTGTTTATGATAGAGATTTAGCTACGATACAATTTAATACGAATATAGGTGATGCTGAAATAAAAGGACTAGAATTTGATTTGTCGTATTTAGCGCAAAATGGTTTCAATTTTATTTTAGGAGGTTCAATTATTGATCCTAAGCTTAAAGATGACTTTGTTTTAAACGGAACTGTTCAAGCAACTTCTGGTACTCAACTTGCCAATGTAGCTAAAAGAAAGTTGTCATTATCAATTAACAGAGAATTTACAGCATTTAATGGCTTAGATGGATATTTTGATTTAAATGTTTCACGCACTGGAGAAAGAAAATCATCTGTAACGAATCCTGTAGATCAGCCAAGATATACTCTTGCAAATCTTTCAACATCAATATCCTCAGATAATTGGGAGGGTGTACTTTATATTGATAATCTTACGGATCAACAGGCTGTTATCTGGGAATACCAAGGTTATAGACCTGAAACTAAATTTACAAATAGACCAAGGGAAACCGGTATAAGACTAAAGTATAAATTTTAGATTTTAGAGTACTTCTTTTAGTTTCTTGATATATGAAGGTTTTGTCCTACAGCAACCTGCAATAATTGAAGCTCCATTTTCTACCCATTTGATTGCTTCTTCAGCGTATCTATCTTCATCAATTTCAGTAGCAGTTGAACGATGTTCTAATTCTGGTTGTTTACTAACACCTGTATTTTGATTATTTGTTAAAACTAATTCTGGGTTTGCATATCCACCGATTGGTTTTGATGTTATTTCTTTTATTGAAGCTAATGCTTCTGTGATCATATTAGCCCCACAACAATTTATCAGATATGCATCAGCTCTTAGATCTTTTATTTCATTACACGCGTCTACAATATTTTCTCCACTCGGCAAGAGGTTCATTCTGTTACCCATAAGAGTCCAACTTAACCAAATTTCTGCGCTAGAATTTGCAACACAAGCGAGAGCGCTTTTTGCTTCTAGTGTACTCGACATTGTTTCACAAATAATAATGTCCACTTCATTTTCTAAAATAGCAGCAATCTCTGTGTATTGTTCAATCATTTTATCTTGATCTTGAACTAAATCAGCTCGATAACTTGTTTCTAATGGGGGAAGGGAACCAGCGAGTTTAATATCTTGATTAGATTCTTTTATAGCATCCTTTCCAAGTTCTACAGATTTAATTGTTAAATCCACTAGCTCATCCGCCCTATTAACTCTTTCTAAGAGAGGCTGAGTAACAGCGTAATTATTGATAGTTATAAAGTCGCTACCTGCTTCTATATAATCTAAATGGATTTGTTTTATTTCATCAGGGTGTTCTGTTAAAGCTAAAGCAGACCAAATAGATTCGGTATGAGAAGGCACCTCAATGCCTCTATCTCTTAATTCAGTTCCTAAAGCTCCATCACCAATAATGATATTTTTCATAATACTTCTATCAAATAATCTAAAACTTTGTTCGGATCTTCAGCCATTAAGGTATGCCCCGAATCTGCAATTTGTTTAACGTCAGGATTCTTAAAGCTATCTATTAAATCAACCGCCTTTCTAGTTGGAGTAAGATAATCATTTGAACCTAATATTAATTGTACTTTAGCGGTCACTTTCTTAGCTTTTTCAAGACCACCTTTAAAATTACTACATGCCAATAGATCGTTGTAAATGACCCCTTTTTTTGATTGTTGCATTAATCTTCTTGTTGATTCAGTCATCCAAATTCCAGGATTTTTATTTCTTCCTATTCGTGCTTGATGGCTATAACCCATAAAAGTTAGTATATCGATAGCTTTTTGAACATCAGATTTTGCAAATTCTAACAATTGATCATTTACTTGCATTGGGTATGCGGTTCCTATTAAAGACATAGATTTAACTCTATGAGGCTGAGAAGATGCCATTTCTAGTGCTATAAGAGAACCCATACTATGGCCAACAATGGAACATTTTTTAACGGAATTATTGTCTAACAATTTGAATACTTGATCTGAAAAGTCAGATATAGAAGAAATAAGTTTCCCTGAACTCTTTCCATGACCCGGTAGATCAATAGATAAAACATCTCTATTCTTTCTTAAAAAATACCTAACTGACGAGGTCCATACAGAATGATCCATGCCTGTGCCATGAATAAAGACAATTGGCTCAGAATTTTTCTTTAATTTTTTTGTTGGAAAATAATACATTATTTTCTAGTTGAATAAGTTAATGCTTCGTCTAAGTCCTCTATAAGATCATCGCAGTCTTCTATACCAACTGATAAACGTATTGTGGATTCAGTTATTCCTGCTTTTTTTAGTGCATCAGTGCTCATTCTATGATGAGTGGTGCTTGCGGGATGTATTACCAGTGATTTAGCATCTCCAACATTGGCTAAATGTGAAAATAAATTTAATTGTTCAATAAACTTTTTGCCTGTTTCTTTATTTCCTTCTAATTGAAAAGTAAAAACAGCACCACATCCTTTAGGCAGTATATCTTTTGCTAATTTATAATCTGGATGGTTTTCTAGTTCAGGGTAACAAACACTTTTAACAGATTGATGTGAGTTTAAAAAATCTACAATAGATCTTGTATTTTGTATATGTCTTTCCATTCTTAGGTTTAGTGTCTCAATACCCTGTAAAACTAAAAAGGCTGTATGAGGACTCATGCAGGCACCAAAATCTCTAGCTCCTTCTTTTCTAGCTCTATTGATATAAGCAGCAGGGCCATATTCATCTACAAAGTTCATGTCATGAAAACCTTCATAAGGTTCAGTTAAAGTTTTAAATTTCGTAGAGGAGCTCCAATCAAATTTACCTCCATCAACCAAAAGACCGCCTATCACTACTCCATGACCTGAAAGGAATTTAGTGGCTGAATGAAAAATTAGATCTGCACCCATCGAAAAGGGTTGCATTAAATAAGGAGTGGTAAAAGTAGAATCTACTAATAAAGGTATATTATTATCGTGAGCAATTTTTGATACTTTTGGTATGTTGAGAACATCTAACCCAGGGTTGCCTAAAGTCTCGCCGAATATAAGTTTTGTATTCTTTTTGATATTCTTTTTTATATCATTTGGCTTTCGTAAATCTACAAAAGTAGTATCTATACCAAATCTTGGAAGCGTGTACTCTAATAGATTGTGACTTCCTCCATACAAGCTCTTAGAAGCTATTATATGAGATCCTTTTTCTAGAATAGTGGTAATAGCTAGAACAAGAGCAGCTTGACCACTTGCAGTTGTAATAGCTCCTATACCACCCTCTAGAGCACTAATCCTTTCTTCTAGAACAGCATTGGTAGGGTTGGTTATTCTTGAATAGACATGACCTGCACGTTCAACATTAAATATTCCAGCTGCAGTTTCTGTATCAGGAAAAACAAATGAAGAAGTTTGATAAATAGGTGTTGATCTAGCACCAAAATCTGAATCTGGTCGTTGCCCAGCATGTAACGATAGAGTACTAGGCTTTAAGTCTTTAGGTTTTTTCATGCGCTTATTGTATTAATTCTCGGTAAATAGATATAGCCATTAATGGATAAATTAACATTAAGGGAAGGGAAGTTATTAAAATAATATCTAAAGCTACACTATGATCAGAGTATATAACTAATGCAGCAGGTAGGATTCCTAATATTATTGCCCAAAATAAACGTAATTTCTTATCAGGTTCTTTATTTTCATTTGAAGTCTTCATGACATGGTATGAAATGACGTAGGACATTGAATCATATGAAGTTGTTACAAATATGATCGTAATTAAGCAAAATATAAAAACCATAAGTATTTCAAAAGATAAATTCTTTACTACAGCAATTGCTGTATCTGCATGACCATACGAATTCATGCTTTGTATGACTGAAAACTCACCTGATAGCTCAAGATTCATAGCATATCCGCCTAAAATCATATAAAAAAGCCACGTTCCAAGCGTTCCAAAGAATAACATGCCTAGAATAACTTGCCTTAAGGTTCTTCCTCTAGAAATTCTAGCAATAAATAAACCGACAAGAGGTCCAAACGCTACCCACCAAGCCCAGTAAAAGATTGTCCATTCTTCTGCGAATTGTGATTCTTCAGAGATTCCTAGTGTACTCATGTCCCAAAAATGCGTTATTGAAAAAAGCAATCCTGAAACAGATGTTTGAATTAAGCCAACAATATCCGTTGAAAATATAATGATTAACAAGAAAACTAAAGCCAGAATAAGATTAAAATTACTTAAATTTTTAATACCTTTATCCAATCCCCTATAAACGCTATAACCAAACAATCCCACACATAGACAGATTACTAGAATATCTAGATATAAACCCTTGTTTAAATTAAAGATTTCCGAAAATCCTGAAGAAAGCATGGGAATATAGGAGCCTATAGTTCCACCGGCTGCACCTACCGTAGCTAAGATAAAGATTAGATCTATGAAGCGACCAAATAAGGTACTTTCTATGTTTGAAATACCTAGTCCACTTAAACTTGAACTCAATCTTAGTGAGTTAAGATTATATTTGTAAAAGGCTATAGAAAGAGCAATAGCAGGAATACCATATATAGACCACGCACTAATTCCCCAATGAAATAAGCCGTAGGCTGTCGCAAGAGAAAATGATTCGGTTGAATAAGGATCGATGCCAAAAGGAGGAATTCCTACGTAATAAGACCATTCTACACCTGACCAGTAAATAATTCCTCCTCCTATACCTGAGCAAAAGAGCATACCTACCCAGCTAAGATAAGAAAATTCTGCTGATGCTTGATTTCCGCCAAATTTATAAGTTCCAAATTTAGAAAAACACAAGAAGAGTAAGAAGAAAAAACAAAATAGAGTGAGTATTAGATACGAAGGCCCAAATACACTGACAATTGATTTATAAGATAAATCTATTGTTCTCTTTGCAAACTCTGCGTCATAAAGGATGAAAGTGGCAATAAATAGAACAGAAAACAAACTAATTGATAAAGTTATTTTATCTACTCCTAGTTTGTCTAGCTGCCTGTTTACTACTTCCATAGATGAAGCATAACCTTGACTAGGCTAGAATGTAAGGGTGAAAGAAGAATCAGACAATCAAGTGAGTCTAGAAACGGCCTATAAAAACGCCGGTGATTTATTAAAAAAAAATGAATTTAATTTAGCTGAAAAGCAATTATCTGAAATTCTTAAAAAATTTCCAAATGATCCTAACGCCCTAAGGTTGAGCGGCGTATCTAGTTTAGAACAGGAAAAGCCTGAAGTTGCACTAATACCTTTACAGAAAGCGATAAGAGTAGCTCCTAAATTTCTTCAAGCACATGAAAATCTTGCCCAAGCCTGGACACAACTTGGAGACTTAAACAAAGCAGAAGTATGTTTTAAAAAATGTCTAGAATTAGATGCATCTAATTTTTCTAATTGGAAGGCTTTAGGAGATGTTCTTTCGGATCAAGGGAAAGATGAGGAAGCAGACAAGGCTTATAAGAATGCAATATCTACAGACAAGAAGTACCTTGATCTTCAAAAAGCCATGAGCCAAGTTCAAAAGGGCAATCTAGGAGAAGCTGAAAAAATATATAGAGAAATACTTTCTGATGATCCAAACAATGTAGATGCATTAAGATTGCTGGCCCTGTTAGCTTCTAGAACAGGAGCTGTTGATCAAGCTATAAACATGTTAGAAAACTGTACAAAGATAGCGCCAGACTATGCCTTAGCTTGGGAAAACCTAGCTAAGATGTATAGACAAAAAGATGATCCTGATAGCCTGCAGAAAGCTGCTTTTTGTTTTAGAAAAGCAACTGAATTGAGACCAAATTGGGCAGAAGGATGGGCAGGATTAGGGACCATGCAGACTCGTAGCTCACAACATGAAGAAGGCATTGAATCCTATAAAAAGTCTATTGAACTTAAAACTAATCAGCCTAAAGTACATTTAAGTCTTGGTCACGTTTATAAGACTACAGGCAATCAAGAAGCTTGTATAAGTTCTTACAATGAAGCAATCAGTTTTGATAATAATTTTGGCGAGGCTTATTGGAGCTTAGCTAATTTAAAAACTTATAAATTTAGCGGTGAAGAAATTTCAAGTATGGAAAAGAAGATAGAGTTGACTGAAGTTCCAGAAAGAGAAAAAGTACATTTCTTATTTTCTCTCGGAAAAGCTTTTGAAGATATGGGTAACTATGACGAATCTTTTGAATACTACAAAAGAGGCAATGATCTTAATAGAGGAAGAACTACATACGACCCTAAAGCTATAGAAGCTTTATCTGAAAGATTAAAGCAATTCTTCACAGAAGAAAGGTTTCAAGAAAATAAGGATTTTGGCGATAATTCAAGTGCACCTATTTTTATAGTAGGTCTTCCTAGATCCGGCTCTACACTTATAGAACAAATACTTGCTTCACATAGCAAAATAGAAGGAACTATGGAGCTCCCCAATATAATGAATATTGCAAGAAAATTAGGGAACAGCACTAAAGATAGAACAGCCTATCCAGAAGTTATTGAAAGCTTGCAGGGCTCTGATTTAACTGATTTAGGAAAATCATTCATAGAAGAAACGCAATTTCTTAGAACAGGCAAACAATATTTTATTGATAAGATGCCTAATAATTTTAGCCATATTGGGTTGATAAAGTTAATTCTTCCCAATGCCAAGGTCATTGATGCTAGAAGAAACCCTATGGATACTTGTTTTAGTTGTTTTAAACAACTTTTTGCAAGAGGGCAAGCCTTCACCTATGATCTATCAGAAATTGCTAGATATTATGTAAATTACGTAAATTTAATGGATCATTGGGATAAAGTTTTACCCGGTTACGTATTCAAAGTACAACATGAAGATCTTATAAACAATCAGGAAGGTGTTACTAGAGATTTAATTGATTTTTGTGAAGTAGATTTTGAATCGTCAACCTTAGAATTCTATAAAACTAAAAGGGCTGTTAAAACAGCAAGTTCTGAACAAGTAAGACAACCTATAAACACAAAAGGTGTAAACCAGTGGAAAAATTATGAATCCCACTTAAAGGATTTGAAATTCCATCTTGAATCTATAATAACGACTTCCTAGTTTTTTAAGAAAGTATGTATACAATACGCGCCTCTTATGAGTACTAAGAAAATTAAAAAAATTGTATTGGCTTATTCTGGTGGTCTGGATACCACAGTGATCCTACATTGGTTAAAAGACACCTATAACGCAGAAGTTATAACTTTTACGGCTGATATAGGTCAAGACCATAATCCTGATCTAGTGAAAGAAAGAGCAAATGCCATTGGTGCAAGTAAAGTCATCCTGGAAGATTTAAAGGAAGAGTTTGTTAAAGACTATGTCTTTCCAATGTTTAGGGCAAATACGCTTTATGAAGGTGAGTATTTATTGGGTACATCAATTGCTAGACCTTTAATAAGTAAGCGTATGATAGAAATAGCTGAAGAAGAGGGTGCTGACGCAATAGCTCATGGAGCAACTGGAAAAGGAAACGATCAAATTAGATTTGAGATTGGGGCTTATTCATTAAACCCTTCAATAGAAGTTATTGCTCCATGGAGAACATGGAATTTTGTTTCTAGAGCTGATTTGATTGATTACTGTAAAAAAAATCAAATCAATATAGATGCTGATCCTGATGAACCTATGTACTCAACTGATGAGAATATTCTACACACTTCGTATGAAGGAGAAATTCTAGAAGACCCATCTCAACCTGCGCCTGAATCAATTTGGCAGAGAACCTCATCACTAAAGGAAGCTCCTGACGAAGAACAAGAAATTACTATAAATTTTGAAAACGGAGACCCTGTTGGTCTGGATGGTAAAGATTTAAGTTCATCCCAGGTTCTAGGTATTTTAAATGATATTGCAGGAAACAATGGCATAGGAAGACTAGATCTCGTAGAAAATAGATTTACGGGTATGAAGTCAAGAGGGTGTTACGAGACTCCTGGAGGAACTATTCTAATCAAAGCGCATAGAGCTATTGAATCTTTATGCTTAGATGCACAAACTGGCCACTTAAAAGATGAATTAATGCCTAAATACGCTCAATTAATTTATGACGGGTTTTGGTGGAGTCCTGAAAGAGAAGCACTACAAGCTTTTATTGATAAAACTCAACAATATATAACTGGCTCTGTGAAATTAGGACTGTACAAAGGTAATATAATCGTAAAAGAAAGAACTTCCCCTTACAGTCTTTACGACTCAAAAATAGTTACTTTTGAGGATGATCAGAATACTTACAATCAAGCTGATGCTACAGGCTTTATTAAGATTAATTCTTTAAGATTAAAAGCAAACGCTAAAAGAAAGAAATAAATCTATTTTGCAGATTTTAATTTCTTCTGTAATTTAGTATTTGAAGTAGTGTAAGCAAAAGGAACTTTTTCTCCAGGGTAACTTCTTCTGTAAGCTTCTTGAACAGCTAATGTTGTTTCATGAAATCCGCAAAGAATTAAATCTAATTTTCCTGGATAGTCATTAATGTCTCCAACTGCAAAGATTCCTTCTACGCTAGTCTGAAATTTTTCAGCATCAACAGCTATCTTCTTGTCAGACAGTTCCAAGTTCCAATCAACTATTGGTCCTAGTTTTTTATTTAAGCCAAAAAGAAATAAGATTTCATCACACTCCAAGTCTTCTATCTCCTTGGTTTCAAAGTTTTTTACAGAAACACCTTTAATTACTTCATCAAAGATCAGCTTTTCTATAACAAATGGGGTCTTAAGATCAACTTGACCTGTTTCTACTAATTCCCTCATTTGAGCCTCTGTATTAGGAACTCCTCTAAAAGCGTCTCTTCGGTGCACTAATTTTAATGATTTAGTGATATCTGCTAATTCTACAGTCCAATCTAAAGCGCTATCTCCTCCACCAAAGATTATTAAATTTTTATCTTTGTATTTTTCTTTATCTTTTACGGCATAGGCAACACCTTTCTCCAAAAATTTATCAGGATCTTCTATATTAGGAGGCCTTCTAGGCTCAAAAGAGCCAGCACCAGCTGCAATAAAAAGGCTTTTTGCTTGAAAGTGATTTCCTTCAGATGTTGTAACCTTCCAAGAAGAACTGCTTTCGTCAGAAAGTTCTTCTATAGAATTTACTCTCTCATTTAGATGTATTTGGTAATTGAATGGCTCTATTTGTTTTAATAGAGCGTTAACATGTTCTTCAGCTGTTTGATAAGGGACACCCGGGATATCATAAATAGGTTTTCCTGGATAAAGTTCTGAGCATTGTCCGCCCACTTTATCTAAGTTGTCTATTAATATGCACTCTAGGCCCAAAAGACCTGCTTCAAAAACAGTAAATAAAGCTACTGGACCAGCGCCAACAATGATTATATCTGTCTTGGTTTCCATGCTATCTAACCTGCATCCCTGGTTCTGCACCTTGATCTGGAGATATTATAAAAATACCGATATCGTCATCTCCAGCAGCCAATATCATTCCTTCTGAAGTACCAAACCTCATTTTTCTCTCTTTTAAATTATTTACACAAACTACCATTTTATTAATTAAGTTTTCAGGTTCGTAAGCCTTTTTCATGCCTGCAAATACTGTTTTATTACCTAGATGACCCAAGTCTAATTCTAATTTAAGTAATTTATCAGCTTCCTCCACTGACTCTGCGTTTTCTATTCTTGCGATTCTTAGATCTAATTTCATAAAATCTTCTATTGTTATGTCAGACATTTTTTAATTCCATTAATTGATTAATTTGATCATCTTCAATTCTAGTTAATAAAGGTTCAAAAGAATTTATTTTGTGCCCTAACAGAGGAACTTTAATATCATCCCAACAAGGCTCTTCATTTAAAAAATTGAAAGATTTTTTTGATAAATTAGGTGTAACAGGTTCAATCATAATTATTAGAATTCTAAATAGGTTCAATGCTGTACTACATACTTTATGAACAACATCTAAATTCTTTTCATCTTTAATTAGAACCCAGGGTTCCATTTTATCAACATATTGATTGGCTTTATCTGCAAGAGCCATAATTTCTTTCATAGCCTTATTAAGTCTTAAATTTTCATAATGATTAAAAACTTCTTTAGATACCATTATAAAGTCATTTATAAGGTCATCATTTTCAATCTCTTTCGATAATTCATTGTTGTAATGTTTCTTTAAAAAATTAGCAGATCTACTGGCAATATTAACCAGTTTATTAACTAAATCTGAATTAACCTTTTGTTTTAAGTCTTCCAGGTTCAAATCAATGTCATCAACTCCCGTACTCAATTTAGAGGCAAAGTAATATCTTAAATATTCAGGATCTAAAGTTTTAACGAAATCATCAGCGGATATAAAGTTACCTCTGGATTTTGACATTTTTTCTCCATCAAGAGTTAGGAATCCATGAGCAAAAACACCTGATGGTCTTTTAAAATCCGCATTTGATAGCATTACAGGAAAGAATAACGTATGGAAGTACATTATATCTTTTCCAATGAAATGATAAATCTCAGAACTAGACTCAGGATCCCAGAACTTTTCAAATTCATTAGAATTTTGCTTGTTTAAATAATTTATATGGCTTGCTAAGTATCCAATAGGGGCATCTAACCAAACATAAAAGAATTTATCTTTGTAGCCAGGAATTTCAAATCCAAAGTAGGGTGAGTCTCTACTTATATCCCAATCTTTTAAATCCTCATCAAGCCATTCTGAAAGTTTATTTTGTACTGGTTTTTGAATTTTAGAATCTTTTAACCATCCTTCAATTTCTTGTTTGAGTTCACTTAGTTTAAAAAATAAGTGTTCAGATTCTTTTACAATTGGCGATGTGTTACTAAGAACAGATACAGGGTCAATTAATTCAATTGCTTCGTAGGTAGCACTACAGACTTCACAGTTATCACCATATTGATCTTCAGCAAAGCATTTAGGACACTTGCCTTGAACGTAACGATCAGAAAGAAACATATTTCTTGAAGTATCATAGAGTTGTTCAATCGTCTTAACTTCAATTAAACCTTTTTCATCTAAAGCATTAAATATTCTTTCAGAAAGGATTCTATTTTCTTCGCTATGAGTTGTATGAAAATTATCATGACCAATATTATATAAACTAAATGTATTAACATGATTTACATAGATTTCTTCAATTAACTCTTCAGGAGTTTTATTTAACTCTTCGGCTTTTAACATAATTGGCGTGCCGTGAGCATCATCAGCACAAACGTAAGTGCAATTATTTCCAATCAATTTCTGATATCTTACCCATATATCTGTTTGTGTATGTTCTAAAATATGCCCAAGATGGAGCGGTGCATTTGCATAAGGCAAGGCACTTGTAACTAAAATATTTCTTTTTTCAGTATTATTTGACATCTTGGAGTTAAAATATTGGATTTAAAAAAATATAAAGTAATTATAACTTAGTTAATTTAGATTTCTTTTTTATAAATGAATCAAGCAGTTAATAACAAATTAAGAATTCCTGAGACTCTCAGAAAAGTAAAGAACATAGTTGGTGTTTTTTCTGCTAAGGGAGGAGTGGGTAAGTCAGCTATTGCATTGCAACTTGCTATTTCTCTTAAAAATAAAGG
>CACAIY010000005.1 GCA_902532675.1 uncultured SAR86 cluster bacterium
CTTACCCTTAAGCTTTCTTTTTCTATCCCTCTATTGATTGATCTTAATTCTAGGAGCGCCTTAGATTCCCTTAAGTCTTCTAAAGAAAATCTCATTTATACTTTTTAGTTGTATAAGCAAACTGCTCTAACTTCAATGCTTTCCCTTGGCGATGCATTCTTTTTAGCAGAAGTATCGTCGAAAGCACTATGTAGAGTTGGCAAGAAGGGGTTATCTAAAGAATCATATGTTTTAAACATCAAAACTTCATCTCGATTCATCTTAGGATAAAAGTACCATTTATGATTCTTATTATGCGCCGATTGATAAATTTCAACTGTTAAACCTTGAGGCTCATCCCCAATATAATTGAACAAATCTGTAGGAATTAATTCTTTTTCTGAAACTGTTCTTTTATCACATACTGCAAAAGGAGTGTCTGTTCCGTCTTTATCAAATCTTCTCCAAAGATTAAATACTTCTATTCTTTTTGGAGTTGTACCAATTTCTTTAATAAAAGGATCAAGAGTTTTATTAAAATTAGTTGTAAAGTCATTATGAACCAATCTATGTCCCCCTTTTCTTTTTCCTGAATCTGCTTCGGCTTCGTTCCTGGTAATATGAGAAAAGATATAGACGCTATCAGCTTCTACTTTCTCCTGAACATACTCACTCATCTCTTTGTAATAAACTTGAACAACTTCATCATCATCATAGAAATTTTTAACTGCTGATTTATGATTTATTAATTCAAAACCACCATCCTCAATATTAAAATTAGATTCTCTTGCATTATGAACTTCCTTCATAAAAGACTTATGGTTCGGCATACTTGGATCGCCCTCAGTCAATCCAAAAGATGGCTTCTCTTCATCGGGTTTAAGAGGTTTTCTATAATTAAAATCAGCTTTTAAAATGCTCATGTTTAAATTTTATTTAGGACCTGCACTAATTATTGATTCAGAAACATCAAATTTTTTAAAATTTTCTTTAAATTGGTTAACTAATTTCTCTTCAAAAGAGTTGTATAAAGAAGGATCTTCCCAGTTATTGATTGGGTTTAGTAGTTTAGAGTCAACGCCATCAACATTTAAAGGTACTTCTAGGTTCATTCCTTCTATCTTTTCAGTTTCGGAACCAGCCAAGTCACCAGATTGAATGGCAGAAATGATTGATCTAGTAACTGGAATATCAAACCTTTTGCCTGTTCCATAAGGCCCACCCGTCCAACCGGTATTAACCAAATAGACATTACTTCCAAACTCTTCAATTCTTTTCATTAACAGATCTGCGTATACTCCTGCCGCCCTAGGGAAGAAAGGAGCCCCATAACAGGTAGAGAAAGTTGTTTTGAAGGCTTCAGTTGAACCTACTTCAGTGGATCCAATGGCTGCAGTGTAACCACTTAAAAAATGGTAGGCTGCTGCCTCTTTGGAAAGAATAGAGACGGGAGGAATAACACCAGATAAATCGCAAGTAAGGAAGATAACCGCACTGGGTTCTCCTGCCGCATTCTCATCAGCTCTTTTTTCTATATGCTCCCTTGGGTAGACCACTCTAGTGTTCTCAGTTAAAGAAGAGTCACTATAGTCTGGCTCCTTTGTATCAGAGTCTATGACAACATTTTCCATAACACTTCCTTTTCTTATGGCGTCCCAGATAACAGGTTCATTTTTTTGAGTAAGGTCTATGCATTTTGCGTAACAACCTCCTTCAAAGTTAAATACAGCTCCTGGCCCCCATCCATGCTCATCGTCTCCTATTAAATTTCTATCAGGATCAGCTGATAAAGTAGTTTTACCTGTTCCTGAAAGTCCAAAGAACAAACACACTTCTCCGTCAGAGTTGACATTAGAGGCGCAATGCATAGGCAAAACATTTTTCTCAGGAAGTAAGAAGTTTTGTACGGCAAACATTGATTTTTTCATTTCCCCCGCATAAGGCATTCCTGCCAGGAGAACCTTTCTAGAAGTAAAATTAAGAATAACAACACCGTCACTATTAGTATTATCTTCTTCAGGGTCACAAACGAATTCAGGTGCACTGAGTATTTGCCATGTCTCTTTATTACTAGGATTAAATTCAGCTGGTCTTATGAACATTTGCTTACCAAAAAGGTTATGCCAAGCCCACTGTGTCCTAATACTAACAGGAACGTAGTGTTCAGAGTGTTCACCGACATGCAAAGAAGAGACAAAGCTATCTTTTGAATCTAAATAGGCCTCAACTTTATTCCAAAGTTTATCAAATGCCTCTGATTCAAATGGTCGATTAACCTCACCCCAATCAACTGCATCCTTTGTTGAGGCATCACTAACTATAAATCTGTCTAGCGGACTTCTTCCAGTTCTTTTACCAGTTTTAACAAGAAGAGCACCATTGGCAGCTATTTCTCCTTCACCTCTCTGAAGAGACTCTGAGATAAGATCATCAACTGATAAATTTTCAAATATTTTTGACATCTATTTACGGTTTAAAGTGGTTTGTAAATTTTTCAGTATTATATAGATTTAATTCCCTTTATGAGAATGAATTTCATTTGCAGAAATAAAGGTTTTAGTAAGGTATATAAAGATAATTAGAAATCCAACTAGCAACCATCCAGGTATGCTTATTCCCATAAAGCTCCATAAAACCTCTGCACAATTTCCATCACCGGTTATGGCCATAATCAATACTTCTAAGAAGGGTAACGTATCTAATAGATAATCTACGTCTGGGGCACAACTAGGAACTAATTCGGCAGGTAGACTTTGTAGATAAAGTTGTCTTAAAGAAAGACCAATGCCAGAAAAAAGAGCTACGTACGAGGCTACCAAAAATCCTTTGTAAACTTTTATGCTCTTAGGATTAATTAAATAACCTATAGCTGCAATTAAACCTAAAACTAAAACGGCTCCTCTTTGCATGTAGCAAAGCATACAAGGTTTAAGCATTAGAAAGTGCTCCATAAAAAGGGCGACGGCCATCATGCCTATGCAAATAAAAAATAAAATTCCAAAGGTTCTTTTAGTGCTGCTAAATAAAAAATTCATCAATGAGCTTGGTCCCAATTATTGCCAATACCTATATCAACCACCAATGGTACATCTAGATTTGCTGCCTCTTGCATGGAGTTGGTTAGTAGTTCCACAACTTTATCAGCTTCCTTTGTTGGGGCATCAACAATTAATTCATCATGAACTTGAAGCGTAAGTTGTGCCTTTAATTTAGATTCTTTTAAAGATCGGTGAGCATTAATCATGGCTATTTTCATTATATCGGCAGCTGACCCTTGGACGGGTGCATTGATGGCTACCCTTTCAGAGGCTTGCCTTCTAATAGCATTGCTTGCATTAATATCTCTTAAGTACAATCTCCTTCCAAAAAGAGTTTCAATGTATCCCGCGTCACGCGCCGCGTCTTTAGTTGTTTCCATATAGTCCTTTACTCCTGGGTATTTTTCGAAGTACATACCCATGTATTCAGCTGCTAAATTTCTATTAATGCCTAGCTGCTTTCCTAGACCAAAAGCAGAAATGCCATATATAAGACCAAAATTTATAGCTTTTGCATTCCTTCTTAAATCTGCGGTTACCTCGTCGAGGTTGACATCAAAAACTTCACTTGCTGTTTTAGAGTGAATATCCTCTCCTTGGTTAAAAGCTTCTAAAAGTCCCTTATCTTTAGATAAATGGGCCATGACTCTTAATTCGATTTGAGAATAATCAGCAGAAATAATCTTGTTACCTTTTGTTGCTTCAAAAGCCTGTCTTATTCTTCTGCCGTCTTCTGTTCTAATTGGTATGTTTTGAAGATTAGGGTCTGAAGAAGACAATCTCCCTGTCGTAGTGACGGCTTGGTGGAAAGAGGTATGTACTTTGCCAGTATTCGAAGAGACCTGGCCAGGTAATTTATCTGTGTAGGTAGATTTAAGCTTGCTCAAAGTCCTGTGTTCAAGTAAAACCTTGGGAAGCTCATATTCTTCTGATAGTTCTTGTAAAACCTTCTCGTCAGTAGAGGGCTGACCGCCGGGTGTTTTTTTGATCACCCTATAATTTAGCTTATCAAAAAATATTTCTCTAAGCTGTTTTGTAGAGCCAAGATTAAACTCTTCTCCTGCTATTTCGTAAGCTAACTTTTCTAGTTTCTTTATTCTAGATTCAAGGTCTTTAGACTGAGAAGCTAAGATCTTAGAATTCAATAGAGTCCCATTTTGTTCCATATCAGAGAGAACCTCGATTAGAGGTATTTCTATATCCTCCATTAATTTCTTTAAGGATTTTATCGAATTTAATTTAGGTTCCAGAACCTCATAAAGTCTTAAGGTTATGTCGGCATCTTCGGCTGCGTAGTTAGTTGCCAAATCTAGTGGAACCTTATCAAAAGTTACCTGTTTTACTCCTTTTCCAGCTACCTCTTCAAAGGTTGAAGTTTTGTGATTTAAGTAATATGAGGACAAAGCGTCAAGATTATGCCTGGTTGCTGATGCATCCAGTACATAGCTCATCATCATGGTATCGTTCTTAATTGAATTTATCTTTATTCCGTAACGAGCAAGAATATTTCTATCAAATTTTATATTTTGACCAATTATTTTATTTTGCGCTTTTTCAAGAAATGGTTTTAGTTTCTCTAGAACAATTTTTTCTTTAAGTTGAGAAACTTCCTGCTTTTCATGGCCAAAAGGAATATAAAATGCCTTCCCAGCTTCATAAGCCATGGATACTCCCACAAGATCAGCATCCATATAATCTAAACCAGTTGTTTCTGTATCTATGGCTATAACTTTAGACTTGCTGGCCGCTTTTATAATTTTATCTAAAGCTCCTTCCGAGTTGATTAGTTCGTAATTGCTATTCAGCTGCTTAGGTTTAGGGGTTTGCTGTTTGGGTTCTTCTTGGAGCCAAGATTTAAACTCTAACTCTTCATAAATCTTTGTTAACCCTTCTGTATCTTCTTTAACGACTTTAAGTTCTTCTATTCCAAAAGGTAGTTCAACATCTCTCTTTATCGTTACCAGGTCATGCGCTAATTTTAATGTATCAATAGAGCTTCTCAGATTTTCTCCCACCTTGCCGCCTAAGCTCTCAGCATTTTTAATTACATTTTCTAAGTTTGTATGTTCATCTAACCACTTGACTGCGGTCTTAGGGCCTACCTTATCAACACCAGGAACGTTATCAGATTTATCTCCAATTAGAGCTAAATAATCCGTTATGTGTTCGGGCGGCACACCAAATTTCTCTTTTACTCCTGATTCATCAAGAAGCTCTCCAGTCATTGTGTTTACTACACTTACGTTCTTGCAGACCAGCTGAGTCATATCTTTATCTCCAGTGGAGATGACTGTATCCAATTTCTTTTTTCTTGCTTGTTCAGCTAAAGTCCCTATCACGTCGTCTGCCTCCACTCCTGAGATCATGATTAGTTTTATTCCCATTAATTGAATGATTTTATGGATAGGTTCAATCTGTGAAACTAAATCCTCTGGCATAGGGGGGCGATTGGCTTTGTATTCCGTATACATGTCATGCCTAAAGGTCTTACCTTTGGCGTCAAAAACTACTGCCAGATCACTTTCAGGATGATCAATACGTATTTTCTTTATCATACTGATAACACCCTTAATAGCTCCTGTGGGTTGTTTCTTACTATTTTCAAGTGGCGGCAATGCGTGGTAGGCCCTGTAAAGATAAGACGAACCGTCTACTAAAATAATAGGATCTTCAGTGCTCATTAACTTGATTCCCTTCTATACAGCCTATTCCTTCCTGAGCCTTTATCTCTCCAGTCCTTGTCTTCAGTTAGACCAGATTCAGCAATTGTATTTTCAATTGATCCTAGGTTCTCACTTAAATTCTTACCCTCTACTTCAATGAGCAAACTATCAATCTTCTTAAGAACTTTAGTTGCCCCAGTTAATATTTCTAATTCTTTCCCATCCACGTCCAGCTTTACATGGTTTGGCGAAGTTATACCTTCAATCTGGTCTAAATCATCTAAAGAAATTGCTATAACAGACTGTTTGCCATTTACATCAAATTCTCCAAATTGGTTTGTTGAAGAACCAATACTGTTATGAGAAGCACCAGAACTTGGATCCTTCATGTGAAGTTGCAGTAGGTTCGTTTCTTGTGAACCCGCAAAACATAGAGCGTAAATATGCTCTTCAAGTTTATTTAATCTAATGTTGGCATTAAGGGTCGAGTAAGATTCAGCTGAAGGCTCAATTGCAAGAACTTTATTTTTACCACCTAATGCAGCGTATAAGCTAAAAACACCAACGTTTGCTCCAATGTCCCACAGAACTTCATTTGCTCTTAAGTATTTTTTTATCCATTCAAAAGTTTCTGGCTCGCTTCTTGCTGATTCTGGGTCTTGTGGAACCGACCCGGGTGAATCAATTCTGAACAATAACTGCCCTTTATCTGTCTTTATAGAGTGATTTGTTTTATAGAAATTAGAGAGTCTTGAGTGGGTCTTAAGACGGGTCCTTTCATTCATGGCGAAAGTAAAAAGACTACCTAATTTATAAATTAATTTTGATGCTTTCTTGCTGATTTTTTTCCCTCAAGTTTAATTCTAACCTAACAAAACTTTTTTAAATAAAGATTAATAAATCTGAACTTTTTGTAAAGGTAAATGTCTTAAATATGTAGGGTAAATAATTATTAAACTCTAGTCCGCAAGAAAGCTTCGAGTAACCCCAAATGCTCGAAGCTTTTACTTACTAAACAAGTCAATCACAGTCTCTACCAATTCATTTACACCATCCTTTTTAGTGGCAGAAGTAGAAATAACAAAGCTTTCAGTAGAAAGTTTTTTTAGTTCCTTTGATGCTCGAAGCTGCTCTTGGGAAACTTTGTTTTTAGATAATTTGTCTGATTTATTTAAGAGGATTACCAATGGAAGGTTCTTGGCTTCACACCACTTAATTAGTGTTAGGTCATCATCCTTGAAGGGGTGCCTTATATCCATAATTATCACCAAAGCTTTTAAACTTTTTCTTTTGTTTAAATAGTTATCGATGCTGATGCCCCAGTCCGCCCTCATAGTCTTTGATACTTTTGCGTACCCGTAACCTGGCAAATCAATGATTTTATGGTCTTTATCTTTATCAACCTTAAAAACATTAATAGACTGGGTTCTACCAGGCGTTTTACTTGTTTTGGCCAGCTTCTTGTTGTTGGTTATTGCGTTCAATACACTAGACTTCCCACAATTAGACCTTCCACAGAAGGCAATCTCAGACCCAGAATCATCAGGCAAGCTTTCATAAGAAGGAAAACTTCCTATAAAGACAGGATTTTGTAAGAAATTATGGCTAATCATTTGAGAATTATAAATTAAAGGAACGGCCTTAAAGGTTAGTATATAATGACGCCGCGCCAGATCATACAACATGAATTTATAAATGAGATTTAAATTATCAATTATTTTTATATCTTCAATTTTGCTTATAGGAGCAGGAGATACTCCTTCTGTGAAAGAGAAGGGAGACGCTGAAGCAGGAAAACAACTTGTTTCTGCGTGCTCTGCTTGTCACGGGGCAGATGGTAATAGCTTGGCGGGCATATGGCCTTCATTAGCCGGACAAAACTATAAGTATCTTTTAAAACAATTGAGGCTTGTTAAGTCAGGGGATAGGGAAATAATTGAAATGATTGGTCAACTGGATAATCTAAGTGACCAAGATTTAAAAGACATCTCATCCTTTTATTCTGTTCAAAATAATACAATAGGTCAGGTAGAAAAAGATAAACTTGATTTGGGAAGAAAGTTATATTATTCAGGCAATTTAGATAAAGGAGTGCCCGCCTGTACTGCTTGTCATTCTCCAAGAGGTCTTGGTAATGCTCCTGCTGCTTATCCTTTATTAAGCGGCCAACAGCCTGATTATGTCTCCAAGGCTTTAAAAGACTATAGGTCAGGCGAAAGATCGAATGAGGACCCTTCTAAAATTATGATAGCTATTGCTTATAAACTTGATGACAATGAGATAGAGGCTCTATCAAGTTTTGTTCATGGACTACATTAAATTCATATGCTTTCAAGAACACTAGTAACAACTTTTATAACTCTTATTCTTATCTCGTGTTCAAGTGAAGATAGTTCACCGACTCAGGCTGTAAAATCAAATGATAAATATAAGGCTGGAGTTCATTACGAGATTATTGATAACCCAACCTCTGTAAGAGACTCTTCTAAGGTAGAGGTTATAGAAGTCTTCTGGTTTGGCTGTAATCATTGTTATGCTTTAGAGCCTTATTTAGCAAGGTGGAAGAAAGATATGCCCCAAGGAGTAAATTTCTCAAAATCACCTGCAACTTGGAATGAAGTCTTGAAAACGCATGCTAGGATATATTACACAGCCAAAGCTCTTGGTATAGAACAACAGTTTATTCCTGCAGCCTTTAATACGATACAAAATGAGGGAAGAAGGTTAACTGGAAACACCGAATTAGAATATTTCTTTAAAGGTTTCGGTGTAGAAAGAGAAAAATATAAATCTGTTTCAAAGTCTTTTGGCGTAACCAATGCCGTTGATCAAGCTGATAAAAGAATGAAACAGTGGGGAATTACTGGAGTTCCAGTGATCATAGTAAATGGAAAATATAGAGTCGGTGCTTCTAGAGCTGTTGGAACAGACGGCCTTTTTGATGTTGTAAATTTTCTTATTGATAAAGAGAAGAAATATTCAACTGATAATTAGTTTTGAATAAATTTCCTGTTTGTCCTATTTTTATACCAGCCAATAGATTGGAATGGGTAGAGAAAACTTTTGATAAAGGAACTGATGCTGTCATTATCGATTTAGAAGATTCTGTTCCAAAAGAACAAAAAGACGAAACAAGAACCAATCTGTTTTCTTACTTAGATTCTCATGACTTTGATAAAACTATTTTAATTAGAGTTAATCCTGTAGACGGAGAATTAGGCAAGGAAGATATTAAGATCCTGTCAGGAGTATCTTCAAAGATTGACGCTTTTATGTTGCCTAAAATAGAGCAAACGGGATTGTTAAATGACCTCCCCGACAATCTAATAGCTTTAATTGAGACTCCTAAGTCTATTCAGAATCTTGAAGAAATAGCTAGCCACAAGAATGTCATTGGAATTGCATTAGGTGGTGCTGATCTCAGTGCAAGCCTTGGTTCAGATATGAGTTGGGACTCTTTGCTATTCACCAGGTCTAAAATCATCATAGAGGCAGCAGCAAACAATTTATTCACAATAGATAGCCCCTTTATGAATATAGAAGACATATCAAGCTTGGAAAATGAGTCTGTTCTTTCTAATGGCCTGGGGTTTGATGGCAAAGCTGCCATTCATCCAAATCAGATTGAAACCATAACTAAATCTTTCTTACCTAATGAATCAGACATTCAAGAGGCGAAAGAAATTATTAAATTATTTAGTTCTAGTTCTGAAGCCGTAATAGCTTACAAAGGAAAAATGATAGACATGCCAATTGTTATTTCAATGGAAAAGAGATTAAAGCTTGTAGGAATAGACCCTAAAAATATAGACTGACATTTAGGAGAAGACAATGGTAAAAAAGGTAAAGGAAGTTTCACCAGGAAGATATAGAGAAAGTTTTGGAAGATACTACGAAGAATTTGTCGTGGGAGATGTTTATGAGCATAGGCCTGGAAGAACGATAACCCAAACAGATAATATCTGGTTTACTTTATTGACAATGAATCAGCACCCGCTACACATTGATGAAGAGTACGGAAAAGGGACTGAGTTTGGAAAAACTTTAGTAGTTAGCCCATTTACGGTAGCTCTAATGGTTGGGATGAGTGTCAGTGATGTGAGTCAAAAGACAGTAGCCAATCTCGGATGGACTGATATCAAGATGACTCACCCTTTATATGTGGGTGATACATTATATGCAGAATCTGAAGTGATGGAGAAACGTGAATCAAAGTCTAGACCGGATGAAGGTATAGTCACAGTAAAGACAATAGGTAAAAACCAGGACGGCATTGAGGTAGCTTCGTTTCTTAGGTCTGCCTTGATACCCAAAGAAGGAAAGGCTGTAGAGGATAAGATAGATTATTAATTTATCAATTTGCCATAACTCTTTTTTTTGATATAACTGTAATCCTTAAAGTCTATAGGGGAGTAGATAATTATGAGTCAAAATTTATTTGATGCGAGTAAGGTGGATGAAACTGCATGGCATCTTCAAGGTAACTGGGCGCCAGTTAAGGAAGAATTGACGGTTTCTGATTTAGAAGTTAAGGGAGAAGTTCCCAAAGAAATTAATGGCCTTTATATTAGGAACGGAATGAATCCTAGATCTGGATTTAGTGATCATTGGTTTTTCGGCAATGGAATGCTTCACGGTTTTAATTTTGAGGATGGTAAGGTCAGTTATAAAAACCGATATGTAAGAACTCCCTATTATGAAAAGGACCTTGATATTATTGGTTCTTTTGGAGATTTAAGCGCATCTCCAGCAAACACACACATTATCAAGCACGCAGATAAATTCCTAGCACTGGAAGAAGCCCATCTTCCTTGGGAGGTAGATGAGAATTTAGAAACTAAAGGGGCCTATGATTTTAATGGCAAGCTTAAAGGTGCTATGACGGCCCACCCAAGAACCTGTCCGAAGACCGGGGAGCTTTTGTTTTTTTCCTACTCTGTTATGTCAGAACCATATTTAACTTATTACAGAGTAAATCCTGCAGGTAAATTAGTTCAAATTGAGCCCATTGAATTGCCAAGGGCCGTGATGATGCATGACTGGAACGTCACTGAAAATCATGTTGTATTTATGGATCTGCCTATTATTTCTGACATGAACCTCGCAGTAGAAACCGGATCACCTTTTGGTTTTAAACCAGAATTTGGAGCCAGATTAGGTGTAATGCCAAGAGAAGGCTCAAACTCAGATGTGAGATGGTTTGATATTGATCCTTGTTATGTTTTTCATCCTCTCAATTCCTATGAAGAGGGAAATAAAATTATTTTACATGTCTGTAGACAACAAGAAGCAATGGTTGGAGGCTTTCAGGATATATATGGAGGAGAAACAACCGTAGCGAGACTTTGGAAGTGGACAATTGACCTAGAGTTAGGTTCTGTGAAAGAAGAACAAATAGATGATGCTCCTTGTGATTTTCCAAGAATTGATGATCGAAAAATAGGCTTTAAGAATGACTATGGCTACTTTACGACCTTAAAAACTGATGTAAAGTCGTTAACAATAGGAAGGCATTTACTTAAATATGATTTAGTTAATGACAAAAGGCTAACTCACGATTTAGGAGAGAATGTCACAGGAGGGGAGGCTTTATTTGTCCCTAGAACTGCTAATTCTTCTGAAGATGATGGATGGGTAATTAGTCTAGCCTATGAAGCAGAGACTGACCGTTCAAAACTTCTAATAATAAACTCTCAAGACTTTGAATCTGCTCCTGTAGCAGAAATATATGCACCTCAAAGAGTTCCAAATGGAGCGCACGGCAGTTGGGTAAGTAAAGAACAATAAGGAAAGTTATATATGGAAATACAATACGCTTCAGTCTGGGAGAAAAATGCAGACGCTATACCTAATGAAATTGCTCTAATTTGTGGAGACAACGAGGTAAGTTGGAAAGATTTTGATGATAGAGCCGCTAAGTTAGCTGCATTGTTAGATGATAGCGGTCTTGGAGATAATTCTAAAGTTGGTCTTTATTTACATAACTCAAACGAATATTTAGAAGCACAATATGCTGTTTTTAAAATTAAAGGTGTACCAATAAATGTAAATTATCGATATAAAGAAGAAGAGCTAGTTTATTTGTTAGATAACTCAGATTCTGAAGCTTTGTTTTATCAAGGATGCTATGCAGAACAAGTTCGTGCTATTAAGGATAAACTTTCTAAAGTCAAAGTTTTTATACAAGTTGATGATGGCTCTTCAGAAGCCCCAGACTTTTCATTAGATTATGAAAGCAGCATTCAGAACAATTCCCCCATGGAAAGAATAGATCGATCAGGAGACAACATATATATGTTGTACACAGGCGGAACAACCGGAATGCCAAAAGGCGTTATGTATCAGCATCAAGGCCATCTTTCTAGTATGTTAAAAACTGCTGGAGCTTGGGGATTAATACCCATTCAAGAGGAGGTTGTTGATATCGAAGCTTTAGCGGAAGTTGTTAAAGAAAATGCAGAATCCAATAATTTGCCCGTTAGTATTCCTGCATGCCCTTTGATGCATGGTACCGGTATGTGGCTTGGAGCAATGATTCCTCTACTTGCTGGTGGGTGTGTGGTTACCATTCCTCAATTAGGGTTTGATCCTGATTTACTATTTAGAGAAACAGAAAGAAGAAAGGCAAACAATCTTGTAATAGTTGGAGATGCTTTCGCTAAACCTATGTTGGATGCACTGGATAAAGCAAGCAATGAAGGCACTCCCTATAACCTTGAATCAGTTAACAACATTATCTCAAGTGGAGTCATGTGGAGTTCTGAAGTTAAGGATGGTTTATTGAAACACAATGATATGGTTCTGGTAGACGCTATGGGATCTACGGAAGGAGGTATGGGCTCCTCAGTAGCATCCAGAGATGCTCCTGCTCCAACAGCTAAATTTGTTTTAAACCCTGGAGTAATTGTTATAACTGATGAAGGAGAGCATGTCGAAGCTGGTTCAGGAAAAATGGGGAAAATTGGAACAAGCGGCTTAGTCCCTTTAGGTTATTTTAAAGATGAAAAGAAGTCAGCTGAAACTTTTAAGGAATTTGAAGGGGTTAGATATAGTTTTCCAGGTGACTATGCAACAGTGGAAGCAGATGGAACAATTACTCTTCTAGGACGAGGTAGTAATTGTATAAATACTGCAGGCGAAAAAGTTTATCCAGAAGAAGTAGAGGAAGCTGTAAAAAGGCACCCCAATGTTTTTGATTGTTTAGTAGTGGGGTTACAAGATGATAGGTTTGGCCAAAGAGTTGTCGCCTTAGCCTCTTTTCAAGACGACAATCAAATCGAAGAACAAGATTTGATTGCATTTACAAGAGAGCATTTAGCAGGCTATAAATTACCTAAACAAGTTCTATTTGTCCCTGAGGTAATGAGAGCTCCCAACGGAAAGGCAAATTACAAGTGGGCCAAAGAAACGGCTGAAAAGGAATTAGGTTAAAGAGGTATAAATCATGGACGTAACTGAAGCAGTAGATTCTAGGAAATCAATAAGGGCTTTTTTAGATAAAGCTGTAGATGATTCATTAATTAAAGAGCTCTTAGAGAAAACTTCTCGTTCCGCCTCCGGAGGAAATTTACAACCTTGGCAAATTTACGTGATTAACGGAGACACAATGAATAGTTTCCATAAATTTCAGTCTGAATGGACCGAACCAGAGACACCTGCATATGCAATTTATCCTGAGAACCTTAAAGAGCCATACAAGACTTCTAGATATGAAGTTGCTGACGACATGTATTCTTTACTTGGGATAGCAAGAGAAGACAAAGAGGAAAGGTTTAAGCAAGTATTAAAGAACTATGAGTTTTTTGGCGCTCCCGCAGCTTTCTTTTGTTTTGTAGACAGGCAAATGGGCAGACCACAATGGTCTGATTTAGGAATGTTTCTTCAAACATTCATGTTGCTAGCAAGAGAAGCAGGACTAGACACCTGTCCTCAAGAGGCTTGGGCAATGAAACAAGAGAGTGTAACCGCCTTTGTTGAGGCACCAGACGAGTTAATGCTTTTTTGTGGCATGGCTATAGGATATCAAGATGAATCTGAAAAGGTTAATGAACTTAGAACCTCAAGAAGACCGGTAGAAGATTGGGCAGTTTTTTTAGATAAATAAAAAAAGGTTAAATCACTATTTCAATTAAGCTTGGACCGTCAGAACTAATTCCATCTGAAAAAGCTTTGTGAAATTCTTCAACAGTTAAAGTTCTTTTAGCTGGAACCCCTAAAGACTCTGCAAGAGAAACCCAATTTATTTCTGGATTGTCTAAGGAAAACATAGAAGTAGCTCTATCACCTGTTCCTAGGGCTCCAACTCTTTCTAGTTCAACTTTTAATATTGCGTAAGCCCGATTAGAAAAAATAATGTTAGTTACATTTAGACTTTCTCTGGCCTGAGTCCACAAAGATTGTATTGTGTACATTGCTCCACCATCACCGTGTAAACAAATTACAGGTCTGTCAGGTGAAGCGATGGCCGCACCTGTTGCCAGGGGAAGACCTTGTCCTATGGAGCCTCCTGTTAATGCTAACCAATCTAAAGGTTTTGCATTCCAGGCATGTGGGGTAACAAAAAAACCAGAAGTTGCAGCTTCATCCGAAACAATAGCTTCTTCGGGTAGCAATCCGGTAAATAGGGCACCTAAATTTTCAGGACTCAAGTCACCAGAAGTAGGTATATCTATTTTGCCATCAGGAATTAAATGACTATCAATTTTTGATCCCTTGAACATATCATTGAGGGCATTTAGAGCATATTTTCCATCTTCAAATGGAGAAGCCACTTGAATAAGATCTGCACCTTCAGGAGATAGAAAACTTTTCTTACCCGGATAGGCAAAAAAGGAAACAGGCGGTTTTGTTCCAATAAACACTATGGATTCTACACCGCTTAAGAACTCTTCAGCCAGTTCAGCAAAATAAGGAATAGGCTCAACTTTTGTAAGCCCAGCCCCTCTTCTATGTCTTTTAACAAAAGTATCTGTTGCTAGTCTGCATCCACAAGCAGAAGCAATTTTTCCTGCCAAAGTAACTGATTCTTCATCTAAAAAGTTACCACCTAAATAAAGCATGGAATTTTTTTCTGAAGAAAGAGCTTGAAAAGCTTTATCAATTAATTTGTCGTCAACTTTAAGGGGTCCTTCTATATCTAGTTTTGATCCTATATTGTCTGTCTCTCCCCATGCACAGTCAGCAGGAACGAGCATGGTGGCAATTTGACCTGGGAATTTGTGCGCAGCTTGCCAAGCTTCTGACCCTAGTTGACTTAAGTCATCAGGTGTAGAACTTCTTCCAACCCAGTCAGAACTGGCTTTGGCGAGTCCATCTAAATCAGAAGTTAATGGAGCATCATATTGAAGATGGTATGTGGCATGGTCACCAACGATATTTATCATTGGTGTTCTGGCTTTCTTTGCATTGTGTGTATTAGCAAATCCATTGCCAAAACCAGGACCTAGATGGAGTAAATTGGCGGCAGCTTTACCAGACATTCTCGCGTAGCCGTCAGCTGCACCAGTGACTACACCTTCAAATAAACCTAGTACAGGCCTTACCTCAGGATGGTGGTCTATGGCTGCAACCAAATGCATTTCTGAGGTGCCAGGGTTTGCAAAAACAACTTCTAGACCATTGGCTATCAAAGTCTTTAGTAGAGCATCAGCAGAATTCATACACTCATTATAAACCTATGATTTTGAGTCTACTAATTTCAATTAGATAGGGCGTCTTAAGACTCCTCTGTTAGCTTCTCCTGTTAATTTTTTAACAAAGAAATTAATTGCCTAATGTCTAAGCACCTGACCTGCTCGAGCACCAGTAGGTTCTCCATCAAGAACATTAACTTTGCCATTGACGATCGTTGCTTTGAAGCCGCGTGACTTTTGGATGTATCGTGGTGCATCACCAGGAAAATCATTAACTAATACAGGTTGTAACTCAGTTACCTCTTCTGGGTTAAACACATTGATGTCTGCTTTCATTCCTGCTTTTAGAATACCTCGATCGCTGAGTCCTACCACTGCTGCAGGATCGGCTGTCATTCGCTTTATGGCTTGAGGAAGAGTGAATACACCTGTCTCACGAACATAATGAGAGAGTATGAAACTAGCCCAACCTCCATCCATAATTTGAGAAACATGCGCGCCCACATCACCAAGCCCAGGAATTAGATGTTCGCTGGCAAAGAGATCCCCTTGCTCTTTCAAGTTGCCGCCAAACATGCGCCAGTTGAAAAGACCACGACCATGACTGTCTCTTGATAGGCGTAAGAAAGTTTCAGACCAATGCTCAGAAGCTGATTTTGATAGTTCGATCAGATTTTGTGCAGAGTTATGGTCGGGTATCTCGTCGAGGCCAAGAAAATAGACTTTTTGCAGAGGGATATGGCAAGATTTCGGTTCACGCGCTTCTGCCACTAAAGCACTACAAAAAGTTTCATCATTGATGGCTTCTAGTCTAGCATCAAAATCTTTTTCTCGTAATTCATCCCACGTTGGACCTTGTATAGGAAGGCCTGATTGGAGGCCAAACATGTAACCAGATCCACGTGTGTGACTAATCCCGGTGATATTACGTCCCTCCAAGTTCATTTCGTTAAGATGCGTAGCAGCCTTAGTTCCAGACCCTTCTTCACCTGAACAACCATAGCTAAATAAGACCCTGCTTCCTTCTGTTTCAGCAACCGACTTCATTACGTCTGCATCTGCACCAACGAGTTGCATCAAACCATCTCGAGGTCCGACAACCTTTGCAATCTCTACAAGTTCAGAACACTCGGCATAGGTTCCTGGAATTGCCCGACCATCAGGAGCCTTATGAGGTTCATAACGATTGGTAGAGAATCCAACTGCACCATCTTTCATTGCTTTTTCTACAATGTCAGCCATCTGCTGCTTTTCAGCCTCAGTTGCCTGTTCATCAAAAGATCTATCACCCATGACATAATAGCGAACAGCGGAATGACCCACGAGACCAGCAACATTCAGAGAAGGTTTTAGTTCTTCCAATGTGTCTAGGTATTGGCCATAGTGCTCCCAGTTCCAAGAAAGTCCGGAGAGAATGGCTTGCTTAGGAATATCCTCCACCGTTTCCATCATGCCAGCGAGAATTTCGACATCATCTGGCTTGCAAGGAGCAAAGGTGAGACCACAGTTTCCAATCAATGCAGTGGTGACACCGTGCCAACAAATAGGCGTCATTTCAGGATCCCAGCCAATTTGTGCGTCCAGATGAGTATGTATATCAACAAATCCAGGCGATACCGTCATGCCTTCAGCATCTATAACCTCAGTCGCATCACCACTTACCTCTCCAATTTCAGTTATAACTCCATCTTTGATTGAAATGTCTCCAGTAAAGGCATCAGAGCCTGTTCCATCTACTATCGTTCCGTTCTTAATTAAAAGATCATATTCCATAATTTTCCCCTCTGTAACTAAAGTATACCTCAAGATTTATGGGCTAGACAGGATTTGAACCTGTGACCTTCTGCTCCGGAGGCAGACGCTCTATCCTAGCTGAGCTACTAGCCCATTAGGGATTATATGCTTCTTATTTCTATTTTATTAATACAATAGCCCTGATATGATCGACTTTCTTTAAAAGCTAAGCGGAGTATTTATGGCAGGAAATTCCTGGAAATCGATAAATTGGAAAGACCCTTTTTTATTGGAACAGCAACTAACTGACGATCAACGTTTAGTCAGAGACACCGCACATCAGTTTGGACAAGAAAAGCTTTTGCCTGGAGTTAGGGAGGCCTTTAGAAAAGAGGAAACTGACTCAAATATCTTTAAAGAAATGGGTTCTTTAGGTCTTTTGGGCTCAACTATTCATGGTTATGACTGCCCCGGTGTTGATTACATGAGTTATGGCCTTATCGCTAGGGAGATAGAAAGGGTAGATTCAGGTTACCGCTCTATGATGAGTGTTCAATCCTCTTTGGTTATGTATCCAATTTATGCGTTTGGTACAGAAGAACAAAAAGAAAAATATTTGCCCGCCCTTGCCACTGGAGAATCAATCGGTTGCTTTGGATTAACTGAACCTGATTACGGTTCTGATGCGGGAGGTTTGATTACAAGAGCTAAGAGTGTAAAAGGAGGTTACTCTATTTCTGGAGCAAAAATGTGGATTTCTAATAGTCCTATTGCAGATGTTTTTATTGTTTGGGCAAAAAACGATGAGGGAAAAATTAAAGGATTCATACTTGAGAAAGGGATGGAAGGGCTAAGTGCTCCAAAGATAGAAGGAAAGTTAGCTTTAAGGGCTTCAGTAACTGGACAAATAGTGATGGAAGATGTTTTTGTAAACGAAGAACAGATGTTGCCTAATGTAGAAGGATTAAAAGGACCTTTTAGCTGTTTAAATAATGCTAGATATGGCATAGCTTGGGGCGCTTTAGGTGCTGCTGAGACCTGTTGGCACACTGCCAGAGACTATGTAATGGATAGGAAGCAATTTGATAAGCCTCTAGGAGCCAATCAGTTAATACAGCTTAAACTTGCTGATATGCAAACGGACATAAGCATAGGCCTTCAAGGATGTTTTAGAGCGGGGCAATTAATGGATGACAATAACATTTCTCCAGAACTAATTTCTTTAATTAAAAGAAATTCGACTGGAAAGGCTCTTGAAATAGCAAGGCATGCTAGAGATATGCTGGGCGGAAATGGAATATCTGATGAATATCCAATCATGCGCCATATGGTAAATTTGGAAGTGGTAAATACTTATGAAGGCACTAACGACATTCATGCTTTAATTTTAGGCAGAACCCAAACCGATATCCCTGCGTTTTAAGTTAAATTTAGTTTAATTAGAAGGAAGACTAAGCAAATTTCTTGTTTTATAATGCGCATGCCCAGCCTTTTAATATCTAAATAAAATATGAAATATTCAAGATTATTGTTAATTACAATTTCCTTTATTTTAAGTCTGGGAGCTTCTGAAGCTGAAAAAGCTATCGAAAAAAGAATTGCTCCTGTTGGGTCTATTTGTGTTGAGGGTCAAGATTGTGCTGTCGCCGCCGCTCCTGCTGTTCAAGTTGCAAGCACAGCTAGCCTTCCTAAAATTACATTATCTGAAGGATCTGAGCACACAGTGAAGATGCTGAACTCTGGGCCAGGCGGTACGATGGTATTTGACCCACCAGTTATAAAGGTATCGGTTGGAGATACTATAAATTTTAAATCGGTTGATTTATCGCATAATTCAGCTTCTATAGCAGGCATGATTCCAGAAGGAGCTGCTAGTTGGGCAGGAATGCTAAGTCAGGATATTTCAATTACTTTGGAGAAAGAAGGCGTCTATGTTTATCAGTGTGATCCACACGTCATGATGGCCATGGTAGGAGTGATTCAAGCCGGAGAAGCAACCAATTTAGAAACTGTTCAAGCTGCTGTAGCTACTAAAAAATCAACTTTCATCATGAATGCAGATCGATTAGATAACTATCTCTCTCAGTTATAATTTTTTTATTAAATCTGGTAAAGAATGCCAGTCTGAAAATTCATTAACTTCAATTCCTTCTAAGGGAAAATCTATTTTCTCATTATTAAACCAAATTGGAGTCATACCGAAATCTAAGCTCGCCTTTACATCATTTATTGGATGGTCACCTATATGGCAGATTTCTTTAGCATCAAGACCTGTTTTTTTTATCACGGCTTCGAACATAACTGGATCTGGTTTGTGCGCGTTCAAGTCCGCCGCTGAAAATATATAATCAAATAATTTATCTATTCCTATAACTTTAAGATCAGCGTTTCCATTTGTTACTACGCCAAGTGAATAATCATTCTTAAGCAATTTAAGAGTATCAATCACCCCTTCGTAAAATGTTACTGCATTTCTGCCTTTGAAATATATTTCAAAAGCTTCCTCTGCCATCTTTTTAGATTCTTCTTTTCCGTAACCTGCTCTAATATTTAATTCATAAAACATTAATTTTCTTAATTCCGATATTTGATTCATTAGATTAGGATCTTCTTTTATCAATTTATCTCTAATCTCAATCACATCCTGTTTACCAAGGAGCACTGCAGTGCCAGGAAAGTTTTCTTTAATCCATTCATTTGTAGTTTTTTCTGCCTCCATAATATTAGGCATCAAAGGCCAAAGAGTGTCATCAAGATCAAATGAAATAGATTTAATTGTCATTACCCTTTCCTTTCTTAGCCCTCGGGTGGGATTGATCATAGACTTTAGATAAGTGTTGAAAGTCTAATTTCGTGTAAATTTGAGTGGTTCCTATATCTGAATGACCAAGCATTTCTTGTATGGCTCTCAAGTCCCCGCTAGATTCTAGAACATGGCTAGCGAAGGAATGCCTAAGCATATGTGGGTTAATTCCCGGTAGTCCTCTCATTACACATAACTTTTCTAATCTAAGTTGAACGGATCTCGGCGAAATTCTGTTACCTTTATTATTTAGAAAAAGAGCTTCAGTTTCTGTTTGCTTTGACTCTATTAATTCTTTCCTATGCAACATCCAATCCCTAATTGATTGGATAGCTTTTTTTCCAACCGGCACGTCTCTTGTTTTTTTTCCTTTTCCTATAACCCTGCAAATGCGCTCTTTAATATCTAAACTAATTAAATCTAAATCACATAGTTCAGATAATCTTAGTCCTGAAGAATACAACAGTTCTGCCATGGCTTTATCTCTCACTTCAAACATCCCTTCGGGTTTAAAGTCCAATAGTCTTTGAACTAGATCCGCATCCATTGCCTTAGGTAAAAGGCTGGGTGATTTAGGCGAGCTGATATTTTCAGCTGGACTCTTATCTATAACTCTTTCTTGCAGAAGGTAATTGAAAAAGCTTCTGTATGAAGAGAGGACCCTCTGAATACTTCTAGGGCTTAAACCTCTTCTCCTTTCTTTGTTAACATAAGAGCGTACTTCGCTCTCTTTAACTTCCTGCCAAGACTCAATATCAGAATTAGATAAAAAATCTGAAAATTTATCTAAATCTCTTCTATAACTATTGGTGGTGTTGTTTGAAAGTTGCTTTACTGTCTCTAGATAAGCCAAGAAATCATTTATCTTTTCTTTTAGCATTTAGTAGTTATTTCTTTCTATAAGATTAGCTAAAACTTGAGCAATGAATTCGAGAAACATAGAATCATAGTCTTTAGAGTAGACGCCTTCTTTTTTTGAACCAAGAGCTAGTAATCCCGGGCAATCTGGGCTCTTTATAGGAACTAAAACACATTCCAAGATTCCCGATTTTTTCTTAAAAATATAATCTGATTCTTTTTTATTTACTGGACCACAATATATGTTGACGGCGTTATATTTCTTACCAAAAACCCCATGAGCTTCTTTGGGGTTCACAACTCTTCCTTTCGGTAGGTTGGTGTTATCTCTAAAGAATATTAATTTACATTTGTCGGCTTGAAACTTTCCTTCAAAGCGCTTTTCGGTAAGAGAAATTATATCTACAGCGTTTTTACATAAGATTAGATCCAAAATTAGATCTTTAGTTCTTAAAAAGATGTTTTCGTTATTTTTAGCTATTTCTATTAATCCTAATAGATTATTTGACGTAGAGTTATAGTTCTCCCTCAATAATTCAACTTGTTTTTGAATTAAAGAAACTGCACCACCGGTTTCATGCACAATCTCAAGAGCGTTTAATATGTGTGAATTTTTAGAAAGGAAATCTGGGTTAAGTAAAAGAAATTGTTCTACTTCTTTCTCGTTTAGAGATTTCTTGGTCATTGTATCTTTACGCTTAATTGTTTAATAAACTCAGCCTCACCTTTAGCTAATATTTCTTTATTTTCTATATTGTAATCTATAAATATACTTCCTTTCTCAAAGTTCACTTTAACTGGGGTTTCGATAGTTTTATCTTGTATGGCAATCAGGGCTGCAGCACAAGCACCACTTCCGCAAGCCAAAGTTTCTCCTGCACCTCTTTCGTATACTCTTAGATCTATTTCGTTACTAGAAATAATTTTACCTACACCAAAATTAACCCCTTCCGGAAACCAGTCACTGGTTTGTAATGCTTCTCCTAGATGTTTTAAAGATATACCATCATCCATTTCTTCAAAACTAACTGCATGAGGGTTTCCTAAATCAATTACCCCTATCTCTATTTCATTTCCTTCAACCGAGATAATGTGTTTATGGTTGGCAGTTTCAGGAGGTAAATTATTCTTTATTTCAAGATTGTTGGGGTTTGTGAATTTAACGGAATACTCTCCGTCTTGATGGGTCTTTAAACTCCATAAACCCCCTAAAGTAGTAACTAATAATTCATCTTTAATAATCAACTCTTCATCAACTACAAATTTAGTAAGACATCTTGCGCCGTTTATGCAGTTTTTGGCTATTGATCCATCCGCGTTATATATTTCTACAAACAAATCCACGTCAGGGCTTTCTGGAGGAAGAATGCCTATCAGTTGATCAAATTCCACTCCTTCCAACTCAGCAATCTTCACAACCTCTTCTGGAGAGAGGCTCAGATCTTCTCTTAGTAGGTCTACAAAAGCAATGATGTTTCCTAAACCAGAATAAATATAAAGGTTTAGTTCCATGGCTTATACATCGCTTTCAAGAGCAATTGAGTCCTCGAAACTTTCCCTTTTTTTGATTAGCTTTAGAGAAGAGCCATCAACCATTATTTCAGGTGCTTTTAGTCTGGAATTATAATTTGAGCTCATCACAGAACCGTAAGCGCCAACATCCATAAATCCAATTAAATCCCCTTGTGAAATGACCAATTCTCTGTCTTTAGCTAATACATCTGCACTTTCACAAACAGGGCCCACTAACTCATATATTCTTTTATCTGAATCGCTTTTTTGTATTTCTTTTACCGTGTGCCAAGCATCGTAAAGTGCTGGTCGCATTAAATCGTTCATGCCTGCGTCTATAATCGCAAAATTTTTGTATTCAGTTAATTTGAGATATTCAACCTTTGCAATTAAAACACCCGCTTTTCCGGTTATCGATCTTCCTGGTTCTAATACAATATTTAGATTTAATGCTTTTATTTCTTTAGAGATTTCAGCAATTAAAGATTCAGGGTCTCCAGGACTTTCTTCTTTATAAGTTATACCTAAGCCCCCTCCAATATCTAAGAAATTTATTTTATGCCCATCATTCGTTAACGATTTATGAGCCTCTAATAAATGTTCCAAGCTTTTCATGATTAAGCTGTTATCAGAAATTTGAGATCCAATATGACACGCTATACCAGAAACTTTAATTAAAGGTGTTTCCTTAGCTTTTGAAGATATATTGCGTAGAGTCTCGGTATCCACACCAAACTTTGAAGTCTTAAGTCCAGTTTCAATGTATTTATGAGAGCCGGTCGGAATGTCTGGATTTATTCTGATTGAACATTGAACCTGTTTATCTAAAGCTTTAGATATATTAACTATGCGATCAAATTCGTCTTCTGATTCTATATTAATAGAAAGGATTCCTTCATTTATTGCTTGCTCAATATCTTCTGCAGATTTAGCTACACCTGAAAAGACTATTTTTCTTGGATCTGCACCCGCTTTGATGCAGCGTTTTAATTCGTTACCAGAAACTACATCAAATCCAGAACCCAAATTTACAAGCTCTTTAAGTATATGAATATTAGAGTTGGCTTTAACCGCATAACAAATTAAGTCACCTTCTGTTAAGGCGTTAGCGTATTTATTGTAATTATTTCTTATTAGAGAAGCTGAATAGATAAATGCAGGGGTGCTATATTTATCGGCAATTTCAGAGATAGGCAAATCGTCTACGTATAATTGCCCATCTTTTTCGTTAAATCCTTCCATGACTATTTAGACTAATTTCTGATTCATTAGGTAGACTTAATGGAACCTTATTACCGCAAGCAGTAAAGCCAACGGCTACAAAAGTTATTATTAATGTAAATAGTAGAGGTTTCATCGGCCTACCTTTTCGCTAAAACTTTTTTTGCAAAATCTATTTCTTTTTTTACTTGAGAGGGGGCTGTTCCTCCGACAAGTTTTCTAGAATTAATTGATTTCACTGGATCTAAATAAGAACTTACATCTTCAGAGATTAATTTAGAAAACTTCCTTAATTCTGAAACTTCTAATTCAAATATTTGCACTCCCTTAGATTCAGCGTGCGCCACTATCTTTCCTACAGTTTCATGAGCTTTTCTGAAAGGCATGGATTTATCCACAAGGTAGTCTGCTAAATCTGTAGCAGTAATTTGTCCAAGCTTACAATCGGCTTCCATTTTTTTTGTATTTGCTTTCATGCCTTTAATCAAAAGGCCAAGCAAAACTAGGCTATCATTAGAATAATCTATACTTCTAAAAATAAAGTCTTTGTCTTCTTGTAAATCTCTGTTGTAAGAGAGAGGCAGATTCTTCATTAAAGACAATAAGCCCATTAGATTGGCTATAGTCTTCGAAGAGCCGCCTCTTATTAGCTCTGCAACATCAGGATTCTTTTTTTGAGGCATAATTGAAGACCCGGTACAAACTTCATCTGATAGTTGAACGTATTCAAATTGCGAAGAAGACCATAAAACAACTTCTTCGCAAATCCTCGATAAGTGAACACCAAGTATAGAAAGAGTGGAGGCGGTTTCTATTACAAAGTCTCTATCACTTACGGCATCAATAGAGTTTCTAGATAAACTTTGAAAGCCAAGCTTCTTAGCTAGCATGCTTCTATTAATTTTATACCTAGAACCAGATAAGGCAGCAGAACCCAGAGGCATTACGTTCATTCTATTTTTTGCGTCAATCAATCTTGAGTAGTCCCTTTCCAGCATCTCATGCCAGGCCATCAAGTGATGTCCGAAAGTGACAGGTTGAGCTATTTGTAGATGAGTGAAACCAGGCATGATAGAAGAAATATGTTTCTCAGCTTGCCTGATTATTTCCTTTTGCACGGAAGTAATATTTTTTAAAGCTTCATCTATCTTTACGGTTAAGTACATTCTTAAATCAGTTACAACTTGGTCGTTTCTGGATCTGCCCGTATGTAGTTTTTTAGCTGCGTTTCCTGCTTTTTTGGCTAAAGCAGATTCAATGTTCATGTGAACATCCTCTAGATTTTCTTCCCATTTAAATTTTCCGCTTTCTATTTCAGCAAGAATTTTAATCAAGCCTTTTTTAATTTTCAGGAACTCTTTCTGGTTAATTACCTTTGCTTCTTTCAGAGTTTCTGCATATGCAATAGAGCCCTTTATATCTACTTCATAAAGTGCTTTATCTATATCTATGGATGAAGTGAAGGACTGAGTTAGATTACTAGCCCCTTCTTCAAATCTTCCGCCCCACAAAGGGTTTACTTTATCTTTATTTTTAGCCATAACCAGATCTCGAAAATTTCAAGTTTTGGAGTCAATCCCTTAACTACCTCTCAATATTTATATATATCGGATTTAAAAGGTCCTTCTTCAGGTACGTTTATGTATTCAGCTTGATCAGAGGATAGTTTGGTCATAACCCCACCAAAACCTTCAACCATGTAAGCGGCAACTTCTTCGTCAAGCTTCTTAGGTAGAACTTCTACTTTAATTAGTTCCTGTTTTTTATCTTCATCATTTACTTGAGCAAATTTCTTCTCAAACAAATACATTTGTGCAAGAACTTGATTAGCAAAAGATCCATCCATTATCCTAGAAGGATGACCTGTTGCATTACCTAAATTAACCAGACGACCTTCTGACAAAAGAATTATATAGTCGTCGCTATCTAGGTTAGGTGTATCTCCAGCTTTGGTATCTCTAAAGATTTTATGGACTTGAGGTTTAACTTCTTCCCAGCACCATTCATCACGCATGTATTGGGTATCTATCTCAGTATCAAAGTGACCTATGTTGCATATTACAGCGCCATTTTTCACTACTTTCAGCATATGCTTATCACAAACTTTGTAGTTACCAGTTGTTGTTACTATAAGATCAGTATCTTCTAATAAGGCAAGATTCATAGACTCTACAGAGTCGTTATTAACACCATCTATGTAGGGAGAAACTACTTCATATCCATCCATACAGGCTTGCATAGCACAAATAGGATCTATTTCAGTTACTCTTACTACCATGCCTTCTTGCTTTAAACTTTGTGCAGAACCTTTTCCTACATCGCCATAGCCAATCACTAGAGCTTTTCTTCCAGCTAGGAACATATCTGTACCTCTCTTGATGCCATCATTTAAGCTATGTCTGGTTCCATACTTATTATCATTTTTTGATTTTGTAACTGAATCATTTACATTAATGGCTGGAACTTTGAGCTCCCCCTTTTCAATCATTTCATTAAGTCTTAAAACTCCTGTAGTAGTTTCCTCTGTGATGCCATGAATATTTTCTAAAATTTCAGGATATTTATTATGAGCCATGGATGTAAGGTCGCCTCCATCATCAAGAATCATGTTTGCTTCCCATGGCTTGCCGTCGCATAAAATAGTTTGTTCTATGCACCAATCAAATTCTTCTTCAGTTTGACCTTTCCAAGCAAATACAGGTACCCCAGATTCCGCAATAGCAGCTGCCGCATGATCTTGTGTTGAAAAGATATTACAACCTGACCATCTAACCTCAGCACCTAGAGCAGTCAAAGTTTCTATTAAAACAGCTGTTTGAATTGTCATATGGATGCATCCTAGAATTTTAGCTCCCTTCAGAGGTTGCTCTGTACCATATCTATCTCTTAACTTCATTAAAGCAGGCATTTCTGATTGAGCTATTACTATTTCTTTTCTACCCCAATCTGCCAATTCCATATCAGCTACTTTGTAATCATTATTGCTCATAATTTTTATCCTTTTAAAGCTTCAGCTTTATCTGTTTTTTCCCAAGTGAAAGCACTTTCTTCCCTTCCAAAATGCCCATAAGCAGCAGTTGCTTGATATATTGGTCTTTTAAGATCAAGCATATTAATAAGCTGTCTTGGTCTTAAATCAAAATGTTCCCTGATTAAATCTGAAATCTTGTTTTCATCAATTGTAGAAGTGCCAAAAGTATTAACACTTATAGATGTAGGTTCCGCTACACCAATAGCATATGAAACTTGTATCTCACATCTATCAGCTAAACCAGCAGCAACAATATTTTTTGCAACGTATCTCCCAGCGTAAGCAGCTGACCTATCAACCTTCGATGGGTCTTTACCTGAGAAAGCACCTCCACCGTGTCTGGCCATTCCGCCATACGTATCTACTATAATTTTTCTTCCTGTTAGTCCACAATCCCCTACTGGACCACCAATTTCAAATCTTCCGGTAGGATTTATAAAATATTTTGTATTTGCATTAAGCCAATTAGAAGGAAGAATGGGTTTAACTATTTCTTCCATAACACCTTCTTTTAAATCTTCTTGAGAGACATCAGGGCCATGTTGAGTGGATAAAACAACTGCAGAAATTGATTCAGGTTTTCCATCATCTCCATACACGAAGCTTACTTGGCTTTTAGCATCAGGTCTTAACCAAGAAAGTTTCCCAGACTTTCTAATAAAGGCTTGTTGTTCAACAAGCCTATGAGAATAGGTTATAGGGGCAGGCATTAAGACCTCAGTTTCATTAGTTGCGTAACCAAACATTAGTCCTTGATCTCCAGCGCCTTGCTCTAAATCTTCACCTTCACCTTCGTTTACGCCTTGTGCAATGTCTTGAGATTGTTTTCCAATTGCATTTACAACCTCACAAGTATTTCCATCACACCCAACATCAAGGCTGTTATAGCCTATATCTAATATAACTTTTCTAGTTAATGCTTCTAAATCAGGCTCCGATGCGCTTGTGATCTCACCAGCAAGTACAACTAAGTTATCTTTAACTAGAGTTTCACAGGCAACCCTAGAGTCAGGGTCATCTTTTAGCATAGCATCCAATACGGCGTCAGAAATTTGATCAGCCATTTTATCTGGATGCCCTTCTGAGACAGATTCAGATGTAAATAATTTATATTCAGACATATTTAGTTATTCCTTTAAAGAAAAGGCGCGTATTTTACACATAATCATGTTGATTTAGCCATTTTTTAGCAATATATAAGCATTCGCTATATACAGGTAAAAGGTTTTCAGAGAAAATACGAATTACTAAGAAATGGCTACAAAAAACACTGATTTGGCAAACATTCTAAGAGTATTGGCAATGGATGCGGTAGAGGAAGCGAAATGTGGTCATCCAGGAATGCCTATGGGTATGGCTGATATAGCTGAAGTCCTTTGGAGAAATCACCTAATTCATAACCCCAATAACCCTAATTGGCCCAATAGAGACAGGTTTGTATTATCTAATGGTCATGGGTCTATGCTCATATACGCTTTACTGCATTTATCAGGATATGACCTTAGCTTAGATGAGATAAAGAACTTTAGACAATTAGGCTCTAAAACGCCCGGTCATCCAGAATATGGAATTACTCCTGGTGTTGAAACTACCACTGGACCTTTGGGCCAGGGTATTTCTAATGCTGTAGGAATGGCTATCGCCGAAAAGGTTCTTGCAGATAAATTTAATACCTCAAATCATAATATTGTAGATCACATGACCTATGCATTTACAGGTGATGGTTGCTTAATGGAAGGGATATCTCATGAAGCCTGTTCCTTAGCTGGCACTTTGGGCCTAGGAAAGTTAATTGTTATTTATGATGATAATGGTATTTCTATAGACGGTAATGTTGAGGGGTGGTTTACTGAAGATATACCAGAAAGATTTAAATCTTATGGATGGCAAGTGATATCTGCGGTTGATGGCCACAATGCCGATGATATTGATAAGGCAATAAAAACTGCTAAAGAAGATACTGACAAGCCAACCATAATTTGCTGTAAAACAATTATTGGAAAGGGATCCCCTAAAAAGGAAGGTTCTGCTTCCTCTCATGGATCTGCTTTAGGTGAGGAAGAAGTTAAAAATACAAGAGCTAATCTGGGTTGGAAGCACGAAGCTTTCAATATACCTAAAGAAATTTATTCTGAATGGGACGCTTCTGATCAAGGACAAGCAACAGAAGATGAATGGAATAAGATTTTCCAAGACTATGAGTCTAAGAACCCTGATTTAGCTAAGGAATTCTCGCGCAGAATGGCGTCAGATTTACCTGAAGGTATTGAAGAGGCTATCTATGAATATATCGATGAAGTGCAAAAAGAAGAGCCTAATATTGCAACAAGAACATCTTCTCAACGAGTTATTAATCTTTTAGGTCCACTCGTTCCAGAATTAGTTGGAGGTTCGGCGGATCTAACAGGTTCAAATAACACCAATTGGGAAGGTACGCATGAGATTAAGCATGGGGATTTTTCTGGAAACTATATAAATTATGGGGTTAGAGAGTTTGCCATGACAGGAATAATGAATGGTTTAGTTTTACACGGCGGCATTAAACCCTATAGTGGTACTTTCTTGACCTTTCTAGATTATGCAAGAAATGCTGTCAGGATGGCTGCTCTGATGGAAATATCTACAATATTAGTCTACTCTCACGACTCAATAGGAGTTGGGGAAGATGGACCAACCCACCAACCAGTTGAACATCTCACAAGCTTAAGGACTACCCCAAACTTGGAAACTTGGAGGCCTTGTGACACTTCTGAAACAGCTATATCTTGGCTGTCTGCAATAACTAATATATCAAAGCCTACAGCATTGATACTATCAAGACAGAGCCTACCAACATTCTCAAGAAATGAATCGCAAATAAAATCAATTTCGAAAGGTGCTTATGTCCTCCATGAACCTGGATCAGAACCAGAGCTGATTCTTATTGCAACTGGCTCGGAAGTTAAACTCGCCATGGAAGTTGCAGAAGAGCTTAAAGGCAAGAAAAATATAAGGGTAGTTTCTATGCCTTGTTCGGAAAGATTTGATGAACAGGCTGATGAATATAAGGCTTCTGTTTTAGGAAATGGAATTAAAAGAGTAGCCATAGAAGCTTCTCATGTAGATTGGTGGAGAAAATACGTAGGTCTTGAAGGAGAAGTTATTGGAATGACCTCCTTCGGGGAGTCCGCGCCTGGAAATGATCTCTTTGAGCATTTTGGGTTCACCAAAGAGAAGATCATAAAAACTTTAGGTTTATAAATCTCATGAAATTTCTCGGATTGAACGATTTTCAATTTAAAGATCAGCGTGTTCTGCTTCGTTTAGATTTAAATGCACCAATAAAGGATGGAGCAGTAACTAATGATGAAAGGTTGATAAGGTCTCTACCAACAATAAACCATATATTAAACAATGAAGGCAAACTAATAGTGATCAGTCACTTGGGAAGACCTAAAGAGAATGGCGAACTACAGCCTGATTTTTCTTTATCTCCTGTTGTTAAGCGATTAGAGCAGTTATTGAATAGATCCATTAATCTGATTACTGACATAAATAACATTCCTTCAATTCAAACAGGTGAGATGATCATTTTAGAGAATGTGAGATTCTTAGAAGGAGAGAAATCTAATGACCCTGAATTATCTAAGAAGTTAGCTAATATCGCTGATATTTTTGTTATGGATGCTTTTGCAACTTCTCATAGAGAGCACTCTTCTACGACAGGAGTAATAGGGTTTAGCGAGAAAGCTTGTGCAGGTTTTTTATTAGAAGAAGAAATAAATGCATTATCAAAGCTAACTCTCAAGAATAAAGGAGGTTCTTTAGCTGTATTAGGAGGGGCTAAAATTTCTACCAAATTGGATTTGATTAATTCTTTGTGTGACAAGATGGATACCGTTATTTTGGGTGGAGGAATAGCAAATACTTGTTTATTGGCTCAAGGATTTCCTGTGGGCGATTCGTTAGTGGAAGAAAGCATGCTTAAAGAAGCTTTAGAACTATCTAAAAAAAGTAATGTAATTATTCCTAGGATCGTAGTTACAGCGAAGAATCAACAAAAAGAAGGCTCTATAAAACATGTTGATCACGTTGAAGAAGATGAATCTATTTTTGATATAGCACCGGAAAGCTTTAAAGAGCACCAGGATATATTTGATGCAGCTAAAACAATCTTATGGAATGGACCTATGGGCCTTTTTGAAGAAAGTGCTTTTTCTGGAGGAACTGTTCAGGTGGCTAAGATGATTGTTTCGTCTAAGGGGTTTTCAGTTGCTGGCGGAGGAGATACTATATCTGCAGCTTCAAAAGCTGGTGTACTAGACAAACTTGATTATGTTTCTACTGCTGGAGGAGCGTTTTTAGAATTTATAGAAGGAAGAAAGCTACCTTCCTTAGAAGCTTTACAGTTAAAGCTAGTAAAATAAAATCTTAGGAGAAGAAGATGGGTGATTTAAATAATATTGAAGAAATAGCACAATATATCGTTGCAGACGGAAAGGGTATTTTGGCCGCTGATGAAAGTAACCCCACTTGTGGAAAACGTTTTGATTCTATTGGGGTAGAGTCAAATGAAGAAAACAGAAGAGATTATCGTGAAATGTTATTTAGGTCGGAAGGCATGAAGGGCAATATAGGTGGAGTTATTTTGTTTGATGAAACCATCCGTCAAAAAGCTGAGGACGACACTCCTTTGGTAAAGTTAATTCTAGATCAGGGCGCACTTCCGGGTATAAAAGTGGATAAAGGTTTAAAACCAATTGGGGACTCTGAGGAATCATTAACTCACGGTCTTGAAGGTTTAGATGAAAGACTGAAAGAGTATTTTTCTTTAGGAGCGAAATTTACTAAATGGAGGGCGGTAATAAAGGTTGGCGACTCACTTCCTTCTGAAGAGGCCGTTACTAGCAATATGAACGCTCTTGCTGAATACGCGAAGCTTGTTCAAGAAAACAATATGGTTCCTATGGTAGAACCAGAAGTATTGATGGATGGCAATCACTCAATTGATCAATGTTTTGAAGCAACATCAAGAAGTTTGGAATGTCTTTTCAGGCTTCTTAAAGAAAAGGGAGTTAATATCAAAGGGACCATTTTAAAACCAAATATGGTAACTTCAGGATCGGAGTCTTCTAATAAGGCAGATATTAATGAAGTGGCGAATCAGACAATCCGATGCTTGAAGATGCATGTTCCGGATGATCTTCCAGGAGTAACTTTCTTATCTGGAGGTCAATCAGATTTAGATTCAACAGCTCATTTAGATGCCATGAATAGAATTGGAGGGTTTGCCTGGAAATTGAGCTTTTCCTACGGAAGAGCTCTGCAACAGCCTGCTCTAAAAGCTTGGATGGGAAAGAAAGAAAATGCTCCATTAGCTCAGAAAGCTCTTTCTCATAGAGCTCATATGAATAGGCTGGCTTCGGAAGGAGCATGGAGTGCTTCATTAGAAAGTTAAATATTAATTGAAACTTTTAGTTCAAAGAGTCTCGCAAGCCAGTGTAGAAATTCAGAATGAAAATGTCGCAACTATTTCAAGTGGCATTTTGGTTTTTGTAGGATTTGATCCTTCAGATTCAAGTAAAGAGATAGAGAAACTTACGAAAAAGTTACTTAATTATAAGATTTTTAATGATACGAGAGAAAGAGTAGCTCTTAGCGTTCTCGAGGCTGAGGCAGAAATATTATTAGTTCCCCAAGTTACTCTTTCGGTTAGAACTAATAAAGGTCTTAAACCAAGTTTTTCTGGAGCAGCCAATCCAGAAAAAGGATTAGAGTTATTCAAGGCTTTTAAAAGTCATCTTGAGGCCAGCTATTCTAAACTCCAGAGTGGAAAGTTTGGTGCCAATATGTCCGTAAGTTTAATAAATGAAGGACCTATAACCTATTGGTTTGAAGCTTAACTAGTTTTTATTTCTTACAAATAGTCTGGCCATTATTAAGCCGCCTTCAAATAATAACCAGGCAGGTATTGCAAGTAAGGTTTGAGATATTACATCTGGCGGAGTTACAAACATACCGACTGTAAAGCAACCTATTATTACATAAGGTCTTTTAGCGCTAAGGCTTTCGGGAGATGAGAAGCCACTCCATATTAATAAGAATATAAAGACAGGAATCTCGAAAGCAAATGAAAAGGCAAACATCATGCTTAATACAAAATCCAAGTATCTACTGATATCTGTCATTACCAAAATACCTTCAGGAGCGGAGCTAGTAAAAAAACTAAAAACTAATGGCAAAACGAGAAAATAAGTAAATATAATTCCTGAATAGAAGAGTAGTAAGCTAGATAGCATTACCAAGAAGCTTAGACTTTTTTCGTTTTGGTACATTCCAGGTGCAATAAATTTCCAGATTTGATTCAAGGAGTAAGGCATGGATATTAATAGAGAAACGAAGAAAGTAAGTTTAAGAGGTGTTAAAAAGGGCGAAGCTACTTCCGTAGCTATCATGGAAGAGCTTGCAGGCAGAAAAGCTTGCAAAGGCTCAGCCAGAGTTTGGTAAATTTCGTTTGAGAAATAGATCAAACATACAAAACAGAAAACAACAGCAATCGAACATTTAATGAGTCTTGATCTCAACTCTATTAAGTTATCCATAAATGTATTTGTTTCCATTTCTAGAATTTACTTATTTGAATCTTCTAGATCTTTTAAGATCTCCTCGTTTCTTGAATCTTGGTATATTTCGTTTAAGCCAAAGGCTTTACCAATTTCTTGCTTAGATCTATTCGTTTGCTTCTTTATCCAGAGTAAAGATCTAGAAATTGACTTTATTGCTTCCGGTAATCTCTTAGGGCCCATTACAACTAAGCCGACAAGCAAGACAAGAAGAAGCTCAAAAAAGCCTATGTCAAACATAAATTATTTATTGTCTTTGTCTTCTTCATCCATTGTCTTTCTAAAGCTTTTAATTGTTTTAGCTAAGTCAGACCCAAGACTCTTTATTCTTTTGGTGCCCCCAAAAAGTAATAAAATTAATATTAGAATAATTAGAATTTGCCAAATGCTTATGCCACCTATTCCCATTTAATTCTCCTGTCTATTTATCTTAACGCGATGATTTTTCTTCGTGTCCAGACGTTCCAAGTCTTGTTTCTAGTTCAGAGAGGATATCTTCAAGCTCCAAACCTTCATTTTCAAGAAGAACCATTGTATGAAACCATAAATCGGCCATTTCATGTATAACTTTTTTCTTTTTAGCCTCATTATCTTGTAAGGAGGCTTCTATTAGCTCTAAGGCCTCTTCAAAAATCTTTTCATTGATCTTTTTTGTTCCGTCTTCGAGCAAAGATTTCACATACGAGTCTTCGCGATTTGATAATCTTCTTTTTTTTATCAAATCAGCTAATTTAAATAGAATTTCTTTGTTCATAATCTCATGATATTAAAAAACCAACTGCAGCAATTGCAATACCCAAAATAATAAAATTAAAAAACCTTTTTTCATTAGACAATTTATTAAGCAATTCCTGGTGTCTTTCTTCACTTTCCTTTTGATACGACTCAATCTTTCCTATTTGCTCAACAGCCGTTTCTGCAATTTCAGGAAGTTTTCTAGCTTTCTCTATCCAACTTAAAGAGTTCTGTTTTGCCCATTCAGTTATTTTTTTTGGATCATACCGTTCCGAAATCCAATTCTTCAGGAATGGGTTGGCTATGGACCAAAAATCTAAAGAAGGATAAAGCTGCTTACCTAGACCTTCAATATTTATTAATGTCTTTTGAAGTAGCATAAGAGAAGGTTGCATGCTTAGATTGAACCTTCTTGCAGAATCAAAAATAAATAGAAGCATTTCTCCAAAGTTAATTTTTTCTAAAGGCTGATCAAATATTGGCTCACACGCCGCTCTTATAGTATTTTCTAATTCATTAAGTCTAGTAGATGAGTCAACCCATTTAGCTTCAATCAATATGTTCGCAACTTCTTTAAAATTTCTGGCAATTACTGCGACCAACATCCTTCCAATTTGAAATTGCTCTTCTTCACTTAAAGTTCCTACGATTGCATAATCTACTGCTATATAAGAAGGACTTTCAGGGTTTTTGGCGTTAATGAAGATATTTCCTGGGTGCATGTCCGCATGAAAAAAATTATCAATAAATACTTGTTTAAGAAAGATTTCTACACCCCGTTCTGCTAGAAGCTTGAAATCTACTCCCAGTCCCTTTAAAGCTTCAATTTTATCAACAGGTATGCCTTCAATTCTTTCCATTACTAGAATATTTTCAGAACTTAAATTTATATAAGCTTCAGGTACATAAAGTAAATTATTATTTTCAAAGTTTCTTTTGGTCTGTTTTATGTTTGAAGCTTCAACTTTCATGTTTAGTTCGGTAAGAATGACAGACTCATATTCCGTAACCAGCTTTAAAAGTTGGAGTCTTTTTGCGTCATTTGATCTATTTTCAATGTATTCAGCTAATCTTTTCATCAGGGATATGTCCCTTTCTATAACCTTCTTTATGCCCGGCCTTACAACTTTAATCGCTACGGGATCACCTTCATCTATTAGATTTGCAGAATAAACTTGAGCTATAGAGGCTGCTGCTATAGGTTGATTATCAAAATTAGAAAAAATATCGCCAACTAAAGACCCCATTTCCTTTTCTATTAGTTCAGTAGCTTGATTGGTTGGAAAGGGAGGTAGGTCATCTTGTAAAGATTTAAGTGTTTTAGCTATATCTGAAGGTATGGTGTCAGGTCTGGTAGAAAGTAATTGGCCAAATTTTATAAAAATAGGACCAGACTCTTCTAAAGCTTTTTTTAGTCTATTACCTCTATCTTCTTTTGAAGAATATAACTTCCAGGGCGAAATTAGGAAGAATAGTTTTAGCAGCTTAGGTTTATTAAAAGCTTCGATATCTACGTCTATTCTTGCTTTAAGAAAAATATGTAAGATTTTTATAAAACGAAAGAGGTCTTTAAGCATCTACCATTCCTTTTTTTCCGGAGTGAATTGCTACAACCCCATTAGTTAGGTCATCATAGTTACAGTTAGAGAAACCAGCTGATTCCATTAACTCTTTAAGTTCTTCTTGCGTGGGGTGCATTCTTATTGATTCAGCTAGGTATCTGTAGCTATCTTCGCTTTGTGCTACAAATTCTCCTATCTTTGGAATGACTTCAAAAGAAAAGATGTCATATAACTCTCTAAAAAATTCATTAGTCGGCCTAGAGAACTCTAAGATTATCAACTTTCCTCCGGGCTTTAATGAAGAGAGGACTGATTCTAGCGCTGCTTTTTTGTCGGTAACATTTCTAAGGCCAAATGCTATAGTAATTAAATCAAAAGTATTATTTCTAAAGGGCAAATATTGAGCATCTATCTGAGCTATTTGGACGTCTTCAACTCCTTCGTCTATAAGTCTATCTCTGCCTTCTCTCAGCATTGACCAGTTAATATCTGACAAAATTAAAGATCCTTTATTTGAGATTTTGTTTCTCATCAATTTGACCATGTCGCCAGTTCCTCCAGCTAGATCTAAAACCTTAAAATCCTCTCTTAAACCAGATGTTTCAATAGCAACCTTCTTCCACAATCTATGTATGCCAAAAGACATTAAGTCATTCATCAAGTCATAATTCTGTGCAACTGAATCAAAGACACCTCCAACTAAGTCGGCTTTATCCTTTTCATTTACTTGCCTGAATCCAAAGTTTGTTTGTTTAGAGTCGCTTGTTGTCATAATAAAAGGGATAGTATTCTACTCTAAATACTTTTTAATCTAAGGATCTATTGGATAGAATTCTATCTATTGAGGCGATGTAAGTTTCTATCCTTCTATTCATTCCTCTTATTTGTTTTTCAGACGCGCTGGAAAATATACCTGAAATGATCTTAATGGTTACTTGTTCATTGTTTTTTCGTCTTAATTGAAATTCTTCATCTCCTAAGTTTTCAAATGACCTTAGGTGATTAGTTATATTTTCTTCAAAATCTTTATCATTTCTTTTTTTTAAGATTTCTATCAATTCCTCTACCCATTTCTCTTGATAAAAAGACCACCCTGATCTAGCATTTTTTAATTCTGTAATGTTTTCTTTTATATAGTCTTTTTGGGCATTTGTTAGTTTAAGGTTTAATCTCCTGAAGCCTGAAGTGAAGTTTTCAAACACTTCTTCGGAATAGCTCTTTTCTTTTTTTCGTGACTCTTCTCTTTTAACTTGTGTTTCATCAAAATGATTTCTTATTTCATCAACCTGAAGATCTGTAAGAGTTTTAGAAAATTTTACAAACGACTTTTCAAAAAATTTATTAGATCTTTCAAATAGTCCTTGTCCACTTACATATGTTTCATTTATTAAGTTCTCGGCATTATTGTTATTTATAGCTTTTATCTTGACTAAAATAGCTCTAATTACCGGAAGTTCATTTTGGGTGAACCAATTAACGTAGCTTTCAGTTACTTTATCAATTTCACTTTCTTGTTCGTTAGAGAAATTAGCATATTCTTTGAAGTATTTTGCTAAGTAGCCATCAGCTCTTTCATAAACCCATGAACCGGCAATAGAGCATGAACCTAAAGTAAATATTGAAATTATTAGATAAATCTTAAATTTTTTACTCATCTTTGTTAGGGGTTATTATCATTTGCAGTTAGAATTCTGTCCGCAAATGCCTGAAACAATAAAATATCCTACCTTAGTTTGGCTAGATCTTGAAATGACTGGACTAGACCCTGATTCTGAAAGGATCATAGAGATTGCTATAGCTGTAACTAATCACGACTTAACGGAAATAACAGAGGGACCTAACCTAGTTATAAGCCAACCACAAGAATTCATAGACAATATGGATGAGTGGAATACAAACCAACACAACAATTCAGGTTTAGTTGATAGCGTGAAGGTTACAAAAATAACCACTGAAGAAGCAGAAAAGCAAACTATGGAATTTCTTAATATGTATGGTGAGAAAGGTCGTTCGCCCTTATGCGGTAATTCTATTTCTCATGACAGAAGGTTTCTAAGAAGATATATGCCGCAGGTGGAATCATTCTTCCACTACAGAAATGTTGACGTAAGCTCTATAAAAGAATTGATAAAGCGCTGGAACCCAGAACTTCTGGAAGGGCATAAGAAACAGGGCGGCCATCGAGCTATGGCAGATGTCATGGAGTCTATTGAGGAATTAAGGTACTACAAAGAAAATTTCTTCGTTTAATCTTTTTTCTTACCTGAGCTTCCATCAAATAAAGGATTCACTAATGGTGTTACTTTAGCTGAATCATTGGCAGTAATTTTAGAAACACCTTTTTTATCTACTTCATCTATTCTTAATATGCAGTTCATAGGTATATAACTTCTTTGCACTCCTTTAAACTCATTCTTAAGTTTTTCTTCGCTAGTATCTACAACAATTTGGGAGTTTTGATCAAATATATGATCTTCAATTTCAATAAATCCATACATATCACTTTGATATATAGATTTAGCATAAATTTCATAAACTTCACCAAGCTGCATAAATACCACTTTGTAGATTCCCTTTTTTGCCATTACAATTCCTGCCTTTTTAAATAAGAAATAACTTATTGGGTTTAAAAAGTTATAACATTATACATATGGGCAAAAAACTATTTATCAAGACCCAGGGCTGTCAAATGAATGAATACGATTCTGATCGTATGAAAGATTTGTTGAATTTAAGCCATGGGTTTGAAACCACAGAAAATGAAGAAGAGGCGGACCTCATCCTTCTCAATACATGCTCTATAAGAGAAAAGGCCCAAGAGAAGGTTTTTCATCAGTTAGGAAGGTGGAAAAAACTAAAGGAAAAGAATCCTAATCTAAAGATAGGAGTTGGAGGTTGTGTTGCAAGCCAAGAAGGACAGGATATAGCCAAAAGGGCGCCTCAAGTTGATTTAATATTCGGTCCTCAAACTATCCATAGAGTACCAACCCTTTATGAAAACGCTGAAAAGTTAGATAAAACTTCGGTAGATATATCTTTCCCTAAAACTGAAAAATTTGAACATCTCCCCTCCTCTCCTGCGAAAGGCCCTTCAGCTTTTGTTTCGATTATGGAAGGTTGTAATAAATACTGTTCCTTTTGTGTTGTGCCACACACCAGAGGGAATGAAATTAGCAGACCTTTAGAAGACATTGTGAATGAAGTAAAAGGCTTGGCATCAAAGGGAGTGGTAGAAATTAGCCTTCTTGGTCAGAATGTAAATTCTTACAGAGACTCTAAACTTAAAACTAAAGGTTTGGGTCTTTCTAACCTAATTAGAGAGATATCAATTATTGAAGGCGTAGAGAGAATTTCATTCACCACCTCTCACCCCTTTGAATTTGGCCAAGATTTAATAAACATTTACGAGGAGATTCCAGAATTGATTAGTTATGTTCACTTGCCCGTCCAGAGTGGCTCTAATGAAATATTAAAACTAATGAGAAGGAGGCATTCTAGAGAAGATTATTTTGAACTCATAGATAAATTAAGAGCTGCAAGACCTGGAATTAGTTTCTCATCAGACTTCATTGTAGGATTCCCTGGTGAAACTGATAAGCATTTCCAAGACACTATGGACCTGGTTGAAAAAGTAGGTTACGACGAATCATTTAGTTTCATCTATAGTCCAAGACCCAATACAACTGCAAAAGATCTTGAAGATACCGTGCCAATTGAAATCAAGAAAGAGCGATTAAATCTTCTTCAGCAGAAATTAGAAAATTCAGCTTTTTCTATAAGTAGAAGAATGGTTGGGCAAATAAGGAAATGTTTAGTAACTGGCGTTTCAAAGAAAAATCCTGGCGAATTTCAAGCTAGAGCAGACAATAATAAGGTAGTTATATTTGCTTGCAATGACGAATCCTTGATAGGAGACTTTGTAGATATAGAAATAGTAGAGGCTAAAAATAAATCCATCAGAGGTTTATTGGTTGCATAAGACTTTTACATATGAAATTCCAATTAAAGCCTGAGGACCATGAGAGAATAAGCAATCTATGTGGTCCAACAAACTCAACCCTTAAACAAATCGAGAAAGAACTAAAGATAAAAATTATAAATAGAGGTTCGCAATTTAAGATAGAGGGAGATGTTCCCAAAGCCGAACTAGCAAAGGATATAATTCTAAAGATTTATGGAGATCTAGAGAAAGATAAAGTTATAGAACCGAGTGATATACACCTATATTTAATGAATGGTATGAATAACCTAAAAAATGGAAAAGAGAATAGTGTTTCTGAGATTTCTATACACACCCCTAATGTAGATATTTCTCCGAACCACGGCAATCAAGAGGCTTACGTCTCAACTATTAAAAGTAAGGTCCTTACTTTCGGAATTGGCCCTGCAGGAACAGGAAAGACTTATTTAGCTGTTGCTTTAGCTGTTCAGAAGTTTGTAAGTGGAGAAGTGGAGAAGATACTACTTGTAAGGCCGGCAGTTGAGGCAGGAGAGAAGTTAGGTTTTTTGCCTGGTGATCTAAGTCAAAAAGTTGACCCTTATTTGAGACCTTTATATGACGCATTATATGAAATGCTGGGCTTTAAAGAGGCGTCACAATTAATTGGAAGGAATATTATAGAAGTAGTTCCTTTAGCTTTTATGCGCGGTAGGACTTTAAATAATTCGTTTATTATTTTAGATGAAAGTCAAAACGCAACAGTAGAGCAAATGAAAATGTTCCTTACACGATTTGGTTTTGGATCAAAGGTAGTTGTGACAGGAGATATTACTCAAATAGATCTACCTAAAAATACTCTTTCTGGCCTCGTCCATTCACTTGAAGTTCTTAAGAATATTGACGACGTTGGTTTAGTTAAGTTTGATTCTAAGGATGTAGTTAGACATGGACTAGTGCAAAAGATTGTCGAAGCCTATGGAAAATACAAAAAGTAAGTGGCCCTAACTTTTCCTAACATTGATATTAGTGGAGACCCATCTGAGGTGTTATGCACTGAAGAAGAAGCTATATTGTGGTTTTCTAGCTTAAAAGGAGAATATGAGAAATCTATTAGTAAACTAGGCCATTGCTCATTTAATTTAGCTTTCTTAACTAAAACCGAAATTCAAGATATGAATAAAAGGTTTACTGGAAAAAATAAACCTACTAATGTTTTATCGTTTCCTTCAAATGATGATTTAACTGAAGAAAGATTTTTAGGTGATATAGCCATATGTTCTGAATTAATAGTTGAAGAAGCAATGTCCCAAGGCAAAGAAACTCATGATCATTTAATACATATTTTCGTACATGGGGTTTTACATCTTCTAGGCTTTGATCATGAAGAACATTCGTCTGCACAACAAATGGAATCTTTAGAGATTAGAATCTTAAAGAAAATAGGTGTTGCCGACCCATATTAAAAACATCTATTATGTGCGTATGTTTATAAATTGAGGCGTTAATGAACGACGAGCCCCCAAGTACATTAGCTGAGTCTAGTGTTAGACTTAGCATAAGAAAGAAAATCAAAGATAAGATTAAAGAGGTTTACCGAAACTTTTCTTATAAACCACAAAATAAGCAAGAACTTGCAGGATCCATAAGGGACTCTAGCGAGAGAGGTGTTCTTGAAAAGGGAACTCTAAACATGATTGAGGGAGCTTTAAGGGTATCTACTGATAAAGTTAGAGATATCATGATTCCTAAACCTCAAATGGTATATGTAGATAGTGAAGAAAGCCCTGAAGATTTTTTACCCAGAGTGGCTGAATCTAGCCACTCAAGATTCCCTGTTATAAACACTGAATTAGACAAAATAGAAGGTATTTTGCTAGCAAAAGACCTTCTCCCCTTCTTTTCTTCTGGAAATATTGAGGATTTTGAGCTTTCTAAGAATATTAGGCCCGCTATTTTAATACCTGAAAGCAAGAAACTTAATATATTGTTGGATGAACTCAGAGCCGGAAGGAATCATATGGCTATAGTGCTAGATGAGTATGGAGGAATTACAGGTTTAGTAACCATTGAAGATGTTCTGGAAGAGATTGTAGGAGAAATTGAAGATGAAACCGATGAAGACAGTGGCACTTTAATTAAAGAAATCGCTAAAGATGAATATTTAGTATCCGCATTAACCTCCATCGATATATTTAATGAAAAGTTTGGATCTAACTTAAGTGATAAAGATTTTGATACTGTCGGGGGGATAGTTATGCATCACTTTGCCAGATTCCCAAAACCAAATGATGCTATCAATATTGATAATCTTAGATTTGTTATAAATTCTATAGAAAGAAGAAGAATTAAAAGAATAAAAGTTTCAAAGATAACCTAATTTTTCTTTCTTAAGATCCAGTCTCTCTTTAAGATAAGTCACATGCTGAGAAAGTACGTTTTTGCATTTTTTTTAGGTTTATTTTTTTCCTTAGGTTTTGCACCTAATGACCTCTGGTTTATATCTTTATTCTCTTTAACTTGTCTACACTTCTTGATTCAAGAAGCTAACAAGAAAGAGCTATTTTATATAGGTTATTCGTATGGATTTGGTTTATGGTCATTGGGAATTTCCTGGTTGTATGTAAGTATTTACTTCTATGGAAATATAGGTTTTATAAGTTCAATAGTACTAACTGTAATTTTTATTGCCATTGTATCTCTCTATATGGGGGCAACACTATTGCTGTATTATTACTTAAGGTTTAATTCAAAATTTAGCGTTATTTTTTCATTACCTTTAGCCTGGATAGCTATTGAATATTTAAGGTCTATTCTATTAACAGGATTCCCATGGTTGATATCAGGAACTATGATGGCTGACACAATATTAGATGGATGGACTCCCATTATTGGAGCTCAAGGAAATACATTCTTACTCTTACTTCTTTCATCATTATTATTTTTAATTATCAGTGATATAAAAAAATTTCAAAATGCCCTACTCCCGCTAACATTTTTTGTCTTATTGTGTATTTCAAGTTTTACTTTAAAGCAGATTGAATGGACAACTTTAACCGGTTCAATAAAAGCTTCTATTATTCAACCAAACTTAGAGTTAGAAAAAAAATGGAGTACAGAAGGAATAATTGAAACTAAAAACATGATAGAGACGGCCATTGAGGTTGCAGAAGAAGGAGAAGTCATAGTTTTTCCTGAAACTGCTATCATTTTTAGTCAAAATGAAATTAAAGACTGGATAGCGTATATAGATTATAAAGCTGAACAAAAGAAAGTAACTTTAATAACTGGAATTATTGAAAGAGAAGAAGGTTCTAAGGTGAGAAATAGGATATTAGGGCTTGGAACTGAAAATTGGCATTACGATAAAGTGAAGTTAGTACCTTTTGGAGAGTTTATTCCTTTCGAGAATATAACTGGTAAGTTTTTTGATATTTTAGGCCTAAAATTAACCAATACAGTGGCTGGAAAGCTAATTAATTCAATAAAAGCAGGAAGTATTAGGATTTCTCCCAGTATTTGCTACGAAATCGCCTTTCCAGAATTAATAAGAAAAACTGCTTCTGAAAGTAATTTACTAGTAACAATAAGCAATGATACTTGGTTCGGAAGTTCTTACGGCCCAATTCAACACCTAGAAATAGCTCAAAATAGAGCTTTAGAGCATAAAAAAGCTATTTTAAGGTCTACAAACAGCGGAATTAGTGCGTTTATATCAAATAATGGAAAAATCCTTGAAAAACAAGGTTATTTCGAAGATAAAATGTTAAAGGCAGAGGTAAATTTATATGAAGGTAAAACTTTTTATGCAAAATATGGAAATTTACTACTTTACTTAATATTAAGTGTTATATTAATAATTATATTAATACTTAAAAGGAAAAAAAAGATTTATTAGATGATTATTTTAAATTAAATAGAACAAATGTTATATAATATCTCTAATAAAATCTCAAAATTAACTATATTATGCTTATTTTTACTTAGCTCTTGTACAACAACTATGGTAGACAGAGCAGCTAAATACAATAAGTATAAGGTTCTAAGCAATATTTCTGCAGTAGATTCTTCATTTAGTGAACTTGAATCATTACTTTATGTTGATATAAAAAGCCAAAATATGTACCTTTTAAGAAAAGGTACAATTTTAAAGGGTTTTAAGATATCTAGCTCCTATTATGGTACAGGTAGTACAATAAATAGCTTGAAGACACCACTTGGTAAACATGAAATATATAAAAAGATTGGTCAAGATTTACCTATAAATGCAATACTTAAAGGAAGAGTGTGGAATGGAGCTATAGCTAATGTTATTACTGAGGATATAGATACTGACTTTGATCATGTAACTTCTAGGATATTATGGCTTGATGGTCTAGAAAATGGAAAAAACAAGGGCCCAGGTGTAGATTCAAGATCTAGATATATATACATACATGGCACTGCAGAAGAGGGGTTGATAGGTAGGCCAGCTTCAGATGGATGTATAAGGATGTATAATACTGATGTAATAGATCTGTTTGATCTAGTTAATGAAAAAGCACAAGTTTGGATATATTGATATCAATTAATAAGGGATTGTTATGAAAAAAATATTTATCTTTTTAACACTAATTTTAGGAAATTATGTTTTTGCAGATTGTCCTGAGGTTTTAGATCATGAAGTAAGGTTATTGGATTCTTCAGAGACAGTTAATCTTTGTCAATATGAAGATAAAGTGATTTTAGCAGTCAATGTTGCCAGTAGATGTGGTTTTACATATCAATACGAATCTCTTCAGGCTCTTTATGAAAAATATGGAGAAGATAACTTTGTAATATTGGGTTTTCCCTCTAGGGACTTTATGTTTCAAGAGTACAGTGATGAATCGCAAGTAAAGGAATTCTGTAGTACGGAATATGGAGTCACTTTTCCAATGTTTGCCACCTCACCTGTTAAGGGCAGTAAAGCAAATTCTTTCTTTAAAGCTTTAACAGAGGAGACCGGAATAAAGCCGGGTTGGAACTTTCATAAGTACCTAGTATCTAAGAATGGAAAGGTAGCTAGCTTCGACACTAAAGTTGAACCTGATAGTGAAATATTAGCAAAAGAAATATCAAAGTTATTGTAGAATAGTAAGTACTTACTATTAATATAAAGCTTTTATTTAAGCTCTAAAAATTCTACTCCACTTTCTTTAGATTTGATAATTACATCAGCTTTTCTATTAGAAAATATTCCATTTTCTACAACGCCTGGGATATTATTTATCTTTTCTTCTAGTTCAAAAGGAATTTCTATTGGAAGATTGTGCACATCAATAATTTGATTTCCATTATCTGTGATAAAGCCATTTCTATATACAGGTTTCCCTCCCATTTTCATCATTTCTCTAGAGATTGCGCTTCTTGCAATTTCCAGAACTTCTATAGGTAAAGGAAACTTACCTAGTAAGTCAGTATGCTTACTATCGTCAACAATACATACAAATTTATCAGATGAATAAGCTAATATTTTTTCTCTAGTGAGCGCTCCACCGCCACCCTTTATTAATTCAAATCTATCGTTAAACTCATCCGCCCCATCTACGTAGAAGTCAATTGAATGAACTTCATTTAAACCTATTACTTTAATTGAAGGATTAAGTTTTTCTTCAGAAGAAATTGAGCTACAAACAGCACCTTTTATGTCTATGTCAGATTCATTTAGCTCTTCTATAAAAAAATTTGTGGTTGAGCCTGTTCCAATACCTAATACTATGTCTTTATTAAGATTTGGTTTTATCAACTCAAATGCCGCTTTAGCTGAATTCTGCTTTTTTATGTCTTGGGTCATAGAATGCTTCTCTTAATGAATATTATTAGGCTATAAGTATAATAGCGCGCTTTGCTACAAAGCGGTTAGTATAGATTAATGATTTCTAATAAATTAAAAGCTTACAACAAGTCAATTAGGGCATCGAATGTCTATGATGTAGCTGAGGTTACGCCTATCACTAAAGCAAATACCTTATCAAAAGAATTAAAGAATAATATTTTTCTTAAAAGAGAAGATCTTCAACCAGTTTTCTCATTTAAAGTTAGAGGCGCTTATAACAAGATATCTAAAATTAAGGAAAAGGGTGAAAACAGACCAGTAATAGCAGCTTCTGCAGGCAACCATGCTCAAGGGGTTGCTTATTCTGCTAAAAAGCTAGGTTTAAAGTCCATAATTGTTATGCCTATTACTACACCATTGATTAAAATTAATTCAGTAAAGAATTTTGGAGGCAAGGTAATTTTTTTTGGTGATAACTTTGATGAAGCATATAACTATGCAATTAAATTAGCCAAGAAAGAGAATTACTCCTTTATTCATCCCTACGATGATAAGGACGTCATATCAGGTCAAGGAACTATCGGGAAGGAGATCATTGAACAAACAGATTCAAAAATTGAGGCCGTTTTTGTGCCTGTTGGAGGTGGCGGCTTATTGGCAGGAGTGGGTTCATATATTAAATCTGAGCATCCTGAGATTAAGATTATTGGAGTTGAACCTAACGATGCTGCTTGCTTAGATTTAGCTATCAAAAATAACAAAAGATTATCACTTAAAGAGGTTGGACTCTTTGCTGATGGTGTAGCAGTTAAACAAATTGGTAAATTAACTTTCTCAATGATAAGAGAGTGGCTAGATGATGTTATAACTGTTTCAGTAGATGAAATGTGCGCGGCAGTACAAGATACTTTTCAAGAAACTAGAACCGTTCCCGAACCAGCAGGAGCTTTAGCTTTAGCAGGACTAAAAAAATATACAAAATCTAGAGGTCTTAAGAATAAGAACCTTATAGCAATTAATTCTGGAGCAAATTTAAATTTTGACAGACTTGGACATATTGTAGAAAGAGTCCAATTAGGAGAGAACAAAGAAGTTCTGCTTAGCGTCAGAATTCCAGAAGAGAAGGGTAGTTTTAGAAGGTTCTGTAAAGTTTTGGGAAAAAGGATGATCTCTGAGTTTAATTATAGGGCTGAAGATAGTGAAGAAGCGACTATATTTGTAGCTTGTAGATTTAATGACTCCAACCAAAGAACTAAATTAATGAAACACCTAAGGTCAAAAGGATATTCTCCTAAAGATTTATCAGAAAATGAGGTAGCAAAATTACATATTAAACACATGGTTGGAGGAAGGGCTCCTAAAACTGTTTCCAGCAAAGGAGAGTATCTGTTTAGAGTAGAGTTTCCTGAGCGACCTGGAGCATTGGTAGATTTCTTAGATAAGTTAAGTGATAACTGGAACATTACTCTTTTCCATTATAGAAACCAAGGCTCAGCATACGGAAGAGTATTAGTAGGGTTTGAATCTCAGAAAAAGCATTATTCTAAGTTAATAAAATATTTAGACAAAACTGGCTTTAGATTTTGGGATGAGACTGACAACCTTGCTTACAAATCTTTTCTAAAGTAGCTTTATTCTTTAAAGTTCAGACATTGATTTGGCGTTAAACAAGCATCTGCCTTTATGTCATGGATCTCCGGTAAGCAACTCTCAACTTCTTGGAAATCATAAGCTAGGATTATTAATTTAGTATTTCGTTTATCTGGAAGTTTGCTTAAGGTCTTGTCGTAAAATCCGCCCCCCATCCCGATCCTATTCCCTCTAGAATCAAAACATACACAAGGTAAAAAAACTATATCTATTTCTTTTAAGTCAGCAATTTTAGATGTACTTGGTTCCGGTATACCAAATCTATTTTTTATAAGAGGACTATCCTTTTCATAAGGTGAAAATTTGAGAATCTTATTTTCCTTATCTTTCGAAATCACAGGCAAAAAACATTCACACCCATCCTTAAGGAAATTGGAAATTAAAGAATTGGTAGAAATTTCACCATTTACTGAACAATAAAGTGCTACCTTCTTAGCCTTATAAGAATCTTTAACTGAGTCCCATAATTGAACTAGAGAAGCTTCTGAAATTGATCTTTCTTTTTCTGAAAGATTTTTTCTAGTTAAGTAGGTATGTTTTCTAAGACTATCTTTCGTACACATTCGCGAGGAGTTTCCCAGTTTACCGTTGTTATTTACTGCCCTGAACCGTGAAGTTCAAGGCGGTGATTTTGTCAATTTATCAGGCTTCCCAATTTTGGGCTTGCACAACAAGAATTTACCAAAATCTCCTAATTTTTTTATATCGGCTCGAGAGTAGTAAAAACTATCGAATAAACCAGGAAACTAAAGAAAGTATAACCCAATATTAAACTTATAAAGACAAACTTTTTAACTGACTTTTTACCTCTTCTGTAAGGTTATCAAGTGAAGGGGAATCAGCAGACTTTGCTTGAGGATTGGATAGGCTTTTTAAATATTCATTCGTTATGTTGAGAGCAGTTATTATTGCTGCTTTTTTCTCATCCAAGTCAGAACCTTCCTTAATCTCTCTAAGCTTTTGATCTAAAAATACAGCTGCTTGCTTAACCGCTTCTGCCTCGTCTGCAGGACAAGCAATTTTATAGTTGGAGTCTAAAATCTTTACAGTAGTTACGTCTTTTGCCATTTTTAATTTTTATAACGTTTAATGATTTGAGAGATACCTTTTTTTGCTTTACTGAGAGATTCTTCTAAGTCTCTATTCTCTTTTCTAAGTGTAGAATTTTTATTAGAAAGGTCCTCGTTAACTTCTTTGAGTTGCTGGCTTACTTTTATAAGTTGCCTTACTTCCGTCTCTAGTTTTTGAAATTTTTCTTCTGACATTCTCTGTTTCTTTTATCTAAGTTTAACTTTCAACTGTTTTTCTTGCTACCATGATTTAACATTACGTATAAAATTACAGTATATGTTGGATAAACAATTTAATTTTTCAGAAAGAAGGTCTGAATTATCAAAGAAAGTTTTGGATGATTCTGCCATTATAGTCGCATCTTCTCCTGTTAAATCTAGAATCTCAGACACTGACTATCTCTATAGGCAGGATAGTAACTTTTATTATCTATCTGGATACGAAGAGCCTGAATCTATATTATTAATTAGACCGTACGCCAAAAAAGATAACTTCATTATCTTCTGTAGAGATCGAGATCCTCTTAAAGAACAATGGGATGGTTTTAGATCAGGTCAAACCGGCGCCGTTCAAGATTTTGGAGCCGATAAGTCTTTAAGCATTTCTTCTGTGGACTCTTTAATGCCTGAGCTGTTAGAAGGTGCCAAGAATATTTATTACTCGATGAGTTCTCCTTGCGGATTGGATCAAAGAATAAACACATGGGTTGATCAGATAAGAATAAACACGAGAGCTGGTGCAGAACCTCCTCAAAACCTACTCTCTTTAGATTCAGTAATTCACGAGATGAGATTGCTAAAATCTGACGAAGAAATTGAAGTTATGAAGCAAGCTGCAGAAATAACAACCGAAGCACACATAAGGGCCATGAAAGCAGTGAAACCAGGAATGTTTGAATATCAACTTGAAGCAGAATATCTTTATGCTTTTAATAAGAATGGAGCTAGGGCTCCAGCCTATAACTCTATAGTTGGTGGAGGGAATAATGCTTGCATACTGCATTACGTAGAGAACAACAGCGAGCTTAAGGATGGAGACGTGGTTTTAGTTGATGCTGGTTGTGAGTATAAGTACTACGCCTCTGACGTCACCAGGACATTTCCTGTGAACGGTTCTTTTACTGAAGAACAAAAACAAATTTATTCCGTGGTATTGGAAGCTCATAAACAGTCAATGGATCAACTTAAACCAGGCAATAAATGGAATTTAGCTCACGAAAAATCAGTAGAAGTTATTGTAGAGGGTCTAATTGACTTAGGAATAATTAAGAGCAGTAAAAAAGAGGCAATAGATACAGGAGAATATTCCAAATACTACATGCACAGGATAGGGCATTGGCTTGGAATGGATGTCCATGATGTGGGAAGTTATAAGAAAGATGGAGACTGGAGGGATCTTGAACCGGGCATGGTTATGACCATAGAGCCAGGTATCTATATTCTGGATTCATTAGAAGGGGTTGAAGATAAGTGGAAAGGAATAGGTGTGCGAATTGAGGATGATGTTATGGTAACTAAGAAAGGTTTTGAAGTCTTAACTCCTGACATTCCTAGGTCTATCGAAGAAGTAGAAAGTACTGTTCAATCCTAAGTGAAATACGAAGCTATTATAGTTGGAGGCGGCGTAGTAGGAGCGTCCCTTGCTCTTTTATTAGGCCAGGCAGGAATGAGGATATGTTTATTAGATAAAGGATCTCCATCTAGAGTGCAGCAAACTGATCTTTTTAAAGGAAAAACAGCTTCGTTAAATCTAGCCTCTATAGAGCTGTTTAAAAAATTAGGAATATGGGAAAAGGTAGATCATTATTCCAAAGAATTCACAAATATTGAAGTGTGGGATTCAGAAGGATCTTCCGCTATTACTTTTAGTGCTCAAGATATTTCAGAAACCAAGTTGGGCAAGGTTGCTCATAATAATAAAATAATTAGCTCATTATTCGATTTACTTCAGAAACTTCCAACTGTAGATCTTTTAGAGAATGAATCAGTATTATCAATTAATAATATTGAAGAATTGATAGAGATAAAAACAGATTCGGGATTGAACTTAACGGCTAATTTAATTGTAGGTTCTGATGGGTCAATGTCTTCTATTAGAAGTTTATCTTCCATACCCATACGAACCTGGAGTTACGAACAGACAGCTATTGTTTCTCTATTGGAGTCAGAAATTCCCATTAATAAGACCGCTTATCAAATTTTTACCAGCACTGGACCTATAGCTTTGCTTCCAGTGACTGTAGAAGGAGAAAACTTAGCTTCTTTGATTTGGTCTGCTGATAAAGTTTATGCAGAGAAGCTATTATCCCTAAGAGATTCTGAGTTTTTGGAAGAATTAAAGCTTAAGACGGAAGGTAAATTAGGGCACTTCAAGATACGCGAACCAATATCTTCTTTTCCACTTCATCAATTACATGCGAAAGAATACTTCTCAGAAAGGACAGTCTTGGTTGGAGATTCAGCTCATACAATACATCCACTTGCTGGACAGGGTTTAAATCTCGGCTTATCTGATGTAATAGATCTTTCAGAAAGGATATTATCTCTAAGAAGAGAAGGAAGGGATATTGCAGACGAGCAAATGTTAAAGGCCTATAGTGATTCGAGAGAGAAAATAAATCTTAGAATGACAGCATTGATGGAGGCTTTTAAGAGAGGTTTCGGATCAAAGAATCCTTGGGTAAAACTAGGAAGAAACCTTGCTTTCAGTGTAGCAAATGAAACTAAATTCTTAAAAAAGAAGTTTATTAAGGAAGCCGCGGGTATTACTTAATCTTTGATTCGGTATAGAGAACGTGTTTTCTTATAACGGGATCAAATTTTTTGATCTCCATTTTGTCAGGCATTGCAGATTTATTCTTATCTGTTGTATAAAAATGTCCAGTGCCAGCTGAAGAGACTAGTCTAATTTTTTCTCTCATATTTTTTCTCCTCGCGCTCGTATATCTGATAGAACTTTATCTATACCATTTTTATCAATTGTCCTCATTCCATTAGCAGAAACGGTTAAACTCACGTATCTGTTTTCAGATTCAACCCAGAACTTATGTTTATGCAGGTTTGGCTGGAAAGTTCTCTTATTACGATTCTTAGCATGAGAAACATTGTTCCCAGCTAGAGGTTTTTTCCCAGTTACTTGACAGACTTTTGACATAGTACTTTTTAAATTTTCTATAACGAAGGCGCGTTTTATACCAGAACCACTAACAGCAAGCAAGATTAAGAATGTATAATCCTTCCTTTTTTAAAATAAAGTTTTGAATTCATTAGCAAATAAAAACATCATTCTAGGTGTAACGGGCGGAATAGCTGCTTATAAATCTGCTGAAATAGTTCGTTCTTTAAAGAAAATGGGATCATCTGTTCGCGTAGTAATGACCAAATCAGCTGAAGAATTTATAACTCCCTTAACCTTACAGGCATTATCAGGAAATAAAGTTTCCTCTCAACTTCTTGATACAGAAAGTGAGTTAGGTATGGGGCATATAGAGTTGGCAAAGTGGGCAGACGCAATCTTAATAGCGCCTGCTACAGCAAATACTCTTTCAAAATTAGCGTCCGGAAGAGGTGATGATTTGTTATCAAGCATTAGCTTGGCTTTCGAAGGTCCCATCTCGTTAGCTCCTGCAATGAATCAGGCGATGTGGAAAGATTCAAGAACTGAAGAAAATATTCAGAAGTTAATAGATAGTGAATTTAAGATATTTGGCCCAGGTTCTGGAGAACAGGCCTGCGGTGATGTAGGTCTTGGCAGAATGTTGGAACCTGATGAGATTATTTCAAGGTTATGTTTACTTTTTGAAGAGGGAGTTTTAATAAATAAAAGCGTTCTCATTACTGCCGGTCCCACTCAAGAGCCAATAGATCCAGTTAGATATATTACAAATAAGAGCTCAGGAAAGATGGGTTATGGTCTAGCCCAAGCAAGTCTCGAAGCGGGAGCAAAAGTTACTTTGATTTCTGGACCTGTAAATATAGAAGCTCCTCAGGGAGCCCATCTTGTGAAAGTTAAAACTGCAGCGGAAATGCATAAAGCAGTGATGCACCATATAAGAAATTCAGATGTATTTATTAGCTCTGCAGCGGTAGCAGATTACAAACCTGAGACTTTCTCAAAAGAAAAAATAAAAAAGTCTGATCAAGATATAGATATTTCAATTGCAATGACTGAAAACAAGGACATACTCAAAAGTGTTAGTAAGATGGAAAATAAACCTTACTTAGTTGGCTTTGCTGCTGAAACTAACGACTTAATTAAAAACGCAAAGTTGAAATTAAATAATAAAAAACTAGATTTAATAGTTGCAAACGATGTCTCAAATACTGAGATAGGGTTCGACTCTGACGAAAACGAGGTTACATTAATAAATAGTGAAAGAGAGCTTTTTATTAAGAAGGGACCCAAAAAAAGAGTTGCTTCAAAAATAATTCAATATATTTCTGAGCAGTTAACTTCTTAATTTATTTTTTCTTGGTTTTTTTTGCTGGGGCTTTCTTTTTCTTTGCAGGTTTCTTTTCAACAGGAGCTTCTTCAGCAACAGCCTCTTCAACAGGAGCTTCTTCAGCAACAGCCTCTTCAACAGGAGCTTCTTCAGCTGAACTTACCTTCTTTTTATTTCCGAAGCGTTTTCTGAATTTATCTACTCTTCCTGCAGTGTCTACAAGATTTTGTTTACCTGTGTAAAAGGGATGTGAATCAGATGATATATCAAGAGTAAAGTAAGGATAGGTCTTTCCTTCCCATTCTTTAGTTTCATCTGTCACAAGCGAAGAAGGAACTACGAAGTATTTATCTATACTTGTATCATGAAATAACACTTCTCGGTATTCAGGATGAACGTCTTTTTTCATTTAATAATCTACAATTTAAAAATATGCCGCCGCACTATACCAGACAGACATTACATGGCAAATGCTAATATAGAGGTCAATAAGTTTAAAATAAGTTTATGTCTATAGAACAAGTAGAAGTTTTAGTACCAATACCGATATTAGAAAAGTTTTCTTACTTGTTGCCTGCTCAATTTCAAGATAATCCTCCGAGTCCTGGATCTAGGGTATTAGTACCCTTTGGGAGGAGAAATCTTGTCGGTGTTGTGTGGGATGTTAAAAAAAATATTTCTAAAAAAGACAGAAAGTTAAAGAATATAAAAGAGGTATTGGATCATAAACCTTTATTGAACAAAGAGTCTTTAGAGTTAGCTGATTGGGCATCTCGTTACTACCATTACCCCCTGGGTGATGTTATTTCTTATTTCTTTCCTCCTCCTATAAGAAAAGGAAAAGAGGCAAAATTTGCAGAGGTTAAATTTCTAGAATTGACTAGCAAGGGCGATTTCCTAAATATTGATGACCTTTCTAAGGCTCCTAATCAAAAGAAACTGATCGAGGCATTAAAGGATAAGAAGGAACTGTCTCAAAAGGCAGCGGCAGCTTATGGAGTCAATACTTCTTCGATCAATGCATTAATCGATAAAGGTCTAATTTCAAGATACGTTCGAGAACTATCCCCCTATAAAAAGGAAGAAGTTCCAGATGCTAGCAGCGTAAAGAAAAAATTGAATGAGGAACAAAAATTTGCAGTTGATTCTATTGTTAAGTCAGAAAACCACAATAAAGTTTTCCTTTTAAATGGAATTACAGGAAGCGGAAAAACAGAAGTTTATCTTCAAGCTATCCAAGAAGTAATAAAGAAAGGTAAACAAGCCCTCATCTTAATACCTGAAATAGGTTTAGCCCCTCAAGCCGAAGAAAGATTTAAGAAATACTTTGGCGAAAGAGTTTTATCATTCCACTCTGCTAAGAATGATAGAGAAAAGGTAGATGCTTGGCTGGGGGCTTCTAAGGGATTGATAGATATTATTATTGGTACGAGATCTAGCGTATTTATGCCTATGAATGATATTGGAATAATTGTTATTGATGAGGAGCATGATTTATCTTATAAGCAAGTAGATAGGTTTAGATATTCAGCAAGAGATATAGCTCTTTATAGGGCTAAGATAGAAAAAATACCTGTAGTTTTAGCTTCAGCAACTCCTTCGTTAGAAACCCTTAATAATTCATTAGAAGGAAAATACGAAATATTGAATTTAACTAAAAGGGCTACCGGAGCAAGCCTTCCTAAATATTTGCCCATTGACCTAAGAGGTAAAGAATTAAAAGAAGGTTTTAGTGATGAGCTGATTGATGCTAGTGAAGAAGAGTTAAAAAAAGGTAATCAAGTTCTTATCTTCTTGAATAGGCGAGGATACGCACCTTCTTTAATTTGTAAAACATGCGGATGGCTATCAAATTGTGATAGATGTGATGCACTTATGACAATACACAAAAGACCCCCGAAATTACAATGTCATCATTGTGAATCTCAGAAGGACGAGCCAAAAGTATGCCCTTCGTGCCAATCTAACGACTTCTTGTCTTATGGTTATGGAACAGAAAGGATAGAAGAATTTCTTACTAATAGATTCTCTCAATTTCCTGTTCTTAGGATCGATAGTGATTCAACAAGAAAAAAAGAATCTATGAATGAATATCTTGGTTTAATTAATTCAGGTAGGCCGATGGTTCTCTTGGGCACACAATTACTTGCTAAGGGGCACCATTTTCCTAATGTAACTCTTGTAGGAATACTGGATGCAGATTCTGGATTATTTAGTGCAGACTTTAGAGGCAGTGAGAGGGTTGCTCAACTAATGACACAGGTGGCTGGTAGAGCAGGCAGAGATAAAAAGCCAGGTAAAGCGATTCTGCAGTCTTATTGCCCTGATCATCCGCAAATAGAAGAGCTCATCAAGGGCAGCTACGAGAGCTTTGCTAAAAATTTATTGTTAGAAAGGAAATCTGCTAAGTCGCCACCTTTTACTTTTCTAGCTAAGATTCAAGCTGAATCAGCTAATAGTTATGTAAGTAGAGATTTTATAAAGGCCCTTATCAATAAACTTAAGAAATCTAAGGCTTATCCAAAAGATATTAGAGTCATAGGGCCTCTTCCTGCAATTATGGAAAAAAAATCTGGAGTTTATAGGTGGGAGTTGAGTGTTCTTTCAGGAAGCAGAAACTCATTACATAAGTTCTTAGATCTAAGTCAAGCTAGTCTATATAACCCAAAAACCAGTAAAAAAGTGCGTTGGTCTATTGATGTAGACCCTTTATCTTCAATTTAAATCTACACCTGTTAATTCAGAGCTTACAGACCACAATTTCTCTGCTTGCTCTTCGCTTTTGGCCGCACCCAGAAGTTTTTCAATTTTACAATCAACAAAATATTCACCAGAAACTCCTTCAACTTCCGGAGAGGTGCAAAGATAAATAGAAGTTTCTGCTCCTTTATCAGTCTTTTTAGCAAAAGGTCTGCCAAGATTCATCAACAATTTTACCAAGGACCCTTTGTTGTTTAACCCTATACCAGTGTCTACGTATCCTGGGTGTAGGCAATTAACAGTTATATTATTCTTTTTAACTTTAGAGGCTAAACTTCTAGTAAAAAGAATATTGGCTAGTTTGGATTGTCCGTAAACTTTGAAGGGTTTGTAGTCTTCTTTAGATTGCAGATCCTCAAAATTCATTTCTTTTACAAATCTGTAGCCCATGGAGGCAACATTCACAATCCTTTTCCCGCCAGACTCAATCATTTTTTCAATTAATGACAATGTAAGGGTGAAATAGGCTAAGTGATTGACGGAAAATACTTCTTCCAATCCATCAACAGTCTCTGCTCTCTCTCGATTCATAATCCCAGCGTTGTTGAGAAGTATATGCAGAGGCTTATCTAAAGATAGAAATTGATCTGCAGCATTCTTTACCTCGCTGAGTGAAGATAAATCAGCAAGAATAGCTGTAGCTTCTCTACCTGTCTCTGACATTAGTTCTTTCTGTAATTTTTCTGCTTTTTCTTTATTCCTGGCAATAAAAACAATTTCAGCTCCCATTTTATTGAGAGACTTAGCTGCTTCAAGCCCAATTCCATTGGTTGCCCCTGTTATTAAGCAAACTTTATTTTTTAAATTTTCATTCATGCTCTTTGCCTTTTTTTATTCTAAGTATAAGATTAGAGAGGTGAGTCTATATGATAAATACATACTTCCAAAATTTCTAAATTGCGCTTGTGGGTCAAAGCCAATAACTTACCAAAGAAAGAAGGTGGTTCCTTTATCAGAAGGAAATGTATTAGAGGTGGGCATAGGTTCGGGTCTTAATCTTCCTTATTATGACCATTCTAAAATAGATCAAATATGGGGCCTAGATCCTTCAGATGAACTCAGTGCCATGGCAAAAGAGACGGCGAACGATGAAGGCCTAGACATTAACTTTATATCTTGCGGGGCAGAAGAAATTCCTCTCCCAGATAATCATTTTGATAGCGTATTGATCACTTACACCATGTGCACTATTCCAGAAGTGATAAGAGCAAATATTGAAATTAAAAGAGTTCTTAAAGATGGAGGAAAATTAATATTTTGTGAGCATGGAGTAGCACCGGATGAGAATATCATTAAGTGGCAATCTAGAATAAATCCTATATGGGGGAAAATAGCTGGCGGGTGTAATATTAATAGAAACATTCCTCAGATAATTGAACAGTCCGGGTTTAGGATTGAACAGATGGAAGAAATGTATCTTCCTAGTACACCAAAAATTGCCGGTTACAATTATTGGGGATTTGCTGTAGGAAATTAATGGGTTGGAAATGGATTTCGTTCGGAATTCTATGTCTTGTTCTGCTATTTCAGTATAAGAACATATCGAGTTATATAGCTGTAGAGCTTGCATTAAAGGGTTTTAAAGAGTTAGACGTTAATTCAGATGACGTTATAGATAAGTCTGAATGGCCTGGCATAGGGTTTTCAATATTTGATGTGGACAGAGACAATCTAGTCGATGATGAAGAAATCAGGCTCTTTATTAAAGAATCTTTAAAAGGATTCTCTTGGGTAAATAAAGTCTCTGGTCGTATTAACGTTCCAGAGCAATTGATCCATTCAACTTTCATTAGTCCTTCAATGAATAGGGAAGTAGGCTATTACATTTATATTCCTGATTCTTATCATAAAGATTTAAAGAAAGAATTCCGTACTGTTTATTATTTACATGGGGGCAGGCCCGGCAATGAAAGCAGGTCCGTAATTATTACTAATGTCATACATGACTTATTTAGCAATTCTGAAATAGACCCTGCTCTTTATGTTTTTGTTAATGGAGGGGAATTGAGTCATTACAATTCAAAAGAAAAGCAATCTTATGGAGAAGATGTATTTATTAAAGAACTTATCCCACACATTGATAATACATATAGAACATTAGCTAGTCGTTCCGGAAGGGGTCTAGAAGGATTTTCTCAAGGAGGTAGGGGTGCCACTAGATATATGTTCAAGTACCCTGAAATCTTTTCTACTGTTTCAGCTGGTGGAGGTTCATACGAGATAGAAAAATTGATACAACAAAATAATGGTTATGAAGATGATCCAAGAGGAGATGATGAAAATGTTTATTTTGTTGGTAAAGGCAATGACGCTTGGTCTTTAGCTAAAAAATTTACTGAAATGGGCGCTGCTTATCCTGATTTATTAATATGGTCAGGAACGGAAGATCCCAATTATCCAAGCATAGAGGTATACATGAATTATTTAGATAAATTAGAAATTGAATACTATTCCCTTATAGTTAAAGGCGTTGACCATAATCCTTTTATTTTTTACGAAGAATCAGGTGAAGAACTAATAAGGTTCCATGCAAAATGATTAAAAGAACATTCACTTTATTTATATTAGTTTTTTTTATTTCAGTATCTGCATCTGAAGAAAAAATCTTCTCTCATAACGGACTAGAAAGGTCTTATTATTTGCATATTCCTCAGGATTTGGAAGACAAAGCCCCTTTAGTTGTTGTTATTCATGGGTATACAAGTGCTGCAGAAAACATTATGTCTTATTCTAAGATGAATGAAGTTGCCGATCGTGAAGGCTTCGCAGTAATTTACCCTCAAGGAACGATTGATAGTCAGGGTAATGCTTTTTTTAATGTTGGTTATGAATTCAACAAAGATTCAAAAATAGATGATGTTTCTTTTATTAGGGAACTCGTAATACAAGTTAGAGATACATACCAACTTAGCGAAAAGAATATTTTTGCTACTGGAATGTCTAATGGAGGCGACATGAGTTATCTATTGGCTTGTACTTCTTCAGATTTATTTAAAGCAGTTGCACCAGTTGCTGGAGTCATGATGAAAGAAACTTTAGATAACTGTAACCCTCAAAACCCAATTCCAGTTTTTGAAATCCATGGAACCAATGACAAGATTTCGTTGTTTCAAGGTGATATCGAAAATAAAGGAGGATGGGGTTCTTACTATGGTTTGCCTGAAACAATCCAGTTCTGGGCTTATATACATAACTTAGACAAAAATGAATCTGTTTACATAGCATCGAAAGACGAGGGCGATCAGAATGATATTATCTTTGAACGTTATTGGTCGGAAGACAACATAAACGAAGTTTGGTTATATAAAATTGTTGATGCAGGACATATATGGCCAGGATTTAGAATTAGATGGTGGCAAAACCCTTTGCTGTGGTATTACATGGGATCAGGCAACGATGATATAAGTGCAAGTGAAGAAGTATGGGAATTTTTTAAGAAATACCTCTAGAATTAATTGGTTAATGAAACTAAAACTTCCCTTCCTTTTTCTCCTGAAAATGATTTTCTTCCATGCATAACTCTATAGTTATCTATTAATAAAATATCTTTATCTTTCCATTTCCTAAGAAGTGTTAAAGACTCAGCTAATTCAGATATTAATTGAATACTTGATAAGGGTATTTCTTGGTTATTACCAAATGTGACTGGGGAGATGTCATCGTCTAAATTTTTTTTCCAACCTAAAGAAGCAGCAAGAACTTGATTAAAGAATGATTTAGTACCGTCTTTTAGCTCTTTTATGGCTTCGAATGTACGCGTTGTGACTGATAGGTTATCTCCATCAATCCAATCCCAGGAATAGCCAAGGTTTTCTAGTTTTATCTCAGCTTCATTTTTAGATTTCACTCCTAAAGTTTTTTGCCAACTTCTTCCTTGGCCAGAGACTAATTCATCTCCATTGGACATTAGAGTGTTATAAATGACCCCATGTTTTTCAAACTCATCTATTAGACCTTCATCTTCTTTAAGGATTTCTTCGTATAGATGATCAGAACGACATAAAGGAGTTTGCCCACCTTCTAAAGAAGAAGATTTACAAAAAAAGAATATATTTTTTGGGTAAGTAGGCGTTTGAGCCATTTCATGATGCAGAAAAATTTCAATTTCTTTAGGTGCTTCATTAGCTGTAAATACTTTATTGGTTTTATTAATTCTTACTGCATTTGAAAGAGACTCTTCGTAAGTAAAAGTCTCATAGTTAAATGCAGACACAAAATTATCGAAGTCACCTTCTTCCTCCACGGGAAGATTGCTAAATAGAATTGCTCCACATTCTTCGAGTTGAGATTCAATTGATACTTTATTGTTATCAATCCAATTAAGTGTTGAAGTCAGAGTCATTGAATCTGAGCCAGTTTTTATTTCTTGTAAGAAATCTTTTTTACTCATAAATCGGAAAGAAGGTATTAAAGGCGTCTTCACAAAAAACGCCTGGATCGTTATATCTTTTATTGATATTTAGTGCAGATATCTTATCTATGGTAGCTTGATCTAGCTCAATAACTGAAGCATCTAAATTTTCTTTCATACGAGTCTTACTAGAACTTTTGACCACAATTGAAGTTCCTCTATTTAAAGCCCAGCTAAGAATTAATTGAGCTGGCGATATCTCAAGATCTTTAGACACTGATTTTATGGTTGGATTTATTAAGAGTGATTCATTTTCTTTAGCGCCACCTAGCTCCTCATAGGATATTGATCCTAAGGGTGAGAAAGCAGTCACCTCTAGACCATAGCTTTTTGCTAAACGTATAAGCTTTTCTTGAGTAAGGTAGGGGTGGGACTCGATTTGAAGTATCTCAGGTTTGGTTTCACAGTAGTTCATAAGATCATGAAGCAAACTCGAAGAGTAATTACATATACCTATATGTTTAGTTAAGGCATCTTTTTTTAAAGATTCCATTGCATGCCAAGTATCTGACAAGGGAACTCTTGAAGGAATCATTTTAGGTTCTGTGCTCTCGGGGTCATTGAACCACTCAGGTGGATATCTTTGATCGAAGGGTACAAAGTCTAGTGAAATTGGAAAGTGAATCATGTAAAGATCTAGATAATCCAACTGCAAATCTTGAAGTGTCTTTTCAAGGGCGGGCTTAACATGTTCAGGATGATGATATGTATTCCATAATTTTGAAGTTATCCATAGATCTTCTCTTTTGCACAAACCATTTTCTAGGGCGGCTTTAATGCCATCACCAACTTCCTTTTCGTTGCCGTAATCTGAAGCTGAATCTAAGTGTCTATATCCCGCCTCTATAGAGTTATAAACAGTCTCTGAACAAACATCCTTCGGTACTTTCCAAAGTCCAAAGCCTATTTGAGGCATATCCTTTATCGATTTACATTTCGTATTCATATTTTTAAGAAGTCATTAAGCTTAATGGACTCTCCTGCTTTGATTGATTCTTGAGCTGCTAATCCTAGAACAATTGAATCAAACCCATTTTGGCAATCTACTAGTGGTTGATTTCCTTTTTTGATGCATTCTATTAATTCTAAATGCTCTATATAACTCGCGCCATGATGAAATCCCACTTCTTTTACTCTTGAATCTTCTTTAATCTCTATAGTCCTATGCGAATATTCTTTTCTGTTTGTTAACAAAAGTTCATTACCAGGAATATGTGTTTCTAATTTCCCTCGGTCCCCTGTTAAAACTATTTCTTGCTCATACTTTCCCGCTTCTGCGAACATGCATAAGTCGAGCATGGCTCTTTCTCCATCTTCATAATCTATAAGCACGAAGGAATTATCAATTATGTCTGGGGTTTTGCCATCATATCTTTCATCCAAATGGTTTACATCCTGGTCTCCAGAGGCATAAATTTTAATTGGCTTGCTTGGTATCATAAGATTCATTAAATCGAAGAAATGACAGCATTTTTCTACCAAGGTACCACCTGTTTTTTCATTAAATCTATTCCAATTATCAACCTTTTCTAAAAATGGAAACCTATGCTCTCTTATAGACAACATTTTAATATTGCCAATTTCATTCACATGATTAATTAAGGATTGTATAGGAGACATAAACCTATATTCGAGTCCAACCCAGACCACACCTTTATGTTCTTTACTTTTTTCTAGTACTTCCATTGCATCCAACAAGTTTGTACACATGGGCTTTTCAAGTAAAACATGTTTATCTGTTTTAAAAAGTTCTCTCATGATCTCTATATGAGTAAAATTAGGGCTAGCAACCACAACTACATCGATGTCTTCTTGCGTTAAAAGTTCTCTATAGTCTTCATACAACTTAAGCTTGAATGCATCTCCACAAGTATCTTCAGCCCATTTCCTAGATCTCTCATCAGGGTCTGCAATTGCTACTATTTTGACGTCAGGTATTTTTTTTAGATTACGAATATGTTCGCAACCCATCATGCCGGTACCTATGATTCCATAATTTAATTTCATAAAAATAAAATTTATCTAGTTCTTTTTCCTTAAACCCGTTCCAACTTTGATATTAGACCAAAGAATTTCCTCCTTCTCCGCACTGACGAATTCATACCTAGCAGTGTTTTCAACAACAGTCATTCTTAAATATCCTGGAGTTTCGATATTGAATTTTCCAGACTCAATCTCACCTGGAGAGCCCCCAGGAAGGGCCCCTGTTGCACTTATAAGCTGGAGGGTCTCCTTATGATCACCTTCATCTGCTAAGACGTGATTGTGACCAGTTATATAAATATCAAAGGTTCCAAAAACATAGTTCTCTAAAAATATTGCTAATTGTGGATTTGCTCTATCTCTATCCCCAGAACTAAATAATGGGTGATGCGCAACTGCTATAGAAAAGTCACATTGGTCTTTTAGCTTTTCAACTTCTTCTTCTAGCCATCTAATCTGACTTCCTCTTTTATAAAAATAATATAACTTATCAAAAATAGTGGTATCTAAAGCAAAGAAGCATAACTTTCCAAAATTCTTAGTATAGAAATTACTGGGGTGATAGATCGAGGAGTAATTTTTTGCAACTTCAAGATAGACAGCAGGATCACCTTTATAGTCGTGATTACCAACAGTTAGATAAAAAGGAATTTCAGTTTCTAGGAACGGCTTAAAGGGCATTAGAAAACTTTCTTGTAGTTCTGGGTCATCCATCGACTGAACTCCAAGTTGTGTTATGTCTCCAAGATGCCAAACCACTGAACAATCAGAATTAACCAAGGCTTTTACTACCTTTGCCTGAGTAGGATTTACTTCACCAGCATCTCCAACGAAGCAAAATATAAGTTCTTCTATTTCTTCTGGCAGTATATGGTTTAGAGGAAAAAGAAATATAGAAAGAATTATAACTTTTAATAATTTCATAGTTTTATTCTTATATATCTTTTATCTAACTGTTCATCGTCGCTATGCTCTATTTCAATAGTATAGTCTGGTTGTGGAAGAAGAGATTGAGCGTTTTCTGGCCATTCAAATATACATATAGAATTCTTCTCTTCCAAGTACTCTTCTATGCCAATTTCCGTTAATTCATGGGGTTCATTGATGCGATATAAATCAAAATGAAATACTTTTAATTTTTCTGTTTCATGAATTTCAACCAGATTATAAGTAGGACTTTTTACTAATTCGTTATACCCAAGGCCTCTCATCAAACCTTTTGTAAAGGTAGTTTTGCCTGCACCCAGATTACCTTCCAAAAAAATAACAATCGACCTACTTAAACTTTTTTTTAATAAATTTTTTGAAAATGCTGAGCCAGCTTCTTCAGTTTGATTTTCATCTGAGGTTTGAATCTCTTTATTCATATTTAAGTAATTGCCTCACTTCCTCTAGGACATCAGATGCAAGGAGTCCAACCTCACCTGTATCTAAACTTTTCAAGTCAGCTGCTTTTGCATGAATATCAACTCCTAACTCAGCTGCTTCAATAAGACTTAGTCCTTGAGCTAAAAAACCAGCAATTATTCCTGTAAGAATATCTCCCATTCCTCCACTTGCCATTCCAGGGTTTCCAGCCTCGCATATTCCTATTTGCTGTTTACCGCCTTTACTATAGCAGACCAAACTTCCAGACCCTTTCAATACAACAACACAATTAAATTTCTTTTGTAAAAGCGAAACGGCTTTAAATCTGTCAGATTCTATTTCATCTATAGATTTACCAAGAAGTCTAGATGCTTCTCCAGGGTGCGGCGTCATAAGGAGATTTTTTGGCAATTTTGCGGACAATTTTAGTGTAGTTAATAAATTTAAAGCATCAGCATCCATAACAACTGATATATTCCTCTTATTTACTTCCCAAAAGACTCTTTGGAGCATTTGTTCTGACCAAGCCGTCTGACCCAGTCCAGGTCCTATCGCAATGACATTAGGCTTTTCAAGATACTCTTCAAGGTCTTGTCCAGAATCTACACCAACTGTCATAACTTCAGGGCACGATAACAAGCTAGCCTCTAAGTGTTCTGGTCTTGTACCAAGCCCAATAAGGCCAGCTCCAGAAAATGCTGCTGCTTTAGCAGCAAGAATTGCCGCCCCTCCATAACCTTTATTTCCTCCAACCACAAAAGCATATCCAAATGCACCTTTATGAGAATTTTTATCTCTTAATATTATTTTATGAAGATGATCTTCCATGTTGATTAGGTGAGAGTTGCACGAAACTTTTGAGAAGATTCTTTTAGGTATATCTAAATCAGAATAAAGAACTTCACCAGACAGAGCCTTTCCCTCGCTTGTGAAACAACCTCTCTTTTGAGCTACAAAAGTGCAAGTTATATCTGCAATGACACTAATTTCATTAGCAAAACCTGTATCTGAGTAAACTCCTGAGGGAATATCTAAAGATATTACGGGATACCTATCTCCAAGTTTATTAAGAGATAAAATAGCACCTTTTATATTCTTTCGAAGGTCTCCTTTTAGTCCAGTACCTATAAGTGCATCCACTAGAACCGCTTTTCTAGAAATTCTTATTTTTGATAAAGAGTTGATATTAATTATCTTTACCCCATTACTTTTGGCTTCATTAAATGCTTTCTTAGAAACCCCCTTAAGCTCTTTGACTGGATTACACATAACAATGGTGCTTGATAGGCCAAACTCCTTTGCGTAACTAGCCAGTAAAAATCCATCACCAGAATTTTTACCCTTAGCGCAAAAGACCAAGACTTCATCCATATTATTAAATTCACTTACTAGCGAGTCTAATGAGAATTCAGCTGCTGATTGCATAAGGGAGAATCCCGTTGCTTCAGTTTCTTTTATTGCAAGCGCATCAATTTTTTTTGTTTCTTTAGCTGTGTATATCTTCATTTAATTTGAATCTATCAAATAGTTTTTAGAATTATAGCTCTAGGGCATCTCTAAAAACTAATTTAAAAAGCTGAACTTCCCTTCTGAGAAAGCAAGAGAGCATGTAAACTGCCCTATAAGAGAACAGTTAAGGAAAGTTAATGAGTGATATTGAAATAATACTTGAACCTCAAGATGAGTTTAATCATGAACCTGATGAAGCTTCAAATTACAACGAAAGCATGTATTTCAATGTTTTTGACCACGAACAAAAGATGGGGGGTTGGTTTAGGTTAGGTAACAGACCTAACGAAGGTTATGCAGAAATGACTTGCTGCATCTATCTCCCTGACGGCAGGATAGGCTTTATGTTCGGAAGACCAGAAATCTCTACCAATGAAGTATTTGATGCCGGGGGAATGAAATTTGAAGTAATCGAACCCTTTAAGTCTTTGCGAGTGAGTTATGAGGGGAAGATATTGCTTCTAGATAATCCTAAAGATATGTTGAATCCAGGTAAGGCCTTCAAAGAGAACCCAAGAGCAGAATGTAAGGCTGACATAAAGATTAGCGGAATTTCACCCATGTTTGGCGGCCAGGCGGTAAGAAAGGATGGAAAAAGTTTAGAAAAAGATCCTGAAAAAAGCTTCTCAAAAGCTCATTACGAGCAACATACCTCTGGAAAAGGGACCATAAAAATAGATGGTGAAGAATGGACTATAGATGGTTTAGGTCTTAGAGATAAGAGTTGGGGCCCAAGATATTGGCAGGCCATAGAGTGGTACAGATGGTTAACCATCAATATAAATAAAGAGATAGGTTTCATGTTTAGCATAGTGCATCAAAGTGAAGACTCCGAAAGACGAGGTGGGATAGTTCTAAAAGATGGAAAATATGAATCTATTAAAGATTGTAAGATTGAGACTAATTACGATGAAGATAATTTCCAAAAAACATTTACTGCTTGGGCCAGAACGGATGAAGATGAATATGAAGTTCAAGGAAAAGTTTTATCCTTAATACCTTTAAGGAATAGAAGGAATACACCAGATGGAGAAAATTTAGTTACTCGCATAACAGAGGGAATGACAGAGTACACTTATAAGGGCATAGTTGGATATGGTATGTCGGAATATCTTGACCAAGTAATTGATGATAAACCCATCGGACCTTAATGCATGAAAATTAGTGCCGTTGATCAGTCGCCAATATTTTCAGACACGAATGCTAATCAAGCGTTAAAAGAGACAGCAGATCTAGCTAAGCACTGTGACTCTTTAGGGATGAAGAGATTTTGGGTTGCTGAACATCATGGATCTTCTTCTTTTGCTGGTTGCTCTCCTGAAATCTTAATTCCTCATTTAGCATCAGAAACAGAAAACATTAGAATCGGATCGGGTGGAGTAATGTTAATGCATTACAGTCCTTATAAAGTAGCTGAGAATTTTAGGTTATTGGAATCTTTATTTCCCGACAGAATTGATCTTGGAGTGGGTAGGGCTCCTGGCAGTGATCCCTATCAAGCTGGAGCATTAGCTTATGGATCCAAGACAACTGGACCTGAGTATTTTTCTACAAAGATGAATGACCTTAAATCTTTTTTAGAGGGAACTGCCTCCTCTACAAACTCTTTTGAGAATGTAAATGTGACTCCCGGCCTGGGTGAAATGCCCGAAGTTTGGTTATTGGTCTCATCTCAACAAGGAGCTGAGTTTGCAGCACAATTTGGATTGCCCATGTCTTTAGCTTATTTCATTAATCAAGACTGTTTGGAGTTTGCTAAATATTATAGAGATAATTTTGTCCCTTCCGTCTTCTCTAGTGAACCGAGAATTAGTGTAGGTATCTTTTCTATTTGTGCTGAAACTGATACTGAAGCAGAGGAGCTAGCCTTAAGTGCTTCTATGTGGAGGCAAAACAGTCAAAGAGGTTTGTTCGCTCCATTTCCTACTTTAGATGAAGCTAAGGGATCGATAAAACTTAATAATACAGATGATAAAGAAAATAGAACTTTCGTAGGAAGTCCTGAGACGGTACAAGAAAAGTTGCAGCCTCTATTAAAAGAAGTTCAGCCAGAAGAATTGAAAATTATCACCATATGCGAACCATTTGCGGCAAGAAAAAAATCCTATGATTTAATAAAGAACATCTTTAACGCAAATTAAATGGAATTAATACACTCTAGATTACTCAGTAACGGTACCAGATGGCATTTGAGTTGCTTGAGCGTATTATATTTATCACAAGGGCTCTCTGCAGGGTTTCTTCTTGCTTTAACGACTTACCTGACTACTAAAGGCGCTTCTTTAGTTGATATTTCTTTATTGCTCTCAATAACGATGTTGCCTTGGACTCTTAAAATCTTTTTTGGCCCAATTATAGATTCTTTGACCCTTAAAAGATTTGGCAGAAGAAGGTTTTGGATAATATCTAGTCAGATTATTATGATTCTAGTGTTGTTACCTTTAATTTTTATAGAGGTGACCGCAGTTTCTACGTTATTAATTGTAATCTTTACAGTACACAATCTATTTGTAGCTACATGTGATATAGCAACAGATGCTTTGGCAGCTGACAGTTTAAAGGAGTCTGATCTTACAAAGGCAAATGGTTATATGTGGGGTAGTAAGATAATTGGACGTGGTTCAGGGATGCTAATTTCATCTAGTTTGTTATTTACCTATGGATTTAACGTAAGCATCGTATTTTTAATATGCTGCATGATATTGGCATTTATTTTTCCTTTTGTATCTTCAGAATTAGATCACAAAGAGGGTGCTGAAGAACACAAACAATACAGAAATGTCCTTGGATTAAAGTTTCTTCTTTCTGAAATTTCTCAAGGGTTATTAAACAAGACTGCTATTGCAGCTGCCATATTCATGCTATTCAGCAATATAGCCGTTGGTATTTTTGATGTTACTTATAATAAGTTTTATTTAGAAGTCATAGGTATGACTGGAGAAGATATAGGTTCTATAAGACCTATTGGTATGTGGCTTGGTGGGTTGATAGGATTCTCTGTGGGTTTAATATCTTTTTATCTTGGCAAAAGATTTCTTCTTCTTGGTTTTATTGTATCTCAGCTACTTCTTTTCGTTTTCCTAAGCACTTTCACAACTGAAACTTCACATCTAACTGGATCCTTAGCTATCATCGGTTTGGATATCACGGAAGCCGGCATGAAGGTTGTAATTTTTGCTATCTTAATGGCACTGTGTACTACTCAAACAAGCGCTACAAATTTTGGTATTTTTATGGGCTTTTCTAACTTATCTATTGTTGTAGGAAATAGTATTGCTCCTTTATTGATAGAACTTCTTAGTTATGACTCTACTTATGTTTTTGCAGGTCTGTCTTTAATACCTTGCATTGTTCTAGCTTTTTATTTAACCGCATCTAAGAATTAAAGTTTTCTTTTATCGAATCTAACTAGTAAGTTAGGGAAGAGTAAGAAGTCTATAATTAAAGCCATTACGAAGGATATGGTTGAGAACCTAGCAAAGTCGTGAAGAGGCATAAAATTAACTAAGTTAAGAACCAAGAATCCAAGTGATATGACAATCGTCATAACGATCAAAGCAAAACCAACTGATTCAAAAGCAAACACAACTGCTTCTTCTGGGCTTTGACCCATCTCCCTTCTAGCCAGATCGTATTTACTTAATAAATGTACCGTGAAGTCGACTATTATTCCCAGAGTTGAACCCATGCCTACTGCAACCATGAAGCCAACCTGACCATCGTATAAAGCCCAAATACCAAAGGCTGCTCCTATGGGCAAGACATTAGGAAAAGCAGAAAGAACACCGAAGGGAATAGACCTAAAAAATAAACCAAGCAGTATTGTGATCAATAACAAACCTAAGAAAACACCAAAAAGCAAAGAATTAACGATAACCATGCTTATATGAGAAAAGACTACTCTAAATCCAGCAGCGGGAGAGATAATTTCAGTTAAATTGTTTTCTTGGATGTGAGCTCTTACTTTCTTATCAAACTTTAAAAACTCTTGACCGCTCATATCATCTAAGTTTGCAGAAATTTTTGTGGAAGCTCGATCCTGACTGATTGAACTATTTAGATCTAAACCCATGGGTAAAGACATTTCATAGAAAAATAAATACTGTGATGACAATTCTTCGCTTTCAGGAATTATTTCCCATTCAGGGTCATCACCATGCATACTCCTGTTTAGGTTTTTTATGGTATGAGCAAGAGAGGTGACGTGGTTTACCTCATCTTGGGTTTCCAGCCATTTAACAAAATTATCTATCTTTCTTAAAAATTCTGGCTCTGATACGTTTCCATTATTCGAGTTGGCTTTAAAGCTAACTGGAAAAGTTACACCAAGCATCTCGTCTAACCATAACGTATCGGCTGAAAATGAGGTAAATCCTTCATCGTACATTTGAGTAGGGTTTTCATCTAGAACATTTAAAGGAATAAGGCATATAAGCAATAAAGAAGCCAAGGGAACTGACCAAAGTAAAGTTTTACTATTTTTTAAACTAAATTTAGCTATTTTTCTGGACAAATTGATTTGTTGGTTTATTGATTTAGGAGCTTTTATTTCAAAAAAAGAAAATAAAGGCGCTGCAAGAAAGATTGTAAATATAAATGCCATTGCTATGCCTATAGATACGTAGTTACCCAAGTCTTGAAGAGGAGGCACATCAAGCACATTAAATGAGAGAAATCCGATGCAAGTTGTTAAGGTTGTAAGAAAGAGTGGCTGTAAATTCAATTCTAAACTTCTAGTCATTGACTCTTTGCTCGAATACCCTTTAGCTCTTTGTTGAAAGAAGATACTAAATAGATGCACGCAATCAGCTAGAGCTAAAGTAATGATTAAAATAGGTATGGTTATAACCATTTGATTTAGCGCATTGCCTATATAGCCAACAGAACCAAATGTTGAGATTAAGCTTAAAACTATCACAAGAATTGTTGCCAACACAGCGTAGACACTTCTCAACAGAAAGAAAACGGAAACGAGAATTAGTAGCACCATAGAAGGCATGACAATAGGCATCTCAGATAAAACCATTTTTGGGCTTATGTATTCTTGATAAGGCGTTCCTAATACCCTTATATCTAATTCTGGATGATTAGATTTAGCTTCATCTACGTATTCAAGCATGTATTCAACTGTGTCTATGAGCTTAATGTTTGCATCGGGATTTGGAGGGTCAACAATGATGCTTATTACCGTTGTTTTTTTATCTTTAGAAATAAGTGAGCCAAATATGATCTCTTCTTCTTCTACAGTTTTTTCTCTCTGTTGAATGAAACTTTCCTCTAAAGAAACTGCATTTTCAATAAAGGGTTCTACCAATAAGTCATCATCCACAGACCTTACGTAAGAATAGTTGGTAAGACTATCGACCCTTATAGAGTAAGGCACCGTCCAGGACTTTTCAGTCAGACTTTCGATCAGGGATAAAGTTTTCTTCGTAAAAATAGAATTATTTTTAGCGTTAATAGCAATTACCAAATTATCAGTACGAATAAAGGTTTCATCTATTTCATAACTTAAGGAGGTGGCAGCATGGCCTTTCGGGAAGAACCTCTCCATGTCTGGATCAAAGACCACACTTGTTATTCCTCTGCCCAAGATTAAGACCAGAACCAAACAAGAAAATATAAATACTACCCTGTTATGGATTATAAATTTTGAAAGGTTCTCTTTTTTTAGAAATTCCATTTATTCTCCAAAATAGTATATGAACTCAATCCTCATGAAATCATCTTCTCTAAAGGGCTCAAACAACTTAAATTCTCCATTGTCTTCATTTGTGTCATCAAAATACATTGCTTCTAATGAGATCATACAACAGCTTGCTATTCTTCTTGAGGCTTCAATTAACATACCAATTTCTTCTGTCTTTTCATTAATAAACATACCTGACAATATCTGTGAATCGTAACTGTCGTTAAAGGTAAGTCTAGTGCCAACAACAAAAGGAGAGCTACTTAGTCTGTCATCATGATTGGCTTCAAGAATCCAGCCAAGATCAATTCTAGAATCAGCTATTCCAACTTGAGTATATTCAAATCCTGTAGTCGCAGCTGAAAATGTATCACCTTGGCCGCTGCGTCTTATAGCCTCTAATTTTAGTGCAAGGCCACCGATTAGATACAAAGCTTCTAGACCTGTTTGATTGATCTTTTCGTAATAGGGAGTTAAATGGTTTAACTTTTTAGTAGAAGGCATCAATCTAGGTTCTCTAGAGGTGCCAGAGAAATGCGATAAAGCTACTTCAAACTCATCAAAATAATGACTCCATCTAATAGCAAAATCCGTTCTTTTATTTTTAGCCGATGATTCATAAATAGGACTATCTGTATCGATCAGTACCGGTAGCCTTAACCTACCTTTATCTCCGGAATAAGTTCTTTCTCTGAAACCCAATAGAGCGTATAAATCTATATTGCCCCAATTTCTTTCAAGAGATACCTTTATCATGGGTTGGCCTAACTTATCTTCACCATCAAAACTCTCAGTCGTATCAGTCTGGTTGATGACATCAACTCTATGAGATGTTTCTGTTACTCCCCAAAATTCTTTGCTTATTCCGTATTTTATTTCTTTAGATTCTCCTATCTCAATAAAATAAAGCTCCTGAATATCAACCAGATTTCTCTCAGTATCTTTATTGTCGTCTCTTAACTTAGCCTTAAAATGAAATATCCGATCGTCTTCAAGGTTCTCAAATATCTCAGGCGAGAAACTTACAGAGGAGTGATTATTGTCTTGCCCTAATGCGCCATCATTAAAGAAATGCCTGTTATCTAAACTTATTTCACCGATGAACTCTGCCTTTATAGGAAGGATAAAAAAACTTATTAAGAATAAGGAGAGGTACTTAGCATTGGATTGCATTTACCTAGATCTTTTTAAGCTATTTTGAGAAAAGTCTTTGTCTGTTAAACCTTTTTTAAAGGAAACTTCTGTAAATTTAAGAATTGAGCTTTTACCGTTTTGATGATTTTTCATTTCTATTTTATGGGGCTGCCAAAAAAATCCTAAGTACTTCTTATACCCATCAAACGTTTGGGTTTTTAGATGGAACGCCTTTCTATCAAAGTGATGAATTTTTTGAACTAGATAATTCTCCTTATCGATCCACACAAGTTGTTTGGTATACCCTGAATAAGGATCTAAAGGTATTCTTTTGATAACAAAACAATCTTTTCCTAAATAGTTTTCTTCTTTTACGTATTCGTATTCGTATTTTTCAACTTCTTGGAAAGAAAAATCTTCAAAAGAGAATTCGCTACCCAAAAAAGGTCCAGATTTATTTTTCGAAGCTATTCGCTTTACTCGTTTAAGGGCTGGTAAATATAGCCATTGATCATCTGCTTCTTGTTTATGAGCATAAGACAAAATTGCAACGCCCTTTACATCCCTTGGGCTCTCAAAGACCGCAATAGATTTATCGCCATCTTCAGGCACTTCCAATCTTTTAAATCTTAGTTCTCTAGTAACCACATCACCTTTCTTGCTAATCAGTTCCATGGTCATGGAAGAAGAGCTATCGCCATAACCTTCATTGTTTTTATCACTCAATAAAGCAATTTCTAACCCCCGATTAGCAAACAAAGAGCTTGATAGAGTTAAACTTAGAAAAAGAAAAAAACATGAAACTATTCTCATTATTTGATTAGTGTAATTCATTGTTTTATCTATCTAACAGTTTCTATTGAAATAATTTTTGTACGCTTGAAAAGTCTAGGTCTTCTAGGCCCTGTTCAATTAATTCGTCATAAAGTTTTCTGGCAGAATCTCCCATAGGCGTTTCAGTTTTTGAATCTTGAGCCAATTCCTTAGCCAAGTTTAGATCTTTTATCATCAATTTATTTAAGAAACCTCCTTGATAATCTTTACTTGCTGGAGATTCGATCATCACTCCGGGATATGGA
>CACAIY010000006.1 GCA_902532675.1 uncultured SAR86 cluster bacterium
ATGAGCGCGCAGCAATTTATCAGAATATATTTTTAATAGCTAGAAAAAATTATTCTTTATTTCATAATATTCATTTTTTATCAATCTTGGACCAACATTACCAACAACTTTCGAAGCTGCGTAACATCCAAATATGGCTCCTTTCTCCAAGCTTGATCCTGAACTAATACAATATAAAACAGCTCCAGCGAACATATCTCCGGCACCATTCGTATCTATAGCATTCACTTTAATTCCAGGTATATTAAATTCATTTTTTCCATCAAAGCCTAGACAGCCAGAAGAGCCTTGTGTGATTAAGAAATTAGGTGATATTTCTTTAAAGATCTGCACAGCATCAAAAATATTGTCTTTTTCAGTGTAAGCAAGAGCTTCATCTTCATTACAAAATACAAGATCACATTTCATGTCTAGTAAAGTCTTAATTTCATGCTTAAAGGCGTTAACTATGTTTGGGTCTGAAAGAGAAATTGATACTTTAGTGTCACTTTCTATGGCAACTTCTATGGCTTTCTTGCAAACCTCCATTCCTTTTGGGGACGCAACTAAATAGCCTTCTAAGAATAAATAATTAGAAGCTTTGATTACATCTTCATCTAAGTCAGATGTCCTAAATTCTGTACTAATTCCTAAATTAGTACACATAGTCCTTTCTGCATCATCAGAAACCATAACTAAACATCTTCCAGAAGAAATATCTGATGAGATTGGTGGGTTTGTATGAATAACATTATTAGATGAAAGGTCTTCTATATAAAATCTTCCATGATCATCATTAGAAACTATGCAGGTCATGTGACATTTTGCTCCAAATAGTGAAGCTGCGACTGTAGAGTTTGTTCCTGAACCTCCACAGGCTTTATCAGGAGTTTTACCCATCTCCATTAATTCATTAATTAAAGCTTCTTGTTCTTCTCGTTCAATGAGAGTCATGGAACCCTTTGGTATTCCATACTTTATAAGATTTTTTTCATATTCTTTGTCTATATTAAAAGTAAAATCTACTAACGCACTACCGACTGAACATATATCGAACTTCATTTTTTTGTCCTAAATTTCTTTAAAAACCGTAGACTGTTGCAATTAGAAAATTTTATCAAGCATTAAATGAAGATTAAGTTAACTTTAGGCTCATTAGGGATAATATCTCTGATTATAGTTTTTATAGTCTCCGCAGCTGTTGTGGCTGTTATTGATTCAAGAGTAACTAATAAGTTGGATGGTGTTTTGTGGACGATACCAGCAAAAGTTTATTCAAGATCTTTAGATTTAGCTGAAGGCTCGAAAGTTAATAAATCTAATCTTATGAGGGAATTAGGCATGCTTTCTTATTCTGAGAACAGAAGTCCCTCGAAACCAGGGGAGTATACATATAAGAAAAATAAATTAAGAATTTTCTTAAGGGGTTATCAAGATCAAAAAAGCGGTTTATTTGAAATCTTTTTTAAAGATAGAAAAGTTACAAAGATAACCAATCAACTGGGTGTTTCAGAGGATTTAGTTCAACTTGAACCTATAGCCATAGGAGGAATGTATCCCTCACATATGGAAGATAGAATATTATTAAGCTGGCCTCAAGTGCCTACAATTTTAATTGATACAATTTTGTCAGTAGAAGATCAAAATTTCTTTAATCATAACGGTATTTCTCTTAGATCTATTTTTAGAGCTTTTTACTAATGTTAAAGCAGGAGATATAGAGCAAGGCGGAAGTACAATAACTCAGCAGTTAGCTAAAAGTTTATTTTTTACTCCAGAACAAACAATTAAACGAAAAGTAATGGAAGCCATTGCAGCATTGTTGATTGAATTCCATTATTCTAAAGAAGAAATTCTGCTTGCATACATAAATGATGTATTTTTAGCCCAATCTGGAAAGAGGGCAGTTCATGGATTTGGAATGGGAGCCCAACATTTTTTTGGTACCTCCGTATCAAACTTAGAAACAGACCAGATAGCTCTTTTGGTTGGAATGTTGAAAGGGCCATCCTTATATAATCCTCGAAGAAATCCAAATAATGCAACAAACAGAAGAAATCTTGTCTTAGGAATACTACAAAAAAGAAGACATATTAATTCCTCTGCATTAGAGGAATACAAATCGAGGGAATTAAGGGTTGTTTCACCAAATTTTAGAAGTGAAACAAAGTATCCAGCTTTTCATGACTTAGTTAGGTTAGAACTTAGAGAGAATTATGAGGACTCAGAATTAAGGACACAAGGCTTGAAAATTCAAACTAATTTAGATCCAGTTTTACAAGATTCCTTAGAAAATAATATTAAAAAGACCAAAGCTCAATTAGTTAAGAAGTATGGAGATAAGCTTATGGATCTTGAAGGGGCAGCAATGGCTGTAGATATATCAACAGGAGAGATTAAGGCTGTTGTTGGGAGCTCGAATCCTTCTAAATTTGGTTTTAATAGGTCTATAAATGCCATCAGGCCAATAGGATCTTTAGTTAAACCATTTATATACCTCACTGCTTTAAATAAATATGATGAATATAATCTGACCACTATTCTGGATGACTCAAAATTATCAATTAAGAGTGGCGGGGAGATATGGGAACCCAATAATTTCGATAAACAGTTTCACGGTAAAATCCCTTTGCATGTGGCCTTATGGCAGTCTTATAACATTGCTTCAGCTAGATTGGGAATGCAGCTAGGCTATGACTCTGTACAGGAAATCTTTAAAAAATTGGGAATAGATAAATCAATAGAAAGATACCCTTCATTGTTTATTGGATCTTTCGAAATGTCTCCATTTGATGTTATACAATCCTATCAGACCATTGCAGCAGATGGTTTTTACAGCCCTCTAAGGTCAATAAGGGATATAAAAAATTTAATGGGCGATATTGATTTGTCTTATCCTTATAAGATTGAACAAAGAATAAGACCTGAACCAGTCCATCTCCTCAAATTCGCAATGCAACAAACCTTTATTTCTGGCACGGCAAGAGGATATCCAAGAAAAACTATTGAATCCTGGCAGGCTGGCGGTAAAACCGGCACTTCTGATGATCAAAGAGATAGCTGGTTTGTAGGTTTTGCAGGAGATTTGTTAGTTTTGGTATGGCTTGGGTTTGATGATAATCGTCCAACCCCACTAACCGGCAGATCGGGTGCTCTAGAAGTTTGGAAGAATTTTATTAACGATATAGAGCCCTCTTCAGTAGATAAAAGTAGATTGCCAAGAATAAAATATGTATGGACTGATAAGAAGGATGGGTTAATCAGCGGAGAAAAATGTAAGAATTCATTGTTGGTCCCATTTATTATTGGAACTGAACCAAATACAATGCCTTCTGTCAGAAGTAAATGTGCCTCTAAACCAAAAAGAAATAAGTCAGATGTTATGCAAAAATTAAAAAAAGTTTTTGAGGAAGGTCAAGGTTGAGTAATTTAAAACTTATAATTCTTTTTTTAGCTTTATATATTCTCTTTTCTTGTGCCTCTAACCAAAATAAAATTTATGTAAGTTCAGACTCTATTTCAGTTAGTGAATTTTCATCTTCAGTGGAGCTACTAATCTCAGATACTAATTTTTTGGAAGGTGAAATTTTAAAAATTAATGCTAAAAATCCTTCAGTTCAAAGAATCTTAGTTAGTTCTGATAATTACTTAAGAGAAGGGAAATTAATACAAGCAAACTCTGAACTTGAAAGAGCTTTAAGAATTTCAAAGAAAGAAGGTGCTATTTATTTAAGGTTGGCTCACCTTAGACATGTACAAGGTCTTTTAGATGAATCAAAGTCTTTTGCATCTAAAGCTTTGTTAATTAAAGAAATCTCTTCGTGGGAAAGACTACTCCTGAACGTTTATTTGAAACGCCCCATCTAGATACTATCAATACTTACTTATATAATGCGCTGCCTAAAATTAGGCTGACTTAATTTATGAACAACAATTTAACCAAAGTAGGAATTCTTGGAGGTTCAGGTTTTACTGGAGAAGAGTTATTAAAAATTCTTTCTAACCATCCCAAAACCGAGGTGATAGCGGTTAGTTCTAGGGAATTGCAAGGACAGAGTACCAATGAAATATTAGAAGGATCTGATCTAATGTTTGTGGATCCTAGTGATGATATTTTCTTCGAGTGTGATGCAATATTTTTTGCAACTCCCCATGGCGTTTCCATGAATATGGTTAGCTCATTTTTGAATAAAAATATAAAAGTTATAGATCTTTCTGCTGATTTTAGATTAAAGAACGTAGATGTATGGAAGGAATGGTATGGCTCTCCTCATCTTCAAGAAGAACTTCTTTCTGAATCAGTTTATGGATTAACAGAACTGAATAAAGACAAGATAAAATCGGCAAGACTAATAGCCGTTCCCGGATGTTACCCTACTGCTAGCCTTTTGGGAGTTCTTCCACTTTTCAACAAAGGAGCTCAAATAGAATCTATTATAATTGATGCTAAATCAGGAATAAGTGGAGCAGGCAGAAAAACAGTAGAGAATGGTTTATCTGTTGAGATAAATGAGAATTTTAAAGCTTATGGGATTCAAGGCCATAGGCATTTACCTGAAATAGCTGAGATAGTAGAGCTTGTTTCAGGCTATCCAATAAGTATAAATTTTTTACCTCATCTTATACCTGCCATGAGAGGTATTTATTCAACAATTTATGTGCAGTTAAAAGATATAGAAAACTTAGATTTCCAAAATTTGTACGATTCTTATTATACGGATTCACCAAATGTAAGAATTATGAATTCAGAAGAAGTGCCAGACATAAAATCTATAGCGAATACAAACAATTGTAATATCTCAGTTAATAAATCAAATATTGAGAATCAAGTTATTGTTATTTCATCCATTGATAATTTGGTAAAGGGGGCTGCTGGTCAGGCTGTAGAATGCTACAATTTAATGTATGGTTTTAATCAAAGTACAGGTCTAGATAATGGTTGAGAGTTACGTACCTTCAGTTTTACAGATTACAGATGGAGCGGTTAATAAAATACTTTCTCTTTCAGACTCTGAAAAGGATAGCAATAACCTAAATCTAAGAGTTTATGTGACGGGTGGCGGGTGTTCTGGTTTTCAATATGGATTTTCATTTGACAAAGTAATTGATGAAGAAGATACATGTATAACCAAAGGTGGAGCTAATTTAGTCATTGACCCACTAAGCCTTCAATACCTAGAAGGATCTACGGTTGATTACACAGAAGATTTAATGGGGTCTAAGTTCATAATTTCGAATCCAAATGCAACAACAACATGTGGTTGTGGTGAGTCCTTTTCTATCTAGAAGGCTCGTATATTCTTCCTAAGTAGACCTCTCCCTTACTGCCAGTTATCTTGTTTAGATTAAAATTTATGTTTTCTAATCTTTGCTTAGCAAGCCAAGCAAAACATATAGCCTCTACATAATCAGGATTTATTCCTAGGTCTAATGTGGTTTTAATCTTTGCTTTGCTTTGTTTGGCGATCTGATTAAAAAGAAATTCGTTATGAACTCCACCTCCACATAAATAGATTGTCTCTTCGGAGAGGTTAAGAAGATCTATTGATTCAATTAAAGAAAGGACGGTTATCTGTAGCAGTGTAGCCTGAACATCTTCAGGAGAGATTTTGTTAGCTAACTTTGAAATATTATCCTTTATCCATTTATGATTGAAATAGTCAGGGCCAGTACTTTTTGGATATTTACGTAAGAAGTAATCATCTTTCATCATAGTTTCTAATAAAGGTTGGTTGACTATTCCTGAAGAAGCCCAAGAGCCTTTGTCGTCATAATCGCCTACATTGTTTTCTCTGCTCCAACAATCCATCAAACAATTTCCAGGACCGGTATCAAAGCCAATAATTTCTGGGTGATCCAAGGCTGTAATGTTTGTTATGCCACCTATGTTGACTATAACCTTCTTTTTTTTATCTTCCCCAAAAACTCTTTTATGGAAAACTGGAGTTATCGGTGCTCCTTCGCCACCAGCTTTAATATCATCATGTCTAAAATTCCCCACTGTCCTTATCTTTAAATCATTAGATATTTTTTGAGGATCTCCTATCTGTAATGTATATGGTTTTTCTAACATAGGCTCATGTTTAATTGTCTGTCCATGGGAACCTATAGCTTTTATGTCCTCAGCCTCTATGTTTAGCTCGTCGATTGTTTGTTTTACAGCTTCAACAAGAACTTCTGCCATTCTGTAATTTAAATTATCAACTAATTTTTTTTCTATTTTTTCGATCTGAGATGATTGAATAACATCCTTTCTAAGATCTTTAGGTATTTTAAAATTCCTGCAATCCAATACCTTGATATCTTTTGAAGATAAATCCAGAGTTGCGCAGTCTATTGAATCAGCGCTTGTACCAGACATTAGACCAATATAAATATCAGCCACTAGGAACCTCTTCTCTTAAAGAAATATCCTTATAGTTATTTAATTGCCTGGTTATGCTGTAGGCGACTTGGTTGAACTTAATTCTTTCACTTGATTTTATTGGGGTTGCATTAGGAAATTTTACTCTCAAAGGGTCTGTGTGTTTACCATTAACATGGAACTCATAGTGAAGATGGGGCCCTGTTGCTAAACCTGTACTCCCCACATACCCTATAGTTTGGCCCTGTTTAACTTTTTTTCCCACTTTAATTCTTGAATTATATCTGTCTAGGTGGCAATAACGAGTTGTGTAATCTTCTGAATGTTTAATCTTAATTTCATTTCCACAACCACCATTGTATTGTGCAAAAGAAACTGTTCCGTCACCAGTTGCTCTTACGGGAGAACCTTTGCTAGCAGCATAATCGACCCCGTTATGAGATCTAATGGTGTGAAGGACGGGGTGCTTTCTTCTCAAATTATATTTAGAACTAATATAACTTAACTTTACAGGTGATCTTAAAAAAGCTTTTTTTACATTAATACCATTTATAGAAAAGTATTCTGATTTTCCATTTGGCAGATCAAATCTAATGGAAGTTATTTTTTTACCTTTGTTATTAAATTCAGTAATCAGAACGTCACCGTCAAGAACCTTTTCTCCATCAACAAGTATCTCTTCGTAAATAATACTATAGCTATCTCCTGGTCTTATATCGTGAGTAAAATCTATATCCCAGCCATTTATATAAACAACATCCATTAAAACACTATCAGGTATACCTTCTTTAATTCCTGATACATACATTGAGTCTTCAATTATTACATGTTTAAAAACTTTTACTTTCTCAAGCTTATTTTTAAATTTATTAATTATATAAATACCTTCAGATTTTTCTGCTCTTACACCGGACTGAAAGTCATCAATATATAACAAGTCTTTGATTTCATTATTTCCATCTAAATTAACTCTTATTTTGTCCCCAACCTCTATGTTTGATAACAAGTTACTATTTTTTGAATTTATAAGCTCAATGATGTTTTCGTTTCTTACGCCAAATTTAGTAAGGATATTAAATAAAGAATCATTTCTCTTTATTACAGTTTCTTTGCTTGTGTAGATTGGTTGAAGCTGACCCTGATCTTTTAAGATATCTATTTTTATTGCCTTAGTAAGATCAGCTACCTTTTTTCTTTCTGATAAATCAAAGTTACCAAGAATACTAATACTAACAAGCATTAGTAGGCCAAAGAGAATGGCCATAGAGTGCCTTTTGGGAAAATTCTTAAAGATGGTTACAATTTTTTTAACCAGCATAAACTCGAATGATACCTGAAAATAGACATATAATAGACGTAAGAATGAATAAAAATGATTTAGAGATCCTTGTACGCGGATCCGAAGAAATAATACCTGAAGATTCTTTTTTAGAGAAATTAAACAGCAAAAAAAAGCTTAGAGTTAAGGCTGGATTTGATCCTACCTCTCCTGACCTTCATTTGGGGCATACAGTTTTATTAAATAAGATGAAATTATTTCAAGATTTTGGCCATGAAGTAATTTTTTTAATAGGTGACTTTACTGGATTGGTTGGAGATCCTTCGGGCGTCAATGAAACTAGGCCCGTATTAACTGAAGATCAATTGAAGGAAAATGCAGAAACTTATAAATCTCAAGTATTTAAAATATTAGACCCAAAAAAAACAGAAGTTCGTTTCAATTCTGAATGGATGAATAAAGTGCATCCTTCAGAATTTATTAAATTACTTTCTTCTTATACAGTTGCAAGGATGTTGGAAAGAGATGATTTTGCTAAAAGGTTTAAGTCTCAGCAGCCAATCTCCATTCATGAATTTTTATACCCTATCCTTCAAGGATATGATTCTGTAGAACTTAAAGCAGATATAGAGCTAGGAGGAACGGATCAGAAATTTAATTTATTGCTCGGAAGGGAGGTACAAAAGCATTATGGAGAGAATCAACAAGCAATTTTTACTGTACCACTTCTAGAAGGTCTTGATGGTGTTAAGAAGATGTCTAAATCGTTAAATAACTATGTAGCACTCGAAGATAAACCAGATGAGATGTTTGGAAAGATTATGTCTATTTCTGATGAATTGATGTGGAGGTATTTTTCTTTATTAAGCTTTAAGTCATCTAAAGAGATTGAAAAGTTAAAAACTGCTGAAAAGGAAGGAGAAAATCCTAGAGATATCAAATTTCTTTTAGCTGAGGAGATTGTTAACCGTTTTCATGAAGGACAAGGAAAAAACGCAAAAGAAAACTTTATTGAAAGATTTCAAAAAGGTAATACCCCTGACAATGTTGAAAATATGCTAATTGATATTGCAGGAGAATCAGAACTATTAACTAGGATTCTTAAGGATTGTGGCCTCTTAAAAAGCACTTCAGAGGGTATGAGACTTATAAAACAAGGTGCAATTAAAGTTGATGGCAAGAAGATTGCAGATGAAAAATATAAGCTCCAAAAAGGAAAAGAAAGTCTAGTCCAGGTAGGCAAAAAGAAGATAGCTAAAATTATCCTAAATTAATCGCTAAAATAGCTTCTTTATAGGCTATTTTGATGTATACTGCGCCTCCTTTCAGATTGAAGGGAAGTTTTTTAAAAGTATTAATAAGTAATTCGTGTGGGCGCTTGTAATTAAGCGCAACTTACCAAATCAGGATTATTGCTTCGATTTATCGGAATAATTGTTCTGGTTTTTTTGTGCCTGTAAGAAGGCACTTAATTTTCAAAATTCAATTGAAGAGTTTGATCATGGCTCAGATTGAACGCTGGCGGTAACTTTTAAACATGCAAGTCGAGCGGTAACAGACATAAAGATTCAGCTTGCTGAATCCGGTGCTGACGAGCGGCGAACGGGTGAGTAACGCGTAGGAATCTACCCAGTAGCGGGGGATAGCCCGGGGAAACCCGGATTAATACCGCATACGCCCTAAGGGGGAAAGGGGGCAGCTTGCTGCTCTCACTATTGGATGAGCCTGCGTAAGATTAGCTTGTTGGTGGGGTAAAGGCCTACCAAGGCAACGATCTTTAGCTGGTCTGAGAGGACGATCAGCCACATTGGGACTGAGACACGGCCCAGACATCTACGGATGGCAGCAGTTAAGAATATTGGACAATGGGGGCAACCCTGATCCAGGTATACCGCGTGTGTGAAGAAGGCCCTAGGGTTGTAAAGCACTTTAATCAGAGAAGAAGCATTTTAAGTTAATACCTTAACATGTTGACGTTACCTGAAGAATAAGGACCGGCTAACTCCGTGCCAGCAGCCGCGGTAATACGGAGGGTCCAAGCGTTAATCGGAATTACTGGGCGTAAAGCGCGCGTAGGCGGTTTAGCAAGTTGAATGTGAAAGCCCTGGGCTCAACCTAGGAACTGCATTCAAAACTACTAAGCTAGAGTGCGAGAGAGGAGAGTAGAATTTCTGGTGTAGCGGTGAAATGCGTAGATATCAGAAGGAATACCAATGGCGAAGGCAGCTCTCTGGCTCGTCACTGACGCTAAGGTGCGAAAGCGTGGGTAGCAAACAGGATTAGATACCCTGGTAGTCCACGCCGTAAACGATGAGAACTAGCCGTTGGGCAGATTTAACTGTTCAGTGGCACAGCTAACGCATTAAGTTCTCCGCCTGGGGAGTACGGCCGCAAGGCTAAAACTCAAATGAATTGACGGGGGCCCGCACAAGTGGTGGAGCATGTGGTTTAATTCGATGCAACGCGAAGAACCTTACCTACCCTTGAAATCCAGCGAAGTTTTCAGAGATGAGAATGTGCCTTCGGGAACGCTGTGACAGGTGTTGCATGGCTGTCGTCAGCTCGTGTCGTGAGATGTATGGTTAAGTCCAGTAACGAGCGCAACCCCTATCCTTATTTGCCAGCGCGTTAAGGCGGGAACTATAGGGAGACTGCCGGGTGAAACCCGGAGGAAGGCGGGGACGAGGTCAAGTCATCATGGCCCTTATGGGTAGGGCTACACACGTGCTACAATGGGAAGTACAGAGGGATGCGAAAGCGCGAGCTGGAGCTAAACCCTTAAAACTTTTCTTAGTCCGGATTGGAGTCTGCAACTCGACTCCATGAAGTCGGAATCACTAGTAATCGCGAATCAGAATGTCGCGGTGAATACGTTCTCGGGCCTTGTACACACCGCCCGTCACATCATGGAAGTGGGTTGCACCAGAAGTGGTTAGTCTAACCTTTGGAAGACGATCACCACGGTGTGATTCATGACTGGGATGAAGTCGTAACAAGGTAGCCCTAGGGGAACCTGGGGCTGGATCACCTCCTTAAAAAAAGATCGTTTGTTATAGGCGTTCACACGAATTACTTATTTGTCTTCTTCTTTAAGTTAAAGATGAAAGACGAGTTCTTTAAAATTTTTATAAGTTCAATCAAGTCATATCAAAAACAATTATTGTTTGAGGATATGCAAATTAACTACTCATATAAGGTTTAATTATTCTTTTAATCCGAAACCTTTAATGAGTAACTGCAAAGTAATTTGGCGTTATAGTAGATAGAAATGCTTGAAAATATCATTAAGTTAATTGATGTAATATGGTCAAGTAATGAAGTGCAAACGGTGGATGCCTTGGCAGCTAGAGGCGATGAAGGACGTAGTAACTTGCGATAAGCTTCGGGGAGTCGGTAACAGGCTTTGATCCGGAGATTTCCGAATGGGAAAACCCACCTAGGATAACCTAGGTATCTTTATCTGAATTCATAGGATAAAGAGGCAAACGCGGAGAATTGAAACATCTTAGTAACCGCAGGAAAAGAAATCAATTGAGATTCTGTTAGTAGCGGCGAGCGAAAGCGGAACAGCCCTTAAGCTTTATATTGGTTAGTGGAATGGTCTGGAAAGGCCTGTCGTAGAAGGTGATAACCCTGTACACAAAAACTAATTTAAAGTGAAATCGAGTAGGTCGGGACACGAGAAATCTTGACTGAAAATGGGGGGACCATCCTCCAAGGCTAAATACTCCTAGCTGACCGATAGTGAACCAGTACCGTGAGGGAAAGGCGAAAAGAACCCCGGAGAGGGGAGTGAAATAGAACCTGAAACCGCTTGCATACAAGCTGTCGGAGCTGTTCGTTTACGAATGGTGACGGCGTACCTTTTGTATAATGGGTCAGCGAGTTAATTTCTGTGGCAAGCTTAACTTTTTTAAGGAAGGCGCAGGGAAACCGAGTCTTAATAGGGCGACTTAGTCTCAGGTATTAGACGCGAAACCGGACGATCTATCCATGGCCAGGGTGAAGGTGAGGTAACACTTACTGGAGGCCCGAACCCACCTATGTTGAAAAATGGGGGGATGAGCTGTGGATAGGAGTGAAAGGCTAATCAAGTTCGGAGATATCTCGTTCTCCCCGAAATCTATTTAGGTAGAGCCTCTCATATTACTGTTGGGGGTAGAGCACTGTTTCGGCTAGGGGGTCATCCCGACTTACCAAACCGATGCAAACTCCGAATACCAACAAGTACAGTGAGGGAGACAGACTGCGGGTGCTAACGTCCGTAGTCGAGAGGGAAACAACCCAGATCGCCAGCTAAGGTCCCAAAGTATTATTAAGTGGGAAACGTTGTAGGAAGGCCCAAACAGCTAGGAGGTTGGCTTAGAAGCAGCCATCCTTTAAAGAAAGCGTAACAGCTCACTAGTCGAGTCGGCCTGCGCGGAAGATGTAACGGGGCTAAATAATACACCGAAGCTGCGAATGAATATTTATATTCATGGTAGGGGAGCGTTCTGTATGCCACTGAAGGTAAACCGAGAGGTTTATTGGAGGTATCAGAAGTGAGAATGCTGACATAAGTAACGATAAGAGGGGTGAAAAACCTCTCCGCCGAAAGACCAAGGTTTCCTGTCCAACGTTAATCGGGACAGGGTGAGTCGACCCCTAAGGCGAGGGCGAAAGCCGTAGTCGATGGGAAATAGGTTAATATTCCTATACTTCTTGTTACTGCGATGGAGTGACGGAGAAGGCTAGGCCAGCACAGCGACGGTTGTTCTGTGTTTAAGGTTGTAGGTTGGAGATTTAGGTAAATCCGGATCTCTAAGACTGAGAACTGATGACGATTATCTCTTCGGAGATAAGAAGTGGTTGATGCCATGCTTCCAGGAAAAACTTCTAAGCTATAGGTAGCAAGGAATCGTACCGTAAACCGACACAGGTGGTCAGGTAGAGAATACTAAGGCGCTTGAGAGAACTCTGGTGAAGGAACTAGGCAAAATGGTACCGTAACTTCGGGAGAAGGTACGCCCTCATTACGTGAAGAGACTCGCTCTCGGAGCGGAAGAGGGTCGAAGATACCAGGTGGCTGCGACTGTTTACTAAAAACATAGCACTCTGCAAACATGAAAGTGGACGTATAGGGTGTGACGCCTGCCCGGTGCCGGAAGGTTAATTGACCGGGTTAGCCCTTTTGGGCGAAGCTCGTGATCGAAGCCCCGGTGAACGGCGGCCGTAACTATAACGGTCCTAAGGTAGCGAAATTCCTTGTCGGGTAAGTTCCGACCTGCACGAATGGCGTAACGACGGCCACGCTGTCTCCACCAGAGACTCAGTGAAATTGAATTTGCGGTGAAGATGCCGTATACGCGCGGCTAGACGGAAAGACCCCGTGCACCTTTACTATAGGTTCACACTGGACTTTGAGTTTATTTGTGTAGGATAGGTGGGAGACTTTGAAGCAGGAGCGCCAGCTCTTGTGGAGTCATCCTTGAAATACCACCCTATTAAATTTGGAGTTCTAACTTAGACCCGTAATCCGGGTTGAGGACAGTGTGTGCTGGGTAGTTTGACTGGGGCGGTCTCCTCCTAAAGAGTAACGGAGGAGTGCGAAGGTAACCTCAGCACGGTCGGACATCGTGCAATGAGTGCAATGGCATAAGGTTGCTTAACTGCGAGACTGACAAGTCGAGCAGGTACGAAAGTAGGTCATAGTGATCCGGTGGTTCTGAATGGAAGGGCCATCGCTCAACGGATAAAAGGTACGCCGGGGATAACAGGCTAATACCCCCCAAGAGTTCACATCGACGGGGGTGTTTGGCACCTCGATGTCGGCTCATCACATCCTGGGGCTGAAGCAGGTCCCAAGGGTATGGCTGTTCGCCATTTAAAGTGGTACGCGAGCTGGGTTTAGAACGTCGTGAGACAGTTCGGTCCCTATCTGCCGTGCGCGTTGGAAAATTGAGAAGAGTTGCTCCTAGTACGAGAGGACCGGAGTGAACGAACCTCTGGTGTTCGGGTTGTCATGCCAATGGCATTGCCCGGTAGCTATGTTCGGAAAGGATAACCGCTGAAAGCATATAAGCGGGAAGCCTCCTTCAAGACTAGTTTTCCCTGGACCTTCGGGTCCTAAAGAGCCGTTCAAGACTAGGACGTTGATAGGCAGGGTGTGTAAGTGCTGTAAGGCATTGAGCTAACCTGTACTAATTGCTCGATCGGCTTGACCGTATTACATCAAGTAATTTCTTGATATAACCAGATTGTTAATAGATTGAATTTATAAGTTTATGTCTGATGACCATAGCAAAAGTGAACCACCTGATACCATCTCGAACTCAGAAGTGAAACCTTTTAGCGCCGATGGTAGTGTGGTTGCGACCATGTGAGAGTAGGACATCGTCAGACTTTTTTTTAAACCCTTCTGGTTTTTAATCAGAAGGGTTTTTTTCTGCAACTAACAAGGCTCCTAACGCAGAAGCATACTCACCATTCTTAGGGAAATGTGGTGAGAAGCCCATTATTGAAGCAGCTTGCTCCAAAGAATTCTTCAACCCATTAAATGAAGGAGACCTCCCAACAACAACTATTTCACTTGCCTTAAATGTTGTGGCTACTGAAGTAGCTATCCTTGCAGCTGTTTGTCCAACTAAATTAACTATCCCAGCAGCAATATCTTGTTTTGATATTTCAGAATCTATTTTAGATATTTTTCCGAAATTAACAGCCGTAGTCTTGGAAGGCAATTCGCCAATAGGTCCAGAAACAACATCTTCTAAGATGAGATCTACTCCAGATTCATTTCCTTCTTTTGCTAATTTTGCAATCTCGATTGGGTCTGTGGTCCCCAATAATAATTTAGAAAGGCCTAAGACAGTCCCTCCGCCAACTCCGGTACCAGAGCAATGCATAAAATTTCCATCTTGAGCAAGAATGCAAGCAGTTCCCGAACCAGCACTGACAATAATAATTGGATTTTTACCACTAAGGCCTGATAAATTCATAGCACCTTCACCTACAGCATCTATCTCATTTACATGAACAATCTTTGTCGATTCAATCTTATCGCCAAGATTTAAATGTTTTCCACCTGTTACAGCTAATAAGTTAACGTCAGATTTAAAATTTATGTCAGAAAATAGTTGACTTAACAAAGAAGGGCTAGGTTCCTCTTTACTGAGAGTCATTTCATGCAATATGACATCATTATCTCTTTTAATTATGTCTGTAACTGTAATTCCAAAATCTATAGAAATATCCATTTTTTATTGATTTATTTTATTGGTATTAGTGAAGATTGTTAATTATTATAGATTGATATGAGGGTAGGTGGGAAATGGATTTAAGACAACTTGTAATGGTCTCAAGTTTAAGAGAACCTATTGTAGACAGTCTCTGCAACTTATTTGATATAAAAGTCTCTTTTAATGACCCTGGTGTTGGACATTTTGGCCTTGAAAATGCGGTACTGCCAGTAGGAACTGATTTCTTAGAAGTAGTAAGTCCTGTAGAGGAAAATACGACTGCAGGAAGATATTTAGATAGAAGATCTGGCGATGGCGGATATATGGTAATTATTCAAGTAGATGATTTTTCTGAGGTTCAAAATACAGTCAAAGAAAACAACGTGACAGTGGTATGGGAATCTGAACATCCTGAAGCGAGAGCAATTCATCTTCATCCAAAGGAAATGGGCGGAGCAATACTTTCATTAGACTGGATGAACCCAAAAGAAAGTTGGAAATGGGCAGGACCTAATTGGGATGAATTTGTAAATACAAGCACCATAAAAAGATTTGTGGGCGTAGAAATACAATCAGATGATCCTGAAGGTATGAAGAGTAAATGGCAGTCAGTACTAAAAATTTCACCTGAAAAAGTTTCTGATCATAAAATTGACTTGGATAATACGTGGATACGTTTTGTAGAAGATAAAGATGGAAGAGGTCCAGGAGTTTCTGCTTTTTGTTTGGAAGCTAATGACAATAAATCTTTAAAGAAAAAAGCAGATGACTTAGGTTTATTGCATCAAGAAGATATTTTTATAGGAGGAGTAAAATTTTTACTATCATGAGGAATTATAAAATTATTTTTCTTTCGCTAATAATTGTTTCTTGTGGAGGCGGGGGCGGTAGTTCTGCTCCAACTCCAACTCCAAATCAAGGATCAACATCGACTCCAACTACTGTGCCTACAACTACTCCAGCCGCTCCATCTACTCCAGCAACACCATCGTGTGATGAAGCTTGTTTCCAAGCAAATAAGGAAGAATTTGAAGCTCTCTATGAATATTCTAGACAATATGGTTTAGGTATGACTAATGCATCTTCTGCTTATGCTCGTGGAGCAACAGGTGAAGGTATGATAGTTGGAGTAGTGGACTCTGGTTTAGATAATTTTCACTCAGAAATAACTCCGTCAAAAATTCAGACGGGCAGTTATTTGAGTTATTCAAATTATACGCCAACAACTCAACAAAAGAGGCATGGTACGGCTGTTTCTTCTATTGCTATAGGGAATCGTTCTGATGATGGTTCTCCAATGCATGGAATTGCATTTGATGCAAAAGTATTCTTTTTAGCAGTTCAACTGGGTTCTGCCCCAGAAGATTATGACCCTGTAGATTTAGGTGATTCTTCAGGAGATAATTCCCCTGATTATTCAGGAATAGATAATTTCTACGATCAAGTTTTTGAGATTTTTATAGATAATGGAGTAGACGTTGTTAATAACAGTTTTGGTTACACTGGAACAATAACGGAATACACGGAAGAACAATTAAGAACTAATTTTCCTGAAACAATAGCAAGAATCAGCCAAGTTGGTGTTCTGGATGAAAATAAGACCTTATTTGTATGGGCAGCAGGAAATACAGGCCAGTATGCTGATCAAGGAGCAGATTACTCAAGTCCTGATGTTTTTCCTGGGATGGCGCATTACTTAACAGAATTACTGGGACATTCTTTAGCAGTAGTTTCGGTAGATAGTGAGACAGGCGTTATATCTGATTTTTCTAATAGATGTGGCGTTGCAAAAGATTTTTGTTTAGCAGCTCCTGGAGAAGGGGTCGTAGTGGCTTACCCAACTTCTGCAACAGATTATGGTCTATATGATTCTACAGATAGTTGTGTATTGGACAATTCTTGTTATGCGGTAGGAGGTGGGACATCTTATGCAGCACCTTATGTTTCAGGAGGTTTAGCTTTATTAGCCCAATATTTTGGTAATCAACTAGGAAATTCGGAGATCCTTCAGAGAGTATTAATGACAGCAGATAAATCTGGTATTTACGCAGATCAATCTATCTATGGGCAAGGGTTAATGGATTTAGATGCAGCTTCTAAGCCTGTTGGATCCACTATGGTTGCTACAAGCATATCTTTAGATAGTAACTTATACTCTGTTATTTCTTCTTCAATGAGCCAGATAGGATCTGTTGCCGGGGATGGCTTAATAAATGCCATTAGTAATAAAGGCTTTGTTGTTTTTGATCAATTAGGTGCACCATTTTATAAACCCCTTCGTTCAACCTTCGCAAGGAATTTACCTTCTCTTGCTTGGTTGAGTGCTAGTCAATCTCATGCTTCTCAAAGAATTCAAGAAACAGATACAAGTTTATCTGGAACAGCCATGCTTACATTAGGATTGGCTACAAATAATTATGGAGAACATGATTATTCCCAAAGCTTATGGGCTAAGAATGATAAGAAGTTAAGATACCTTGCTATTCAAGGCCAGTTCTCTAATAGAAGTAATTATTTTATGGGAAATGGAGTTAATCCTTCTCTGTATCTAGGTATTAACAATAAAGACTTAGGCAATAGAATGGGTAGATCTGTATTGAAATATTCACCTTTTTTAGAACTTTCCTCCAAAGGGAGCTTCTTAGGCGCTGGGTTTCAACTAAATTCTAAGAGTTCTTTTTCTGCTGTAGCTTTCAAAGGCAATAACCCTGAAGAGGAGTATTTACTAATTAAACGACCTGAAAGTTCAGGCCTGTTAGTTGAATATAAGAAAAACTACAAGGACACACAATTTTCTTTACAGACTGGCTTATTAACTGAACCAAAAGGTTTCTTGGGGAGCTCTATATCAGGTGCTTATGGCAATCTAGATAACTCAGATACCTTATTTTCTGGACTTCAAATCTTTCATGAATCTGATAATTTTTATACCACAGGATCTTTATTCTATGGAAAAACTGATACTAATTTTAAAGAACAAGGATTAATTTCAAGTTTAGATAACTTTAAATCTTCTTCTTTTAGTGTGGGGCTTTTCTCAAAGAAAGGCTTTGGTAAATATGATTCTTTTGGATTTCAGTTAGAACAGCCTCTTAGATTAGAGGAAGGGAGAATGGATATTTCTGTACCGGTAGGAAGAACAAAATACAGAGAAGTTCTATTTCAAGACTATAGTATGGATATTACTCCTTCAGGAAGAGAGCTGGATCTTAAGTTGATTCATAACTGGCCATTCTCAACAGGAATAATTTCATCAAGAATAGGATTTATTAAGGACAGCAATCACTTCTCTAATCAAGAAGATCAGTTTTATTTTTCAACAAATATTGAATTTAGATTATTAAAATAATCCTTGGGCTTGATGTGCGGCTAGTTCTTTTTCCGATTGCTGGTCTATTTCTTTAGTAGTCTCAAGAGGTTTATTTAATTCAGCCCAGTCTATTTCAAAATCACTTTCTGACTCTATATAAGAAGTTAAATTCAGTTTCTCATACAGGGGCATAACTTTATCTGTTAGAAGACCTATTTTCTTTAAATTTGGCATTACCCTGCTAAACAGCATGTTATTAAACATGTCTTGAGTGTCATCATTAACCACCATTTCAAGAATCTCTTCTTCGCTCATGCCAAACCATCTAGCTGGTAGCTCAGTATTGATGATTCTTGCTCTCATAACTACGCAAGCTTCATAAGCGAACATTGCCCTATCTTCTACCTCTTCTTCTGAAAGAGTTTCAAGGAATTCTTGAAGATAATTAACACCAAAAGTAACGTGTCTAGCCTCGTCTCTGATTACATAATGAACCAATTGTCTTAAAAGAGGGCAGTTAGAGGTTTCTTTAGTAGTTTGAAATGCAGCAAGAGCAAGTCCTTCAATTATTATCTGCATTCCTATAAATTTCAGATCCCATCTCTCATCAGATAGAATTTTATCTATCAGAGCCTTTAGACTTTTATTGATAGGATATTCTATACCATGTATTTCTTTGATATATCTTGCAAAGACTTCAACGTGTCTAGCTTCATCAAATGTTTGTGAAGCTGCGTAAAGTTTAGCTTGATAGGTTGGTGCACAAGAAACTAATTGAGAAGCAACCAACATTGCTCCTTGTTCTCCATGTAAAAATTGACTCAAAGTCCAGGCCTGGTCATGCCTCATGTATTCTAGTCGTTCCTCTTCTGGCAAAGCAGCAAGAGGACCTTCCATTCTAGCTATTAACTCAGCTTTTATTGGCGGCTCTCCTTTTTTAAGGCTATTTGACCAATCAAGATCAATAGAGCCATTCCAGTTTAGTTCTTTTCCTAGCTCATATAGTTTTTTAATTCTAGTATCAGCATCTGTGTAATCCCAATTGTAGTGACCAACTAAAGGTGTATTAAATATCTCAACTACATCTTCTAGATGCTCTTCTTTGAAACCTTCAGGTAGATCAAATTCTCTAGGGTCTACGGGTGGGCTTTCTACAACTTTTACTTTCATGACTTTTACTTAGGCTGTTTTAGAGGAATATTCTAAAGGTTTCGACATTTCATCCCAGTCTATGACTTTATCATCCTCAAGATCTTGAAATTGAAGAATATTCATTTCTTCGTATTTCTCTTGAGTCTTTTCAGTTAATAAACCAATTCTTTTGAGATTAGGCATGATTTTTGAGAATAGAAGATTATTGAACAAGCTCGCACTTTCGGACTGATTTAAAACTTCTTGAGCTTCATCAACATCCCAACCGTAATGATTCATTACATTATTAGAACCAAATCTGTTTCTCATGACTACACAAGCTTCATACGCAAACTCAGCTCTATCTTCCTTTTCTTCATCAGACAAGGTATCCACAAATTCCTCAAGATAATTTACTCCAAAAGTAACGTGCCTTGCTTCATCTCTTATAACTAAATAGAAGATATCTTTAAGCAGTGGGTCCATAGCTGCAATACGTTGTCTTTCAAAGGCTGCCAGAGCTAAACCTTCAATAATTATTTGCATACCAATGAATTTTAAATCCCATCTTGGGTCAGATAGAATTTTATCAAGCAGTAATTTAAGACCCGGCATGACAGGATAGTTCCATCCTATTCTTTCTTGTAAATATTTATTAAATACTTCCACATGCCTAGCTTCATCAAAGGTTTGAGAGGCTGCATACAACTTAGCGTTGTATGTTGGAGCACAAGATACTAGCTGTGATGCAACAAGTAGAGCCCCTTGTTCTCCGTGGACTATTTGACTAAGGCCGCTAGCTAATAAGTGCCACGCGCATTCAATTTTCTTTTCTTCCGATAGGTCATCATAAGGCTTAAAACCTGCTAGCTGCTGGAATTCTGGATTTGTAGGCCATTCGGTATGAGGGTGATGATCTTTAGACCAATCTAAGTCCAAAGTTGCATTCCAATTTAATTTTTTACCCAGTTCATAAAGCTTACTGAGCCTATTATCAGCCGCAGTATAGTCCCAGTTGTAAGAACCAGTTAGAGGAGTTTGAAAAATTTCTACAATGTCTTCTATATCCTTGGGTTGTAATTTACTCTCTAAGTCATCATCTTCGAAATACCGGAGCCCTTTAGGACAATTTTCTACTTCCTTAATTTTCATTTTTTTAGTCTATATTCCTTATATTTAATGTTAATTTTATACTAATCAGTCAACTTTAAACAGGTCTGTAAGCTGTTCAAGCATTGCTCCACCTAGCTCTTCGGCTCTGTGTATGGTCACCGCATTTTTGTAGTATCTCGTTACGTCATGGCCTATACCTATTGCAATAAGACTTACTTCCGATTGAGTTTCTATGGAATGTATAACTTGCCTAAGGTGTAGATCTAAGAAGTTAGTTTGGTTGGTGGATAAAGTACTATCATCAACAGGAGCTCCATCTGAGATTACCATCAAGATTTTTCTTTGCTCCATCCTTCTAGATAACCTGTCGTGAGCCCAGATTAAAGCTTCTCCGTCTACATTCTCTTTTAATAAGCCCTCTCTAAGCATTAAGCCAAAGTTTTTCTGGCCTCTTCTCCAAGGTGTATCAGCTGACTTAAAAATAATATGTCTTATATCATTTAAGCGACCAGGGTTTTCTGGTTTACCATCCTCCATCCACATTTTTCTACTATCCCCACCTTTCCATTGTTTAGTGGTAAAGCCTAAAACTTCAGTTTTTACATTACATCTTTCAAGTGTCGTGCTAATTATGTCTGCACAAATGGCTGCTACTGTCATTGATCTGCCCCGCATTGACCCTGAACTATCTACCAAAATCGAAACACTGGTATCTCTAAATTCAGTATCTTTCTCAATCTTGTAGCTTAGAGGGGTCAAAGGGTCTGTAATTATTTTATGTAATCTTGCTGAATCTAAAATACCTTCTTCTTTGTTGAATTCCCAGGATCTATTTTGTTGAGCCATAAGAAATCTTTGCAATCTATGTGCTAGTTTAGAAACAGTTCCTTTGCTTGAACCCATTAATTGATCAAGATGTTTCCTTAGTCTTTGTAACTCTTCCGGGCTACATAGGTCTTCCGCAGTCACTTCTTCATCAAATGCCCTGGTGTAGACCTTGTAGGTAAAATTTGCAGTTTGTCCTACAAGAGATTCTAACCAAGATTCATTCGCAACAATTTCTTGGTTTTCATCTACTATCGCGTCTTCATCTACATCTCCAGCTTCTGCTTCGGTTTCATCTGTGCCCTCTTGTGAATCTTGATCCGACGATTCTCCAGTTTCATTAGATTCTTCTTCAGAATCATCTTCAGTATTTTGTTCCTCATTATCTGAGTCATCTTCTTGTTGATCTTCTTCAGACATAGGTTCTATCTCTTCAATTTCTAGAGCCTTAAGAAGAGTTCTAGATATTTCAGCAAATTTAATTTGGTCTTCTAAGCTTTCAATTAATTCTTTTTTAAATAAAGATCCTTTGTCTTCAAATTCCTTTTCCCAATCTTTTACTAATTTAGATGGTTTCTGACTTGAGATATCTGGTAGAAATAATTTCCTTAACCATCCTTCAAGAGCCACTTCAAGAACATCTTCTTTGTCCTCAAACGACTTGTAAAAGGAGCATTTTTCCTCAAATTTAGCGTTTATGTTAGAAGCTATTCCTGGATATTTCTTAGAACCTAAAACCTCAACTCTAACGTTTTCCATTTCTTGCATAAGAGAATTAAGTCTTTGGGTCCCAGCATCTACATGAATTGTTTTATCTCTGAATCTATCTATACATGCCAATGAATCTGCCTTACCTCTGAAAGAGGCAAGTTCTCCATAAGAGGAAGGAGGGTGGGGTAGAGAAGAGCCCATTCCTCCGAAATTAATTTCAATTTCAGGATTTTTAGAGATAGCTCTTGAAGCAGAAGAGACAGCTTCTTTTATAGATTCAACTATATTTGGTTTTGAACCCATATAAGATTTATTCTTCTACAAGATCTTCAGCAACAGAACCTTCCATTTCAGCGTTGAAGCATCTTTGATAATATTCTGCAATAATTACTCTTTCCGTTTCATCGCATTTATTTAAAAAAGTAATTTCAAAGGACTTATTAAGGTCCTGGAAAATCTGATTATTTTCTGCCCAACTAATAACAGTTCTGGGAGACATTAGAGTAGATATATCACCATTAGCAAAACCTTGTCTTGATAAGTTAGCTATTGAAATCATATTCTTAGCTTCTTCTATCCCTTTCTTGTTATCCATGGCCGGAACTTTTGCTAAAACAACTTTAAGTTCTAGCTCTGGGTCTAAATAATTTAAAGTAGAAACAATATGCCATCTGTCCATTTGCCCTTGGTTAATTTGCTGGGTTCCGTGATAAAGACCCGAAGTATCTCCTAGTCCTACTGTATTGGCAGTAGAAAATAATCTAAAACTAGGATGAGGTGAGATTACTTTATTTTGATCCAACAAGGTTAATTTACCTTCCACTTCTAATACACGTTGAATAACAAACATTACGTCAGGTCTTCCTGCATCATACTCATCAAAGACTAATGCAGTAGGGCTTTGAAGTGCCCACGGTAGTATACCTTCTCTAAATTCAGTTATTTGTTTACCGTCTTTTAACGCTATAGCGTCTTTGCCCAATAAATCTATTCTACTGATATGACTATCTAAATTAACTCTTACACAGGGCCAGTTTAGTCTTGCAGCAACTTGTTCAATATGGGTGGATTTTCCTGAACCATGGTAACCTTGAATCATGACTCTCCTGTTGTGAGAAAAACCAGCTAGAATTGCTAAAGTAGTATTCTTATCAAATCTGTAAGCTTGGTCTATGTTTGGAACATATTCATTAGGTTCGCTAAATCCAGGTACCTTCATATCAACATCTATGTCGAACATTTGCCCAACATCTAATTGAATATCTGGAGACTCTGTATCAATATTTTTACTCATTTTCTTTATTTATTTTTAGAAGGCGGTTTATTATCCTTATTTGAAACATTTCAGCAACCGGTAGCCTGAAGTACAATAACAAGTCTTATGAATAAAGAAGGACCTTCAACTAGAGAAATTTGGGAAATCATAAAAAATGAAACTGAAAAGAGGGTTCAAGCTGAGCCTGTGCTTGCAAGCTTTTTTCACTCTACCATTTTAGAACATGATTCTTTTTCGTCGGCAGTAGCTGATTTAATAGCTAGTGATTTAGGAAGAGCCTCTGTTCAACCTATGTTATTAAGAAGCGTTATAAAGGAAGCCATGAATTCAAGTGAAGAAATCTTAAGCGGAACAGTGAGCGACCTATTAGCCGCTAAGGAGAGAGATCCGTCTTGTAAATATCTCTCTGAACCTTTGTTATTTTTTAAAGGCTTTAAAGCTTTACAATCCCATAGAGTTGCAAGTTGGCTTTGGGCTAATTCTAGGCACACGCTTGCTCACTATTTTCAAAGTAGAACCTCAGAAGTTTATGGCGTTGATATTCACCCGGCAGCGAAGCTTGGAAAAGGTATTATGATCGATCATGGGACGGGAGTTGTTATTGGAGAGACTTCAGTAGTTGATGATAATGTTTCAATATTCCAAGGCGTGACATTAGGCGGAACAGGTAAAGAAGAAGGAGATAGACATCCTAAAGTAAGAGAGGGAGTTCTACTAAGCGCCTCTTCAACAGTATTAGGAAATGTAGAGATTGGAAAAAATGCCAAAGTAGCAGCTGGAAGTGTCGTACTTAACGATGTTAAAGAATACACTACAGTCGCGGGCGTACCAGCTAAAAAAGTAAAAGAAGTAAGTGATGAAATACCAGCAAGAGAAGTAGATCACGGAATTGAATAAGATAAGAAGGATAATTTATGAAATTTGAAACAATAAAATATGAGGTTAAAGACAGCATTTTAACTATTACCTTAAATAGGCCAGATAGATTGAATGCATTTACTGGTCAGATGATGAATGATCTGATTTCTGCTTTTGATTCAGCTAGCCACGATGACGAAGTTAGAGTAGTTATAGTCACTGGAGAAGGCAGGGGTTTTTGTGCAGGTGCTGACTTGGGAGCAGGTGAAGCAACTTTTAATCGAGATGAAAATCCAAGAACCAAAAAGACAGATGATGAAGAGAATTTAGAATGGCTAAGAGATGGTGGGGGCAGAACTACGTTAGCTATTTATGATTGTTCAAAGCCAATAATTGCAGCCATTAATGGCCCTGCCGTAGGAGTAGGAGTAACCATGACTTTACCAATGGACATCAGGCTGGCCAGCGATGAAGCTAAATTTGGTTTTGTTTTTGCTAGAAGAGGTTTGGTCCCCGAAGCTGCCTCTAGCTGGTTTCTTCCTAGAATAGTTGGTATTAGTAAATCTCTTGAATGGACTTTCTCAGGTAAGGTTTTTAATGCGGAAGAGGCATTGGATGGAGGGTTGATTCGTTCCATTCATTCTAAAGATTCTTTGATGGATGAAGCGAAAAAGATAGCTAACGAAATAATTGAAAACACTTCTCCAGTATCTGTATCGATGACCAGGCAAATGCTATGGAAAATGCTAGGTGCAGATCATCCAATGGAAGCTCATAAAGTTGATTCAAGGGCTATATATGACTTAGGAAAAGGAGAAGATACAAAAGAAGGAGTTAATTCTTTTTTGGAGAAACGACCTCCAAAATTTCCTAGTAAAGTATCCAAAGATATGCCTGATTTTTATCCATGGTGGGATGAAAGGGAATTTAAATAAGATGAAGAAGAAAGCATTAAATAAATTAATCAAATTACTAGACTTAGAAGCTTTAGAAGAAAACCTTTATAGGGGGCAGAGTGAGAATATTGGGGGGTCTAGAGTCTTCGGTGGACAAGTACTCGGTCAAGCCTTAACAGCCGCCCTAAGAACTGTAGATAAGAAACGTTCAGCACATTCTCTTCATGCTTATTTTTTAAGACCAGGAGATATGGGTTATCCAATTATTTACGATGTTGAAAGAACAAGAGATGGTAGAAGTTTTACTACGAGGAGGGTTGTGGCAATTCAAAAAGGAGAACCTATTTTTGATATGGTTGTTTCTTTCCATAAAAAGGAGAAAGGGCCCTCGCATCAGATTGATATGGAGGATATACCTGGTCCTGAAGAATGTGTTAGTGAGCTAGAACTTAAGAAACAAATAGCTCACAAAGTACCTGAAAAATTCAGAGATTTTTTTACAAGAGAAAGACCTATTGAAATAAGAAACCTTCCTGGAGAAGGCATGTTTGAAGGCCCTAAAAAGAAACCTCCTTATAAACATGTTTGGATGAGAGCTGTCGCTAAACTTCCCGATGATGTAATCATGCATCAAGCTATTTTAGCTTATGCGTCAGATATGGGACTTTTAAGCACTTCATTGAATCCGCATACTCTTAGTTTTGCTAAGGGGAATGTGCAAAGTGCGAGCTTAGACCATGCTATGTGGTTTCATAGACCTTTCAGGGCAGATGAGTGGATGCTTTATTCTACCGATAGTCCTAGCGCAAGTAACGCAAGAGGCTTTAATAGAGGTAGTGTCTATACCCAGAAAGGAGTTTTAGTTGCTTCTGCTGTGCAAGAAGGTCTGATGAGAGTAGTTAAAACTTAGAGCAGAGTAGTTTCGCCCATTAAATAAAGATCTATTTCTCTTGCAGCAGCTCTACCCTCGTTTATAGCCCAAACCACAAGAGACTGACCTCTTCGGCAATCGCCGGCAGCAAAAACTGAAGGGTTAGATGTTTGATGGACATTATGTTCTGCCTTGTAGTTACTTCTTTCATCAAGTTCTATATTTAAAGGATTGCTAACGTAATGTTCAGGACCTAAGAATCCCATGGCCAGTAAAATTAAGTCAGCTTCCCAATCTTTTTCTGTTCCCTCAATTTCTTTAAAGTTTTCAACTTCTATTGTTCTTATTCCTTTTAAATTTCCTTTTTCATCCCTAAGGAATTCTTTTCCTGAAATTGAATAGACTCTCGGGTCACTACCAAAAGTTTGCGAAGACTCCTCATGACCATAATCGATTTTTAATGTTCGAGGAAATAAAGGCCAAGGGTTATTTGAAGCTCTTTCTTTAGGAGGTTCAGGCATAATTTCAAAATTAATTAAAGACTTACATCCATGCCTTAACGAAGTGCCTATGCAGTCCGTTCCGGTATCACCACCACCAATTACAATGACTTTTTTGTCTTTCGCAGATATAAAATTATTATCTTTGTGAGCAGAATCCAATAAGCTCTTTGTATTGGCTTTTAAGAAGTCCATAGCAAAGTGAACTCCCTCTCCATCTCTTCCAGGGATAGGAAGATCTCTAGGGTTTGTAGCTCCAGTTGTTAATAAAACTACATCGTAACTTTTATTTAGTTCTTCAACTTTAACAGAGTTATCGGAATTCCCGCCCACATCTACATTAGTCAAAAACTCTATTCCTTCAGCTTCCATTTGATCTTTCCTTTGGTCGAGTAAAGATTTCTCTAGCTTCATATTGGGTATACCGTACATCATTAGACCGCCTATTCGATCAGCTCGTTCGTATACTTTTACGTTATGCCCAACGCTATTTAGTTGTTGCGCTGCTGAAAGTCCAGCTGGACCTGATCCAACGATAGCAATAGTTTTGTTAGTTCTAGAAGAAGGTATTTGGGGTTTGAGCCAGCCGTTCTGAAAACCTTTATCTGCAATTGCAAACTCTAAATTTTTAATGGCCACTGGGCTTTCAGTAATACCTAAGACACAGGCGCCTTCACAAACAGCAGGGCAAACTCGCCCCGTTACTTCAGGGAAATTATTGGTTTTCATTAATCTATCAAAGGCTTCTTCCCATCTGTCTTGATAAACTAAATCATTCCACTCAGGTATAAGGTTGTAAACTGGACAGCCCTCATCCGACTGACAAAAAGGAACACCGCAGTCCATACATCTTGCTGCTTGTATATTTAATTTTTGATCATCATGATCAGTGTAAATTTCTTTAAAATCTAGTAATCTTTCTTTGGCAGGTCGATAAGGTTCTACCACTCTAGAGAATTCTTTAAACCCAGTTGTTTTACCCATTACTAGCCTTTTTTCCCTCTTTCATCTCATTTAAGACTCTCTTGTAATCAGTGGGCATTACCTTCACAAATTTTGTGATTTCTTTATCCCAAGAATCCAAAATAGAACTAGCTACTTCTGAGCCAGTTAGATCTCTATGTTTTGTAATAAATTGTTTTAAATCTCCCAAGTCATCTTTGGATAGTTGTTCTAGTTCGAAAGTTTCATTGTTGCATTTAGTTTCAAAGTCTCCATTTAAATCATAAACATAAGCGACTCCTCCGCTCATCCCGGCACCAAAATTTCTACCTGTCTTGCCTAAAATAATAACCTTACCTCCCGTCATGTATTCGCAGCCATGGTCCCCAATTCCTTCAACAACTACAGAAGCTCCACTATTTCTAACACAAAATCTCTCTGCAGCAACGCCTCTAAAATAGGCTTCTCCACTTGTAGCACCGTATAAAGCTACATTGCCAAGAAGCATGTTTTCTTCGGATTTGAATTTGCTTGATTTAGGAGGGTAAATAATTAACTTACCACCTGAAAGTCCTTTAGCAACATAATCATTAGCATCTCCTTCCAAGGTCAGTGTAATTCCTTTAACTAGCCAAGCAGCAAGGCTTTGTCCTGCAGAGCCATTTAGCTTTATATTGATAGTATCTTCAGGCAATCCTTCAGCTTCCCATATTTTAGCTACTTCATTTGAGAGCATTGTTCCTACGGTTCTATTCGTGTTAACAATAGGTAACTCAAAGTTAACTTTTTGACCACTTTGGATGGAATTCTGACTTTTTTTGATTATTTCATTATCCAAAGCTTTATCTAGGCCGTGGTCCTGATTTTGAGAATGGAATACTTCAGTATTTTCAAATATCTTTTCAGCAGGTTTTAGTATGCCAGAGAAATCTAAGCCACTTCTTTTCCAATGGTTTATTGCAATGTCTGCATCTAGGCAATCTACTCTTCCTATCATTTCATTAACTGTTTTAAAACCTAAGTCTGCCATGATTATTCTTAGATCTTTTGCAACCATGAATAGATAATTAACAACATGTTCAGGCTTCCCTTTGAATTTCTTTCTTAATTCTTTATCTTGAGTTGCTATACCAACTGGACAAGTATTTAGATGACACTTTCTCATCATTATGCAGCCCAGGGTTATTAGTGGAGCTGTAGCAAAACCAAATTCTTCAGCTCCTAAGAGCGCTGCTATAGCAACATCTCTTCCCGTTTTCAGTTGCCCATCTGTTTGCAACACCACTCTTGATCTTAAATTATTCATGACCAGGGTTTGGTGTGTCTCTGCAACTCCTAGTTCCCAAGGAAGGCCTGCATGTTTTATAGAAGTTAAAGGTGACGCTCCAGTACCTCCGTCATGACCAGCTATAACTAGATGATCTGTCTTAGCTTTAACTACACCAGCAGCAATTGTTCCTACGCCAACTTCTGATACAAGTTTCACACTAATTCTAGAGTCTCTATTTGAGTTTTTGAGATCATGAATTAATTGGGCTATATCCTCTATCGAGTAAATATCATGGTGAGGAGGAGGGCTAATCAAGCCTACTCCAGGAGTTGAGTGTCTGATTTTTGCTATATATTCGTCAACTTTTTTTCCAGGTAATTCACCACCTTCTCCAGGTTTTGCACCTTGAGCAATTTTAATCTGTAATTCGTCCGCATTTGTTAGATACCACATTGTTACACCAAATCTTCCAGAGGCTACTTGTTTTATTGCAGACCGTTTAGAAACACCTTCTGGACTAGGTTTGAAACGTATGGGGTCTTCACCACCTTCTCCTGTATTAGACTTTCCTCCCAATTCATTCATTGCGATTGCTAAAGATTCATGAGATTCAGTTGAGATTGAGCCTAAGCTCATAGCTCCTGTTGCAAATCTCTTGACAATTTCTTGCTCGCTTTCAACCTCACTTAAATCTATAGGAGTTTTAGAGGATCTAATTTTCAGTAAGCCTCTAAGAGTGCTTTGCTTTGTTGTGTGTTCGTTAGCGTATTTAGCGAAATCCCAATACGCATCTTCGTTATTAGTTCTCGAAGCAAGTTGAAGAGCAGAAATAGTATTCGGATCCCACATATGTGAATCCCCGCCATTTCTCCAATGAAAGTCTCCCGGATTAGGCAATGATAAGATTTTTCCGGATTCATCTTTGGGATAACCCAGATCATGACGTCTTTTTTGCTCCATAAAAAGAGCTTCGAAGTCTATTCCTCCAACTCTGCTCGCAGTTCCAACAAAACACTTGTTTATAATCTGATCAGATAATCCAACTGCTTCAAAAATTTGGGCTCCTTTATAAGATTGAAGAGTTGAAATTCCCATCTTTGCCATTACTTTCAGAATTCCTTTTTTAGATCCTTTTTTATAAGCCTCTACAATATCGTTATAGCTTTGGAGCTTCTTGTCATCTAAAAGACCATCTTTTTTAGCTTTCCAAATAGATTCATAAGCAAGGTAGGGGTTTATGGCATCTGCCCCGTACCCAAAAAGAAGACAGTGGTGATGTACTTCCCTTGCTTCACCAGATTCAACAATAATACCGATTCTTGTTCTGTTCTGATTTTGTACAAGATGATGATGGACTGAAGAGCAAGCTAAGAATGAACTTACAGCAATCTCTTTCTCGTTAACATTTTTATCTGATAAAACTATGAAAGAGAAACCATCTTCAATAGCTTCGTCTGTTTCTTTACAGATCTTTTCTAGCTGCTTAAGCATACCTTGAACACCTAAAGACTTTTGATAGACGAGGTCGATTACTTTAGTTTTCCACTTATTGGAATCAATTTTTTTAATTGCTCTTAGTTCAGAATTAGAAATAATTGGAGTTTTTAGTCGTAATCTTTCTGAATTTTTTGGGTTATTCTCAACTAGATTACCTTCAGGCCCAATTAGACATTCAAGAGACATGATTACTTCTTCTCTTATTGAATCGATAGCGGGATTAGTTACTTGCGCAAATAGTTGTTTAAAATAATCAAACAATAACCTTGGTTTGTCAGAAAGGCAGGCTAAAGCAGCATCATTTCCCATTGATCCAAGTGGGTCTCTTAGTTCAGAAACAAGCGGAAGGAGCATGAATTGCATCGTCTCAGTCGTGTAACCAAAAGATTGTAATCTAGCTATTAATTCCTTTTCAGAAATTTCTCCTTCTGGATTTTTTTCTTCTATTTCAGGAAGATCCTTTATATTTTTATTCCAATCTTCATAAGGGTTAGAGCCGCATATATCCTTTTTTATTTCTTCATCAGGAATCATTTCTCCTTTTTCAAAATCTATCAAGAACATCTTTCCAGGTTGTAACCGGCCCTTAGTTATCACGGTTTCAGGATCCACGGGCAGAACGCCAACTTCTGAAGCCATTATTACTTTGTCATCATTCGTTAAATAAAATCTACTAGGCCTTAACCCATTTCTGTCCAATACAGCTCCAACTTTCTTTCCATCGGTAAATACAATTGAAGCAGGGCCATCCCATGGCTCCATCATAGAAGAGGAGTACTCATAGAATTCTTTTTTTTCGATAGACATGTTTTTGTCCGATTGCCATGCTTCAGGAATCATCATCATGACTGATTCTTGTAAGCTTCTTCCTGACAAAATAAGAAATTCTAGTACGTTATCAAAGCTGCCTGAGTCAGTGCAGTCTAATTCGGTGATTGGAAATAGCTTTTGTAACTCATCTTTAAATAATTCACTTTGAACCGTCCCTTGCCTAGCTTTCATGGCATTCATGTTCCCTCTAAGGGTATTTATCTCTCCGTTATGACACATATACCTATTTGGTTGAGCTCTATCCCAAGAAGGGAAGGTGTTTGTGCTAAATCTAGAGTGAACCATTGCTAGGTGAGTCTTAAAATCTTTATTTTCTAGATCTGGATAGAAAGGAAATAGCTGAGAAGGTGTCAACATGCCTTTGTAGACGATTATTGATGACGAGAGACTACAGGCATATAAGAGTTTTGACTGCTTTAAATTTTTATCATTTCGTAATAAGTGGGTAAATTGTTTCCTTATTAGATAAAGCCTTCTATCAAATTCATTTTCATCTATATTTTCTTGAGAACCTATAAAATATTGGGCGATAAATGGTTGAGCATCTTTAGAAGCCGGTCCTACATTCGCTCCTTCGGGGTCTACAGGAACTTCTCTCCATCCAATAGGTATTTGATTCTCTTGCCTTGTTATTTTTTCTATAACTTCAATGCATTTGTTCCTTTCTTTCTTTAAGGTAGGTAAGAAAATATTACCTACTGCGTACTGACCTTTTTCTGGGAGCTTAATATCAAGTTTCTCTGCCTCTAATTGAAAGAAGCTATCAGGACTAGCTATTAAGATTCCTGCTCCATCTCCAGTATTTTCTTCAAATCCACAACCTCCTCTATGATCCATTTTTGAATTTACAAGAAAGGCGTCATCCATAATTTCTCGAGACGGAACACCCTTAATATTTGCAATAAGTCCTACTCCACATGAATCCTTTTCAAATTGAGGATCATATAGACCTTTTTTTTCAGGTAGACCGTATAAGTGCTTATTTGCTTTATGTAACATTTTTTTTTGGGTTGAAAACTCTCGGCAGTCGAAAGCCGATTAAAAACCTTTAAAAATTTTATGAGTTGCGCAGGTACTAGATTGTACCTTTTTTTAGTTGATTTTTGAAGGTCTAAACCAATGACTGTATGGCTTTTACTATTTCAGACTCATCAATTTCTGCTTCGACCTTCGCTCGTCCTATTTCTTCTAAAAGAACAAAAATGAGTTTATCACCTACTCTTTTCTTATCAACGGACATGTTTTCTATGAGTTTCTTTTCGTCAAAAGCAATTTTTAAATTTAGATCAGGATTTGCTTTACTGATCAATTTTTTTGACTTACTTAGATCTTCTTCAGAGAACCCTTCAGTTAGTTTAGATAATTCCATAGCCATAAGCATACCTATAGCAACAGATTGACCATGGCTGAATTCTTTAAACTTTCCGTATAGCTCTATAGCGTGACCAAAGGTGTGGCCAAAATTTAAAAATTTCCTAATGCCTTTCTCTCTTTCATCTTTAGAGACAATTTCTGCCTTTATTTCTACAGACCTAGTAATAGCGTATTCCAATTCTTCAGGTTTTAATGAAATGATATTTTCCATATTCTCTTCTAACCAATCAAAGTATTCTTTATCACTGATCAAGGAGTGTTTTATAACTTCAGAAATACCATTACTTATTTCAATCCTAGGAAGCGAGCTCAACAGGTTCACATCAGCAAAAACTTTTATCGGCTGATGGAAAGCCCCGATCATATTTTTACCTTGAGGATGATTTATTGCTGTTTTTCCACCAACAGACGCATCCACTTGTGAGAGCAGCGTGCTGGGAAAAAGAATAAAATTTACTCCTCTTTGATAGGTTGCAGCTGCAAAACCGGCTATATCGCAAGTTATTCCACCTCCAAATCCTACTAGAATGCAGTCTCTGCTATACCTTGCATCAATAAGCTGAGAATGAATTCTATCTAAAGTCTTCCCGCTCTTATTCTCTTCTGATGCACAAATTTCTAAAGATTGAAAATTAGATGATAAATTTGATAGTTGATCCGCAATCAAGTCTTTAAATTTTGATGGAATATTCTCATCTATTATTAGAAGTACTTCTTTATCTTCTAGTATTTCTAAATTCTTTTGATTGATCAGGTTAGACCCAACAACTACTTCGTAAGGGTTATTAATTGTTTCTACCTTAATCTTGTTCATTATAAATTCAATTTATCTAAGATTTTACCAACCACTTCATTATGACTATTTTTACCTTCTTTTATAGTAATGTTTGCACATTCTTCAAAAAGAGGATCTCTAATTTCTTTTAATTCCCTAAGAGTTTGCTCTGTATTATCTGATTCTTGTAGTAAAGGTCTTTTGTCATCATTTAAGGTTCTTTCTAGTTGAGTTTGGATAGAAGTTTGAAGATAGATAACTGTACCTTTCTTTAGAAGATTCCTATTCTCTTCAGTCAAAACAACCCCTCCACCTGTAGCAATCACACAATTATCAACATTTAAGGATTTTATTAATGCCTTGTTTTCCCTCTCCCTAAATTTCTTCTCTCCTTCTGCATCAAATATCCAGGAAATAGAAACACCTGCTGATTTTTCAACTTCTTCATCAACGTCTATGAAATCAAGTTTTAATCTTTTAGAAAGCCTTCTCCCTACTGTTGATTTACCTGAAGCCATAGGACCAATTAATATTAGTCTCATTCAGGTATTATAACCGTTTGACATACTTTAGATTCATGACTTTTCTTAATTACCTTTTAAATATTAGATTTGCAAGACCTTTACTGGCAATGATTTTATTGCTCTTGATGGTAGTTTCAAGTCTAAATATTTATATAGATAGTAAATTACCTGATGAAGAAAAAATAAGAGATATAGAACTTCAAGTCCCATTAAAAATTTATACAGAGGACTTAAAATTAATTGGAGAATTTGGAGAAAAAAGAAGGACGGCTCTTCAATTTGAGAATATACCTAGGCATTACATAAATGCTGTTCTGGCGGCAGAAGATGATGCTTTTTTTGAGCACTCAGGAGTAAGTTATTCAGGACTAATAAGGTCAGTTTATAGATTAATTACTTCTGGTCGAATACAAGGCGGAGGGAGCACAATTACCATGCAGGTAGCTGGTAATTATCTTACTAGCAGAGACGTAAGTCTATTTAGAAAGATTAAGGACATTTTCTTGGCATACAGACTTGAAAGAGCATATACCAAAGAGGAAATATTCGAGTTCTATGTAAATCGTATTTTCTTTGGGAATAGGGCTTATGGAATAGCTGCAGCTAGTGAAGTTTATTATGGCAAGCCTTTAAATGAACTCAATCTAGCACAATGGGCTATGATAGCGGCCCTTCCAAAAGCACCTTCTTCTATAAATCCACTTGTAAATCCAAGAAGAGCTGTATTAAGAAGGAATTGGATTTTAAAAAGAATGCTGGATCTTAATTTCATTCATATTGAGCAATTCAATTTAGCTATAGAAGCTCCTCTAACCTCAACTTATCATGGCCTAGTTTCTGAGGCAGAAGCTCCTTATGTATCTGAGACAATAAGGAGGTTCATGATTCAGCAATATGGCTTAGGAGCTTACAGAGAAGGCTACGAGGTTTATACGTCCATCAATTCAACTATGCAGAAAGCTGCGAATTCTTCCGTTACAGAAGGATTGGAAGAATACGATAGGCGTCATGGTTTTAGAAAACCTGAGAATCTTAATGATCTATTTCCAAAGGAATTTCCTACAAAGAATATTGATGCTCAACTAAACTTTATATCCCAAGAATTAGAGAGAGATAATGAAGAAACTATTGATCAATCAAGCTTAGATAGAGTTACTAATTTTTTACAAGAATTTACAGAAACTAATAATCGTTTTCCTGGTGTAGTACTAAATACCGATAATGGACTTAAGGTTTTAGTAAAGAACGGAGATGTGATCTCAATACCTTGGTCGGAGAGGGTGGATTGGGCAAGGCCCTTTATCAACGAAAACAGAAGAGGCGCAAAACCAAAAAATTATAAAGACCTACTCTCATTTGGAGATTTGGTTTGGATTCAAGAAGAGAAGGTAACAGGAGAACTTTTTTTAACCCAAATACCAGACTTGCAAGGTTCCTTAGTGTCTATCGATCCAAATAATGGATCAATAAAAGCTCTTGTAGGGGGTTATGACTTCTTTCTAAGTAAATTCAATAGAGCTGAACAATCTTCACCTCTATTAGGTTCAAACTTTAAACCTTTCCTTTATGCCAGTGCCTTTTCAGAAGGTTTTACAGCATCAACCTTAGTAAATGATGCGCCTATCATTTTTGAAGATGAGGCTTTAGAAGATAAATGGCGCCCCAGAAATGCAAGCGGAAAATTTTATGGACCTACAAGACTAAGAGAGGGTCTTTTACAAAGTAGAAACTTAGTTTCTGTAAGGTTATTAAGAGATTTGGGGGTTGAGAAAGCTATATCCTATGCGCAAAAGTTTGGATTTGATAAATCTAGGTTACCGCCGGACTTATCTTTATCTCTCGGAACTGCTTCCTTGAGTCCGTTAATGAATGCCGTAGCTTACTCTGTATTTGCAAATGGAGGGAGGGCAGTAGAGCCTTACTTTATAGAAAAAATTATAGATAGAAATGGAGATGTAGTTTTTCTAAGAGAGAAGAAAGATTTACAGCAAGTAATTGATCCTAGAATAGCTTTTCTAATTACTGATATTCTTCAAGAGGCTTCAACGAGAGGAACTGCAAGAAAGGTGTCAGAATTAAAGAGAAGGGACTTTGCTGGAAAAACAGGAACAACTAATGATGCGGAAAGTACTTGGTTTACTGGTTATAATAATTCATTGGTTACAACGGTTTGGGCAGGCTTTGATCAGCCCAGGAGTTTAGGAAATAGGGAATTTGGATCTTCTGTAGCACTTCCAATTTGGTTAAGTTTTAGTAAAGAGATCATAGATCAGATACCTATAAACAACACTTTACCTCCAGAAGGATTATCAATAATTAAAATAGATAAATCTACAGGAAAGAGGGCCAACAAAGATACAAAGAACTCTATCTTCGAATATTTCTTAGAAGAACACACCCCTGATTAGCTGCTTAAAGAGTGAATTAAGAAATCAATTTGTTCATTAGCTCTTTTAGTAGGTAAATCTTCAAACCCAGATCTAACATATTGTTGAATAAGCCCCTCGGCACAGGCTAAGAGAAGATTAGCCGATGAAGCTGTGCTTAAAGCGAGTTTCTTTTTGCTTTCCTGCTCAAATTTTTGCAGGTTTTGTTTTATTTGTAATTCTATTTTTGACATTAAGAGCTTAATTCTTTCATCAAGCGATGTTTCGTCAACGGAAAAAGCCTCTCTTGTTAATAGCCTGGCAAGGCCAGGATTCTTTTCGCAGAAGGTTACAAGAACAACCAGTATTTTTTTTGTTTTAATTAAGCTTTTCTCATCAGAAGAGTTTATGTTTCCAGTAAGTTCAAATAAATTTTGTTCACAAAAGTCTACCAATCCAGAATAAATCTTTCTTTTACTAGGAAAATGTCTATACAACGCAGCCTCAGTAATAGAACATTCTGAAGCTAGTAGGGCAGTGGTAACCTTTACGGGACCCTTCGATCCAAGCATCTTTGCAAGGTTTTGCATGATTTCTAATTGCCTAGGTCTCAACTGGGTCATGTTTTTAGCTTATCATAGTTCCGACACCTTCAGCTGTAAGAACTTCAAGTAAAACTGCGTGAGGCAACCTCCCGTCAATAATATGACACGATTTTACGCCTTTCTTTTTAGCTTCTAAAGCAGCAATTAATTTAGGCATCATGCCTCCTTGGATAACACGATTCTTAATTAACTGCATTCCTTTGTGGGCAGAAATCTTTGAGATTATTTTATTATTATTCAAAATTCCTTTTATATCGGTAAGAAGAATCAATTTTTCTGCTTGTAAGCTTTCAGCTACTTTTCCAGCAACTACGTCTGCATTTATATTTAGGAAGTTTCCTTGTTTATTTATTCCTATGGGTGCAATAACAGGAATAGATCCTCTTGAGATAGTGTTTTTTAGCTCCGAAACCAATATTTTATCTACCTTTCCAACCAAACCTAAATCATTTTTATCAGGACCAACGAATTTTGAAGATTTTATAATCTTATGTTTTACGTGATTAAAACTAACCGCATCCCCTCCTGAATTTCTGATTAAGTTAACAATTTCATTATTAATTTTCTTACCAAGAATCTTTTTAACTACTGACATAGTAGGTTTGTCGGTGACCCTGTGGCCAGATATAAAATTTGAAGTTACTCCAGATTTCTTAAGTTCTTTCGCTATTTGTGGGCCTCCACCATGAACTATAACTGGCTTCATACCCACAAGGCTCATTAAGGCAATATCTCTAGCAAAGTTTCCTTTTAAATTTTGGTCCGACATAGCAGCGCCACCATATTTAACCACTATGACCTTATCTTTAAATTTTTGAATATATGGAAGACCTTCACTTAGTACAGAAGATATATTTTTAGCTTGTTTTACAGATATTCCCATTATTAGAAATTAGTTAAAGAGGGATCTATTTTACTTAAAGTTTCTTTAAACCTATCTTTAATATAATTAAGTGTGTTTAAAGAGTCTGCTTCAAATCTAAGAACTAAAACCGGTGAAGTGTTGGATGCTCTTAACAAACCCCAACCATTATCAAATTCAACTCTAATGCCATCTATGTCAATTATCTTACAGTCTTCAAAATTACTAATTTTTTTAAACTCATCAATAATAATAAATTTTTCTTCATCTGTTGTTTTTAGATTTATTTCAGGGGTAGAGATTAGTTTAGGCAAGGCATTAAAAATATCTTCACCTTCAGATTCCGCAAGAATTTCTAACATTCTTGCTCCTGCATAGACGCCGTCATCAAACCCAGGCCATCTATCATTAAAAAAGATATGACCGCTCATTTCTCCCCCCAAAATCGCATTATTCTCTCTTATCATTCTTTTTATGAATGTGTGACCTGTTTTACTCATTAAGGGAGTTCCATTACTTTTTAAGATAGCTTCCTCTAAGAGCTTTGAGCATTTAACATCAAATACAATTCTTGAATTAGGATTCTTCTTAAGGATATGTTCGCTGAATAAGATCATCTGCATATCTGGAAAGATCATTTCCCCAGAAGGTGATATAACTCCCAATCTATCTGCATCACCATCAAACGCCAATCCTATATCTGAATTATTTTTGGTAACAGATTTAATTAGATCTTCAACATTCTCTGGTTTGGACGGGTCTGGGTGGTGGTTTGGGAACTCTCCATCTAGATCACAAAAGAGACCTTCTACTTTGCAACCCAAGCCTCTATAAACTTTTTCTGCTACTACGCCCGCAGCTCCATTTCCACAATCTATAGAAATATTGAGAGGACATTTAAGTTTTATATTACTTATAACTTCTTCTACATAACTTCCCACAACATCTAATGATTCAATATTTCCTTTTCCAGATAAGAAATCTTGTTCTTTTACTCTCTTTTTAATGGATTGTATTTCTTCACTAGAAGTAGAGTTGTTATTAAAAAGAATTTTAAAACCATTGTAATCAGCTGGGTTATGACTGCCTGTAATCACTACTCCGCTTGAACTATCCAAGTTGAAAGTAGAATGATAAAAAACTGGACTAGGAACTACTCCAATATCTGTAACATTACACCCAGTAGATAGCACTCCTTCTGAAACCCATTCAAATAACTGAGGACTTGAAACCCTTCCGTCTCTTCCAATTATGAAATCACCTTGTTTTCTATTAATAGATTCAGTTCCTAAAGCTTTCCCCAAAGCAAAAACAACTTCTTCAGTTAAGTCTTCGAAGGCAATTCCTCTAATGTCATTTGCCCTAAAAATATTGTCATTTAACTCCATGAAAGCTGAATTATATATTTGATGTCCTCTTTTTAGTCTATATAAATAAAAATATATAGATAAAATAGGAAAGTTAAATAAGGAAGGTATTGTGGATTTATCAAAAATTAAAGGCTCTATATGGTTTGATGGAGAAATCATAGATTGGAAAGACGCTAATGTGCACGTTCTGACCCATACTTTGCATTACGGATTGGGAGTATTTGAAGGAGTTAGGGCCTATAACACTCCTAAAGGTTCTTCTATTTTTAGGTTAGAAGACCATACCGATAGACTTTTTAAGTCAGCTGAAACTGTAAGCATGAAAATACCTTTTTCTCAGATTCAGTTAAATGATGCTCATAAACAAGTAATCAAGCTAAATAACTTAACTGAAGCTTATATTAGGCCCATGTGCTTTTATGGTTCAGAGGGTATGGGGCTTAGAGCAGATAATTTAGAAGTGCATTGCATGGTAGCAGCATGGGAATGGCCTTCTTATATGGAGCCTGAAGCAAGAGAGAAAGGTATTAAAGTTAAATTATCTTCTTACACGAGACAGGTAAGGAATCCTGTTTCTTCTGCCAAGGTTAACGGAAACTATGTACATTCAATAGTTGCCCTGAATGAAGCTTTATCTGAAGGATTTGATGAGGCGCTAATGTTAGATGCAGAAGGAAACATCGCAGAAGGCAGCGGTGAAAATTTCTTTATCGTTAAAGATAATGTTCTTATCACGCCTGATCTCGATGCCTCCCTTGATGGCATAACCAGAAGAACCATATTGGATCTAGCAAAGGAACTTAATATCAACTTCGAGATTAAAAAATTGAAAGTTGAAGACGTTCTTGAAGCAGATGAGGCATTCTTCTCTGGAACTGCAGCTGAAGTCGTTCCTATTAATTCTTTGGATAACAAACAAATAGGTGAAGGAGTGAGAGGGCCTATAACAGAACAACTACAGGGCAATTATTTTGATCAAGTAAGAGGTGTTAGAGAAGGAAATCAGAACTGGCATACTTTTGTAGAGTAGTGCTTCGAAAATGAAATTTTTAATAATCGGACCGTCCTGGGTTGGAGATGCTGTTATGGCGCAGACCCTTTATAAATTAATAAAAGATTCTAACAAAGAAGCTCAAATAGAAGTCCTTTCACCTAATTGGTCTATGCCTATATTAGAAAGAATGGAAGAAGTTTCTCGATCGATTATCTCTCCTTTTAATCACGGAGAATTAAAAATTAAGACTAGATTTGATATTGGTAAACAACTTAGAGAAGAGGGTTATCAAAGAGCGATTGTAATGACCAATTCCTTAAAGTCTTCTTTAATACCTTTCTTTGCAAAGGTACCGGTAAGAACGGGCTGGCTAGGAGAGATGAGATTTGGTTTGATTAATGATATTAGGCCAAAAGAAAAGAGTAATTATCCTTTAATGGTTGAGCAATTTGCCAAACTTAGCATTAATCCGATTGAAGATTTAAATAAAAAATTACCTTACCCTTCATTAAGGATAGATTCACGTAATTTAAAAGAGCAATTAATAAATTTAGAAATAGACTCTGAAAAACCTTCCATAGCAATTTGTCCCGGAGCTGAATTCGGACCTGCGAAGAAATGGCCTTCTAATTATTATGCAGAAGTATGTAATGAGTATTTGACTAAAGGTTGGAACGTGCTTGTATTTGGATCTCTCAATGATGAGATAACAGGAAATAGCATTCAAGAAGGAATTGATAAAGAACTTTCAGATCATTTCTATAATTTAATTGGAAAAACCTCTTTAATGGATGCTATTGATCTATTGTCTCATTGTAAAAAAGTAGTAACGAATGATTCAGGCTTGATGCACGTTGCTGCTGCTGTAAATACACCTCTGGTTGCTGTTTATGGGCCTTCTAGCCCTCAATTTACGCCTCCCTTAATAGATAATCATGTAGTATTAAGAAAATCTGATGGTTTTGATAAAACAAGAGAAGGTTCGGAAGGGCATGGCTACCATGAATCTTTAATTGCTATAAAGCCTAGTGAAGTTCTGGAAGGTTTAGAGCGTCTTAACAAATGACTTCAACAAAAAAAATAGCATTACTCTTATATAGATACTTCCCTTACGGAGGCTTGCAGAAAGACTTTCTTGAAGTTGCGAAGGAGTTGAGATCTAGAGAAATTCAATTCAAAGTTTTCACCAGAAAGTGGGAAGGGGTTATTCCAGAAAGCTTTCCAGTAAAGGAAGTAGGGGAAAGAGGATTTACTAATTTTTCTAAGAATAAGAACTTTGTAAAAGATTCTTCTATGGCATTAGAAGCATATGGTCCAGATTTAGTTTTTGGATTTAATAAGATGCCAGGTTTAGATTTATATTTCGCTTCTGATACTTGCTTTAAGAAGGAGGCATTAAAAAAAAGCCCATTAATCAAATTTACAAGACGATTTAAACAGTCTGTAGAGTTTGAGAAAGCAGTATTTGAAAGCAATTCATCGACAGAAGTTTTTCTTCTAAATCAAAAACAAGCTGATGACTTTAAATCTGTTTATCAGATTAACCCTAATAAAATTACTATCATCCCTCCAGGCATAGATTTGAATTGGAGTAATCATGAAAAGATAGGAATACATAATGCTTTTAAGATCCCATCGGAAGATAAAGTAGCTTTATTTGTAGGTTCCGATTTTTCTAGAAAAGGCTTAGATAGGGCGATCTCATCTATTCATTTTTTAAACAGAAATCACATACCGTTTTCATTATTAGTAATAGGTAAAGACAATTTTGGTCCTTATTCAGAATTAGTAGACAAACTTGGCTTAAATAAAAAGATCAAATTCTTAGGACCTAGAGATGATGTTGCGTCCCTTATGAAATCTTCTGATTTACTGCTCCATCCTGCAAGAGAAGAGGCAGCTGGTAATGTACTTATTGAGTCTTTAGTTTCTCACTTACCAGTTGCAACATGTAGAGATGTGGGATTTGCCGAAGAAGTTAAGGAAAATAACGGAGGAATCGTTCTTGAAGAGGATTTTGATCAAGATAAATTTGATAATTTAGTTCTTGGGATTTGTGGGAATAAAGAGTTAAAAGAAATTAAACAGGGTATGCTCGGTTTAGAAAGACAAGAGTATTTCTTCTCAAGATTCAAGTTTGTTGCTGATAAAATTGAAGAAAGAATAAATGCATAAATCAGATTTTAAAGAACTTGAGATTAAGGAGCTCTTTTCATCGGATGACCTTGTTTATGAGGCTAAGAACATAGAAGGAGAGGTTTTTAGGGAATATGAAAATAGGGTTACAAAAAGAATTAAACACAATGACCAAAACTATTTTCTAAAATTCCATGGTCCTGTAGGGTGGAAAGAAATCGTAAAGAACTTAATTTTACTTAAGCCTCCTATTCTTGGAGCTAAACAAGAGTACTTAGCACTGTCTCGAATGCATAAATTGGGAATAAATGGACCAAAAGTAAAATACTATCATTCGAAAGGACTCAACCCTTCTAGTCAAAGCTCATTCTTAATAACTAAAGAGCTTAAAGATACAATTTCTTTGGAAGATTTCTTCTTGGAGGGAAAACAAAAAAACCTATCTTTTGGACAAAAAAACAATCTTCTTAATTCTATTGCAAACATCACGAGGAAGTTACACCAGTGTGGAATTAATCATAGGGATTTATATCTTTGTCACTACCATCTAGATAGCAACACAGATTTTAACCAAATAGACTTATCACTTATTGACTTGCATAGAGCGCAGATTAGAAACAAAGTTCCTGAAAGGTGGTTAGTGAAGGATATTGGAGGGTTATACCATTCAGCAATCCAATTCGGATTAACTGAGAGAGACTGTTATAGATTTTTGATGATTTATTTTAAATGTTCATTAAGAGATCTGTTTTCTAAGCATCATAACTTTCTTGAGAAGGCGAGAAGCAGAGCATTCTCTATGTATATGAAACCTTTAATGGCTGAGATAGATATCAGCTCAAAAGAACCATTGCCTAATCAATCTTTATATAAAAGGGTAAATAATGAAGATTTCAGGTGGATAGGTTTTAAAAATAAAGTTTCTGAAGATTTATTAAAGTTAATACAAGATGAAGAGTCTTTATTGTCCCAAGGAGTTGTGATTAAGAATGAAGAAGGTCATTTAGTAGTAAAAATTAATTTTTTCGGAAGAAATTTATTCGTAAAAAAATATAGAATTAAGAATTTTTTCCACTTGATCAGAAAACTTTTTAATAAAACACGGGCAAGGAATTCATGGGAGGCCTTACATTGGTTTAATTCTGTAGGCGTAAGAACAATGCAGCCAGTATTAATATATGAAGAATTGGGGCTAAGTGGAGCTCTTAACTCTATATTGGTTACTGAAGAAATAGAAGGAAAACGTTTGGATCGAGCAATTCAAGAGAAAGAGGAATCTATCAAGACAGCTTCTTCTATTTATAATTTTTTTAAAAGAATGAAGTGGATAGGGTTTCATCATGGAGATGCTAAATCTTCTAACTTTTATATTAGCAAAGATAGGTTGGTTGTCTTTGATCTAGATAGTTCTAAGAGACACTCTCAAGGATCATTAACAAAGAAAATTGAAAAAGATAAAGAAAGGATTTTAAGAAGTTTAGAAGATTCAGCAGATATAACGGAAGCTCTTAAATTGCGGTTTTAAAAGGAAGTAAGATTGAAAATAGGAATTCTCAGTTACAGGAGTCACCCTTATTCAGGTGGTCAAGGAATTTATGTAAGACATCTAAGCAAAGCACTGCAAAGATTAGGGCATGAAGTAACAGTTTTGTCAGGCCCTCCCTATCCTCAGCTAGATGCTGAAATTGAGTTAGAAAAGATTCCCAGCTTAGATTTATTTGGAGTTGAAGATAGAATTAAAGAGTTTAAATTCAGTCTTCTTTTTTCTCCACTAGACCTTTATGAATGGATTTCTGTAATAACAGGAGGGTTCCCCGAACCATATACTTTTGGCAGAAGAGTTTTAAGGCATTTAAAGGCATCCGAACGAGAGTTTGACGTTATTTTAGATAATCAATCCCTATGTTATTCACTTTTAGATATACAGAAATTGTACCCACTTGCAGTTACCATTCATCATCCAATCACCAAAGATCATAGATTAGAAATAGAAAATGCTTCTAATTGGAAAGAAAGATTATCTTCTAGACGTTGGCACAGTTTTCTCCCCATGCAGAAGAAAGTATCTACTAAACTGAATAAAGTAATTTGTGTAAGCGGTCCTTCAAAACAGGATGTAGTTGAAGAATTTCTTGTAAGTCCAGAGAATGTTGAGGTTATTCTTAATGGCATAGATATAGAAACATTTAAGCCTGACTCTGACAGTAAGGTTGTAGAAAATAGGATAGTCACTACCGCAAGTGCTGATATACCACTAAAGGGACTTAGATTTCTGATCAATGCCCTACCTAGAGTATTAAAAGATTTTCCTGAGACTCATCTAATGGTTATTGGCAAGTCTCCAAATGAAAGCAAAATTAGGAAACTAATTGACGACCTTCATCTTAATGAAAGAATTTCTTTTAAATCTAATCTATCCGAAGAAGAGATAGTAGATATTTACCATACGTCGCAAATAGCCGTCATTCCATCTTTATATGAAGGTTTTGGTTTTGGGGCAGGCGAAGCAATGGCTTGCGGAACTCCGCTAATCAGTACTGATTCAGGAGGTCTAAAAGACGTGATAGGTGATAGTGCTATAAAGATTGCTTCAGGATCTATTGAAGAAATTGAAAATAAAATAATTTCTTTATTTAAAAGCCCCGAAAAAAGAGAACAACTTTCCTTAAAGGGAAGAAATAGAATGGAAGATTTATTTGATTGGAAAATAGCAGCTTTAAACTATGTTAAAGTTTTTGAAGAAACAATAAACATTCATAAAAGTGCAAACAATTAATTTCGATAAATTAAACCTTAAAAAGGACGATCTTCTTTTGGACATGGGTTGTGGAGAAGGGCGTCACACCATAGGAGCCTATATTGAGAAGCCAGTTAACACTTTCGGCTTTGATTTGTCTTATGAAGACTTACAATTAGCGAAAGGAAGATTGAATGATTTCGATGTTTCAAATAAAAAGGAAATTTGTCAGTTTGGTGTTGGGGATATAGATACTTTACCTTTTAAAGATGAGTCTTATGACGCAGTAATATGTAGCGAAGTCTTAGAACATGTAGATTCTCCGGAAGATTCAATAAAGGAACTGGTAAGAGTTTTAAAGCCAGGAGGAGTGCTTGCTTTAAGTGTGCCTAGGTTTTTCCCTGAATTAGTTTGCTGGGCTTTAAGTAAGGGTTATCAGGAAATGCCAGGAGGGCATGTGAGGATATTTAGACACAACCAATTAAGGAGATTGGCTACCAGAGAAGGACTAAGGTATCTCTCTTTCCATTGGGCCCATGCTCTGCATTCACCATACTGGTGGCTACAATGCCTTTTTTGGAAGAATAAGGAAAACTCTTTCTTAGTTAAGAAATACCATCAGTTTTTAGTGTGGGATCTAATGAAGAAACCGTTACTGACTAAATTTTTAGAGCTTATACTTCAGCCTCTGATCGGCAAAAGTGTGGTTATGTACTTCAGGAAGAATTCCTAGACAATGAGTGCTTTAAAACTAAATTTCTATAAAAAATCTATTTCATATATTCTGAGCGTTCAACGTCAAGATGGCTCTATACCTTGGGAAATAAATAGAAAACTTGATCCATGGGATCATATTGAAGCTGCGATGGGCTTATCCATCGGTGGTAAGAGAGAAGAAGCTGAAAGAGCCTATTTTTGGCTGGCTAGGATGCAAGAACCTGACGGTTCTTGGTTTGCAGAATATAAAAATTCTATTCCAGTAACAAAAAGGAAAGAAACTAATTTTATTGCCTATATTTCTACTGGAGCTCTACACCATTACTTAATATATAAAGATCAAAACTTTTTAAAAAGAATCTTCCCAGTCGTTAAAAAATCAGTCGATTTTGTTTTATCTATGCAAACTGAACAAGGAGATATCTGTTGGGCTTCTGAAGAAGGAAAAAGTAACTTGGATGATTCTTTGATAACTGGAAGCAGTTCTATTTATAAAAGTTTGGACTGCGCAGAGTATTTATATAATTTATTGAATGAAGACGGAAGCAATGTAAAAAAAGCAAAAGAACTGCTCAAAGATTCAATTATCAATAAACCTGAAAGATACGACCGTACTTGGGAAACCAAAGCCAGATATAGTATGGATTGGTATTATCCAATTTTATGTGGAGTTTTGGATAAAGACGTAGCTATAAAAAGGATAGATAAAAAATGGGATGTATTTATTGTAGAAGGAATGGGTTGCAAGTGTGTTTCTGAAGAACCCTGGGTGACCGTTGCGGAAAGTTGTGAACTTGTTATGGCTTTGATGAGGATAGGTTTAGAAGATAAAGCAAAATCTTTATTTGATTGTTTGCATCAATGGAGGGATGAAGATGATGGTCTGTATTGGACCGGCTACGTCTATCCAGACAAAAAGTTTTGGCCAGTTGAAAAGCCTACTTGGACCGCAGGAGCAGTTCTCTTGGCTGCCGATTCACTATATAAATTTACCGAAGCATCAGAGTTATTCTTGGCTGATCTAACTTAGAGTTTTAATTTATTTTCTTCAAAAGACCCAAAGAACCTATAAGGTCAATTTCTTCAAAATTATTACTTTCTAGTGCCATGCAATATATGTCATAGGGAGGCCTTCCGCCTTCTTCAGGGTTTGGGAACACATCATGTATAGCCAATAGGCCTCCTACGGTTAACTTTGAAGACCAAAGTTTATAGTCTGTTACAGCGGCTTCTTCGCTGTGACCTCCATCAATAAAAATCATGCTAAAAGGCCCTTCCAAGTCTCTGAAGGCTTCTTCTGAACTGGAAATTATGGGAATAACACTTTCTTTTAATTTAGAACGCTCTAATGTATCTATAAAGAAAGGCAAAGTGTTTATGCCATCTCCAGAAATATTAAGTAAATCAGGGTCATGATATTCTTCGCCAGGTTGTTGTTCTTCAGATCCTTGATGATGGTCAATCGAATAAAGCAATCTAGAATTTTTTTTAACTGCAGACCCAATATACAAGGCTGATTTACCGCAATAACTGCCTATTTCTAGACAATTACCTTTTTCTGAATATTTAAGCGCATATTCATACAAAGCTTCTCCTTCTTTTTCATCAATAAACCCTTTTATAGAATCAGGTTCTATTTTTAGTTCCATATCCATAATTCAATGCTAACAAAATAAACTAAAAAGTAAGAATTATTCTAAACTTACATTGACCTAATGAATGAATTCGTGAGTAAATAAATAAATCTAAGTTATGAACTTAAAATTATTAAGCAAATCTAACATCGTAGTCTTTGGCGATGTAATGTTAGACAGATATGTCTCCGGTTCTGTAGATAGAGTTTCTCCTGAAGCTCCTGTGCCTGTTTTGAAGCCCATAAAAGAAGAAATTAGATTAGGAGGAGCTGCAAATGTTGCTTTGAATTTATCTTCATTAGGCTCGAAAGTAACTCTTATAGGCATATCTGGAAAAGACTCTTCTTCAGCGCAGATTATTAAATTACTTAAAGAGAATAAGATTAAAAGTGAATTAGTTAAATCAAGCTTGCCAACAATAACTAAATTAAGATTACTTTCATCTAAACAACAATTATTAAGGGTAGACAATGAAGAAGAGTTTACAAAAGATGACTGGAGCTCAGCAAAAAGAAGATTTGATAAATCTATCTCTCTAAAAGGCAATAATTTATTAATTATTTCAGATTATGGCAAAGGAACTCTTCAGGATATTCCTGCAATAATCCGAAAAGCAAAAAAATTAAAAAAGACAGTATTAGTAGATCCTAAAGGTGATAATTTTTCTAAATATAAAGGAGCAGACCTAATCACTCCAAATTTCCCAGAATTTACTGGAGAAGTTGGACCTGTAAAGAGCGAGAGAGAAATAACAGCAAAAGCTAAGTCGCTAATAAAGTCTCTTAATTTAGGAGCCTTATTGGTAACTAGAGGTTCTGATGGCATGACATTATTTAATAAAGAAAAAGGTAAAGTTGTTAGGTCTGATTTCCCGACTCAAGCTAAAGAAGTTTTTGATGTATCTGGTGCAGGAGATACAGTTATAGCAAGTCTTGCTGCTGCTTTATCAGCGGGTTTTGACATGTCATCTGCCGTAAAGTTAGCAAATGTTGCTGCCGGTATAGTAGTAGGAAAATCAGGCACTGCCACAGCTTCTTTATCCGAAATAGAACCTCATTTTTCTGGAGAAGAATTTATCTCTAGTCTTAGTGAGGTAAAAAAACGCTCATCTATGCTTAAACAAGATAGGAAAAGGGTAGTTTTTACGAATGGTTGTTTTGATATTCTGCATGCAGGGCATGTTCATTATTTAGAGGCGGCAAAAAAATTGGGTGATGAGCTGGTGGTTGGTCTAAATAGCGATTCATCGGTGAAGTCACTAAAGGGCAAGGGTAGACCTGTTAATAATTTAGAGCAAAGAGCCAAGGTACTATCTTCTTTACAGTGTGTTGATAAGGTTGTTTCTTTCTCTGGTCAAACACCTTTAAAGCTGATTAAAGCTATTAAACCAGATATTTTAGTGAAAGGAGGGGATTACAAGGTTAAAGGTGTTGTAGGCCACAAGGAGATAAAGTCTTGGGGAGGAGTAGTCAAGATTATTCCTTTGGTCCCCGGATTGTCTACTACGAAAATTATTAAAAAATTGAGATAAAGATCTATTGCCTTGATTCTCGTTTTTTCTTTCTTCTTTTTTCTCGACTTTTCCATTCAGAATATATAGGCGCTTCTCCTGGAGGCCTTGATTTGAAACGTCTATGGGTCCATAAGAAATTCTCAGGCGAGTTTAATACGAATTTCTCATAAAATTCGTTTACTTCTTTTAGAACGGATCCTTTCTCTTTGTAGTCAGAGATTTCATGAAACTCAAGATGGAAACCTTTTTTATTTCTACTTACATTGGCCATCACTATCTTCACACCTGATTTAGATAGCCTCTCAGGAAAAGTAATTGTTGCAGCATCTACACCGAAGAAGGGTATAAATTGAGAATTCTTTTCTCCATAATCTTGATCTGCTGCATACAGAAACCTATGCCCATTCTTTATCCACTGTATAGCCTCTTTTGCTTGATGATTATCTATAGCTCCAGCAACATATTTATTTCTAGCTCTGATCATGAAATAGTTCATTACGGCATTTGATTGATGTTTGTACATCCCTCCTAATTCTATTTCTTGCGCCATTAACCTGACATCTAATTCAACATGGGTGGAGTGCTTAATAAGTATCAAAACCCCTTGGTCTTTATCTAATTCTTTAAAAATATTGACGTTTTTCGAGCTTACTTTTAATTTATCAATGGCTCTTGCAGAAGACCACCAAGCAATCGCTATCTCAAAAACACCAATACCCATATTCTTAAAATGGCTTTTAAGCAAATCATAGATTTCTTCTTCATTTTTTTCTGGAAAGCATAGTTGCATGTTTGTTTTTGCAATCTGTTTTCTATGAGGACTGACTCTAAGAAGCAAATATCCCAATAAGGTACCCAAAAACATTATGAATTTATAAGGAAGAAACTTACATAAATAAATAAATCCCATTCCCAGCCATGTTGGCAAGTATTTAGGGTTTAAGAGCAATAACTTAAATTTAGGGTCTTGATTATGGGGAGTAGAATGATCAGTATTCATTTTTTGGCCAACCTGATAAGACATCTAAATATTTTTTTACGCCACTATTCACATCTAGAAATTCTTGGTCATAGCCAGCTTTTCTTAATGCACCGATATCAGCTTCAGTAAAACTTTGATATGCACCTTTTAAATTCTCAGGGAAATTAATGTAATTTATATGACCTTTCTGATTCCATTCTATTACTGCGTTTGCAACTTCATTGAAAGTTTGACTCTTCCCTGTTCCCACGTTGAAAATACCTGAGACAATAGGATTATTCATAAACCATAGATTAACATTCACCACATCATCTACGTGTATAAAATCCCTTCTTTGTTCTCCGTCACCAAATCCATCTGAACCTTTAAATAAGTTAACTTGATCACCGTTTTTAAGTTGCTGGTGTAAATGGTATGCAACACTTGCCATGCCTTCTTTATGGACTTCATTTGGGCCATAGACATTGAAATATCTTAACCCTACTATCTGAGATTTATTACTCCCCAAATGTTTTCTTACAGTTTGATCAAATAAGTATTTAGAGTAAGCATAAAGATTGATTGGAGATTCATTTTCTAACTTTTCTTTGAAATTATTTCCAGAACCATAAACAGATGCAGAAGAAGCGTATATAAGTGGAGTGGAACCTTCTAAGCAAAATTCTAATAATTCTTTTGAATAAACTAGGTTATTTTGAAAAAGGTATTCAGCATCCCATTCCATTGTATCTGAGCAGGCACCTTGGTGGAAAATAGCTTTAATCTTAGAGGAGTCTATTTCTCTTTTCTTTATCGATGCTAAAAATTCATCTATACCTAGACATTCTTTTATTTGGCAATCTTTTATATTTTCTTGAAGGACTTCGTTGTCGTGATTATCTACAGCTAAAATATCAGAAATTCCTAAAGAATTAAGATTCTTTATAAGGTTTGAGCCTATAAAGCCATTACTGCCAGTGACTACAATCATTTTATGCGGGTTAATTTATTATTTATAGCTATGTTAGCATAGGCACATGCCGAGAATTATTTATACGGCCCTATTCATAGCCCTAATTCCTGCTTATTTTATAAGGCTAACTTGGCGTGGAATAGGAAATAAAAAATATCTGCAAAGGTGGGGCGAGCGATTAGGCATAGCCAATGTTAAACCTACCAAAGATAAACCAATCATTTGGGTGCATGCTGTTTCAGTAGGTGAAGTAAATGCTTCTATTCCACTTCTAAGAACATTAATGGAGGAGTATCCTGGAGCAGAATTTTTAGTTACTACCTCAACGCCTACCGGTTCCGATATTCTCCTTTCAAAGCTCGGAAATAAGGTAAAACATCAATATGTCCCTATCGATATACCAATTTGTATAAATTTATTTATAAATACATGGAAACCAAAAGCATTAATATTATTGGAAACTGAGATTTGGCCGAATATTATTCACTGCTGCAAGAAGCAAGGAATTATTACTACTCTAGTTAACGCAAGGCTCTCTGAAAAATCTAAAATAAAATACCTGCGATTTAGTTCTCTAATTCAACCCGCCATTAATTCGTTAGATCTTATTCTGGCTCAGTATAAATCTGATGCAGATCGTTTTAATGAGATTGCAGTTGATAAAAAAATTAAACTTTGTGGAAATCTTAAGTTTGATCAAGACATGCCTGAAGAATTAGAAAGTATTTCCGGATCCATAAGAGATTCATGGTCAATACAAGGTAAGAGGAGGCCTACACTTATAGCAGCTAGCACTCATGAGGGGGAGGAAATCATAGTTCTAGATGCATTTAATTTAATCTTAAAAAAAATAACTGACGCATTACTTATACTAGTCCCAAGACATCTTGAAAGATTTGATAGAGTTAAATCTTTAATAGATAACAAAGGTTTCAACTCCTCTTCTAGATCTAAAAAAGAAGACGTTACTAATGATGTTCAAGTTTTATTCGGTGACACGATGGGGGAATTAAACTTTTTATATTCTGTATCGGATGTAGCTTTTGTTGGTGGCAGTTTAATTGATCATGGAGGACAGAACCTTCTTGAACCTGCTGCTCAAGGATTACCATTATGTTCCGGGCCTAGTCTAAGGAATTTTGTAGAAATATCTGAACAACTAAAAAAATCTAGTGGGTTAAAAATAATTAATAACAAGAAAGAATTAGCAGACTACTTTATAGGTTTAGTCAATGATGAGAATAATTTAAAAGAAACTGGCCAAGTTTCTAAAGCTATCTTTATGAAAAATAGGGGGGCTATCGAAATAATAAAAGGAACACTTAAAAATTCTTTTAAAGGCCTACTCTAGAAACCCTGCACCTTTCTTAATCAAAGAAAATACCTTTAGCACTATTTAAGCTCAAATCATATTCATAACCTCATTATAAATTGGCATATAAATTGCATATATCTATATGTAATTTATAAAAATGAAGGAGCAAGATTATGAAGTTAATAACAGCAGTTATTAAACCGTTCAAACTAGATGAAGTAAGGGAAGCTCTACTAACTGTTGGAGTAACAGGTTTAACGGTAACGGATGTAAAAGGCTACGGACGTCAAAAAGGACATACAGAACTTTATAGAGGTTCAGAGTATGAAGTAGATCTTTTACCTAAAACAAAAATTGATATAGCAGTTTCAGATGAGCAATGTGAAGAAGTTATTGAGGCAGTTACTAAAGCAGCAAATACAAACAACATTGGCGATGGAAAGATTTTTGTCTTTGGTTTAGATCAATTAGTTCGTATAAGAACTGGTGATCTTAATGAAGACGCACTTTAAAAATATAAGGAGATAAAATGACAGAATTAGAATTTGCACTCAATACGTTCTATCTTCTAATGAGCGGAGCCCTAGTCATGTGGATGGCAGCTGGGTTTACGATGTTAGAAGCTGGGTTAGTCAGATCAAAGAATGCATCTGAAATTGTAACTAAAAACTTAGGGTTATTTTCCATTGCTTGCGTAATGTATTTAACTTGTGGTTTTTTCATAATGTATCCAGGTGATTCAGCAATATCATCATGGATTCCTGGCTTTAGTTTCAGTTATCTTTCACTTGGTATGGAGGGGCAAGACATGTCTTATGGCTCTTACTCAGAGGCTTCAGACTTCTTCTTCCAAGTTGTTTTTGTTGCAACTGCTATGTCTATAGTTTCAGGTGCAGTAGCTGAAAGAATGAAACTATTACCATTTTTTGCATTTGCAGTAATACTTACAGGGTTCATATACCCTGTTCAAGGTTATTGGAAGTGGGGCGGAGGCGGCCTAGATGCCCTAGGGTATACAGATTTTGCTGGTTCAGGTGTAGTGCATTTATGTGGAGCTGCAGCAGCTTTAGCAGCGGTTAGCATTCTAGGGGCAAGGAAAGGTAAATATGGATCTGATGGATCTGCTTATGCGATTCCTGGATCAAATATACCTATTGCAGCTTTAGGAGCTTTAGTTTTATGGTTAGGTTGGTTTGGGTTTAATGGAGGCTCACAATTAGCTATTCATACTGCTGCAGATGCAATCGCAGTTGGTCAGGTTTTTCTTAACACTAATATGGCAGCAGCAGGTGGAGTAATAGGGGCTTTATTTGCCAGTAGAATATTTAGTGGAAAAGCTGATGTAACTATGGCAATTAATGGAGCAATAGCTGGATTAGTAGCCATAACAGCTGCACCTGACACACCAACAGGTGGTCTAGCGACACTGATAGGTTTAATTGGTGGAATAATAGTTTATTTCTCAGTAATAACATTAGACTCTAAATTCAAGATTGATGATCCAGTAGGTGCTATTTCAGCCCATGGAACAGTTGGTATTTGGGGAATTATGGCTACTCCTCTTTCTGGTGCAGGTGCATTTGGTACTCAAGCGATTGGAGCAATAGTCATATTTGGATGGGTATTTATAACAAGCTATGTAGTGTTAAAAACGTTAGATAGTTTAGTAGGAATACGTGCTTCAGAAGAAGATGAAGAGCTAGGACTAGATAAAGCAGAGATAGGAGTAGAAGCTTATCCTGATTTTAAATAGCTGCGCAAATAATAAGGGTGGCTCTGTGATAAGCCACCCTTCAATTTGAGAGAATATGGATATTCTAGTTAACAAGGACGTTAATCTCAGAATTAATAAAATGAATAGAAAATTAATTAAACCTAAACAAGCTGCAAATATTCTGATGTGTAGCGAAAGAACCTTAGAGACTTGGAGAAGAGAAGAGAAAGGTCCTAGTTATTATAAGATAGAAGGAAAAGTGCTTTATGGGCTTGATGATTTACAAAATTTTATTGAAGGCTCTAGAGTTTCTGTTACATAATGAATATTTAATTAAGGAGAATAAATGAAATTGAAAATTATAACTTTAGCAGCAATTATTTCTTTAGTCGCTTCTTGTTCAGGAAGTGATCAAAGTAAAGAAATCAAAATTAGTGATGCTGCAGAAACTACAGCTTATGTGGAATATCTTTTTTGTAAAAATGGATCTGACATGTCGCAAGAGTCCTTTGCGACAATGATATCGGAATGGAATATCATACAAGACGGTATGGAAAATCCTGTGCCTATGTCTGTAGGACTCGTTCCAAGAACTGAAACTGATTTGTATGACGGGATGTGGGTATTGGTTTGGCAATCTAAAGAGCAAAGCGAAAAAGGTTGGGAAGAATGGTTGGCGGGACCTGCAGAAGCTTGGATTGAAAAGACTAGTTCTATTCTCTCTTGTGTGGACTCGGACGGAGATGCAATAAATTATAGCTTTAATGTAAGCAATTTTAGACCTGCGCAAGTTCAAGATGCAGAACCTGGAGGAGTAGTGGGCTTTAATTTCTGTAGTTACACCGATTCATTTGGTCCGGGCGAATTAATTGCAGCCAATGGAATTTATAATCAATGGCTAGATGCTGCTGTGGAAGCAGCAGGTACTGCTTCACCGTACTTTTATACAATTCATGAACCTAATTTTGAAACTCCAATTCCAGGCTCATCTGCAGGTTCCTATGATTATGCTTTTCATCATTTTTGGGATTCTGAAGAATCTAGACTACAAGGTGTAGCTATGTTTGAACAAACGGCTCCTGCCCCTCAAGGACCTCAGCCTGACTGCATTCAAGAACCTTTCTTGTTTGACAGTTACCCCTTCAGATCTCCTCAAATATAATTTTTTAGCTTGCTGGGACTTTAATTAGTCCCACCAGCTTTATTTTGGTGCATTAAAATCAACAAAGCACTCAATTAACTCTTTATTTACTCTAAATAAACGTAAAACCCTTCTTTTTACTTAAATCTACGTATTGGCACTAAGATTGCATATAAAGAGTAAATAGACTCATAAAATATGTGTCTTTATAGTTGAGATTTTTTTAAGATGTCTTAATAAAATTTTGGAGATAAATATGAAATTAATAACAGCAATTATAAAACCATTCAAATTAGACGAGGTTAGAGAAGCATTGTCTGATGTTGGAGTTACAGGCCTTACCATCACGGACGTAAAGGGTTTTGGAAGGCAAAAAGGTCACACTGAACTTTATAGAGGTTCTGAATACGTAGTTGATTTCTTGCCTAAGACTAAAATTGAAGTTGCCGTTAGCGATGATAATGCCGATAAGGTTATAGATGCTATATCTAAAGTTTCCAATACAGGAAAAATTGGAGATGGAAAGATATTCGTCTCTTCTCTAGAGCAAGTTGTTCGAATAAGGACTGGGGAACTAAACGAAGACGCATTATAAATAATTGAAGGGGATCTTATGATTAAAAAAATATTATTAGTAACAATACTGCCTTTCTTTTCTATTGGTATATTTGCCGATGGTTTAGATTCTGGAGACACAGCTTGGATACTAACTTCTACAGCTTTAGTTTTATTGATGACGTTACCAGGGTTGTCACTTTTTTACGCTGGATTGGTACGAAGTAAAAATGCTATATCGGTTTTAATGCAATGTTTTGCTATTGCTTGCATAGTTTCAGTTGCTTGGGTTGTTTATGGCTATAGTCTGGCCTTTACAGAAGGTAATGCCTTTTTTGGAGGAACTAGTGCTTTCTTTTTAGCTGGTATAGGTAGAGATACTTTGGCTCCTGACACCACCATGCCCCATTCTTTATTTGTTATCTTTCAAATGACTTTCGCAATAATTACTCCTGCTTTAGTAGTAGGTGCGTTTGCCGAAAGAATGAAATTTGGTGCCATGTGTTTGTTCTCATTACTTTGGTTTACGGCTGTATATATACCGGCTTGTCATATGATTTGGGGTGGAGGTTATTTAGCTGATGTAAAAGATTTTGCTGGAGGCTTGGTAGTTCACCTTACTTGTGGAGTAGGGGCTCTAGTTATTGCTCTAGTTTTAGGTCCAAGAAAAGGGTTTCCTTCAACAGCCATGCCCCCACATAACAGAACAATGGTAGTTACTGGAGCAGCATTGCTTTGGGTCGGATGGTTCGGCTTTAATGCAGGAAGTTCATGGGCTGCTGATGGTTTGGCTGGAATGGCAATGCTTGTAACTCACATAAGTGCGGCAACAGGAGCTTTAACTTGGATGGCAATAGAGTGGATCAAAGGTGGAAAACCAACAATAGTAGGTATAGCAACAGGTATGGTTGCTGGATTAGCTACCATTACTCCTGCAGCAGGAAGTGTTGGACCAGAAGGTGCATTATTGATAGGTCTAATGGCTGGTTCAATTTGTTTTTATGCTACTCAAGCAGTTAAAGGTGTGTTTGGCATTGACGATTCTTTAGATGTATTCCCTGTACATGGAGTTGGAGGAATTATTGGAATAATAATGGTTAGCTTTGTTGGGGTTCAAGGAGGTTTCTTAGGTTCAAGTGCTGGAGAATCATGGGTACCAATGGAGCAGTTTATTATTCAAATAAAAGGAATAGTTGTGATAGGCCTTTGGACAGCAGTAGCTTCATGGGTAATTCTGAAGATATTAGGCTCTTTAATGGCACTAAGAGTTACTGAAGAAGAAGAATATGAAGGGTTAGACGTAACTGAACATGAGGAGAGAAGTTACGATCTAGTTTAATCAAGGCATTTAAAAAAAACCGGCTTTTTACGGCCGGTTTTTTTATGTTTGATTCATAATCAACTAGAATAAAAGCGTGCAGAAGAACTCTTTAATTTCCATTATGGGGCCTACGGGTATAGGCAAGACCAATCTCGCATTCGAACTTTACGATAGTGCCGAAGTAGAAATAATTAGCGTTGACTCTGTTCAAGTTTATAAACACCTAAATATTGGCAGCGGAAAACCAGATAAAAAAGTCTTAATCAAATATCCTCATAAATTAATAGATGTAATAGATCCACATGAGAACTATTCAACTGGTAAGTTCCAAAAGGATTGTTTGAAAGAGATCAAGAAGGCAAATTCTTCTAAGAAAATCCCTTTATTAGTTGGAGGAACAATGCTCTATTTTAAAAATTTATTTCATGGTTTATCCGAATTACCTGAATCAACTGAAGAGATTAGGCAGGAAGTAGAGTTAGAGTGTAATAAGAAAGGTCTGGAGGTCATGCATGAATATCTACAACAAATAGATCCTTTTTCAGCTAAGAATATTCATCCAAACGACTCTCAAAGAATAAAAAGAGCTATCGAAGTCTACAGATTAACAAATAAACCTTTATCTGTATGGCAGCAAGAAAATAATCTAGAGGTTCATGAAGATTTGAAATCATTTAATATACATCAGTTTGCTATAAAGCCTAAAGATAAAGAAACTCATCGCGAGAAAGTTGCAATTCGGTTTCAAGATATGATTGATCAAGGCTTGATAGAGGAAGTGGAGCGTTTATTAAAGAAGAAACAAATGGATTCTTCTAAATCTTCTATGAAGAGTGTTGGTTATAAGCAAATCTCAGATTATTTAGAAGGTAATTTATCGTTTGATGAGATGGTGTTTAGGGCAGTGACAGCCACAAGGCAGCTTGCTAAAAGACAAATGACCTGGCTTAGGAGTTGGAATAGAGTAATATGGCTTGAAGAGGAATCAGATAATAATTTAGATATAGTTTTGGACGCCATTAATTAATGATTGAGAGGTTAAATGTTGAGCCTGTGTCAGTGATAGTTCACATGGACAGGTTTTTAATAGGTTCAGAAAATCTTTCATTGAATGCCAAGGAAGAGTTTACGGAGTTATGCAGATCTTCTGGATCTAGGATTGGTGCGGAAGTGTTTGGGAAAATAGATAAGCCTACTTCTAATTACTTTATCAAGGCAGGCAAAGTGGAGGAAATTAAGGCCTTGGTTAAAGAATTGTCAGCTGAGTTAGTAATCTTTAATAATGCTCTTTCGCCCTCCCAAGAAAGAAATTTAGAGAAGATCTTTGATGCAAGGGTTTTAGATAGGACATCTTTAATATTAGATATTTTTGCAACTAGAGCAACAAGTCATATTGGTAAGCTCCAAGTGGAGCTAGCTCAGTTAACTCACCTTTCAACTAGACTTGTCAGAGGATGGAGTCACCTTGAAAGGCAAAAAGGGGGAATAGGACTTAGAGGACCAGGGGAAACTCAACTTGAAACAGATAGAAGATTAATTGGGCAAAGAATAAAGAGCATCAAGAAAAGGTTAGATAAAGCCCATAACCAAAAAGAAGTTAATAGGTATTCAAGAAAAAAAGGCAAGAATCAAGTAGTTGCTTTAGTGGGTTATACCAATGCCGGCAAAACAACATTGTTTAATTGCTTAACACAGAATATGCTCTATGCCGCTGATAAACCCTTCGCTACTTTAGACTCTGTTACTAGAAAGAACTCTATACCGGACTTAAAGAGTATTCTTTTCTCAGACACTGTAGGTTTTATCTCTGACCTTCCCACTCAGCTCATCGAATCCTTTAAGGCCACTTTAGACGACTTAAGAACAGCTGATCTTCTTCTCCATGTGGTTGATATATCAGATAAAGACTATAGATTTAAAGTGAAGGAAGTAATGAAGTTAATTGATGAGCTGGGCTTATCAGATATCCCTATCCTTAGGGTTAACAATAAGAGTGATAAAGCAAATTTATCTAATTTAGAAGAACTTTCAGCCTCAAAAAATGATCAGGTTTGGATTTCAGCACAAACCGAAGAAGGGTTTGATGACTTAATAAATTCAATTAATACTAAACTTTACGGCAAGGAGCAAAAAAAATGGGTATCTCTTTTCCCAGAATTAGGTTGGTTAAGGGCCGAACTTTATTCTTCAGGAAGTGTTATTGAAGAAAGAACATCTGATTCAGGTCTGATACAATTACAAATTAAGAGTAATGCACTCGAACTAGAAAAGTTAAAGCTGATTAAAGGCTTTAAAATTTTAAATAAACAATTAATAAAGGAAGCGATTTAAAGATGTCTTGGAATGGAAACGATAATAAAGATCCTTGGGGTAGAGATAATGCTCCCCCTGAGATTGATGAAGTAATTAAAAAAGCTAAAGAAACAATAAATTCTATTTTTGGTGGTGGAAACTCTACGGAAGGCGGATCTTCAGAAGGATTTAGTTTTAAAAATTTCACCTGGATTTTCCTTGTACTTATACTCGGATATGTAACTTTCGGGATTTACCAAGTTGAAGAAGCAGAAAGGTCAGTAGTATTAAGATTGGGTAAATTTCAGGAAATCAAAGGACCTGGTTTACGTTGGAATCCTCCAATAGTAGATAGTGTAACAGTGGTTGATGTGGTTAGAGTAAGACCGCACAGGCACGATGCTCTAATGTTAACTAAAGATGAAAATATTGTCGATGTGACAGTTTCTGTTCAGTACCAAATAGCTGACCCTAAGAAATACGTTCTAGATATAAGAGATGCTGACTCAAGTCTCGCTCAGGCTACTGAGAGTGCTCTTAGACATGTAGTTGGAGGATCTATAATGGATGATGCTCTGACGACTGGTCGTGAGTTAATAGCCCAAGAAGTTAGAACAAGATTACAAAATTATCTAAATAGATATTCCACTGGGTTAGAGGTGTTGATTGTAAATATAGAAGACTCATCTCCACCGAATCAAGTGCAAGAAGCGTTTGACGATGTTATTAAAGCAAGGGAAGATGAAGTCAGGGCAAGAAATGAAGCTGAAACCTATGCTAATGGGCTAGTTCCAGAAGCTAGAGGTGAAGCCCAAAGGATGCTTCAAGATGCAGAAGCTTATAAAGAACAAGTAATCTCAGAAGCTGAAGGAGATGCAGCTAGATTTAACTTGCTGTTGGCTGAATATCAGAAAGCACCAGATGTAACAAGAAATCGCCTTTACTTAGATTCAATTCAGGGTGTGATGTCAAATAGCACTAAAGTGATGATAGACGTTGAAGGAGGTAATAATATTTTGTACTTACCACTAGATAAGATTGCGCAATCCGCTAGAGGTGTTGAAGAATTAAATATTCCTTCCACTTCTAATAATTCAACTTCTATAAGAGATTTAACCAATCAAGTTATAGAAGAAATTAGAAGAAGAAATAGACAAGAGGAGAGAAGGTAATGAGTGCATTAAGAAAAATCTTATACCCAGCATTATTTTTAGCATTTGTATTATTAACTCAATCAATTTTTGTAGTTAAAGAAACTGAAAGGGCAGTTAAATTAAGGTTTGGTGAAATAGTTGAATATGACGTTGAGCCAGGGCTGCATTTTAAGGTGCCTGTAGTAAATACAGTTAGAAAGTTTGATGCGAGAATCTTAACTTTGGATGCGGCACCTCAAAGTTACTTAACTTCAGAAAAGAAAGCCCTTACAGTGGATTCTTTTGTTAAATGGAGAGTTAGTGACGTTGCTAAATATTACACGACCACCGGAGGCGATGAAGAAAGATTAAGAAGGCTACTGATTCAGAGGGTTGATGCTGGTCTTAGAAATGAATTTGGTAGTAGGACCGTTAAAGAAGTTGTGTCTGGTCAAAGAGATGAACTTATGGACAAGTTGTCCAGCCAATTAAATCTCATTGCTAAAGATGAGCTTGGTGTTGAGGTTATAGATTTAAGAGTTAAGAAGATTGATTTGCCACCAGAAGTTAGTGAGTCTGTATTCAATAGGATGAGAACTGAAAGGGAAAGGTTGGCTAAAGAACTTAGAGCTCAAGGAAATGAGGTTGCTGAAAAGATCAGGGCTACAGCTGATAAAGATAAAACAATTATTTTAGCTGATGCCTATAGAGAAGCAGAAGAAATAAAAGGTAATGGTGACGCCACTGCCACAGCCACGTACGCTAATGCTTATTCTAAAGATCCTGAGTTTTACGACTTCACGAGAAGTTTGAAAGCTTATCAATCAACTTTTGAAAGTAAATCAGATATTTTATTGATTAATCCAGATAGTGATTTCTTTAAATATCTTGATGATTCTAAAGCTAAGAGCAAATAAATGACATCTAAGGTGCGCTGGAGTCTTCCAGATGGCGTTGATGAATTGCTTGCACCTAAAGCCCTAGAAGTTGAGAAGTTAAGAAGAAAGTTAATTGATCTTTACGTTTCTTCAAATTATGAGTTTATAACTCCCCCTCTACTAGAGTTATCAGAAACTCTTGGTGGAGAAGCCCATGATGAAATAAGCTCTTATGCATTTAGCTTTCTAGATGATCTGACTGGTAAAAAATTATCTATTAGACCTGATATATCGGAACAAGCTTCCAGGATAGACGCTTATCGAATAGCCTCTAAAGACGTAATTCGATTATGTTACGCAGGTGACGTTGTAAAAAAACGAGCTTCTAAAGTTCTTAGATCTAGAACGACAATCCAGGTTGGAGCAGAGATATTTGGAGACTCTTCCATTGAGTCTGATCTAGAAAGTATCAATCTTATGATTAAGAGCCTTCAAGAAGTAGGTCTAAAAAATATAACACTTAGTTTAGGGCACGCTGGTTTCACAGCTGCTGTCATGTCTTTGTTTCAAGACCTTAATGATTCAACACTCTCTCAGCTAGAAGAAGCCTTAACAAGAAAGTCTAAGTCAGATATATCCAATATCATTTCTTCTGATCATAAAGATATGAATTTGATAATGGATCTTTGTGATATGTATGGTTCAGAAGAAATTATAAAGAAAGCTAAAACAATATTTAAAGAATTAGGCGATGAGGTTATTGGATACTTGGAGCATTTAAATGAAATAGTAAATGCATTAGATTTGGATCAGTCTATAACGGTTCATATAGATATAGGAGAGGTTCAAGGATTTAAATACCATAACGGAATAGTATTTTCAGCTTATTCTGGATCTGCTGGTTACGCTTTAGCCAAAGGTGGAAGATACGATGGGCTGAGAAAGTCTGAAGATGATGATAGACCTGCAATAGGTTTTGACTTAGATTTAATTGCTGTTTCAAATATCAAGGAAGAATAAATGACTAAAACTATTTCGTTATTAGGATTGCAGTGGGGAGATGAAGGAAAAGGAAAGGTAGTAGACCACTTAGCAAAAGATCTTGATGCAGCCATTAGATATCAGGGAGGTCACAATGCTGGTCATACTTTGATAGTTGATGGAAAGAAGATAGTTTTTCATTTGCTGCCTTCGGCAATATGCCATGATGATATTCATTGCTATATAGGTAGAGGAGTTGTAGTTAGTTTAGATGCACTTTTTGAAGAAATAGAGGAAGCACAAGAGGTTATAGGAAATATAGAGGATAGATTAACTATAAGTTCTGCATGCAGCCTTATACAGCCCTACCATGTAAAATTAGATCAATTAAGAGAAGGTTCAAAAAAACTGACAAAAATAGGCACTACTGGACGAGGAATAGGTACGGCATATGAAGATAGAGTTGGAAGACGATCTATCAGGGTGGCTGACTTATACAATGAAAATAAACTTAAGGGTAGGCTCGAAGAAGCCTTAGATTTTTACAATTCAATTTTTATACATTCTTTTAACTCAGAGGAAATAGATTTAAATGAATTGTTCGAAAAGAATTTAAAACAAGCAGAAAAGCTTAAACCTTATGTCGGTAATGTTATTCAAGAGGTAAGAGACTTAAAGGAAGCAGATAAAAAAATACTTTTTGAAGGCGCTCAAGGGGCCCTATTGGACGTCAGCTTAGGGACCTATCCATATGTAACATCCAGCAACTCTTCTGTTGGCGGTATAGCTTCTGGAATAGGAATAAGTCCAACAAACATAGATTTCTCACTTGGAATAGCAAAAGCTTATACAACCAGAGTTGGAGAAGGACCTTTTCCAACTGAGTTATTTGATGATATGGGAACTTATTTAGCTGAAAAAGGTGGAGAAGTTGGCGCAACCACTGGAAGACCTAGAAGATGCGGTTGGTTGGACGCCTTCTTGCTTTCCCATACAGTACAATTAAACGGTATTGATGGTCTTTGTATAACCAAGATAGATGTATTAGATGGTTTAGAGACCATAAAGATTTGTACTGATTATTCCAGTGATTTGAGCAAGGCAGAAATATTGGAAACCTTGACTTTGGAGGGAATTGAACCAATTTATACAGAATTTAAAGGATGGGAAGAGCCTACCGCAGGAAAACAATCTTTTGAAGAATTGAATGATATGGCCAAAGAGTTTATTCTAAATATTGAAGATCTTTGTAAGGTGCCTGTGATTATGATTTCCACTGGGCCTAAAAGAGAAGATACAATTATAAGAGAATACCCATTGTGATATGAAATTTTTTAATATTTTAATTTTCATTTTTCCTCTAACCTTTTTTGCAGAAGAGATTACTTACAAAGAAGGAGATTCATTTGAATCAACAAAATCTCGCTCCGTGGTACTTTATGAATACAAAACTGACGCTTCTAGGGTCAATATTGCTCTTCGCTTTGCATTTAATGCCGAAGAATTTATAGAATACGCTGCCGTAGATACAAGAGATATTTATAAGGTTCGAAGAGGAGATACTTTTGTACTAACAGAAAGTATAAAAGATGGTGATATTTTTAAGGTCACCCTTACATCTAAAAAAACTAATAACGAAAAATATTTTATTCTTTCAAAAGATTTAAAAGATAATTCTTTAACTCAATTAGAAGTAGAAACTTAAACTTTTGATGAAACTTTATCTAAAAAGGACCGTTATAGGTCTTTCGGTATTGATCAGCCCTTTTTTATTTTTATACATAAGTCTTTTTTTTAATTGGTTCGGTGAGCAACCCGAATTAGGGTCTATTGAAAACCAAAGTGCTCCATTCTTTTCTACAAAAACCACAGAATCTCTTAAACAAGAAAAAAGAATTTTATTTGGAGATTTACATGTACATACAACTTATTCTTTGGATGCGTTCTTAGGTAGCTTACCTATTTTAGAGGGAGAGGGTGTTCACCCGGTAGCCGATGCCTGTAATTTCAGTAGATTTTGTGCCAATCTAGATTTCTTTTCCGTGACAGATCATGCAGAATTCTTAACAAGAAGAGAATGGGAAGACACAATAGAATCTTTGCAAAGCTGTTCCGCAATTTCAAGAAATATAGATGAAGAAGAAATTGTGCCTTTCTTAGGATGGGAATGGACTCAAACTAGTTTAAATCCATCTAAACACTATGGGCATAAGAATATAATCTTAAAACCGCTTGAAGGAGAACTACCTGTGAGGCCAATTGGAGCATCAGAGAGTTCTTATTTAAATTTTATTGATACGCCATTTATCTACATTTATGGAGCTCTTATTTACGATTATAGAAATATGTCTAATTATTTTGATTGGAGGCATAGGAATATTGTTATTCAAGATCTAGAAGTTTGTGAAAAAGATGTACCAGTAAGAGATCTACCGAAAGATTGTTTAGAGAGAGTAGAGAGGCCAGCAGAATTATTTAGTAAATTAGATGAGTGGGGCATAGACTCTATTGTGATTCCGCATGGATCAGCATGGGGGAATACTTCTCCTCCTATGGCCACTTGGGAAAACCAATTTGATTCCTCGAATCATGATCAGAAATATCAAAAATTAATTGAACTTTATTCTGGTCATGGCAATACAGAAGAATATAGGCCGTGGCGATCATTTAACCTTAATAATGATTTATATACTTGCCCTCAACCTACAGCTGATTTTATTCCTTATTGTTTTCAAGCAGGCGAAGTAATTAGGGAAAGATGTAGGGTGTCAGCAGGCAGTGCAAGTGAATGCGATTCTAGGGCTAAGTCAGCCAGAGAGGAATACATAAAGTCTAACCCTTTTGGCATATTAACAATTCCTAAATACGATTCAAAAGAATGGTTAGAAAGTGGACAGTGCCTCGATTGCTTTTTACCCGCTTTTGATTATAGACCTGGGTCTTCAATACAGTATGCCCTTGCTTTAAGGAACTTTGATGATAATAAGGCAGAGGGTTATAGATTTGGCTTTATAGGATCTAGTGATAATCACGGAGCAAGACCGGGATCAGGTTACAAAGAGATCGATAGAATTGTTAATAGTGACTCGAAATATAAATCATCTGGCCCATTAACAGCTAATTCAAATGGTGAAGAGAGTTTCTCAGGGATTCCAAAAACGCAATCGGTTGATATAGAAGAATTAATGAAAACAAGGACTGGTCCACCGCAACTAGAAAGAATCTCTTCTTTTCTCTACACAGGAGGGTTGGTTGCTACACATTCTAGTTCTAAAGATAGAAACTCAATCTGGAATTCATTAAATAACAGAGAGGTGTATGCAACAAGTGGAGATAGGATTCTATTATGGTTTGATGTGATTAATCACCCCTCTATGCAAATTAAACCCATGGGTAGCGAATTTGAATTGAATATTAATCCAATATTTAGAGTTAGAGCTGTTGGTTCTCAGAAACAACTACCTGGTTGTAATGTTGGAGATGAATTTAATCCAGAAGTTATAAATAGACTGTGCAAGGGTGAGTGTTTTAACCCAAGTGACGAAAGAAAACTTATTTCTAGGATAGAGGTTGTAAGAATTAGGCCACAAGCTTATTCAGGCGAACCTATAGAAAATTTAATAGAAGATCCATGGAAAGTATTTATGTGCGAGCCTTCTTCAGAAGGCTGTGAAGTAGAGTTCGCAGATAATAATTTTACCAATGCAAATCGGGAGATTATTTATTATGTTAGGGCTATCCAAGAACCATCTTTAGCTATTAATGCTTCTAACCTCAATTGCGATAGAGATGATTCAGGTAAATGTATAAAAGTTAATTTATGTGGTGATGTAGAGGGGCAGGGAGAAGGAGATTGTTTATCTGAAACAGAAGAGAGAGCTTGGTCTTCTCCCGTGTTTATAAAATCTGCTGGAGGTCAGTCTTAAGCGCCTTATCAAGAACAGCATTAACGTATTTATGCCCATCTACTGCACCGTATTTTTTAGTTAGTCTTATGCTTTCATTGATAATGATAGGTTTATCTAGATCTGAATTTAGCATTTCATAGATTGCAAGTCTTAATGCATTTCTTTCAATAGGATCTAACCCCAATAAGTCTCTATCCATAAGTTCTTGTAGTAGGCTGTCTAAATTAGACATGGATTCAGTTATGCCAATCAGTAGATCCTTAAAATGCGGATATCTTTTCTGCATCTCTTTATCTTTAAGGATTTCTTTTGCACTTGATCCTCCCAAATCTATTTCATAAAGACTTTGTAGTACCTTATCTCTTGACCTGACAGGGGAAGTGTTTTCTTTAGACTTCACAATTAATCAGGATCAATCACGCTCATGGCTGTTAAAGCAAATTCAGAACCTTTATTCATTTGATCTGCGTCAGCCCTCTTGTTTGCTTGCGATTCATCATCAGTTGTCAAAACACCACAAATTACTGGTTTTTTAGTTTCAAGAGATACTGACATTAGGCCATCAATACAGGCTTTCGAGATATAATCAAAATGAGGTGTGTCACCTCTTATAATGGCTCCAAGAGCGATGACAATATCTATATTCTCTTTTAAAGCATATTTTTTTGATGCTAAAGGTAATTCAAATGCCCCTGGCACTTCTTGGACAAGGATATTTTTTTTATCTACACCATTTTTAAGAAGTTCTTTAGTTGTTTCTTCAAGAAGAGTACCAACAATTTCACTATTCCAACTCGTATAGGTTATTGCATAAACCGCTTCTTTAGATTTATCAGATATTTGATTAGAGTCTAAGCCTTTCATTCTTTTAATTTATAAATTCAGTAATCTCTAGATCAAACCCTGTAAGAGGGTATTTGGCGGAAGCCCCCAATAGTCTAATTTTTTTTACACCTAAATCTTTTAATATCTGAGCACCAACTCCAACAATTCTCGAATCGGGCCCATCACTCTCATTAGTTTTCTTCTCTCCCTTTAGAAACGAAACATTAGATAGCAGTTCTTGAGAAGTCTCTTGATGAGATAAGAGAAGAAGAACCCCACTACCTTCTTTGTTTATTTTCTTCATGGCTTGAGAGAAAGATAATCTACTTCCAAATTGGTTTATCCCAATTACATCTTGTAAGGTGTTATTTTGTTGCAC
>CACAIY010000007.1 GCA_902532675.1 uncultured SAR86 cluster bacterium
AGGCTGTAATTGAAAATATATCATGCGAGCAAGCAGCCAAGATGGTTGCAATGAAGAGCGCTACGGACAACGCAGGTAATCTTATAGACGAACTGCAACTTGTTTATAACAACGCCAGGCAGGCAGCCATAACTCAGGAAATTTCTGAGATTGTTGCTGGGGCCGAGGCACTTTAATAATTGGATAGAAATATGAGTAAAGGAACTGTAATACAAATAATCGGAGCGGTAATTGACGTTGAGTTTCCAAAGGAAAACCTCCCAAAGATTTACGATGCGTTAACCGTTGACGAGAACGGGCTAGTGCTAGAGGTACAACAACAATTAGGTGACGGCGTTGTTAGGACAATAGCGATGGGAGCATCAGAAGGCCTAAAAAGAGGTGTGGAAGTGACTAACACAGAAGGCCCAATTTCGGTACCAGTGGGGGAAGAGACTTTAGGCAGGATTATGAACGTGCTTGGCGAACCCATTGATGAAAAAGGCGAAGTGGCGGCTAAAAAGACAATGCCTATTCACAGAAACCCGCCCTCTTACGAAGACCAGGCCGAAACAACAGAACTGCTTGAGACAGGCATAAAGGTTATTGATTTAATTTGCCCTTTTGCTAAAGGAGGAAAGGTTGGACTGTTCGGTGGAGCGGGCGTAGGAAAAACGGTAAACATTCAAGAGCTAATTAGAAACATAGCTTATGAGCATAGCGGCTATTCGGTGTTTGCGGGCGTTGGAGAAAGAACTCGTGAAGGTAATGACATGTACCACGAAATGATTGAAGGAGGGGTTTTGGACAAAGTAGCACTAGTCTATGGCCAAATGAATGAACCTCCTGGAAACAGATTGAGGGTTGCTCTGTCAGGATTAACCATGGCAGAAAATTTCAGAGACGAAGGCAGAGACGTCTTGCTCTTTGTAGACAATATTTATCGATACACTCTTGCCGGAACAGAGTGCTCGGCATTGTTAGGAAGGATGCCTTCTGCGGTAGGCTATCAACCAACTCTTGCAGAAGAAATGGGTGTTTTGCAAGAAAGAATTGCATCAACTAAAACAGGGTCAATCACTTCGGTTCAGGCAGTTTATGTTCCTGCAGACGATTTAACCGACCCTTCTCCTGCAACAACATTTGCTCACCTAGATGCCAACGTAGTACTTTCAAGACAAATTGCTTCTCTTGGAATTTATCCTGCAGTAGATCCACTTGATTCCAACAGCCGACAGCTAGAGCCTGGGATTGTTGGTCAAGAACATTATGATGTAGCGAACGCAGTTAAGCAGCAGCTGAATAGATACAAGGAGTTGAAAGACATCATTGCTATTTTGGGTATGGACGAGCTTTCCGAAGAAGACAAGCTTGTGGTTGCAAGGGCCAGAAAGATCGAGAGATTCCTGTCTCAGCCTTTCTTTGTTGCGGAGGTCTTTACAAATGCTCCAGGAAAATATGTTCCTTTAAGTGAAACCATCAGAGGTTTTAAAGGCATTGTGAACGGAGACTATGACGACATACCAGAGCAGGCATTCTTGATGGCCGGTGGAATAGACGAAGTAGTGGAAAAGGCTAAATCAGAGGCGGCTTAATTTCATGGCGACCATTCAGTGCAACATAGTGAGCCCAGAGGGAGAGCTCTTCTCTGGAGAGGTTGAAATGCTTAGCGCTGAAGGTGGTGCAGGTGAAATAGCTATAACTCCTAGACACGCACCGCTGCTAACAAACTTAAAACCTGGTCCAGTAAAGTTGACGCTTGAAGGCGGAGAGGAAGAAGTATTTTTTGCCTCAGGAGGCTTTCTAGAAGTGCAGCCTGGAGAGGTAACTTTATTGACAGATGTAGCCGAAAGGGCAGACGATATTGACTCAGCCGCCGCAGAAAGAGCAAAAGAATTGGCTGAAAGGGAGCTTGAAGATCAAAAAGCTGACATGGACTATTCATTGGCTGCAGCCAACCTGGCTGAAGCCGCCGCAAGACTAAAAGCCTTGCAGAAACTACGCAAGAAGTAGTTTAATACCATTTTAGTTACCTCGGGAAGGCACTTCCCCTGACTTCATGAATATTGATTTTGTAATATTAGCAGCTGGTAAAGGCACTCGTATGGGTGGAGATTCTCCTAAGGTTTTAGCAAATCTTGGAGGCCAGCCTATGCTGCAAAACTTAATCAATACCACCAATGAATTTAAGCAGTCCAAAAGGATTTTGGTGGTAGGCTATAAGGCAAACGAAGTTAAGAAGCAGATAAAAACAACCAAAAAGACCGATTGCGTTAAGCAAAACAAGCAACTTGGAACAGCCCACGCTGTCAAGCAAGCCCTATCATGTCTTAGAAAAGGTTCAGTGTCAGTAATTCTTTATGGCGACGTACCGTTGGTTTCCACTGCAACGCTAAAGAAACTAATTAGTTCGGCTAAAAGCAACAACCTGGCTCTTCTTACCTTTAACAAAGATAATCCGTCTGGGTATGGAAGAATTGTTAGGAAAGGCAGGAATGCAATCGACCAGATAGTAGAAGAGAAAGATGCCAGTACAAAACAAAAGGAAATCACAGAAGTGAACTCTGGGATTATGGCAATTAAATCTAACCATCTGTCTAACCTGATTCCTTTGGTTAAGAATAAAAATGCTGCTAAAGAATTTTATTTAACAGATATAGTTGAACTAGCAAATAAAAATAAAATAAGCGTTAAGGCTTTGTTGTTAAAAGACAACACTGAAGTTTTGGGAGCAAATAACTCTCAAGAACTCCACGATTTGGAAAGAGCTTATCAAAGAAGACTTGCAGAAAGCCTAATCAGATCAGGTGTTCAGGTAGCTGATTCTTCAAGGCTGGACGTTAGAGGTGATATCGAAGTAGGACGAGGATCATTTATAGACGTTAATTCAGTTTTTGATGGAAACAACACAATAGGCAGGGGTGTCTCTATAGGCCCCGGGTGTTTTATATCCAATTCAGTCATAAAGAATAACGTAGTAATACATGCCAACACCGTCATAGAGGATTCTATTGTTGGGAGTGACTGTGAAATTGGCCCTTTTGCAAGAATAAGGGGCGGCACAGAGATGCAGAGTGGATCTGAATTGGGCAATTTTGTAGAAGCCAACAGAAGTAAAGTAGGTAAGTCTTCAAAAGCCAAGCACCTCACTTATCTTGGCGACACAACATTAGGAACAAAGGTAAATGTAGGGGCAGGAACTATTACTTGCAATTATGATGGTTATAAAAAACACAAAACCATTGCTGAAGATGATGTTTTTATAGGATCTAATAGCTCGTTAGTTGCTCCGGTTAAGCTAGGTAAGGGGTCTTATACAGGTGCAGGGTCAGTAATAACAAAGAATGTAGGTAGAGGAGAATTGGCAATAGGGAGAGGAAAACAGGTAAACTTAAAAAGGAAAAAGAAATAAATTATGTGTGGGATTATAGGAGTAGCATCAAACAGGCCTTCAGTTGATAAGCTTGTGATAGGACTGCTGCGCCAAGAATACAGAGGATATGATTCTGCTGGACTTGCAATTTTTGACGAATCGGAAGAGATAAAAGTTTATAAAAGCACGGGGAAGGTCTCAGAGCTTCAAAATTCTATCGATCAAAACCCTGTTAATGGAAAAACCGGCATAGCACACACCAGATGGGCGACACACGGCCTTCCGACAAAAGAAAACGCACATCCCCATCATTCTAATAAGGAAATTTACGTTATACATAACGGAATCATTGAAAACCACCAAGAAATAAAAACCACGCTTAAGGCATTGGGTTACGTTTTCGAATCAGAGACCGACACCGAGGTCATAGCTCACTTGATACATGCCAAAATGTCAGAGAGCAGCGCTTCTTTGGTTGAGTCATTGAGGGCTGCGGTTAAAGATTTAAGGGGAGCGTATGCTATAGGAGCAGTGTCGTCTAAAGAGCCTGGTCTTTTAGCGGCTGCAAGAAAAGGCAGCCCACTGGTTGTCGGCCAAGGTCAAGGAGAAAATTTTATTGCTTCGGATCAGCTAGCTCTTGCTGACTTTGTTGAGAATTTTGTTTTTCTAGAAGAGGGTGACTTAGCAGAGATAACCCCAACTGATACCAAATTTTGGAATATAGATGACGAGCAAGTAGACAGGCCAGTCGTGGTGGCAAAATCTCTAGGGGAGACCATAGACAAAGGTGAGTACAGACACTTTATGTTAAAAGAGATTAAGGAGCAGCCCGAGAAGATAAAAGGTCTTTTGGAGGGCCAGTTAACTGAATCTGGAGTGCAGGAAGAAATCTTTGGCCCGGAAGCTCCAGAAATTTTCAAAAAAGTCGAGTCCGTGCAAATAGTTGCTTGCGGAACCAGCTTCCACGCTGGCACGGTTGCTAAGTATTGGTTGGAAGGTCTTGCAGGTTTGCCTTGTAGCGTTGAAGTAGCAAGTGAATTTAGATACAGAAACAAGGTGGTGGCACCAAACACTCTTTTCGTTACGATTTCGCAGTCTGGAGAAACGGCAGATACACTTGCTTGCTTAAGTGCCGCTGAGGACGCAGGATATTTATCAAGGTTGGGTATTTGTAACGTTCCTTCAAGCTCTTTAGCAAGAGAATCTGACTTGGTGTTTTTAACCAAAGCAGGTCCTGAAATTGGAGTGGCATCCACCAAGGCTTTTACCACACAATTGGTTGGATTATTGATGCTTACTTTGATATTGGGAAGGCACCAAGGACTTTCTTCGGCAGCCGAAAACAAAATCAACAATTCATTGAGGGCCTTGCCAGAGTCTTTAGACTCTGTGATGAAGCTAGAAAACGAAATCATAGAAATGGCCCAAGACTTTGACCAAAAAGAACACGCCTTATTCTTAGGCAGGGGTATTCACTACCCTGTTGCGATGGAGGGAGCTCTTAAGTTGAAGGAGATTTCGTACATACATGCTGAGGCCTATCCTGCAGGTGAATTAAAGCACGGACCCCTTGCTCTGGTTGACTCTGAAATGCCAGTTGTGGCCGTAGCGCCAAATGATGACTTATTAGAGAAACTCCAATCTAACCTGGAAGAAGTAAGGGCAAGAGGAGGAAAACTGTATGTGTTTGGCCACTCGGAAGCTCACAACCAAGACTCAACCATCGCTAGGTTTATAGAGTTACCTGAGGTCCCTGAACTGATTGCCCCATTGATTTATTCCATACCACTGCAACTATTTGCCTATCACGTAGCTATACTCAAGGGTACTGACATCGACCAGCCAAGAAACTTAGCTAAGTCAGTAACTGTAGAGTAGAACAAAACAGAGAATAATCAAATTTGATGTGAAAAAATTCTACCTCTATAGATTTACCATGGAAACTCCAATGGCAAACAGACCAAAATCAGATATAACTAATTATTTTGTTACCAATCTAGACCTTAGATTTGGATATACAGGAAACTGGAAGCAAAGAAAGGCAAAGTTTAAAGAGGTCTATGGACCTCACGCAGTCGTCTATAGAGAGTGGGATACAGAAATGGATACAGAAGAAATGAGGGAAGTGAAAAAAACAATAAAACAAGAATTAAAAGAAAGTTTTAATTTCAAGGGAGACACTATTGAAAACGGTTTATCCCAAATAGATAAAATAACGACAATAATTAATAAATATATTTAATGGGCAGAGAATACAAAGTTGAATGAAAAATCAAATCGCTGTTTCATTCAAGTCGGTTACTGTGGAATAGTTCACAACAGTGAATTACAAATAGTCATTTATGGACTTAGAAAAAACATTTAAAGGACTCATACTCTTGAGAGTAGTCATTGTTGGGGCAACATTCATTTCCGCCCTTTATGCACCCTATGACGAAAAATACATGGAACAAGGCTTGTCTCCAGTTGTTTACTTTGGATCTGTAGTGAGCTTAGTGGGAATGGCAAGTCTGGTTTTGTTATACAAATTCATTCCATGGGGTAGGATTATTTTTACAATTTCAATTGTTTCGTGGGTATTATCAGTTTTCCTATCTCCCGAATATTATGTTCCAAAAGGACATATTTTCGATGCTCTCAATTGGATTAATGGAGCGGTGACAGGAGGAATATTCGCGATGCTATATTTAACTGAAATTAAGGAAAGATTTGTTAGAAAGATATAACTTATTCACTGTTGTGAACAAAACCGTTACGGTGGAATAGATTCGGACGTTACTCTTCAGTTTAAATAAAAAATGGAAACCAAATCAAAATACCTAGTTATTGCAGCCGGAGAAGCAATATTACAGTGGATCAATAAAGAACAAACTCTTATTCAAAAACTTAAGAGCTCAGAAACAATGACTTTGGGTGATTTAAAAAAATGGCTTGGATACTGGATGTTGGCTAGAGGAAATCCAGTAAACCAAAGAGATGATTTGTTGAAAGGTATTAATGAGTTCTTAAGACCATCAATACTTTCATCCTCAGACGATGAATTACGCCAATAACACTGCTTTGATGTAGAATTATTTAAGGGGAGAAAAGGGCGCGTGCAAACAAAGACCGATAAAAAAATAGATATTTTAGAGTTGCCTACAGTGGATTGGCTGGACAGAGAGTCAAACCCAGAGCAATTCTTTAAAGACCTCTCATACGCATTGTCAGAATATGGATTTATGGTTCTGGCTAATGCACCTGGGCTGTCAGATGATTTTCAACAGCATGCTTTTCGTGAGGTTCGTGCTTTCTTTGATTCGCCCATGGACTTAAAAAAGACCGCACACATCTCTAATACACCGTATTTTCGTGGGTACAGCCTGCCGACACCTGCCGATCGTGGCCATGGACAGGTTATAGAGGCTTTTCAGTATGGGTTCGAGCAAGACCCCTTGTGCGACTATGATGATAAAACTCAACCTATTCAAAACAGACTCTTTCGCGGACCAAATACTTGGCCAGACGATCAGTCATTGCCAGGCTTTCGTCCTTTGATAGACGATTTGAACGACCGCTACCATCGTTTAACGCACGAGTTGGGCGAGGCGATTGTTGAATCTTTGGGGGAAGATGTCACAGCATTTCGTGAGTATTTTGATTTCAAGAATCCAGACTTGGCTGCTAGCCTTAATCACAATTACAGCCTAGAGGCTTTTGCAGAAAAAGATAGGGCAAACGTACACAAAGAATACAAAAAATTCGAAAGTGATAAAGTTGGCGCGCATATAGATGGGCCACCATTTATAGCACTTTTGATTAATGATCGACCAGGACTACAGGTGGTTGCCGGAGAAGGGCAATGGATAAATGCTCCAGTAACCTGCAGAACCGCAGAAGGCAACTATGATGTGCCTGTAATACCAGGGTCCGTGATAGTTAATACAGGCGGCACTTTAATGCACTTAAGCGAGGGACGATATTCAGCAACCCTTCATCGGGTTAATACTACTTTGATTCCCGAGGGCGAAACAAGAGTTTCCATGCCTTACTTTTTATTGCCCAAAATGGAGGGAGACCTGGTTCCATTTGGTAAGTCTGAAGCAGACACATTAGGTGCTGGTGGTTATGAGTTGGGACGCGACCGAGGGGCCAATGCCAGCGTAAATCGAATGGGTACCTTTCCGCAGGTTACAAGACGTTGGTGGGCTGAAGAATACGCGGAGCTACGTCAAAAGCAACGCGATGAAGTTGAGGCTGAGACACAAGCCGCCTTTAAACTAGCGAAAGAGCGTGGCGAACGCTTTAAAAGTAAATTGGATTAGGTTAATTTGCAATTATGAATGATTTTAAATCTGGCGATGAAGGCGTAATAGCCTATAAATCTTCCAACCCATTTGAGTTTTTTCATATTCTTAATTCCACAGAATGTGAAGAGCAAGATATGTTTGGAACCCTTATTTTTCCTGAAGAGAAAAAAGAAAAATACCCTTTGGTTATCTGCATGCATGGAAGTTTGGGCTGGAGGGGTCATCATCATGAACACGCAGTGAATTTTTTAAATAATGGTTTTGCCATTTTTAGAGTGAGCAGTTTTGATGCCAGGCAGGTTTTTTCTATTGTAGAAGATCAAATGCAGGTGACTTTAGCAACAGTGCTTGCTGATTGTTTTAATGCTTTGAAGGTTTTATCCAAACACCCCGATATTGATTCCTCAAAGGTTTTTATAACTGGATGGAGCCTCGGCGGAAGTACAGCTATATACTCTGCATGGGAACCATTAGCAGAAAAACTAGCACCTGAAGGAGAAAGGTTTGCAGGGCATTTGGCCTTTTACCCAGGCGCCTTTATGTGGCCAAAGGAAATGAGATGGAATAAATCACCAATCTTAACTCTAATCGGAGCGGATGATGATTACACTCCCCCAATTCTTATAGAAAAACTATCTCCAGCTATTAATGAAAACGGAGGCAATAGTAAAATTATTACTTACGAAGGGGGTCATCACTCATTTGATGCCATAGACCCTGTAATGTTTATACCTAATGCCATAGCGGTTGGGCGTAGACATACCTATGTTGGGAAAGATGGCTCGCATTACCACGAGGATAAGGAAGGCAATAAAACTTCTATGAATGAACCCCATGAAAGAGCTCAATTATTTAAAGATAGAGCTAAAATAGGGGCTCATTTAGGTGGAAACTGGAAAGCCAGAAAGGCCTCTATGAAGGATTCAGTTAATTTTCTATTAGAAAACATATAACCCAAGATGATATGAAAAAACTATTAAAGTACTTCGGATACCTGCTATTAAGTGGATCGCTTGTTATATCGCTATATTTAGCAAACTTGTTCTTAATGAAGCCGTATTCAATTGATCACTACCTAGCTAAAGAGCTCTCTATGAGTCTCATGGAATCACCAGAATTCATGACGTATATAGGTATTTTTGACCCCTTTAATGTGATTTTGAAGCACAATCAAAAACTTACTATCGACTCTCTGGAAGATGGAGAGGATGATTATCGGGACAATTTAAAGCACCTTGAAATGCTACAGAAATATAACCCCAATGACCTATCAGGGGTTCAAAAAGTTACTCGTAAGATAGCTATATTTGATACGGAAAACGGCATAGATAGATTTGAAAATTTTAGATTCCACAGCTACCCCTTTAACCAAATAAGCGGCAACCACCTTGGTCTGGTTGAATTCATGACTGACACCCATCCAATTCGAGACTATAGAGAAGCCAATGATTACATAAAAAGAGTCAGGCTTTTTGATGATTCTTTGAATTCGGATTTAGTTTGGCTAGGTGAGCAAAAGAAATTAGGAATTTTTGCACCTCAATTTGTATTTGATCATGTAATAAAGCAGTTAAAAGAACTAATCGCGTACGCAGACGAAGAGAATCCTTTGATGCAAATATTTATCGAGAAAGTAAACAAGCTAGATATATCAACGCAAAAAAAAGAGGACTTATTTAGTGAATTGAGCGCTGTAATTAAATCTGATGTTAGGCCAGGCTACGAGTCAATTCTTCAATACATGGAAACGAATTATAGCAATGCCAATAAATATCATGGAGTGTGGTCTCTACCTAACGGTGATGCTTTCTATGCTTCTAGACTCAGGTCTTATACAACCACCGACTACACCGCCGAAGAAATACATCAGATAGGTCTTTCAGAGGTTGAAAGGATTGGTAACCGCATGAAAGAAATCTTCACCATGCTTGGCTATGAGGTAAATAAGCCAGTTGGCGAAATGATGAATGATTTAAATGAAAATCCAGATTTTCTTTATGCAGATACTCCGGACAGAAAGGAAATTGTAATCGCCGACTACAATCAAATGGTTAAAGAAGCAGAGGAGGATGTAAGACCTTATTTTGAAAGATTCCCTGTCAGCCCTGTAGAGGTAAGAGCTGTTCCTGAATACTCAGAAAAGACAGCAGCCGGTGGCTACTATCAATCTCCTAGCTTGGACGGGTCACGTCCGGGTGTTTTTTATGCAAACTTATACGACATCAAGCAAACACCAACTTTCGGCATGAGAACGCTTACTTTTCATGAAGCAGTTCCTGGGCATCATTTTCAGATAGCGCTTAATCAAGAAAACGATAACTTGACCCTTTACAGAAAAATGGGTTACCGAACGTCAGCATTTACAGAAGGCTGGGCCCTGTATTCTGAACAATTAGCCGTTGAAGTTGGAATGACAAAGAATCTTTATGATGAGCTAGGAGTGTTACAAAGCGAGATGTTTAGAGCAAACAGGCTAGTTGTTGACACAGGCCTGCACTATAAAAAATGGACCAGAGAAGAGGCCATGGAATACATGAAAAAAACTACAGGCATGTCGGACACAGAAGTAAGAGTAGAAATAGAGCGTTATATTGTTTGGCCAGCTCAAGCTACTAGTTACAAGATGGGCATGCTTAAAATTCTAGAATTGAGACAGAAAGCTAAAGACGCTTTGGGGGATAAGTTTGATATCCGAAAATTTCATACGATTGTATTGGATCAGGGTATCGTTCCTCTATTTATATTAGAAGATATTATCGATGAGTGGATAGAAAGTTATGGTACTTAAGTCCTAAATGGTGGAACAGACTAATCCATACAACAATTAAGCTAAAAGGAGAAAAATATGAGAAGAATAATTACTGGTCATAATGAAAATGGTAAATCTGTAATTTCAATTGACGGGCCTCCGGCTAGATCTCTTGGCGAAGATGCTGGCGGATTGTTTGAGATCTGGAACACTGATGGGGGTGGCTTTGATACCAAGTCTGAAAAAGATCGAGCCGATATAGACGTAATGCTATCCCCCGTAAAAGGAGGAACCAAATTTAGATATTTTCAAATTAACCCAATCCCAGAAGGGGTTCCTCAGGAAGCAATAGAGGAGGCGACAGCAAAAGCCTTTGAGAGAATGGGGGCCGCACATCATAGAGTAGATACATCTAGAAATGCAGCAATGCATGAGACCGATACTATAGATTACATTATTTTATTAAAGGGAGACGTTACTTTAATTTTGGATGAAGAAGAGGTTCGATTAAAGCCGCACGATGTAGTTGTTCAAAGAGGCACCAACCATGCCTGGGTCAATAACGGTACTGAGCCTGCACTATTAATTGCGGTTTTAATAGATAGCTCCCTGGTATAGCGGGTTAACTCGCACAAATATTAAAAGGTGCTCAAGATAAGAGTGTATCCAAAGCGGAGACACGCCCAACTAATGCCAGAAGACCAAATATCAATATGACCGAATTCGATTTATTTTTTTTGTACTATATTGCACCAGTTGTAACAGTCGCCGCTATTGTTTGGTCCTATCTATACAAGAAAAGGCTTGATAGAGAATACGCAGAAGAAGAAATCTACTTAAAAAAAGTGGGCTTAGAAAGAAAAAGAGTAAATCTTACATTTGATAATACCACCATCAAAATTCCTTCTAGGACGTTGTTTAATTTTGGACACTACCAAAACACAATCACATCCAAAGACAAACCCAACCTTCTTATTTTTAAATGGAACGTACCAAACGACCATCCATTTGATCCGATAGCCCCAACAAGAGTCTTTTCGTTCAAGAGCAAGCAACAAGGAAAAACTTTTCCCTTTCCTTCTTTTATTTTAAGACCTGAAGGCCATACCTTGGACAAAGTTATGACCGATATAGATTATGAAGAGTACCCAGAGTTTTCTAATAAGTTCTTCTTAACGGCACAGGGCGGGGAGGATAACCACAAAAGAGTTAGGGCCTTATTCAACAACCCAGACCTCCATGATTATTTAATAAATAATCCCATGAACATCGAAAGCAACGGTAAACAGATGTTTTATTTTTGGTATAAACAAACATTTCCGGTTGAAACACTGCCAGAAACCATTAATAAACTGGAGAAGTTACATGACAAATTTTTTGATCTTTAACCCCATAAATAAGTTAAAGTAACTTTTCACAAATCTATATCAGGAAATGGTTATGAACGAACGTATAGAAGGGGGTTGTTTTTGTGGGTCTATTCGTTATAGATTCCCAATAAATGATTATCTCTCCTCAAATTGTCATTGTTCTATGTGTAGAAGCATCTCGGGGGCCCCGTATGTTGCCTGGATGGCTATTCCTAAAGATGATTTTGAGTATTTTCAAGGAGAGCCAAAAAAAATAACCTCTTCTTCTCACGGGTCTAGGTATTTTTGCCAAGATTGTGGAACTCCCGTTGTTTGTCTTCTTGAAGAGTATCCGGAATACACCTACATCACCACTTGTAGTCTAGATAAACCTGAAGATTTTGCGCCCAAAGGAGATATGTATACCGATGACATGCTTCCTTGGGTAAAAAAAGGAGATCTGTGAAAAGAAAAATTACTTCAAATAAATCTATTTTTTTTCTTTTAATTCTACTTTTTATCTGTTCTGTCTGTTTTCAAAATTTACCTAATGAAATCTACCCAAACATGTTGGATTTATTGTTTGGCTTTAACACCTTAGATGTAAAGAATACATTTGAAACTTTAGGTGAAACAGGAAGAATACAATACGTATACTCATCTTTAATTCTTGATACGGTTTTTCCAGTTCTTTATGTGCTTTTATTTATCTCAATATTATTAAAACTTAATGAACGAAGGATTTTTATCTTATGCATACCAATTCTTGCCGGTATTTTTGATTTAGGCGAAAACATTTCTATATCTTTGATGATGTCTTCTAGTTCATTTAGCGAGATACCAGAATCGCAAATATTCATTTCTAGCGTACTTAATCAATGCAAGTGGAGTTTGTGCCTGTGTAGTGTAATATTCATTTTCTTTAAATTAATTTCAAATTCTTTAAAAAAGGAAGCTTAAAATCATGTCTACTGGAATACTAAATTTAACTAATGAACTAAGAGAATATCTTCAAGAAAAAGGTATGCATGAGCACCCGGCCCTAAAAGAGCTCAGGGAGGAAACATCTAATTTACCAGAATCTGTCATGCAGATATGTCCTGAGCAAGGGGCGCTCATGGCAAACCTGATAAGACTAATGTCAGCCAAAAGAACAATAGAGATAGGAACTTTTACTGGCTACAGCGCTCTAGCAGTTGCTTTGGCTCTGCCAGAAGATGGAACAATTATAGCGTGTGATATATCAGAGAAGTGGACTGCTATAGGTAAAAAGAAATGGGAACAGGCCGGCGTGGCTAACAAGATAGACCTTAGAATAGGGCCGGCCATAGAGACGTTAGATGAATTAATAGCCAAAGGAGGGGAGGCCTCTTTTGACTTTGCGTTCATAGATGCAGATAAGGCAAATTATTTGGCTTATTACAAAAAGTGCTTAAGGCTGGTGAGGAAAGGTGGAGTCATAGCCATAGATAATGTTTTATGGAGCGGAGCTGTTATCAATTCTGAAATAAATGATAACGACACAAACGCAATAAAGGAACTAAACGATTATTTAGCCCAAGATGATAGGGTTTCTCTATCCATGGTTCCAATAGGAGACGGACTAACACTCGCATTTCTATTATAGGAGAGCTTTATGAGCAAGATTTTAACAACTATAGCGTTGGTAGCGGGAGGAGTACTACCTCTCTTTGCCGATATAAGTGTCTACCATTTACTTAATCCTGACTGGGACTCGCATGCTCGTGTTCACGAAGCTTGGAGGCTCTCAACGAACTTTTGTATCTTTGGTTTAGGCATGTATTTATTGTGGGCCAAACAAAAGGAAATGCTAGCTGCAATCTTAAGCCTGTGCATTCATTTTGGCTTCTTTATTGCCACTATTACCATGCCTTTATATGGAGGTACTTCTGTGGGCGAAGGCATTACTGAGCCTGTCTCTTTTGGCCTCCCACTTAATGTTTTATTGTTTACCTCAATGCTTATTATTCAATTAACAGCTATAGTATTAATTATTAAGGAAAAGTAACAGCAAGGAGCTAACATAGGGGATAAGTGAGATTAGCTGAATTCCAATAAACCCAATAGACATGACTGGATTGAATGAAAAAAATGAATTTATAACTTATATATTTGAGTTAGAACTAATAAAAAGCGCAGACGAAGTTAAAGAGTTTATGAGAAACAACTCTTCGCCTTATGTTTTTCAATGCGATGAACCCAAAACCATAAGATTTGAATGGTTTCTTTCCGAGGACGAGAAAAGCGCCACTTTGATAGAGATGTTTGAGGGCAGTGACGCAGCAAAATTACGCCTTGAGCATCATTCAGCAAGTCATCTAATTAAAGAGTTTCCGGAACACTTCAATGTAAAGAGTTTTAGGGTTTTAGGGAATGTTAAGACAGATATGCGAGAGAGCTTAGCTGATTGGGAAGCAGATATAAGGAGCTACACAGGAGGATTCTTTAAGCTCTAAAATATACTAAATGGAATTTAGGCCAATGTTTACACCAAAAGAAATGCTTCATAAAGGCATTTTTGGTGGCACTTACTTCGCTGAGCTTGTTGATTACAAAGATTTCCCTGAAGATTGGTTTAAGGACCTCGAGGAGTCCGCTTATAAGTCTAAAAAGTATTTAGTTAATGTTAATTTGTTTAAGATTAAATCCGGTCAATCACAGAAAGAATGGGAAGCTAAGGGCTGGATTCACCCAGACGATCCTCGAGGTTGGTTTGAATGGTATTGCAAATACTTCTTAGGAAGAAGGCATGAAGACGATGAAAGACAAATCAAAAGATGGGCTGCTTTTTGCGGGCCAAAAGGAAGGTGGAGAAATATTATATATTCGAAAATCCATGCAGACGGATGCGATGTGGAATTTAGTGAACATGTAAGCCCAAGAATACAACAATCCCTTTTACATTGGTCTTACTTGGTTAATAGGGCGGATTATTCAGATTGGTTACAAAAGAAAGGATATCAAAATCTTACCAAATGAACTGTCTAGTTTGCGGAGACCCTGCAATAAAGCTAATTTTAGAAGAAGATGAAAGGGCTTACTGGGAGTGCAGACGCTGCCTCTTTATCTCTTTAGATTCTAAATTTAGATTAAGTTCATCAGAAGAGAAAAGCCGCTATGAACAACACAACAACGACATCTATGACGAAAACTATCGTTTATTTTTATCAAAACTTTTTAAACCTCTACAAGCCAAGCTTAAAGACAAGGCAGAAGGCCTGGACTTTGGTTGTGGCCCCGGCCCAGCTTTAGCTGAAATGTTGAAAGAAACAGGCCATCAAGTTGATTTGTATGATCCATTTTTCTTCAAAAATGAAAAAATCTTATCTAAATCATATGACTTTATAACTTGTACAGAAACCATAGAGCATTTTTTTGATCCCATTAAAGAGTTTAAAAGGATAAACAATATGCTGGCTAAGGGGGGTCTTTTGGCGGTGATGACAGCTTTTTTGAGTGATGAGAAAGATTTTGGTCAATGGTATTATAGAAAGGACCCAACGCATGTGGCGTTTTATAGGCCTAAAACATTTGAAGTCATCGCTTCAATGATGAATTGGGCTTACGAAATTCCAGAAAGAGACGTTGTATTGTTTAAAAAATAAAAGGAGTAAAGATGTTTAGTCACATAATGGTAGGAGCAAACGATATAGAAAAATCAAAAGAATTTTATGACAAAGTTTTAGGCACAATGGGTTGTGAACCCGGTGTATTGTCTGTAAACCCAACAGGCCATAAAAGATATATGTATTTATTAGATGGAATTATGTTTTTAATTTCTGAACCAATAGATGATCAAGAAGCAACCATTGGTAACGGAAGCACGATTGGATTCAGTGCCAAGAACCCAGAAGAGGCAGATGCGTGGCATGAAGCGGGCATAAATAGTGGAGGCACAACCTGTGAAGACCCTCCTGGAGCAAGAGAAGGCATGGGCATGAAGTTTTATTTGGCCTACTTACGAGACCCTTCAGGCAATAAATTATGTGCGTTGCACAATATGGATGGTTAGTTTTCTAAATGCAAATTGAAGTAGAAAGCGCAACTTTAAATTATGAAATAAGCGGCGATTCTTCAAACCCTGCTTTGGTGCTTTGGCATGGGGCGGGGTGCACTTTAAGAATGTGGGACACTACATTAAAAGACTTAAAGGACAGATTTTTTTGCATAGCTTTCGATGTAAGAGGAGCTGGCGAGAGCGTTGCCGGCGTTGGGCCCTCTGATCCATTTACTTTTGAGCAATATTCCAAAGACATTAACGCAATTCTCGAAGAGCTTGAGGTCCAGAAACTCCATTTGTGGAGCATGGCTTGGGGCACTAGAGCTGCAATAGCCTATTGCTCATTAAACCCCGAGAAGGTACTTTCTGCAGTTTTTAGTGACGCAAGCGTAGGCGTAGCAGACATAGCTGCACAAAAAGAAGGGGTTAAAAAATCTTTATCAATTCAAGATAAATCAGGAATAGCTAGATTTGATCTTCCTGTAGGCTGGAATAAGCACCGCGATCCTGAGACAGCTCAATTATCGTTATCAGCTGCTTCCAAGTTTAATTTATCGGAAGCAATAGAAGACTTAAAGATGCCGATTATGCTTATGACGGGAGATCACGACCCCAATCTAAAGTCCAGTAAAGAAATGTTGCAAAGATTGCCTTCTGCAAGATTGAAAATTTTGGAAGGAGTTGGGCATGGGTCAGTGCTACAGAGACCAGATTTAACTGTGGATAATTTTATCGAATTCCATAACTCTCTTGGGTTATCCTGAAATTATGACCAAAGATAAGACTATAGTTATTACCGGTGCTGCAAACGGAATAGGTCGAGCATGGGCTGAAATGTTTAAAGCTGACGGGGCCAAGGTTATAGCCTGCGATAAAGACGAAGAGAGACTTCAGGAGTTAGATAAATTGGACATTACCACCGTTTTGGCTGACGTTTCCAAGCCGAAAGAAGTAGAGGGATTTATAAATTTTGCTGTCGAAGAAACAGGAAAGGTCGATATTTTATTCAACAACGCAGGAATGGGGTTTGGCTATAAATTAGAAGACTCTCCTGATGGTGGTTTTGAACATCATGTGGCAGTTCATCTTTTTGGGGCTGTTTATGGAATGAGGTGCGCCATTCCTTATATGAGAGAACAAGGTTACGGAAGGATAATTAACACCATATCAAGAAATGCCGAGACCAACGTACCCACCACTTCAGCTTATGCAGCTGCTAAGGCTGGAATTTGGTCAACCTCTAGAGTGGCTGCCCAAGAAGTAGCCGACGTTGATATTTTGATAAATATGTTAATACCAGGCCCAACCAATACCCAAATCTGGGGTAAAGAAATGAGCCACCTTCAAGATCCCAAAGAGACTTACCCGACGGCTAAAATGTTAGCTCTATTAGAAAAAGGAGGCCCAAGCGGAAAGGTTTTCTGGGATGAGAAAGAGTACCCAATGTTTGGTCAGGAAAACGAGATATTGAAAGGAAAGTAGAGCGACCTAAGAATAAGCCGCTCTAATTTATAGTTTAATTAACTGGAAACACTTTAAAGCTAAGGGTGCCTTCAAAAAGGTCTACCCTGCCTTGCGCATGGTTTAATACGCCATTGTTTAAAGAATCAAATGAATGAATTGATACTATCTTTCCGTCACGACTCCAAACTCCTTGGAGGGATGCAAATTGCAATTCCCCATCTTGGTTTACAGTCCTGGCCTGGCCAACCATGTCTCCAGACATTCCATCATCACTATTAACGTTAAAGGTGTGTGTTAGATAAACTTTTCCATACCCTTCACCAACTACGCCTTCTGACGTTATTGTGCTTTTACCATCTTCAGCAGTCCAAGAAGTAATTTTGAAATTTGCTGGAAAGCTTTCTCCGCTGACTTCGTATGCTATAACGCCTTGAGAAGTTAAAGAGATTAAGGCAGCTAAAACCACTAAAACAATCCTTTTATGTATTTGTTTCATCATATTATTTTCCTAAATTTATATTAAAAGCTAGATTTAACTAACATCAGTACAACTTTAGTATATTTAAAAACTTAAACAACTAGAATCTAAAAAAAGGGGCCCTGAGGCCCTTTTTTCTAAATTAATTTTTAGGAGACGATTGAGGCTGATAAGCGTAATAGTCAACTAAGGGAATCATTAGGTGAGCATAAGGAGAACCTTTAAACATGACATATGGCGCTCCAGTTGTGTAGTCCGTGGATTGGCCGTCAAGCGAAGAAGGGTCCTTTGGCATAAGCATCATATGTGGTCCTGACTCTATATAGTGCTCATGACCCATATCCTTTTGACCATCAGTTCCTACAGTGAAATTATCCACGCCTAAGTCTCCATGAATCATCCACATCCAACCATCACCTTCCATTTCTGGAATTGTTCCTGCTTTGTAGGCATTAGCCCACGCCACTGAGTTTTTGTCTGAACAAGCAGGCGCTGCATCATGAGGTTTTCCAAAGCCCTCTTCAGGCATAGTCATAAAGGTTTCACATCTCCATCCATTTGTTCCCTCTCTAAGCACAGATCCATCTGCTCCAATTACAGTAGCATAATCTCCTATGAAATCTGGTGCTGCTGTTGTGTAGGCCCAAATTTGCCATTCTGCAGAAGCATGAGATCCTTGTGGCTCTTCAGTATTACCAGACTCATTCATATTTGCTCCGCATGAAATAAGTGAAAATAGCACTGCAGTTAAACTTAATTTTTTTATCATTTTTCCTCCAATCATTATTTTGTTAAGGTCAGTATATCTTTTGATACTTAAAAAGGAGAATATTTCAATTTAAACCAGGAAAAACTGGGATATTGTTATGACAAGCCTCAAGAACAACTGGCTTCTAATTACTATAATTCTCTTGGGCTTATGCTTAAGGTCTTTTAGTTTAGGTTCAATTCCTGGTCAGACTTTTGATGAGGTCTTTTACCCTGTCTTTGGTCTAAATTATATTTTAGGCCAAACGTTTTTCTCGGTTCATCCACCTGTTGGCACTTATTTAATAAGCTTAAGCATATATATTTATCACCTTTTACCTTGGACCGAGCCCGTGCTATCTTCTGGAATCAACATATCAGATCTAAACCCTGTGAGCTATAGATGGCTAAACGTGATAGCAGGAACTGCTCTTATTTATGTAGCCTACAAACTTTGCATTGAACTATTTGATAAAAAACATTTAGCGTTATTGGCTGCTTTATTTTTCGCTTTGGATGGGTCTTTATTGGTTGATTCTCGTTTTGGCCTTATAAACGTGTATTTATCATTGTTTGGTCTTTTGTCTGTTCTTTTTTTGCTTCAATACTTTAAGGGAAAGGGTAATTTGCCTTTTCTTGTTATCGGAAGCCTTCTATTGGGCTTAACTTTCTCCATAAAATGGAATGGATTAGGTTTTTGGTTAATGAGTGTATTGTTTGTATTGTTCATTGTGGTTTTAAACAAATATTCCGAAAAAGAACAAAACCAAGCAATTTTGAACCAGGGACAAAAGTTTAAAACTAATTTTTTGTTTATTTTGTTTGTTCCTTTTGCAGTTTATCTAATATTTTGGATTCCAGACCTTCTTTTTAATGGTACAAATATAGTTGATAAACATTTCCAGATGGCCTCTTACCATACTGATAACGTAGAACAGAAATTGCATCCATACAGCTCCAGTTGGTTTACTTGGCCAATCATGCTTAGACCTATAGCTTATTATTTTTCTTCCCAGGAAGTGCTGAACGCTTCTGGAAATAGCCTGAATATTTTTAATGCTGTACATTTATTTCCAAACCCCGCTCTTGCTTTATTTTCTTCTATTGCGATCTTTGTAATGTCTCTGAAATGGCTTAATTCTTTTTCAAGGTTCATTTCATCAAAGGCCTATGATTCGGATTTTGTAGCTACTACTTTTATACTTTTCGGTTATTACGCCAACTTTCTTCCTTGGGCCTTGGTTTCAAGATCTGCATTTATTTACCATTACCAGGCCTCAGCTTGTTTCAGCTTTATAGCCTTAGCTTATTTGCTTTACAAGATTAGTCTAAAGGAGCGTTTGGAATATAAAGCTTTGTACATAATCTCATTATCATCAATATTGATCGCTGCAATTTATTGGCTGCCGATACAGATAGGTTTGGATATTTCTGAAGAGGCTTTTTACTCAAGAATGTGGTTAAAATCATGGATATAGACTCTTCAGAGGGTTCGAATCACAGCATTTGTTTTGTGTTGCCAACTTTCAATGAGGAGGCAAACATTAGAGAATGTATAGAGTCTATATTCTCGCACGAGAATCAGTCTGAACACTTTCTAATAAAGGTTTTAGTGGTTGACGACAATTCCAATGACAAAACTCAAGAGATAGTTCTGGAATTAAAGAAAACGTTCTCTGAATTGCAAATGATAACAGGTCAGAAAAGGGGCCTGGGTGATGCTTACAAGAGAGGGTTTCAACATGCCCTTGACCAAATGGATCCTGAAGTGATATTTCAAATGGATGCAGACGGCCAGCACGACCCCAGTTTAATTCCTGAATTTATAAAATTAATAGAACGAGGAAATGATTTGGTTATAGGTTCTAGATTTGTAGAGGGCGGCTCAACCCCAGACTTTTCTTTCAGGAGGAAATTAATAAGTAGAGTTGGAAATTTATTAGTTAGATACGTAGGAGGCGCTAGGCACGTTCAAGACTGCACTTCAGGATATAGGGCAATCAGGGCCTCTTTCCTCAAAGATAGTGAGTTAAGCTTCTTGTCTACAAAGGGTTATTCTTTTCAGTCTTCACTTTTATGTGAATTGATTTGGAGGGGCGCTAAAGTTGTAGAGACACCTATAATATTCATACCTAGGATAGGGGGTGATTCAAAACTTTCCTTACAAGATCAAATTGAGTTCATTCTTAATATTCCTAAATTAGGCTTTAGAAACGCAGAGGACTTTATTAAATATTCTGTTGTTGGGTTTTCAGGAGTTTTAGTTAACCTCGGCCTTTATGCAATACTAACTAGGTACTTTGGCTTTTCAGAAATAATAGCTCCCCTAATATCAATAGAGTCTTCATTGCTGTCTAATTTTCTTCTAAATAATTTTTGGACTTTCAAAAAAAGGGAAATTTCTACAAGTATATATAAGAGATTTTTACAATTTCATGTAGTTAGCGGAGGTACCGCTTGCTTGAACTATTTCACTTTCTTATTTGCCTTTGCCTTTCTCGGCTTGCATGATATTTTGTCAAACCTTATAGGCATAGCCGTTGCAGCAATTTTGAATTTTTTAATTAACTCTAATTGGACCTGGAGAAAAAAACATGGAAATAATTAAAAAAACTATCATATTACTGTTACCAGTTCTTCTGGTTTCTTGCTCTAAACAAACTGATATTAGCTTAAACACATTTGGTCTTGAGGAAGATGTTTTTGTATCTGGAAAAGCGCTAATGTCATTAGACTACGGATTACACCCACTAGAAGAACGGTCTGAAAAACAAGAGATTTTGTTGATAGGTGTTCATGGAAGTTCTAGTAGAGGCTATGAATGGATTTATCCTTTAAGGACCATGGATGCTCCCGAGACACTCACTTTATTTTTTCGCTGGAATGACAAGGGTTGCCCGGGTCCTTCTTATGAAAAGCTAAGGTCATCCATAGATTTAATATTACAATCAAGCCCAAAGCTAAAAGAGGTTGTTGTTACCGGTCATAGCTACGGAGCGCTGCTTGTTTCTATGTTTACGTCAGATTGGACCAATGAAATACCATTATCTATACATACAATAGCTGGACCTTTGGCAGGAATGTCATCAATAAATAGCTTTTGTTCGTATAATTCCCCTTCTTCAATCAATAATAACGTTGAATTTTATGAATGGAGAACTATAAAAGGGCTAGATGGCGAATTCAGAGATTTAGACTTTGATCCGCAGGTGATCGATCTTCCTGGCAGCAATGTAAGAAGATTACCAGAAACATACAATGGAAGAAGACTTGGTCATAATTGGTCAATAAGCTGGGTGGCAGACGAAATCATAAAATAGATTTAAGGTCTTTTAAGAGAAATACATGAGCGATAAAGACAGCCTTATCAAGTCACAATCATTTAACTACGGTTGGGTGATGGTTTTAGTTGTGTTTGTTTTAAGTGGCCTCGCTTTCGGATCTATGGCATCAATATCTGTTTTTTTAAAACCCATTTCTGCAGATTTCGGTTGGTCTAGAGGCGCCACTTCTCTGGCTTATACTGTAGCCTCTTTAGCTTCAGCTCTATTTGGAGTGATTTGGGGAATAGTGGCTGATAAATATGGAACTCGTTGGTTTGGGCTGGCCGGAGCTACTGCCATGACCTTATGCCTTTATTTATTAAGTGCACAAACCTCTTTATTTCAATTTTATCTTCTTTATTTTTTATACGGTGCCCTGGGCGGCGCTTTATTGTTTTCTCCCCTTTACGCAAATGTTGGTTTTTGGTTTCGTGAGAATCCAGGACTTGCATTGGGCATAGCGGCGTCAGGCGGGGCAGTCGGCCAAGCATTTATACCACACCTTAGTGGCTACCTTATCAAAGCTTCTGGTTGGCAAGATGCCTATGTCAGCTTAGCTTTCATCTATGCAGTAATAGCTTTCCCTATTGCTCTTTTAATAAAAGAATCTCCTTGGAGAGAAAGTGCACGTAATCAAGTTGAACCCGAACCAAGAACTTTTCCAGTTTCAGAAAAAGAAGTAGTTATATGGATAAGTGTAGCTGTGATCTTTTGTTGTGTTTGTATGTCTGTCCCAATAATGCACTTAGTGCCATTATTAACTGATTCTACTTTTTCATTAGAGTTCGCAACCAAAGTGCTGATGGTTTTAATGATTTGTGGAGCTTTCGGGAGAATCTTTGGTGGGATTTTAGGAGATTATATAGGTCCGTTGCCTGGCTACATTCTTATGTCTTTAGGCCAAACAATATCTGTGGTTTGGTTTCCACAGGTTTCTTCGATGACAGGAATATACTTATTGGCAGCATTTTTTGGATTTACTTATTCTGGTGTCATGTCTAGTATTTTAGTTTGCACTAGAGTAATGGTTTCAGCACAATTTGCAGCCAGAGCAATGAGCTTAACATCTTTTTTCGGGTGGATAGGAATGGGACTTGGTGGATTTCTAGGAGGACACTTCTTTGATTTAGAAGGCAATTACCTGTGGGCCTTTACTTTTGCTGGAATCATGGGTTGTGTAAATCTATTTATACTTTCTCAATTTTGGCTGCGCCTAAAAAGGCAAGAAAAATCTCTACTGGCTGCAAATAATTAATATGGAAACTGTCTCAAACCCAAAAGCAATAAATCTTCTGGGGTTAAATCAAAAAGGTTTAGAAGATTTTTTTGTTTCTATTGAAGAAAAGCCATTTCGAGCAGTGCAAGTAATGAAATGGATACATCAACGAGGCATTTCCGACTTCTCTGAAATGACAGATTTATCTAAAGAGTTAAGGAAAAAACTAGAAAGCCATTGTGTCGTAAACGCGCCCGAAGTTATTTATGAGAAAACTTCACAAGACGGGACTAGAAAGTGGGTCATAAGTGTAGGGGACAAGGATCTTATCGAGATGGTTCTAATACCTGAAAAAAATAGAGCCACTTTATGCGTATCATCTCAAGTGGGCTGTGCTGTTGATTGCAGTTTTTGCGCTACGGGCAAACAAGGATTTTCAAGAAATTTAGATTTAGACGAAATTATTGGCCAAGTTTGGGTTGCGGCGAATTCATTTGGGGTTCCTAGAACACCAGGTTCCAGACCTATAACTAATGTGGTGATGATGGGCATGGGTGAGCCATTGTTAAATTTTGGGCCTGTTGTAGATGCCATGAACCTAATGATGGATGATAACGCTTATGGACTTTCAAAAAGAAAGGTTACTTTAAGCACTTCAGGGATAGTTCCCAAGATTGATGATTTAGGAAAAGTTACTGACGTAGCTTTAACTATTTCTTTACACGCTCCTAATGATGAATTGAGAAACAAATTGGTTCCTATTAATAAAAAATACCCAATAAAAGAACTAATAGAAGCAGTTAAAAGATATGTAGAAGGTTGCTCAGACAAAAGGGTAACAACTATTGAATATATTTTAATTGAAGATGTTAATGACAGCTTAGAGTTAGCAGAAGAGTTATGCGAACTACTAAAGCAACTCCCTTGTAAAATTAATTTAATTCCCTTTAACCCATTTTCAGAATCAGAGTATAAAAAACCTTCTGGAAATAGAGTAAAACGCTTTCAAAAATTCCTTCAAGACAAGGGTTACGTGACTACGATACGTTCAACAAGAGGTGACGATATTATGGCTGCCTGTGGCCAGTTAGTTGGTCAAGTAAATGACAAAACTAGAAAAAAAGAGAGAGCGGAAAATAAATTAAAAATAAAAGCTAAAACAATTTAAATGATTCAAAGTGTAGTAATAATTGGAGCTGGAATATCTGGCCTCACCGCCGGGTGCGCTCTAAGAAAGTACGGGTTTAAGGTGGATATTTTCGAAAGGTCAGATTCTATCTCAGAATTTGGAGCCGGTATGACTTTGTCCAGGAATGCCACTTTTCTTTTAAAAAACCTAGATTTATATGATGATCTTGAAAAAAATAGTTATAGGCCGAAGGGTTCATTTATAAGGAGTTACAGCACAGGTAAAGATATAGCCTATGTAGATTTTATAAAAGATTTTATAGCAGCCGATAGGCGCGATGTTGTAAAAATCTTTTCTGAAAGGTTTGTTGATATGGGCGGTCATTTACACCTTTCACAAGAAATAGAAAGAGTAAATCAAGATACTGGAGAGGTGTTCCTATCAGCGGGGGAAGATAGAACAGCAGATCTTGTTTTAGCCTGTGATGGAATAAAGTCTAGTATAAGAGAAAACATATTTGATAAAACCGAACCTAGATTCACTAATTGCATTGCCTGGAGAGGGGTTGTCGATAAATCCCAATTTCCTCAGTTTTCAGGTAACGACCAAGTAAATATTTATCATGGACCCGGAGGTCATGTGGTCCATTATCCAATAGGGCACGAAGGCAAGATTAGCTTTGTTGCTATAGAGAATAGGGAAAGTTGGGAGGAAGAGTCTTGGAAGAAGGAAGGAGACAAAAAGGAGCTATTGGACGGATTTCAAAATTGGAATACTAAAATTCAAGAAATGTTTGGGGCAGCTGAAAAGGTATACAAGTGGGGAGTTTTCGACAGAGAGGTGCCTCAAGATATATTTAATGAGAAGGTTGTTCTTTTGGGTGACGCAGCCCATCCCATGGTACCTTTTTTAGGGCAAGGGGGATGCATAGCCATTGAAGATGCTTTTACTTTGGCTTTTCTAACTAATAAATTAAAGGACGACTTAGGAAGAATAAAGGATTTATATCAAAGTTTAAGACGCTCGAGAGGAAGCTTTATTCAGAAAAGTTCAAACTTCCAAGGGAAAATTAACCATTTGTCCAATCCTTTATTAATGAGCCTAAGAAATTTAGCTGTAAAACTTTTCATTAAACCCAGTTTAGGGCATTTTCATTCTTATGATGCTCTAGAAGAAATATCAAAAGTTATAAAAAGCTGATACTGCTTGCTTCCCTTAGATCTTCCTATTAATCTTCTCTCCTACTTTGGGGAAATTATGAGTTGGGCAAAACTTGGAAAAATTATCGATACAGCTGGTCATGGAAAAATGAAAGAGCTGACAGGGATAAGACTATAAAGCTTTGTTTCAAGCGAACACCAAGGTTCCTCTAAAAACTAGCATAGCTTACGGGCTCCCGGGCATAGGTGCTGGATACATGTACTTGCTTTTGAGCTTGTACGTAATGAAGTTCTCTACCGATGTTCTTCTTATCTCTCCGGTGGTGATGGGCCTGATCTTCAGTGCTTCTAGGATTTGGGATGCTTTTTCAGACCCTGTAGCTGGCTATTTAAGCGATAGAACAACATTAAAATTTGGGCGAAGAAGAACCTGGATAATAATAAGTTGTATTCCTATATCTATAGCATTCTTTGCAGTTTTTTCGCCGCCAGCTTCAATGCAAGGAGAAGATCTAGACCGGTGGATGATGTTTGCTATTTTAGGGTTCTATTCAGCAATGACTTTATTTTTTGTTCCCCACATGGCCTTGGGAGCAGAACTTTCAACAAATTATCACGAAAGAACCAGACTATTCGGAGTTCGACATATTTTTTACACAGTTGGATCAATTCTGGCTTTAGGTTCGATGCACTACTTAATACAAGAAGAGCTTAGAGTTAATGGAAATGTAAGGGAATTGGCCAGCAATCTTGCTTTGTGGTCTGTACTCATTACCTCGCTTTTAATCATTTATTCAGTATCTAGATTAAAAGAAAATCCGGACTATCAAGATAGAGTTAATAAAAATCCATTTAAAGCTTTTGCTGATGTGTGGAAGAACCCGCATGCCAGGATTCTAATAATTATACTGTTTATAGAAAATGTAGGCGGCGCGGCTATTGGTGTTTTAACTTTGTATATAGCTCAGTATGTAGTTGAAGCACCTACTTGGGCACCCCTAATAATACTTGCTTACATGCTTCCATCTACCCTTTCAGTACCTTTATGGATTCCATTATCACGAAAGTTCGGTAAGGTAAATCTATGGGTATTTAGTTTATTTTTAACCGGAGTCTCTTTTGGTGGGATTTTTCTGATTTTGTTTGCTCCTGATGTAGAGGTCAGACTCTTGATAATTTTTATAGGAGCCTTTTTTGCAGGAATTGCAGCTGGATGCGGAGGAGCCATAGGACCATCAATAAAAGGAGATGTTATTGATTACGATGAGTATTTAACGGGCGAAAGAAAAGAAGGGTCTTATTTTGCTGCCCTAAATTTTGTTTATAAAAGCGCATACGGGGTTATGCTCTTATTAACAGGATTTGTTCTAGAGTATTCTGGTTTTATTCCTAACCAAGATCAAACTATGGAGGTTAAATTAGCTTTGACCAGTTTATACGGATTAGTGCCTTTGATTTGCTATAGCTTAGGAGCCGTCTTATTGTTTTATAAGTTTAAGCTTGGGGAAAAGGAATACGAAAAAATAAGAACAATATTAGACAAGAGTTAATACACTTATTATTTATCCATTTATAATAGCTACTATTAGGGTTACCAAAACATAAAGCCTGGAGAGGTTTTTAATCTTTAGCCACGGGAACCTTAAATATTACATAAAGCAGGCCAGTAAGACCCAAAATGCCAACTGTTATCTTTAGGTTTAGGTTCTCGATTCCAAAAATTACCGAAGACCCTACGAATAATATAATCATGCTAATAGCCAGAACTTTAGCTTTTTTAGGAATTCCCTTACCTTCTCTGTAGTTTTTTAGGTACGGCCCAAAGGTCTTATTGCTAATAAGCCAATCATAAAGTTTTTGGGAAGATCTTATATAGCAGGCAGCCGCAAGAATTAAGAAAGGGGTGGTGGGTATACCAGGAAGCGCAACTCCTATTGCAGCCAATGCAACGAAAAAAGATCCTAAGGATACCCATAGAATCTTAAAAAATAAGTTATTAGATTCTATAGCCTTATGTACGTTTTTGCCTTCTTCCATTGCAATAGTCATATTTTATTAAAATATATATTTAAAAGATGCAGAAATTGTCCTTCCGTTTTGCCCATAAAGGTCCAATTCTGCATCATTTTCGGGTAACTCCGAAACAGATGCCCATCTTAAATATTTTTTATCAGTAGCATTTTCAACGGCAAACCTAAACTCAAGGTTCTCACTGGGAACATAAGAAGTAAATATGTCTAAAAGACTATACCCAGAAGTTTGTACTCTAGGCCAACAATCATTATTTAGACAGACTTCTTTAAAGTTATCTTCGCTCTTACTAGATATAGTAAAAAGGGCTTGCAACGAAAACATATCTGAAGGAATCCAGCTTAACCCTAATATTAATTCTCTTGGATCAATTGCAGGTAAAGGGTGTTTGGCATTGTCTTCAAATAAATCTCCAGAACTTATCGCAGCAGCCAAATTAAATGAAAGTTGCTCAGTCAGTGATCTTTTATAATCAAATTCAATTCCCTGAATCTCAACATTTTCCACATTTTGATATTGATATATTCCTAGACCCCTATTAAAACCAACAATTTGAGGAAGTATAAACCCTTCAACTTCACTCCGATATATGGCCAACTCCCAAGAGTCATTTTTACTTGATCCCCTTAAGCCCACTTCAAAAGTATCGCTTTCTTCAGACTCAAGATTTGGATTAGGGGTTACCGTGTAGAAATAAAGATAATTGGTAAAAACAGTATTAGAAGTTTCATAATCAGGTGCTTTAAAACCTTCTGCATATTGCATAAAGCCTGAGATGTTTTCTGAAAGATCTTGAAGATATCCCACTTTAAAAGAGAAGGCACTATCTTCCGTATTATTGATTTGGTAGTTAAGAATATTAGCATTGCTCAAAAGAAGATCTGGGCTAGTACTTAGTTCATAATCATCATACCTAAATCCCAAAGTTAATACTGAGCTATCAGAAAGACCAAATCTATTGTTAAAAAACAAAGCCTTTCTTTTTGTTTCTGAGTCTGGAAAGGTTTTATTAGGGTAAGTTTCACCATCAACAACATTTGTAGTAATTCTTGTTATCAAGTTCATCTCAGTTAACATTCTAGGCCTTTCAGTTTCTGTGTTTTCAATATCTAGGCCGTAAATCATCTGGTAGTCACCGGCAGACTTATATGCTTCAAAAGCAAATCCATCAATCGATTGATTGAAATCAAAATCTCTAATTCTCATAGTTGGAGTAGGGGGGGCTCGCATTCCTTCAAAGAATGAAACTTGATTCTGAACGGTTATTTGGCTTTGTTCAGTTTCTTGAGTGTAGTAATTAAGTTCTGCAGAATCATACAAAATATTTTCATTGGATAGGTTTAGTGTAATGCTGAATCTTTCTCGGGATCCATCATCATCGCCAGAAGAGGAAGATATAGACCTAGGGGTTGGAAAGTATACAAATCCTTTTTCAGAATTAATTAGCCATTCACTCTCCCACTCTTGCAAGTCAGCAACAACAGTTAATATATTTTCGTTAGGAAGTTTTATATTTAACTTACCGAAAATACTTTGTTGATCGCCCTTCATGGGGTTGGCTTTTAGAGAGAAATCTTCATGTAATTTTGTTTCTTCTAGGGATCTATCTACTAATTGTATTAAACCACTAGTGTCTCCTTTATCGTATGCAGCCAATAAATTAACTTTTTCCTGCTTATTCTTTTCAATATAACCTGTTGTGGCTGATAGATATCTTCCATCTACAACTAGGTCCGTTGGGTCTTTTGTAAAATAAGCTATGGTTCCTGCCAGGCCATCAGATCCATATTCAACAGAACTAGGACCTTTCATTATTTCTACCTTTTTTAAAAGATCTACATCTACAGTATCTCTGCCATAACCAGTGTATGAGTCTGAAATCCTAATTCCATCTATCAAAAAGATTGCACCACCACGTATTCCTCTTATATGCACATCTTCTGTTAATGACCTTCCATATTGGCTTTCATTAGAGGTACTGACACCTGGCATATACCTAACAATTTGTTCTAGGCTATTTACCATTTGAGCTTCTAACTCAGCAGAAGAAATTGATTCTACAGAACCAATTACATCAGAAGCCAAGGTAGGAATTCTAGAAGCAATTACAATTACCTCTTCCGCATCCTCAATGTCATTTGAAAAAAAAGATCCAGGTACTATAAAAAAAGCTACAAACAAAAGTAGTCGAAAATTTTTCATTAATTTAATCCCTCTTTATTAGCATTGAGCGCGCTAAGGAGTTGTATTATAGAGAATAATCCTTATTATAAAAGCTTATTAACAAGTTTTTTTGAGACATTTTGAGACAAAATTAGACAAATGCCTAAACTTTACAACACAAAAAAGATAGATAAAGGCCTTAAGATTGGCTTAAGAGAGCCTGAGGGAACTGAATGGTTTGCTGATATGACTTTCGATTCAGAAAAAAGAACCTGCAGGAAGATAAATGTTCAATTTAATCCCAAAGATAAAAGGAATATTTCGTTGGCAGAAAACGAAGCAAGGAAGCTATTCGAATATTTAAATAAAGCCAGATTGAAAGAAAAGGATCAGAAAATCAACGTACCTGCTTGGCAAACAAAATTCTTTTCTTTTTCTTTAATTTTATTATGGATTACAGGATTGCTGTGGCTTGTATTAGATTTCATGAATCTAGGATCGTTTGGAAAAACGCAATTGCTAATTTTACATGGAGCCTTAATCATTCCAGCCTTAGTTAGCCTGGGAGTTTTGATTGTTTCTCATATACCTGAAGGTTGGGAGCCAACCAAAAAGAGAAAGTCTGGGTTCTTATTGAGTTTTATTATGCTTTTTTTAGTAATTAGTGGCTTTGTTTTATTTTATACAGAATCCGCAGTCTATGAACTCAGCTATTCTCACTCTTTAATTGGCTTAATACTGGTCCCTTTAATATTTTGGCACTTTACGAAGAAATCTACTTCTTAAGAATTTAAAGGTCTCCTTTTGCTCTGACTTCGCTTTGATCTATAGTGAATTGTTCACCATATCTAGCTTCCAATTTCTTTTGATTTTCTGTTATCACCTCAACTGGATCTAGACCAAGGGACATACAGGCCGTAACCCAATACCACATAATGTCTCCAAGCTCCCTTTTCATGTGAAAAATATTATCTTCATCTGCAGGCTTGCCTTGAAGAACCATCTTTTTAACGATTTCTACAAACTCTCCAGCTTCACTTCCTAGACCCAGGGCTCCGGTTAAAAGCCTTGGAACGTCAATATCAGAGTTGTTTTGAATATTGTCCAATGACTCCTTAAGGTCTTCTATTTTTAGGCTAGGATCGCTAGTAACTTTTGTTACAAAATCGCAGTAAACATTAAAAAATTCCTTCGCTTCTTTCATCCTTTCATCATACCTAAACTAATAAAAAATGAAAAAGGATTTACCCACCATTCTTGGTTAAAATACTCAAGTGGATGTTTCTGAAATATTTGAATCTTTAAATGAGCCTCAAAGGCAAGCAGTAACTTCAGATTCCCAAAATTTATTGGTTTTAGCCGGCGCTGGTTCAGGAAAAACCAGAGTAATTGCTCATAGAGTAGCTTGGCTTATCAAAGCTAATGGCGTTAATCCGCATTCTATCTTAACTGTGACTTTTACTAATAAAGCTGCGAGAGAGATGAGAGGAAGAATAGAAGGGATAGTTGAGCAGGAGATGGGTAACTTTTGGTGCGGAACTTTCCATGGAATCTCACATAGACTACTTAGAACGCACTGGGAAGAAGCAGGGCTAAGAAGAGAGTTTGCTATTTTAGATTCTGAAGATCAATACAGGGTAATAAAAAGAGTAAGTAAATCTATGGGTTTAGATGATACCAAATGGCCACCAAGACAGATTCAATGGTTTATCAATAAACAGAAAGACGAGTGCAGAAGATCAAAGGACGTTGAAACTTCTGATGATTATTTTGCAGAAAAAATGAATGAGGTGTACAGGGCCTATGAGGAACTGTGTGAAAGGGAAAGTCTTGTGGACTTCGGAGAGTTGCTTTTGAGAACTTATCTACTTCTAAAGTCCAATAAAGGTGTTTTAGATCACTACCAACAAAGATTTAGGCATATTTTGGTAGACGAGTTTCAGGATACTAATGAAGTTCAATATCAATTCTTAAGACTATTGTGCGAAAGCGATAGTCACATCATGTCCGTGGGTGACGATGACCAATCCATATATGGATGGAGAGGAGCAAAGAGTGAAAATATAAACCGTTTCACTAAGGATTACAAAAACACTGAAATAATTAGGTTAGAGCAGAATTACAGATCTACCTCAGTCATTTTGGGAGCTGCAAATGCCGTAATAAAGAACAACCAGGGCAGGATGGGAAAGGAATTGTGGACTGATCAAAAAGAAGGAGAGCCTATATCTATATATTCGGCCTACAACGAAGATGACGAAGCTAGATATGTTGTAGGAAGCATACAAAATTGGATGGAACAAGGAAGAGATTTAAGTGAGGTAGCAATTCTTTATAGATCAAATGCTCAATCTAGAGCCTTAGAAGAGGCAATTTTACGAGAAGGCTTGGCTTATAGAATATACGGCGGTTTAAGATTCTACGAACGAGCTGAAATTAAAAATGCTATGAGCTATTTAAGGCTTGTATTTGGAAGGGAAGATGATGCCGCTTTTGAGCGCGTGATAAACATACCCCCAAGAGGCATAGGGGCTAAGACTTTAGATATAATTCGATCAAGAGCTCAGAAGATCGAGTCATCCCTTTGGAAAGCCTGTGAAGATTTAATTGAAACAGAAGGCCTAACCCCTAGAGCCAGTCAGTCAGTCCAAGGTTTTATGACGGCCTTTGAAGAATTAGAAGTCGAAACCAAAGACTTAACTTTACGAGACCTTGTAGACCATGTTATTCAAATAAGTGGATTAATTGAATATCATAAGAAAGAAGCTGGTGAAAAAGGAAGGACCAGAGTAGAGAACTTGGCAGAATTAGTTACAGCTGCTTCAGATTTTGAACCGCAGCCTCTAGATGAAGCCGAGGAAGTCCCTTTGAAGTTATTTATTGACCATGCCGCTTTGGATGCAGGTGAAACACAAGCTTCTGAACATGAATCAGCCATTCAACTCATGACCCTTCATTCAGCTAAAGGTCTAGAATTTCCTCTTGTTTTTATAACGGGGTTTGAGGAGGGTCTTTTCCCACACAAGTTATCAATTGAGGAGGCCGATCAACTGCAAGAGGAGAGAAGGTTATGTTATGTTGGCATGACTAGATCTATGGAAAGGCTTTTTATAGTGCACGCAGAAATGCGCAACCTCCACGGAACAGAAACTTTTAACCCTCCATCTAGATTCTTAAGAGAAATTCCTGCTGAACTGACACTCGAGGTAAGAACAGGCGGAAGTATACCTAGAAGAAATGCTTCAACAGGTAAATTATCTAAAGGTGAAGTTCCTGATACTGAATTCAAGCTAGGTCAGAGAGTTTTTCATGAGGTTTTTGGCGAGGGAGTTATTTTAAATTATGAAGGGCAAGGGTCTAACGCCAGAGTAGAAGTAAATTTTGATTCAAGTAAGACTAAATGGTTGATGGTTTCTTACGCTAAACTGCAAAACATATAATAAGGAAAATTATGAAAAAATTATTAGTAACGACTTTTCTGTCTGCAACCTTAATTTCTTGTTCAAATGAACAGGTTTCCATGGAAGAAGGTTCTTGTTTCTCTAATGGTGTCAGCACTTATCAATGGACCATGGTTACGACTTGGCCTAAGAATTTTCCCGGTTTAGGAATGGGCCCTGAGAATTTTTCTAAGTACGTAGATGAGATGACTTGTGGTCGAATGAAGATCAAGGTTTATGGTGCAGGAGAATTTGTTCCCCCTATGGGAGTATTTGACGCGGTTTCCCAAGGGAATGTTCAATTGGGGCATGGGGCTTCTTATTATTGGACTGGAAAAGTTAAATCTTCACAATTTTTTACAGCAGTGCCTTTTGGGCTAACGGCACAAGAGATGAACGGTTGGCTGCATTATGGTGGTGGACTGGAGCTTTGGCAGGAAGCCTATGCTCCATTTAACTTAATTCCTTTGGCTGGAGGAAATTCAGGCGTGCAAATGGCAGGTTGGTTTAAGAAAGAAATTAATTCATTGGACGACTTGAAAGGATTAAAAATGAGGATACCTGGTTTGGCCGGAGAGGTCTTTACAAGAGCAGGGGCTGAAACAGTAACTTTGCCAGGAAATGAAATATTTTTATCCTTACAACAAGGAGTGGTTGATGCAGCAGAGTGGGTAGGGCCATACAATGATCTTACGTTTGGGTTTCATCAAGTAGCTGATTATTACTATTACCCTGGTTGGCACGAACCAGGATCTACTCTTGAAATAATTATTAATAAAGATGCGTATGAGTCTTTACCTGAAGACTTAAAGGCAGTTATTAAATACGCTGCCAGAGCAGCCAATCAAGAGATGCTTGATGAGTACACAGCAAGAAATAATAAGGCACTTAATGAATTAATTGAGAAACACAATATTGAATTGAGAAAGTTGCCTGATAGCGTCCTAATTGAATTAAGAAGAATAACTGACGAAGTGATGGAAGATTTTATTGCCGATGACGAAATGGCTCAGAAAGTTTATAAATCCTATACGGAGTTTAAGGATCAGGTCATCAATTATCATCGTATTTCTGAAAAAGCTTACATAGACACTAGGGAACTAGATTGATATATCTCAACTAGTGATTTTTAGGATCAAAGGTTAATTTAAATAACTATCCATAAACTGCGTTAGGTAATGCAGTTACTAATTCAGGGAAGATAGCCAATGCAATTAGTAAGGCAATTTGTATGAGGATGAAAGGTATAACTCCTCTATATATTGCTTGGGTAGGCAAAGTGTCCGGCGCAACCCCCCTCAAATAGAACAGTGCAAATCCGAAAGGCGGAGTAAGGAATGAAGTTTGAAGGTTTATCGCAATCATAATTCCTAACCATATCGGATCAACTCCTAGCATTAATAAGGACGGCCCCACTATTGGGACAACAACAAGAGTAATTTGTATAAAATCTAATATGAAACCCAACAAGAAGATAATAATCATCACCACCAATACTGCACCAAAAACACCTCCAGGCAGCTGAGTAAATATGCTCGTAATTAGATCATCACCACCAAAGCCCCTAAAGACCAGTGAAAAAATAGAAGATCCTAAAAGGATCATAAATACCATCGCAGTAATTTCCGTAGTAGTTTCTACCGCTTCTTTTAAATTTTTCCAAGTAAGACTGCTTTTGCTCAAGGCTAGAATAAGCCCACCAAACGCTCCAACGCCTGCTGCTTCTGTTGGGGTGGCTATGCCCAGAAGTATTGAGCCTAAAACTGAAGTAATTAAGACAAAGGGAGGCAGTAAGGTCGTGATAAGTACTTTCCACCTATTTTCTAAAATTCTTACCTCTTGTGCGGGCGCCATACTTGGAGAAATATAAGCTCTAATAGCTACATAAGCTGCGTAGCAAAAAACAAGGATCAGGCCAGGAACAATTGCACCCATAAAAAGGTCTCCAACAGAAACGGTTCTTGCCGAAAAATTTCCTATACTCAATTGAGATTGTTGGTACGAAGCAGATAAAACATCTCCCAATATAACCAAGGCAATTGAAGGAGGGATTATTTGTCCCAACGTACCAGTAGCACAAATAGTTCCCGCAGCAAGGCTTTGATCATAATTCCTAGACAACATAATCGGTAAAGAAATAAGACCCATAGCTATGACGGTAGCGCCCACTATTCCAGTACTAGCTGCTATTAGGGCCCCTACAAATATTACTGAAATAGCTAAGCTCCCTCTGAAGCCACCAATTATTTCAGCCATATTACTGAGAAGGTCTTGGGCAAGGTTAGATTTTTCTAACAAGACACCCATGAAAACAAATAAAGGCACGGCTACCAAAGTCATGTTTGTCATGTCTCCGTAAAGTCGATTTGGAATAGCCCCCAGGAAAGCGCTTTCAAAAGTATTGGTAGCTATTCCAAGTGCTGCAAAAATAAGAGCAGTGCCAGCAAGTGAGAAAGCCACTGGAAAGCCTGCCAATAAAACTAAGCATATAACGCCAAACATCAATAATGGTATTAACTCAACCACGTTTTATTGTTAATAAAGATTTAAAAATTTCAGACAAGCTCTGCAATCCAAGCAAAACAGCCAAAGCTATGAGTAAGGACTTTTGTAAATAAACGAATGGCAGACCATCAGGCTCAGGTGACACTTCCATAATTCTCCAAGAGAATTCGACGTACCCCCAGGAGTAGAAGAGAATTATCCAGCAAACAGGCTGTAAAAATATAATATTACCCAGCAAATCAACCCAAGCTTTTCTTACGTCTGAAAAGTTTCTATAAAAGATATCAACTCTTACGTGAGCTCCTCTCTTAAGGGCAAACGCAGACCCTAGAAGAAATAATCCTCCATGTAGATAAAGGACTATGTCTTGAAGTAAAACTGATCCCATATCTAAGCCATAGCGCATTATGACCACAACACAAGTTACCATGACCATAACGGCTACAAACCAAGAACATATCCTCCCGGTTAATTCAGAAAAGGTATCTAGGGTTTTACTAATTTTGTGCAATGGTTAAAGTTTATAGTTGGTTAAAATTTGAATTATAATTAGGGTGAGGTATTTATGAATTTACAATTTACACAAGAAGAACTAGATTTTCAAAAAGAAGTTAGAGATTGGATTAAAGAAAATTATCCTGATGACATGAAGGAGAGGTATATGCATGCCCCTAATGGTCATGTAACTAAAGAAGAGCATGTAAAGTGGCAGCAAGCTCTATACGCAAAAGGATGGGCAGGCATAAATTGGCCCAAAGAGTATGGCGGTGCATCTTTTACTGCTTCTCAAAAGTATCTTTTTAGTAAAGAAATGGCAGCAGCAAGAGCACCAGGATTTACTGCCTTTGGTATCTCAATGGTATCTCCTGTAATAATGGCTTTTGGAACAGACGAGCAAAAGAAGAAATATCTTCCAGATATTTTATCTTCCAAGGTATGGTGGTGTCAGGGATATTCAGAGCCTGGATCTGGTTCTGATCTTGCATCACTCAAGACAAAAGCTGAAGACAAGGGCGACCATTATTTAGTTAATGGCGCTAAAACCTGGACTACCATGGCCCAGCATGCAGACATGATCTTTTGTTTGGTAAGAACAAGCCAAGAAGATATAAGGCAAAAAGGTATTTCCTTCTTACTTATTGATATGCATTCAGAAGGCATTGAGGTTCAACCTATCGACACTTTAGACAATACACCCGTAGGGCATCATGAAGTAAATACCGTCTTCTTTACGGATGTAAAAGTTCCTAAAGAGAATCTTATTGGAGAAGAGGGCAAGGGTTGGACTTACGCAAAATATTTACTTGAGTTTGAGAGAGGAAATGGTTATTCCTCTGAACTATATCAACAACTTCAACAATTAAAGGCAAAAGCAGAAACAGAAGATGCCAGTGGATGTAAGTTATCAGAAGACAAGAACTTTATGGAATCAATTGCTAAATTAGAAGTGCAAATCAATGCGATGGAAGCAACTGAACTTAGAATATTAGGTAGTTTAACTGCTGGTCAAAATGTAGGACCTGAATCTTCGCTTCTTAAAACTAGAGGCACTGAGATAGGCCAGGCCATAACTGAGTTAGCTGTTGAACTAGTGGGTTACTATGGCATTCCTTTTAATAATCCAGGACCAGAAATTGGCAATAATGAACCCGCCATAGGAAGTAAGTTTGCAAATACCGCTGCTCCTAGATATTTCAATTATAGAAAAGCTAGTATTTATGCTGGATCAAACGAGGTCCAAAGAAATATAATGGCGAAGCTAGTTTTAGGTTTATAAATGATTGCTCTCATCGCCCCAGCAAAAAGATTAGATTATGACTCTGATTTATCCGTAGAAGACTTTTCTATAGCCGAACACTTGAAAGAAAGTAAGAAGCTTATAAAAGAATTACAAAAGAAAAGTCCAGAAGACCTATCTTCTTTGATGGGCCTTAGTGAAAATCTTTCTATTCTTAATTTTGAAAGAAACATGAATTGGCAAGTTCCTAAAAAACCTTCCAATGAAGTCAGACAAGCTATATTTGCTTTTAAAGGCGATGTTTACGTTGGACTTGATTCAGAAACACTTAGCAAATCAGACATTAAGTACGCACAAAAGAATCTTGCTATTTTGTCAGGGCTATATGGCCTTTTAAAGCCTTTAGATCTTATGTATCCCTATAGACTTGAAATGGGAACTAAAATGAAAAATGAAAATGGCAAAAACCTATATGAATTCTGGGGAAATAAAATCACAACAAGCATTAATGCGCTTGCAAAAAAGAATAACTCGAAGGGCATCATAAATTTAGCTTCAGTAGAATATTTTAGTTCAGTAAAAACAGAAAACTTAGATCTTCCAGTCTATAGCCCGGTCTTTAAGGATTTCAAAAATGGCAAATATAAAATTATTAGCTTTTTTGCAAAGAAAGCCCGAGGCTCTATGGCTAGGTTCGTAATTCAAAACAAGATTAAAAACCCTACAGATCTAAATAAATTTAATTTAGACGGCTATAAGTATAGTGCAAAAGACTCTTCTGAGTATTCGCCAGTATTTCTAAGAAATTAATTAAGAAGGAATTTCGCCATCTAGATATTTCTTTCTAGGTAGCATGTCTTCAAATTCAGGATCTTTCTTATCTGCTTTCGCCTTAAAGGCCACTGACATTTCATCGCCAATACCCATCGCGTTATTCCATAAGGCTATGTGATTCAGTGATTCTTCTACCGTATGATCTCTACCATAATTTAGAGATTCTTTAGATCCAGCTATAGCAAGCGGTCCTTTAGAAGCAATTTCTTTAGCAACTTCCATAACAGCTGTCATCATCTCATCTTTGGTGTCAAAAACTTTATTGACCAAACCATGTTGTAAGGCTTCTTCAGGCATAAACCTTCTTCCTGTATAGGCTAATTCTCTAACTATGCCTTCAGGAACAAGCCTAGGTATTCTTTGTAAAGTCCCTACATCTGCTGCCATTCCAATATTTATTTCTTGGATGCAAAAGAAAGCATCTTTAGTGCAGTAACGAAGGTCAGTTGCTGTGGCTAGATCAACGCCTCCACCTATGCATGCACCTTGTATTGCCGAGATTACAGGCATCCTTGCTTTTTCAAGACAAGTTATTGTGTGCTGTAGATCTAAAGTCACCCTATACGCAGATTCGCTCCTCATCCCATTATGAGCATTTGGAGGAGAGTCAGAGGGTGCAAAATTGGCTAGATCCATACCGGCACAGAAATGTTTTCCTTCTCCTGAAAGCACTATTACTCTTGCTGAAGCATTGTCAGAAAGGTCTTCTACTAAGTGTGGCAATTCAGACCAGAAAGCCTTGTTCATAGAATTGAAATCATCCGGTCTATTCATCTTAACGTGTGCAATCTTGTCCTTAATTTCTACATCAAAACAGCTATAATCCATAATAAACTCCTTATTTAAGCAGAACCTGTGATATTTATTATCTCGTCCACTTTTTCTTGTAATTCATCAACTAAATCAAACGCCTTATTGTGAGGCAAAACAACTTTCCTCTCTCTACTCAATAATTCAAGTCCTTTTTTTAACTCTTGAGCGTTTTGTTTTAATTTTTCGTTATTTTCCATATTAATCTTTCATATGAGATATTAGTGAGCTATTGTAGAAGAAAAGACTTCTTTGACAAATGAAAGAATCGCAATTGATAGAATTAATAGATGGAGCTTTGGAGGTAGCTGATAGAGCTTCTCAGAAAGTTTTAGAAATTTATCATTCAGAAGGCCTTAAGTTTGAGAGCAAACAAGATGGCTCCCCTGTAACTGAAGCAGATATTGCTTCTCATCAAATTCTAAATACAGGCCTTGTTAAGTTAAATAAGAATATTCCGATTCTGTCTGAAGAGGGAAATGACTATGTTAAGCAAGATGAGAGTTTATTTTGGTTGATAGATCCACTTGATGGGACTAAGGAGTTTATTAATAGAAACGGAGAATTTACTGTAAATATTGCTTTAATAGAGCATGGTGCTCCTATTTTAGGAATAGTTTTTGCGCCGGCAGTGGAACAAAATTTTTACGGAGCAATCAGCATGGGGGCGTTTAAAATTAAAGGAACAGAAAGAACAAATATCTTACCGAAAAAACAAAAGGAAAATGAATGCCTTGTAACGCTCAGTAAGAGCCATAAAAGTAAAGATGACGAATGGTTTATTGATCAGTGTAAAAAGCGTTTTGGAGTTGTGAATGAAATTCCTACTGGTAGTTCATTAAAACTATGCAAGGTAGCTGAAGGAAAGGCCGATATTTATTCCAGATTAGGGCCTACTTATCAATGGGATATTGCAGCCGGACACGCCGTGGTTGAATCTGCTGGAGGAGTTGTAAACGATTTGTCAGGTAAGCCGTTGAGCTATAAGTTTGATCCTGAATTAAAAAACCCTCATTTTTATTGCGCAGGCGATAAAGAATTTAAGTGGCTGGAGCTTTTTAAAGAGAATTAATTTCCTAAAGAGAAGACAAGTTTCCCAATATTTTGGTTTTCTTCCATAATCTGATGTGCTTTCTCAGTTTCTGATATATTTAAAACTTCATGAATTACTGGTTTGATTTGGTTTGATTCTATAAAAGGCCAAACTTTCTTATGCAGTTCATTCATAACTATTTTTTTGAGTTCCTCACTCCTGGCTCTAATTGTGGAGCCTATAATCTTCTGTCTCTTCATCATTAGATGACCTAAGTCTATATTTGCTTCCATTCCACCCATTAACCCTATGATAATTAATCTTCCTTCAAGGCCTAACGCCTTTAAGTTGTCTTCAAAATAATTTGCACCTACCGGGTCTAATATTATGTCGAATCCGTCAGGGGCCCAACCTTGAACTTCATTAAACATTTTGTCGCCTCTAACTGCACCTGCGGAGGCACCTAAGTCGATACAAAACTTGATTTTTTCCTTATCACCCGCAGTTATAAAACTTTCACAATTGAATGCATTGCAGAGTTGAATGCCTGCTGTACCGATTCCACTTGCTCCTGCATGGAACAAAACTTTGTTGCCGGTATTTAAATTGCCCTCCATAAATAGATTTAACCAGCATGTAGCATAAACCTCAGGAAGGGAGGCAGCTTCATCCCAGTTAAGATTAGTAGGTTTAGGTATGGCCTGGAATTCTGGACAAGCAACGTATTCGGCGTAACCCCCTCCTGCAAGAAGAGCACAAACCTCGTCACCAACCTTTCTGGATGTTACTTTATTGCCAACTGCATCAACAATTCCACTGCACTCTAGTCCTAGTATCTCACTAGCTCCAGGAGGTGGCGGATAAAGACCTTTCTTCTGCATTAAATCAGCACGATTGGCAGCAGTAGCTTTAATTCTGATAAGAATGTCATTAGGTCCAATTGTTGGTATTTCTGCTTCTTGAAGAGCAGCTTTACCATCAATAACCTTTATTGCTTTCATTGGAGATATTATAGTTTTTCGCTGATATTAAAGGGAAAGTTTTAAATCTTTACATCATTTATAAGTCATTGGTTTTTTTAAAAAATTGGTTAAATTTGCATCAATATTCATTAAAACTGTAGAATTCACATAAATTATGGCCAAAAAAGAAATAAAAAAGGACAAAATACCTGGTACTAGCCTCCAAGGAATGGATGCATTGTCGCCCGGGGGAGACCTGCAGGCCTATATAAATTCAGTTCACAGCATTGGGGTATTAACGCGTGAAGAAGAAAAGCAGCTGGCTGAAGATTTGTACTATAGAAATGACTTAGATGCTGCTAGAAAACTAGTTCTAGCTCATTTAAGATTTGTTATCTATATTGCTAAAAATTATTCTGGTTACGGTCTATCTGAGGCTGACCTGATACAAGAAGGAAACATAGGCCTTATGAAGGCTATTAGAAAATTTAATCCTGAAATGGGAGTGCGACTGGTTTCTTTTGCCGTCCATTGGGTAAAAGCTGAAATCCATGAATATGTTCTAAAGAATTGGAAAATAGTAAAAATAGCTACCACAAAAGCACAGCGAAAATTGTTTTTTAATCTTCGAAGCAAGAAAAAAGGATTGGAATGGTTCACCGAAGAGGAAATAGAACAAGTCGCTAAAGATTTAGGTGTCAAACCTTCCGAGGTAAGGGAAATGGAAAAAAGACTTAGCGGGTCAGATATGTCTTTTGATCCTTTGTCTGAATCTGATGACGATGAAGCTTCTTTTGCTCCTTCTCAATATCTAGAAGATGAAGAAGCAAATCCTGCAGATATATTTGAAAACCAATCTAACAGCGAAGAAAACACATCTCAACTCTATGAGGCAATTAATCAACTGGATGATAGAAGCAGAGACATACTTCAGGACAGATGGTTAGCCGATGAAAAAATGACACTTCATGATTTGGCAGAGAAGTATGAAATCTCAGCTGAAAGAGTTAGGCAAATTGAAAAAAATGCCATGAAAAAAGTTAAGCAGTCTATTGCCTCAGGCCTTTAGGTGGCCTTTAACATCAAGCCGAAAAGTTTTGTAACTAGGCAGGGAAGAATCACTGCCAACCAAAAGAAGGCGCTTACTTCATTTTGGAATAAATATGTCATAAGTGAATTTTCTGAAATACAAGAATTTATCCAAGGTAACTCTTCTCTACTGGATATAGGTTTTGGTGCTGGAGAAACATTAGTCAGCATAGCTCAAAGTAAGTTAGATATGAGTTTGTTAGGAGCAGAGGTCTATCTATCCGGTATAGGTACTGTTTTGAGCAAGGCAGATGAGTTCGATTTAGAGAATATCAAAATTGTCAATGAAGATGCAGAAGACTTACTTCAAAACAAGATACCGGATAACAGCTTTGACGTCATTATTATGTTTTACCCGGATCCATGGCCCAAAAGAAGACATCACAAAAGAAGGTTAATAAAGAAAGAATTTATAGACCTTCTTCATAAAAAGTTAAAGCCAAGTGGAATTTTTTATTTTAAAACCGATTGGAAGGATTATTTCGATAAAGTTAATCTTCTATTTGAAGGCCCGAATTGGGAAGATTTGAATTTATTAGATCTTGAAGAGCATTTAAGAGATATTCCTCCAACATCTTTTGAAAAGAAAGCAATACAAGCAAATAGATCTTTAAATACGAAGATAGTAAAGAAAGTTAATTAATCAAAGAAGGTAAAATACCTGTTATAACTTCAAAAGCCTTAAACCTATGGCTTATTTTATTTTTTTCTTCCTTCTCCATTTCCGCTAAGTGCAATTTATACTCTGGTACAAGAAATATAGGGTCATAACCAAAACCGTTTTCTCCTTTAAATTCTTCAGCAATCTCGCCTTCTAAAGTGCCCTCTGAAAAAATAGTTTCTCCTTGATAAAACCCCAACAAACAGCACTTAAATCTCGCCGTCCTACTTGCTTTTGCAATACCTTGCATGTTGCTTAATAATTTTTTGCAATTATCTAGATCAGAGCCAGAAGACGAGTATCTGGCAGAATAAACGCCCGGATCTCCGTTTAGAGCATCTACCTCTAGGCCCGAATCATCTGCAAGAGCAGGCATTTGGAAATATTCAGAAACATAGCTTGCTTTGATCAAGGCATTTTCTTTAAACGTTTTTCCTGTTTCTTCAGGCATTTCTTGTAATTCTTCAGGAATTGCTATGAATTCATATCCCATCCCTTTAGAGAGTTGTTGGAACTCTTTAAGTTTACCTTGATTTTTGGTGGCCAAGATAATTTTCACTTTGTGATTTTATATATCGCCGAAGCTCCAAATAGGTTGGGCCAAGCTCTTGTAAAGATGTTTGAGTTTCCTGATGAATTAAAGGATATTTTTTTAATTATTTGAATTGACGTATCTGAACAAAGCAATTCGAAATCTTCCAAGCTACAAAGATGGATGTTTGGAGTATCAAACCAACTTTCAGGCAATGGATCAGTTACAGGCATCTTGCCGGTTAACAAAAGGCTAAGTCGTGTTCTCCAATGACCAAAGTTAGGAATAGTTACTATGCACTCATTTCCTATCCTGGTAATTTCTTGTAAAGCTTTTTTGGGGTCTTTTAAGACTTGTATTGTTTGACTCATTATGACCACATCAAAGCTGTTATCTATAAAATTATTTAAGCCCTTATCAATATTTTGTTCTATTACATTTATTCCACTGGTTATGCATTTATTAATGTTGGAACTATCTATTTCAACCCCCACTGCATTGATATTTTTTGAATAGATAAGGTCTAACAATATTTCTCCTTTTCCACAGCCTAAATCCAAGACAGAAGAGTTCTGAGCGACCCAGTTATTGATAATCTCAATAGTCTTCATTTAATTTCCTAAAAATGCAGTTAACGCATTTACGTATCTATTTTCAGCAAAGAGAAATGAGTCATGCCCATGCGATGATTCTATCTCTAGATAAGTGGTGTCTTTTTTCGCAGCCAACAAAGCATTTACTATTTCTTTAGATCTTTCAGGTGAAAATCTCCAATCACTAGAAAAAGAAATAACCATAATTTTAGAGTTTATGGTTTCAAAGGCCCTTACAAGGTTGCCCTCGTATTTTTCTGCTGGATCATAATAGTCTAAAAGTTTTGTCATCAGGAGGTAAGTGTTTGCATCAAAAGATTCTGAAAAAACATCGCCTTGATGTCTGAGATAACTTTCAACTTCAAACTCAACATCAAAACCAAAATTTAATTTTCCCTCCTTAAGTTCTCTTCCAAATTTATCTCGCATAGCTTCATCAGACAGGTAAGTTATATGGCCCACCATCCTTGCTAATCTCAGACCTCTTTTTGGGGATTTTTCTGAATCTAGGTAGTTACCTTCTTGGAAATCTGGATCTGTGATAATTGCTTGTCTAGCAACTTCATTAAAAGCTATGTTTTGTGCGCTAAGTTTCGGAGCCGCAGCAATTACTGCCGCTTTGGAAATTCTGTCAGGGAATAAACGACTCCATTCAAGAGCTTGCATCCCCCCAAGGCTTCCCCCGATAGCAGCATGCCAACATTTTATATTTAAATAATCTGCCAGCTTCGCCTGACTGTTAACCCAGTCCTTAACTGTAATCACCGGAAACTCTGGTCCATAGTATCTTTGTGTAACTGGATTAATAGAAGAGGGGCCAGTGGAGCCATGACATCCGCCAATATTGTTTGGGCAAACCACAAAGTATTTATTTGTATCTATTGCTTTGTTTGGGCCTATTAAGGCATCCCACCACCCAAGTCTTTCATTCTTGTCTTTATAATACCCTGCAGCATGATGGTTCCCACTTAAGGCATGGCAAATTAAGATGGCGTTAGAGGCATCAGAATTTAACTCTCCATACGTCTCATAAGTTAACTCTATATTTTTAAGGGTTTGACCACATTCAAGCAATAGCTCTGTAGGCAACTTAAATATTTGCTCTTTAACTTTTCCTACACCTTCACTCATAAAAAAACCTGTTCGCTCAAGCTAAACAGGTTTAATTCAATGCATTAGCTGTATTTAAATCAAACGCCCGCAAGCTGTCTCAAATCGGCGAAGTAACGATTATATTCAAAGTTTAATTAGAAGCCAACTGATAACCAGACTGGAAGGCCAGATTCGACGGCAAACTGAATAAATATTGCCTGAAAGAAGTTTAATAAAATAAAAGCAAAAATTGGCGAGAAGTCTAAACCACCCATCGGAGGAAGGAAAATCCTAAAAGGTTTAAAAAGCTTATCTGACATCTGTCTTATTAAAACAATTGCTGGATGGAAGTTATCTCCTGCAACCCAGCTTAATATTATGCCACCTAACATTATCCACCAGACCATCTTCAGCATTAATAAAATTACAGAATAAGACGACCAAATGAGTATTTTTATCGGTTCGTAATCTACAGACCCTGCCATGACGGCAAGATAAAAGGCTCCTGCTTGAACAAATAGTGCAACTAAGAAACAAGATAGGTCTAGGCTATAAATAGGTTTGATTATGGATCTTAATAACTGACTTGGAAAATCAACAGCTTTAATGATTCCCTGAACAAGAGGGTTGTAATAGTCAACTTTTAATAATCTAAATAAGAAATTAAACACAACCCCTATGGTAAAAATATCCATTAAAGCCTTAAATAAGAAAAAGGTTGCTTCCGACATCTTAATTATCTCCCAATTCTTTAGATTTATTTTTGGCCGCTTCTATGGCTTTAATTATGGTTTCTTTTACGCCATTTTTTTCTAATTCTTCAATTGCTCTTTGGGTCACTCCACCAGGCGAAGTAACATTCTCTCTTAGCTTTTCAGGTGAATTCTCGCTCATTAAGGCAAATTTTGCAGATCCAGCTATCATTGACGAAATCATGTTTTTCTTTGTTTTTTCATCCATTTCCATTTTACTGGAAGAACCTAATAACGATTCAATTAAGTAGAACACGTAAGCAGGCCCAGAACCTATCAAGGCAGTGTAAAGGTCCATTTCTCTTTCTTGAATGTGTACAACTTCGCCAACACAACTAAAGAGATCTTCTGCATTTTGCTTGTCATAACTACTAGCATTCTTGTTAAGACTGATAGCTGTTACGCCACTTCCTATACTCGCTGGTGTGTTTGGCATAGCCCTTATGATCCTTTGTTCAGAAGCTAAAACTGCTTCAATGTCTAAAATCTTAAATCCAGCTGCCACGGAAATTAACAACATTTCTTCAGAGGAGAAGTTTTTATATTCTTCCAAAACAGTTTTAAGAATATTAGGTTTGACCGCAAAAATTATGACTTCACTTTCTTTAAAGACTAATTCATTGATATTTGAAGTCTGAACACCGAATTTTTTTGATAAAAGATCTAAATGATCTTTTCCGGGAGAGCTAGCAATGATGTTCTTAGGTTTGAAACCTGCGTTTATCATTCCAGAAATTAAAGCAGAGGCCATATTGCCTGCTCCAATAAATCCCACCTTTTTATCCATAACTTTCATTTCCTTGCTCCAAATATGCCTGTTCCTATTCTTAGTATTGTAGCGCCTTCATGAATAGCTACTAAATAATCCGAAGACATACCCATAGAGAGTGTATCAAGTTCAGGAAACCTAGATTTAAGAGAATCTAATTTAAGCCTTAGATCAGAAAAAATTTCTGACTGCTCTTCAACAGCATCTCTTGGTTTGGGGATAATCATTAAACCTCTAGTTTTTATATTTTTTAGAGTAGTTAGGTTTGTTAAAAAGTCGTCTATTTCTTCTTTAAGAATTCCTGATTTAGTTTCTTCATTGTCAATATTAACTTGTAAACATATGTTAAGTGGCCCTCTAGAAGAAGGCCTGGCCTCATTAAGCTTTTCTGCAATTTTTAGACTATCAACTGTGTGAACCCAATCAAACAGACGGGCTATTTTTTTTGTTTTTCTAGTCTGTATAGATCCGATAAAGTGCCATACAATATTTTTATCTATCTTGCTTATCTTGGTTTCGGCTTCCTGGAGATAATTCTCACCAAAATGAAATATACCATTGTCATATGCTTGTTCTATTTGCTCAACCGTTTGGGACTTGCTTGCACCCATAAGGATAATTTCCTCTGGATTGCGGCAAGCATTTTTACAGGCTTGATTGATATCGTTTTTTATAAGATTAATATTATCACTTAGCACTTTTACATTGCTTCTGGTGAGCTGACTCCTAGAATTTCAAGTCCATTAAATATTACTTGTTTAATACCCTTAAGAAGAAACATCCTTGCGTTCATGAGGTTATCATCCTCAATTATGAACTTTTCACTGTTGTAATAGCTATGAAATAAGCTTGCTAAGTCCTTAAGGTAATAGCAAATCAAATGTGGATCGTTTGATTTTGCAGCTTTTTCTATAAGGGAAGGGAAGGACGTTAAGTGTTTTTGAACTTCTATTTCCTTCTCACTAGTTAGCAGCGAAAGATTAACGCTTTTGTGATCTTCTTCAAGGTCATATTTCACTTTATTAAATACGCTGCATATTCTTGCGTGTGCATATTGAATGTAATAAAGAGGGTTATCTTTAGACTGTTCTCTTGCAAGGCCTAGGTCGAACTCCAAATGTTGATCAGCCTTCCTGTTTATATAAAAGAAACGTGCTGCTTCTGGTGTAACTTCATTTATGAGCTCGCTTAGTGTTATGAAATCACCACTTCTTGTAGACATAGAAACCTTTTCCCCGTTTCTAACGAGGTTTGCAAACTGTATAAACACAACCTCTAGTTTGTTTAGGTCCTTGCCAGAAGCTTCCATTGCAGCCTTAACCCTTGGCAAGTATCCGTGGTGATCAGAACCCCAGATGTTAATTATCCTGTCATAAGATCTATTATATTTATCTAGGTGATAGGCAACATCGGATGAAAAATAAGTATGATCACCATTGCTTCTTTGCAGAACGCGATCTTTATCATCTCTTAATTCAGATGATTTAAACCAAATTGCTCCATCTTTCTCGTAAACAAAGTCATTTGAACTTAGGTCAGATATAGCTTTATTAGCTTTACTAGATTCCCCTTTTTCTTCGACGTAGAGGGACGATTCAAAGAACCATAAATTATGCTCAACCCCAAAATTGATTAGGTCTGATTTAATAATGTCTAACATGTTATCTAAAGCAAAAGATCTAATTTCAAAAAACCCTTCTCCTAATATTGATTGCATGAAAGAAATTAAAGTATCGATATCCTTTTCATCTTGCTGTTCTTTAAGTATTGGCAGGATATTATCTTGGTCATTATCTGAAAGCTGATATTTTTCTTTATTTTTTTTAAAGAGCTCTTCGGCGATTAATTTAATGTAGTCTCCTTGATATCCCAAAGCACTCATGGATATATTTTTATTAGAGGTTTGTAGATATCTTAGCCAAACACTTACAGTTAGAATATTCATCTGCCTTCCGTAATCATTCACATAGTATTCTTCATCTACTTCATGTCCGGCAGCTGTTAAAAGACTTGCTAAGACTGATCCAAATATTGCACCTCTTCCATGACCCACATGCAAAGGGCCTGTCGGATTACTAGAAACATATTCTATTAAAACTTTCCCTGCTTTTTGTTTGCTATGACCGTATTTAACTTTTTCAGAATCTATCTTTTTTAGAACTTCAGCATGAGTAGCTTCGGAAACGAAGAAATTTATAAATCCAGGTCCAGCAACCTCTACTTTTAAGATGTCATCATCTAATGGAAAGTCTTTAGATATTTGTTCAGCTAAATTCTTTGGGTTTGTAGCTAGATTCTTAGCAAGAATCATGGCTATATTGCTTGCATAATCACCATGTTCTTTGTCTTTATTTTCCTGAAGTCTTATTTTGTAGTTTATATCACTAAAGTCAGACTCCTTTATAATCTCGTCAACGATTAATTTAAGCTGGTTTATTATGTTTTGTTGCATCGCCGGTCTTTATTTTCTGCCTTGATATTCACCATTTCTAGTGTCTACAGTGATTGTTTCTCCTTCAGATATAAATAAAGGAACTTTAACTATTGCACCGGTAGATAAGGTCGCAGGCTTGCTTCCGCCTGTTGCTGTATCGCCTTTAACTCCAGGGTCTGTTTCTGTAACAACTAAATCAACAAAATTCGGAGCAACAACCGATATAGGCTTTTCATCCCAAAGTAAAACCTTACATACATCTTCTTCAGTAATCCATTGATCAAGTTCCCCTAACACTTCAGAAGAAATGTCTATTTGTTCATAGTTTTCAGGATGCATAAAATACCAAGACTGGCCATCACTATATAAAAACTGCATATCAAGCTCTTCTACATCGGCAGCTTCAACTGATTCACCGACTTTGCAGGTTTTCTCTCCTACCCTACCTGTTAAATAATTTCTGAATTTAATTTTGCTAAACGCTTGACCCTTACCAGGCTTATTAAACTCCTCTTCAATAATTACACAAGGATCATTATCAATGAGAATCTTTAGACCTACTCTAAAGTCGCTAGTGGAATAAGATACCAAGTTTTCTCCTATAGATTTTTAAGGTTAATTAATTTTGATCCAAATTTTACAGTCTTATTAGTCGTCAAGGAATGTAAATCTAACTGAGCAGAATCTTCGATAATTAAAATTACTGTTGAACCCATTTTAAAATAAGCAAGCTCTTGTCCTTTAAGGGCCTGGTTCTTATTTTCTTGCGGACCTTTATTCCATTCATTGATGCAGTCTTTTCTTGTTTTAGGACCAGAATCAGACCAAAAAGGAACAATGCTCCCAACAATTGATGCACCTACGGAGACCAAGTAATAAGAAAGTGAGCTGCTTTCAAACTTCATAACAGACCTTTCATTTTTAATGTAGAGATTTGGAATATTTACTTGGGCTTTTTCATTAACGCTAAATAGAGATTCTCCTAAATGACAAGTAGATGAGATCAAGCCATCATAAGGGCAATGTATTCGATGATAATCTGTAGGCGCTAAATAAATAGTAATGAAGTATTGCTTAGATTCATTGTCGTTTTGGTACTTTTCCCCCAATAACTCTTTTATAGGATATTCATGCTTTTTTGCTTGAATTAGCATATTACCTTCCACCATCCCATGATCCATGATGGTTCCATCCACCGGAGACACAATCGTAAGCTCAGAATCTTCTATTGGTCTAACCTCTTTTTTTAATTTTCTTGTGAAAAATGAATTGTAAGTTGGAAAGTCACTAATATCAGATATAAGTGATTCTTCTAGATTGGGTTTATAAAGCTTAATAAATAGCTTTATAAGAAGGTTTTTGATGATTTTATTTCTTGAGCTCGCTAACCAGCTCATTAATCTTGTCAAAATTAGGTTTGGGATAAAAATGTGCATTAAATTTTTTTTGTAAGCTTGCTTCTATTAATTATGAGTGCCTGATTTGCTTATGGCCCTTCTTTCGTTTTCAGGCATGATAACTCTATACATTAGCAATAATATAGTTAATGGTCCTATAAGACTCCAAGCGCCACCCGTAGCACCAGTGCTTAATAAATATAATCCCAATATAAATATAAGGTTTCCAAGGTATTCCGGATGCATAGCCTGACCCAGAAACCCTTTTTCGATAGGCGCTTGGCCAACTTCTTTTTGAAGGAAAACTTTAAGATAACTGGCTATACCAAATACACATATAGTTAAGGAAATAAAGTCTATCCAATAAAAAGATGAAGGTCCTGATAGGAAGTTAAGAGAAACTACTGGGCTAAAACAAATTATTTGGAGTAAGGAGATATAGAAAACCATTAATATAATACTCTTAGGCTCCTTGTTTAGTATGGCATTTTTAATTTTGTTTAAAAAATTAGTAAGTAAAGCAAGTTTTAAATTTTTATTAAGATAAAAACTTATGCAAACCCAAATGCTCAAGACTAAATTCCCAAGGATTTGTCGTGTAGAAATATACGCTATTTCATTAATCTGCTGAACCATTAGAGCCAACCAGGCTACAAGTAATATTGAAAGAAAAAAGTATCTTATAAAAAACCTTGGACTTTTCTTATTCACACTCAAGAAAAGTAAAAGAAAATTAAACAAAAAATTAAAAAAAAGTAAGATCAAAAAAAAATAAAAAAGTGTCATTTCTTTTTTAAATACTTATTGGGCTGAATTGGCGTTGCATTGGTCCATAATTGTCTCTATAGTTTACTATTTCGTAAACGGGGAGAGTAAAAAAGAGTTGAAATTTATTACTTTTTTGCTAGTTTGCGTTGAGTAATTAAAAGAATTTTTTTAAGTAAACTAGGAGATACGCGATGAAGCGTCTTATTAAAATTGTTTTCCTAACAGCAGCATTAATCAATCCTGCTTATATGTACACCGATCAAATCAAGCCACTGTTAGATGTGGCAGGCGATAGACAGAAAGCTGAAAAGGCTTCACAAGCTAAAATTGATCAAATGGATGAGCAAACTTCGGTAATTATTAGTGAATACAAGACTGTAAGTAAGCAAATCGAAGGCCTAAGGGTTTATAACGCTCAAATGAGATTTCAAATCCAGCGTCAAGAAGATCGCCTTAAAGAAATAGATAGAACCCTGAAAGAAGCTCAGATTATGCAAAGGCAAATACCGCCTTTCACGAGAAGAATGCTTGCTGGTGTAGAGACGTCTATTGAATTAGATATGCCTTTTCATTTAGCAGAAAGGAAAGAAAGAATAGCGTTTGCGAAAGCTGCCCTAGATAATCCTACAGTGTCACCTGCTGAAGGTTTAAGACAAGTCTTAGAGGCTTTTAATGTGGAGGCAGAATACGGAAGGAAAATAGATGCTTATAAAGACAGTATCGTTATAGATGGTGAACTAAGAGAAGGAAATATATTAAGAGTTGGAAGGCTGGCAATGATTTTCCAGACTGCCGATGAAGATGAAACGCACGCTTGGAATAATTCTTCAAGATCATGGGAAGAGCTCAGTAACAGTTATAGAAATCCAACCAGAAAAGGTTTAAGGATAGCAAATAAGTTGGCCACAGTTGATTTAATGGAATTACCGCTACAACCTGCCACGGAGGTTAACTAAAATGAAAAATATCAAATTATTTATACTTTTATTAGCTTTGGGTTCTGTACCGGCTTATTTAACTGCAGAAGACGAAGCTCCTGCTGAAGAAGAATCAAAAGCTGCTGTTCCTTCAAACCCTCAAGAATTACTTGAAGTAGTTAAAAGAGGTCAATTTGCAGATACTCAAGAACAAAGAGACAGGGAAGCTCGTTTCAGGAACGAAAAAAACAAGCAAGCTAAATTACTTTCTGACGCGAAAGCTGAAAGAGCAAGATTAGAGAAAGAAGCTGCTCGATTAGAGCAAAAATTTGAGGCAAATGAAGCTCTATTAGTTGTTGCTGAAGAACAATTGAGGGAAAGACTAGGTTCTCTAAACGAAATCTTTGGTCACTTAGCTGGTAATACTACTGAAGCAAGAAACATAATGGAGCAATCCTTAACGGCTGCACAATTCGGCAAGGACAGAGAAGACTTTATGACCAAGCTCGGTTCAAAGATGAACGAAGGCATAAAACTAGCTTCTATAGAAGAACTTGAAACTCTTTGGTATGAATTGCAAAGAGAGATCAACGCCTCTGGAGAAGTGGTTAAGTTCACTGCTGATGTTATAAGCACTGATGGAAATGTTGAAAGTAGAGAAGTTGTTAGAGTTGGTAACTTTAATGTGGTTTCTGATGGGCAATACCTGAGTTATTCTCCTTCCAGAGGAATGTACTCTGAATTACCTTCACAACCAGCTGGAAGATATACATCTACTACCTCAGATATTTTGTCTGAAGATTCTTTCCCAGTTCAATTCGCTGTTGATCCTACGGGACCTCAAGGCGGATCGTTGTTGCAAAGTTTAATTTCTATGCCAAGCACTGCTGAAAGAATGACTTTAGGTGGTCCTGTTGGCTTTATCATTATGACCATAGGTCTTCTTGCTACAGCATTATTCGTTTGGAGATTTAGAGAACTATGGGGTATTAGGACAGCGGTTCAAGCCCAAGCAGCATCAGAGACCTTATCTGATGATAACGCTTTAGGAAGAATCTTGAAAATAGCTGAAGAAGATAAAAAAGCTGATACTGAGACTTTAGAGCTTAAAATGGCAGAACAAATTCTAAAAGAGAGACCAACGATTGAAGGTCTTAATTGGGTTCTTAAGATAGTTTCAGTTGTTGCTCCTTTAATGGGTCTGTTTGGAACTATTATTGGAATGATTGAGACCTTTACTATGATTACTTTATTTGGAACAGGAGATCCTAAAACAATGGCTAGTGGTATTTCAGTTGCCCTTGTAACGACATGGTTAGGCTTAATGGTAGCCATACCAACGACGTTTATGTATGCAACAGTAAATAATTTTGCTAAGGGTATTTTAGGAACAATAGAAGAGTCTAGCACTGGAATGGCTGCTAAACGTTCTGAAGGTAAGGCTTAATAAGAAAAAGATATTTAAATTATGTTTTTTTTCTATGATGCTTCAGATGCTTTATTTGCATTCATGCAAAGAGGTGGAGACACGCTATATTTAATAGGTTTGTTAGCATTTGTAATGTGGTTCCTTATTTTTGAAAGGATTTGGTATTACTTTTTTACTCATGGCAGCCATATAAATGAAGCAGTTTCTCAGTGGGAAGGAAGGTCAGATAAACTTTCTTGGAATTCTGTAGCGATAAGAGACATGTTAATTTCCGAGAACACAAATCGTATAGATCGAAACCTTGATTTAATTAAGATGTGTGTAGGTATAGCTCCACTATTTGGTTTATTTGGAACAATCACAGGGATGATAGAAGTTTTTCACCTACTTGCTGTTACTGGTGGAGGGGATGCTAAAGCTATGGCTGGAGGTGTTTCAAGGTCTACTATTCCTGCGATGGCAGGGTTAGCAGTTGCTTTGACAGGAACCTTTGCCAATCAATACCTAGTTAATAGAGCTCAAAAGGAAAAAGATTTATTAGTGGACTACTTAGTAGCAGAATAAAAGAGGATAAATTATGAGAAGATCACCAATTAGTAATGCTGTAGCGGAAGAAGAAGACATTAACCTGACGCCTATGCTGGATGTTGTTTTTATTCTTTTGATTTTCTTTATTGTAACTGCCAACTTCATTAAAGAGCCTGGGCTTGAAGTTAACAGACCTGATGCAGAGACCTCAAATATTCAAGAGAATGCAGCTATCCTTATAGCTATAGGAGCAACTAATGATATTTGGATCGATGGCCGTAGAGTTGATGTCAGACAGGTTAAGGCAAATATAACTAAGCTTTTAGCAGATAACCCTCAAGGATCTGTAGTTATTCAAGCTGATGAAAAGGCTCAAGCTGATGCAATTATTCAGGTCATGGATCAATCAAGAGAAGCAGGAGTGTATGCTATTTCTCTAGCTTCTGAGCCTAAATTTTAGATTTTTATGGGATTTCTTGCAGAACAGAATTTAAAGATGTTAGGTTCAACCCTAACGGCCTCTCTATTTTTAACTGTTAGTATTTTTTATTTAATGCAGTGGTTGATTGATGTTGGTGATGTTGAGTTAGACAATACTTCAATTAAGATTGCTGATGTAACCATGCCTGAAAGAGAATTGGAACTTCTAATGGATATGGAAAGACCACAAGAAGATGAGCCTCCTCCAGAGACAATGCCTCCTGAATTTGATATGACACCTCCTGCTGAAGTAGATAGCTCGGCTGCTAGGCCAAATCTTGGCTTTAAAGGTAAAAAAGCAGGTGTTTTTGCAGATGGTTCGTATGTTCCCATCTTCCAAGTTCCTCCGGTATACCCTAGAAGAGCCTTAGAGAGAGGAATAGAAGGCTGTGTGATGCTTAAGTTTACAGTTACTAAAGTTGGGTCGACAAAAGATCCTATGGTTGAATGGGCAGTGCCTCCCGGAATTTTTGATAGAGCTGCCATGAGGTCTGCTTTAAAGTATAAATATAAACCTCAAATTAGAGACGGAGAGGCAATAGAGGTTCCTAATGTTAGAACCGTTGTAATATTTAAAATAGAAGATGCAAATAAACCAATGGATTATGTTCCTGAAGGATGTGCTTAAGAATTATGAATAGTATAAGTTTTCCAATAAAAGTTCTTTTAATTTCAGCAGTTATAAGTTTGTTGCCTGTTGCCGTTGGTGTTTCACCTTTAGATTATAAAGGAAGCTCTATCGAGGCAGCTGATGAAAAGAAAGAGAAGAAAAAAAGAAGAAGAACTAAACTTCCAAGTAAAAAAGCACAAAGAATACTTCAGACCCTGCAGCCCATGCTTGAAGCTGAGCAGTGGAATGAGGCATTACTTGCTTTAACGCCTATAGCAAACCCTGAATCCAAATTTACAGGGACCGACAGGGCTAAGATGTTCTATTATCAGGGTTATATTTACTTCTCCATGGAAGATTATGGAAGGGCAGAAACAGCTTATAAGGATTTAATTGCAGAACCTGAGTCTAACGACCAAGAGAGATTGGGGGCATTGTATTCATTATCCCAACTTGCTTATATTGATGAAAATTACAGAAAATCAATAGACTATCTATTGCAATGGTTTGATTTAGAAGAAGTTCCAAGTTCTGACGCTTACGCACTTCTTTCTATGACTTATTATCAACTAGAAGACTTTGTAAGCTCACAACAAAATATTGATATCGCCATAGAGATGCAAGAAGCTAGAGATATTCCTATCAAAGTTGCTGTTCTTGATGAAGAAGGCAATGAAACTGGAGAAATGATAGAGACTGGAGAGACGGTAAAGGGTGTAGCCAAGGAAAATCATTACTTACTTAAGATGGCGCTTTATAGTGAATTAAAAATGGATTTATATGTATTGCCCATAGTTGAAAAATTAGCTCAAAACTATCCTAAGAAGAAGTACTGGACACAGCTTTCAGCATTATATGGACAGGAAGACAGACAGTTAGATCAAATGGGAGCTCTTGAAGCAGCCTATGACGATGGATTGCTAGATAAACAAAGAGAATTTACAGCACTATCTCAACTTCTTTTTATGTTTGAGAATCCTAGAAAAGCAGCGAAGGTTATAGAAGACGGAATCAATCAAGGATTTGTTAAAAAAGAAGAGAAAACTTTAAAAGCAGCAGCACAATATTGGCATTCTTCTAGAGAGCTAGAAAGAGCCAAGCCCTATTATAAGAAAGCAGCTAATGTTTCAAAGGAGGGAGAATTATATATTTTCTTAGGTCAGGTACATTTTGGCCTAGATGAGTTCTCAGAAGCTGAAGCTGCAATAAGAGCGGGTATCAAGAAAGGTAAATTAAAAGATGAAGCGGCAGCTCATATGTTGCTTGGTCAGATTAATTTTGAGAATCAGAAATGGGAAAACGCCATAGCTTCTTTTAGAGAATGTATTGATGTAGCAGAAAGACAATACGACGATAAAAAGAAAAAGCAAAAAGAGAAGAAAAAGAAAGTTCAAGACCAAGCCAGAAAATGGGTTACCTATACTGAAGGTGAAGAGGAAAGAGTAGAGGCCTTAATACTTAAAAAGAGAGCACTAGGAATCTAGCCTCTTAAATACTCCACAAACGAGTATTCAATTCCATTCTCTATAGAATTAATTCTAGATTTCTCAGTCCATTTTTGTTTTTTACATGCCGGAAAGAAGGTGTCGGCTCCTTCCACAGTAATATTTATTTCTGTAATGAGTAGTCTGTTAGCTAAAGGCAGAAACTCTTTATAAATACTCTCTCCTCCTATAATGCTTATCTTGTTAGAAGCCCTCTTTGCTTCCTTAATAGCGCTTTCAGCGTCTAAAACCTCTATGACCCCCTCTCGATTAGCAGGAGATCTTGTCATTACTATATTTTGCCTGTTAGGTAGAGGCTTGCCTATTGATTCAAAAGTTGATCTTCCCATAATCATTGCAGTGTTTAGAGTATTCTTTTGAAAGTACTGCAGGTCTTCTTTTATGTGCCAAGGTATCTTTCCATCTTTTCCAATAGCCAAATTCTTATCTACCGCTGCTATAAGAAATATATCCATCACACTGCAATTGGTGCTGATATAAAAGGATGAGGGCTGTATTCTGTCAATTCAAAATCATTTATTTCAAATTCAAATAGGCTATTTCTATTATTTTTAATCTTTAGCTGAGGTAAAGGGTGAGGGTCTCTGCTTAATTGCTCCTCTACTTGCTTTAAATGGTTTAAATAAATGTGTGTATCTCCAAAAGAGTGCACGAACTCTCCAGGTTCAAGTCTAGTCACTTTTGCTATCATAAGAGTTAATAGGGCATACGAAGCTATGTTGTAAGGAACACCAAGGAATACATCAGCACTTCTTTGGTATAACTGACAAGAAAGTCTTCCATTGCTTACATAGAACTGAAAAAGAGTATGGCAAGGAGGTAGGCCTGATTTAATCATAACCGGAATATCTTTGGGGTTCCACGCTGAAACTATTAACCTTCTAGAATCAGGATTATTTTTTATATCTTGTATCACCTGTTCAAGCTGGTCTACTCCTTCGAAATCTCTCCATTGTTTTCCATAAACAGGCCCTAGATCACCGTATTGAGAAGCAAAACTTTCATCTGTAATGATAGTTTCTACAAAAGTTTTCATCATTTCTT